>NZ_JAAORE010000001.1 GCF_017696175.1 Prochlorococcus marinus XMU1404 | reverse complement strand
TGGTAATTATCGTTTCTATACATATGACGATTTAAGTAATTTAGGAATTAGAAATGAATTTGAAGTAATAAATTCAATTCCAGATACAACAGATCCTTCTCTTATATCATTTGAAGTTTCAGCATATCAATTTGATGTCTCTGAAGGAGATAAAACCTTCAATGTAAATACCAACTTTATTGATGACCTCAGCGGCTTTGATACTGACTCAAGCTCAACTAACTTTGCTTGGAGAAGTCCAAGTGGGGATAAGATTATATCTGGTTGGGCGCACATGTATGAAGATTATAGAGGCATAAATACATTTGAAGATTATTACGAGTATCAATTTACCCTAACCGACAAAGAATTATCTTATGAAGACATTGTAGTAACTGTACCTGAACATTCTGAAATTGGTACTTGGACCTTAGATCACCTCTCCATAACTGATGCAGTTGGTAATTATCGTTTCTATACATATGACGATTTAAGTAATTTAGGAATTAGAAATGAATTTGAAGTAATAAATTCAATTCCAGATACAACAAATCCTTCTCTTCAATCATTTGAAACTTCAGCATATCAATTTGATGTCTCTCAAGGAGATGAAACTTTTTATGTTAATGCACACTTTACTGATGATCTTAGCGGGTTATTAAATAGCTACCTTAATTCTCATTGGAGAAGTCCAAGTGGGGAGCTTCTCATATTTAGCCATGCGATTAATAATGATGAACCCATATTATCTGGACAACAAGCCACACTTAAAGAGGTTGAGCCAGGAAATACGATTACAATCTCATCATCTGAATTATTGGAAGGATTCACAGACCCAGATGGAGATGCACTTTATGTAGGTCAGGTAAGTACTGAGTATGGAAATATGATTATTGATCAACATGCTCTAACTGGAACACTTCCGATAGCTAATGATCTATATCTATCACTTGAGTTTGTTGAATTAATTGAAGGAAATGAAATTGTTGCCTTATCTGTTCCAGAGAATACACCAGTTGGGCCAATAGAATTCTCTTATACCGTTAACGATGAATACGGTAACTCTATTGAGACAACACAAATAATAAATGTAGTTTCTAACTCTCCTGCAATTGGCATACCTGAGGCAACTAATGAGTCCGCTCCAATAAATGATCCTGCGCCAATAGTTGATCCTGCTCTTGTATTTGATCCTTCTAATCCCTTCACACAAGAAACTATTCTTTATCAATTAGTTGAAGATGGAGAAGGTAGATTTGCTCCAGATGTTTATACAAACATAACTGGAGGTCCATCTAAAGCAGATAATGAAAACAATTTTTATTCCTTATACGCCACTACAAAAAGTGAATATAACTATGACTTGCGAAAACAGGTCGAAGTATGGATACCTCACTTAATTAAAACAGATAACCAAGGGAATGAAATTTGGAATGTAAAAATTGGAGAAGATAATGATATTGAAGATATCGAAATTGACAAAGATGGATTTGTGTATGTATCAGGTTCAACAAGAGAAAATATGGATGATCAGATAGTAGGACACGAATCTGAACATTTCTACGTAGCAAAATATAATCCAGAAGGAGAAAGGTTGTGGACAAGGTTTACTGATTATTTAATTTATCAAGATGATTACAACTACAAGGGCAATTCAAATCTTAAGCTTGACAAGGACGGATATGTATATTTTTCCACTGCCGGTCCAGAATTTGATACAGGAGAACTATCAAACATAAATATAAATAAATTAGATAGTAATGGAGAAATCATCTCGAAACTTCCTATAGGACTCGCCGGAACCATCTATGATTTTGAAGTTGATAATACAGGTGCTGTCATTGTCGCGGGAAGTGCAGGCACTGGAGTTTTTCCGATTGGCTCGGGGAATGACGAATGGAGCGGATTAGGTGGTGATCCATTTATAATAAAATATGGAGCAGATTCAGAAGTAATTGAATGGAAAAAGAATCTAGCTACAGGCTATTACAATGAAGGAATATATGATTTAGGGATTAATAAAGATAATTCAATTTATTTTGTAGGAGATTTTGGATCATCAGTAACTCACCATACATATGGCATAGATAATTTCACACTTGGATTAATGTCCGAGGATGGTAATTTAATTAATAAATGGGAAGATCTGTCATCGCTTAATGGAGTGAGTATTGATGAGATATGGACAACAGATTCTAATATTTATTTATCTGTCTACAATGAGGGATTTGTTGGCGGTTATCAGAGCGGTTTAAGAATAGAACTTGGAACCTATGCTCAATTCGATCATAGAATAATCTCAATAAATAAAGAAGATAAATCATTCAATATATTAGAAATAGATCTTCAAAATTACAATCAGGATAAATCAATAGTTGATCCTAGTGATGATATAACTCTTAACTCAATAAGTTCTATAGGGTCCCTACAAATATTACCTAACGGTAATTTAATAATTGGCGGTAGTACAGAAGGATATCAATTTACAACAACATTCACAAATAATTATTCTTCTACAGAACCAACTCCTGCTCCGATAGTTGATCCTAATCCTGTAGTTGATCCTAATCCTGTAGTTGATCCTAATCCTGTAGTTGATCCTAATCCTGTAGTTGATCCTAATCCCGTAGTTGATCCTAATCCCGTAGTTAATCCTACTCCCGTAGCTGATCCTGCTCCAGTAGTTGATCCAGTGGTAAATGATCAATATGAAACAGTTGAATCAGAAAAAGAAATCACTTTATTAAAAGATGATTCTGGATATTTTTATTCTCAAAATCCTCAAGGCAACGTACAGGAGATTACATATTACGGAGAACAGATTTATGACTATATGTGGGCCGGATATTCTGTCTTGGGAGCCGAAACAATTAATGGAATTAATTCTGTTATTTGGAAATATAGTGATTCTCATGCTGAATTTTTCTGGTTAGCTGAACACGATAACAACTGGTCTTATGTCACTGATGGGTATGCAGGCAATATTGGAAATCCTAACCATGGAGAGCTTCCTGATCAGCAGTTCTATAAAACAGAAGTTAACTTTAATCTTGACCTCAATAATGATGGTTCTATTGGTTTCGACAATAAAGATCCAGTCAGGATTGCGGGATTCGAGATCCCGACATTTGACGTCAAGCAGGGAGAAGACTTCTATCTCTATGAGTGGGATCTGTTAGATGGATATACTGATCCGGAAAATCATTATTTATATATAGATTCTGTAGAAACTTCTTCCAATAATGTCCTCATAGAGGAAATAAATCATGGAGAGTGGAGAATATCTCCAAGTAATGCCAATTTAACTGGTGATGTAGAACTTGCATATACAGTTACCGATGAATTCGGAGGCAGTATCGATGGCACAACCACCGTTACCTTCAAGGCTCCTTCCCTAACAACAGTTGATTCTCAGGGGAATATAACGCTTTTAATTGATGATGATGAGTTTGGCTTTGCTCGTGATGCACAGGGTAATACAAATGCTATTACATACTACGGGGAACATGTTTATCAAAATATGTGGGGAGCTTATCAGTTAGTAGCAGCAGAAAATATCAATGGAATCAACTCTGTTCTATGGACTTACGATTACGGAGATGGGCCAGGTTTCTGGTTAAGTCAGCATGATAATAACTGGTCTACTGTATCTTCATATATGCCTGATTCGATTGAACAGCTCTATCAGTTAGAAACTAACTTCAATCTTGACCTTGATAATGATGCATTTATAGGGGAAAGGGCAAATCAAGCTCCTGTCCTTTCTGGCAATCTTAAGACATTTACTGATGTGGAAGTTGGAGACTACATTACAGTTTATGGATATGATTTATTACAAGGTTTTGTTGACCCAGAAGGAGATACTTTATCGATAGGCGATGTATGGACTAATTATGGATATTTAACTTTTGATTATTCAACCAATAAGGCTTATCTGCCAATAAGTCATTCAGAAAACATTAGCCTTGATATGGCGATAAATAGCAATGGATATACCAATTCTCTAAATAGTTTATCTTTTACAGTTCCAGAAACATTAAGCAATTCATCCTTTAATTTCAATTACACAGTTACAGATGGGGAAAATTATACCTCTACATCTCAAACTATTAATGTCAAAGGTAAAGAGGTCAATTATTCAACAGTTGAATCAGAAGGAAATATTACTTTGTTGAAAGATCAAGATGATTTAGCCTATGCAAGAGATTCTCAAGGTAATACAAAATACATAAAATGGTTTGGAGATCATGTTGGAAGCAGTACATGGGCAGGATACTCTGTTCTTGGAGCGGAAATAATCAATGGTGTTAACTCTGTTATCTGGGAATATGATGATGGTGTAAATGAAACAACCTTCTGGTTATCTCAACATGACAGCAATTGGGATTATATAAATGATGGCAACACTGGATTATCAGGTAATCTTTTCACTGGCCTAACTCCTGATAATACATTTATCTCTCTCGAGACAAACTTTAATCTAGATCTAAATAATGATGGAATGATTGGTATTGATTATGATTCTGGAATTTATGTAACTGGTTCTAACCCCGTATCTATCGATGATTTAGTTTCATCTGATTGGTCAATGACCTTCGTAGAAGGCTACATTCCTTACAGAGATTACATAAGACCAGACATTACATATTACATCCATGATTCATATGGGGATAAAGGATTTCTTTCTGGTTATCTAAATCTAACTAATTCACATGAAGAAGTAGAAGAATTATTTATAGAAAATACATTTAAGCAAATGGATGATAATATATCTCTTGATTTCACAAGGGTTTACAACGAAAATGATGCCTTAATTAGAATCTATAAAATTGATACTAATGATTTTATACAAGACGATGAAAGCTTATTAGGGCTATCAACTATTAATCAAGATGCATACTATATTGAAGACGCTTTTGTTGAAATAATTTGGCAAGATCAAAGTGGTTGGGATTGGTGGTATGAAGATGAATTTGGAGGAACAGGTCTAAATAAAATAAATATTTATAATGAATATGGAAATCTTGCAAGCGGTAATATTAATGAAAGAAGCGCGGATATTATTGTTCATGAAATAGGTCATGCCCTGGGCCTTGATCATCCCGGGCATGATCCTTACGGAACTTGGCATACAACTGTAGATACTGCAATGTCATATAATTTCGAACAACGAAATCCTACATTCTATGGATCGACTATATCATCGGATTATGCTCCACAATTCTCTCAGACTGACTTAGAAGCTCTTAAGTATATGTGGGGTTCGGAGGAAACTATAATTAACGAAGATGGATCATTTAGATATAGCCTTTTACAAGATATTTCAGATAATGGATTCGTTGATAATTACTATTTAGCTAATAATTCTTTTAAAACTATTGACCAAGGCAGAGACGAATTCTCAATACATGATCATGATTTCTCTAGAGATGAGATAACAAGACTTCCAATGAATAATATTGCCTTGCCAAGAGAATTAGAAGAACAAGATTCACTTTTATCCTCACAAAGAATTAATGATCCTCTTCAATCTTTAGAAGAGTTTGCATCTATTAATCCATTCGATCAAAATGAAATAAGTTTTGAAGAAATTATCAGATCTAACATAGCAAGTACAGATAATTTTGATAATTTAGGAATACAGGACGAGATATTTGATTCGTTTGAAGTTAAAAAAGAAATCATCACAAAGGAAGAAAATTCAAATGATTTTATTTAAAAAAATTGCATCGTAATTTAGAAAATTAATTAGGAAAATTAATTTTTTTTATTTTTAAATTTATGTATTTTAGATTTCCGAAAACTTTTCTAATTACTAACTTTCTATGTTAGGTAGTTAAGTTAAATAGCAGATTAATTAATTGAATAGAAATGAAATAAGACATTTTATTCTTAAATATCCATTAAAGTAAAAAACAATTCTGTAACTCAATACTGCTATAATTCAAAAGTTAAATCTAAATATTTATCCCTGGAGGGGTGGTCGAGTGGTTTAAGGCTCTAGTCTTGAAAACTAGCGTGTCTGCAAGGGCACCGTGGGTTCGAATCCCACCCCCTCCGTGTCTATAACTGACTTTCATAAAACTACTCCTGAGGGGGTTTTTTTATTGCTCATTATTTTCGATCGTAATTCACTAGATTTCGCGTTATTTCATGTAAGCAGATGAAGAAAAGTGGCACAGATTCGGCACAAACATAAAAGGAGAATTTAGTTGACAGTCGATCTAAAATAAGGGGCAATTAGATTTTTTTAATGGCTTTACCTACTCCTGAAGAACAAGAAGCTTACGATAAACTTTCTCCTGAAGAAAAAGCAAAATTAGCTAAGGAGGTAGAAGAAAAAGCGAAAAAAGAATTAGACAAACTAACAAAGAAATATACTCCTTTTGTTACTGTTGGATTAGTTGCAATTATTGGTGGTTGCGTAGCGTTAATTAATAACGGAGGTGGATCTGTAAAAGAACCTCGTGAGTTTACTGATATTTATGCAAAAATCTGGTGTAAAGATGGAATAAAAGAACAATTAAAAGATCCAAGTTCTTACAAATTTTATAGTGCAAAGGTTGTTAAAACATCTGGAAAATATAAACAATATGGAGCGGCAACGATAGATTTTGGAGCAACAAACTCATTTGGAGGTATGGTTAGGCAAACTGCTATATGCGATAAGTTCGAACGTAATGGTAAGGAATATATAAGAGTTAATATCCTCCCTTAAAAATTTTAAGTTCATAAATGAAACGCTTAGAAGTTGGATAGAAAAATCAACCGTATTTCTTAATTACTTATTTAAAATTTAAGTGGCACAAAAGTGGCAAAAATATTTCATTAAAACGACTAAATCCCTTGATATAACTAGGATTGATCTAATCTTGAAAACTAGCGTGTCTGCAAGGGCACCGTGGGTTCGAATCCCACCCCCTCCGTTCTAATAAAAAGCAACTGAAATTCAAGCGAATAATATAAACGCCCTTTTGATTCATTCTTGTTAGGATTAATGTTATTTGGACTATGAGTAAAGGATTTGCCACAGATAATTTAATATCCAAAAAATCGAAGAAAAAAGTCATTTCAAATGAGCCTCAAGGTAGATTAATATCTTGGTCTCCTTGGCCACCAGCTAATTTCCAAACAAAATATCCTGCTTTCCCTTTTGTTCTTACAATATTAATTATAGTAATTGGGCAATGGTATCTTTCTCTACTAAGATAACCAAGAACTGGTTTTTGGATTTAAATTTTAGATGAATTGAGTTTGAGAATTTATTTTGTTTTTTTCAATTTTATTATTTGCCCATTTTCAAGCAGCAATCATCCCAATATTATTAGGAATTAGATCGACCAATAAATTCAAACATTTAAGCACGAATAAATTCATACCTTTCGGTTTTATTTTTTTAGGATTAGCATCGATTTCTGAAATGATAGATCATACCAAAACATCTTGGATTTATGTAGATCATTCATCTTTTTTTAATTGGTTATTTTATTCTTTCCTATCTTTAGGCCTTACATGTTTATCAATATCAGTTATAAAAAATAAATTTATTCAAGCAACTAACTTTTGCATCTCTCTATGTTCAATAATGTCATATTTTTTATTTGATAAAAGTATTGCTCTTATTTTTCAAGTAATAATAAGTATCTTTCTAATAATAAATTGGCAAAGAATTTTCAAAGATTGGCTTTTTATCTTGTACCCAATATTTGGTATTTTTTTTACAACTTTCTTTGGAACAAGGCTCTCAATGAGTGGTGATCAATTTTGGCATATTTTAATAGGACCATCAGGAACAATTAGCGTTCTTACCTTTTACTTAGTATTAAAAAGATCGGCCAAAAATTTTTCTTAAGATCCTCATGAAATTATTTTTATTTACAAGTTTTATAGTGTGCTTAATCACAATTATCTGTCCAGTTGAAATTTTAGCTGATACTGCACTTGAAGTTTATATGAATGATTTTTATACTAAATCTAATGAAGCTAGCCAGATTCTTAAAGAAATCGAAAATAATCTAAAAGAAGGATCAAGAAAAAAAGTATGCTCTAGGCAAAGAGAGGCCGCAAGATTAGGCCTATTAGCTAATAAATCATTAATTAAAGCCTTTGAAATAGAGGGAGCCAATCCACCAATGCAAGCAATTAAGGCAAGTCAAGAGAGATGGGAATCTATTCTGAATGAGTGCTGAAGAAAGTCAGAAATCTCTAAATCTTTTTAAATTTGCATCCTTGCAGATTTGCTTATTAAGGGTATTTCAGGTTCGATTCCATAAATACATTGAGAAATCGAATAAATAAAAATACATAGTGTAAATATAAAAATTACTGAACTTAATTCAACTATGGGAAATATTCTCAAGAGATATGAAATTATTATCAAAGCAATATCAATAAGTAATGCTTGGCATGCGTTATATCTGACGAAATAAGGAACTTTTGGGTTTCTTGCTAATCCAGCAAACAAAATTATAAACAGTAAAAAACTCCCAAAAGGCAAAGATTTTTCAATTATTGCTATTGGGAAAGTTATCAATAATAGTATTTTTAAAAAAGAATATTTATAGAACAAATAATATCCAAAAGGTATTGATGCCTTTAACGGCAACGTATACAAAAATACTGATGAGAGTCTTTGGATTATTTGATTCAATATATTGTTGAAAATTAGTATTCATATTTTAACCTAATTTTTCTGAGCTTAATTAAAGATTTACCCTCGTAAATATCAATTTTGGCAGATGGTTTTTAAATATTAGATAATTGAATAAGGTTCATAATTCAAAATGCGTATCCTACATACAATGATAAGAGTTGGAGATTTAGATAAATCTATTGATTTTTACGTAAATAGATTAGGAATGAATCTAATAAGAAAAAAGGATTACCCTCATGGGAAATTCACTTTGGCATTTGTTGGCTATGGCTCAGAAAAAGAAAACACAGTAATTGAATTAACTTATAACTGGGACAAAAAGTCCGAAGACTATGAACTTGGGGATAAATATGGTCATATAGCTATCGGAGTAAAAGATATTCATCTTATTTGCCAAGAATTAGAAAATAATGGTTGTAAAATAACAACCAGACCTAAAACAATGAAAAACAGTACTACTATCTTGGCTTTTGTTGAGGATCCTGATGGATATAAAATTGAACTGATTGAAAGAGATTAGAAGCTCCAGGAGTTTTTAATTTAATAAACAAATAACTAAAATAAAAATTTTTTGAATTATCTAATAAATCGCTTGCAATTAACGGGGGGAATACCTAAAAAATCATATTGGATAAATTCTACAGTTTTAATTGGTAAAAAAAATTATTCCTAAGATAAGGGGTTCTTAGAAATTTAATTTTATATATTCCATATTAAATCTAATTAGAATTTATAGACAATCTATTCAGATTTATCTATTATAGAATTAACGCATAAAGCTTATGCCTAGTAATTGGTCAAAAATAAGAGATGAATGGCTTGATAGAACCGCCATTGCGAAAGATGATGCTAAATGGGCGTTAGAAGCTTTAATTAATTCTGAAGAAGAATTATTTGACATAGAGCAAAAAATCAAGAATAAAGAGGACGCTATAAGCCAAGTAAAAATTTTGAAGAGAAAGGTTAAAGAAACTATTTCCTCTAAAGAAATTAGTCTTGATGATATTTCATTAAATACTTCAAATTCAAACAAAGTTCAGATCTCAGTACCGTCAAATCTCACTTATCTTTTAAAAGTTTGGGCAGCAGCAGAAGGGAGAGATCTATCCAGCGTCGCTTTTCAGTGTTTAGAAACTGGTATTAGGGAAATGAAAAGCAAAGGTTCAATACCTTCAGTAGCAGTTAATAGATATGACTCTGCCTGTCAAAAGAGGATTGCTCTAGCAGAAGTAAACAATCTATTGGAAAAATACGAAATAACTCAGAATGAGATCAAATAATTATGAATAACAGAAGAATCATAAAAGGATACAAAAAATTAATCTCATCAAGGTTTAATGTTGATACTTCTACAGATAAATACAAAGATGGAATAATTTATACTCTTTATTCTGATAAATTTAATTCACTTAAAGTTGGTTTTGCTAAAAATGATAAGGTTCTAGAAAAAAAATTATCAAGTGAGGAATTAATATTATTGGATATGAAAAAAGGCAACAAGAAAGATCTATTTTTATTAGTAACCACTTTAAAAGAACTTGGTATCAAATATTCAGATAATCTTTATTTCAAATACTCAGGTTCTTTAATGAGACATTTATCTACATTAGGTTGGCCCATTGGAAGATCACTTTATAAACAAAGAAAGATTAGAAAAGAACTTTTATGTGCATAAATTTAAATGTAATCGCACTCTAAAGTATCTCTAGTATCTCTATTTGTGATTGGATTAGTGCCAGAAGCAAATTCACAAAACTCCCTAACAATATCTTTTGGCAAAAAAACATTTGTGAAGTCTGCACCTTGTATTTTTACATCTTCAAACTGTGTACTATAGGCAAAAGAATCCTCCAAGTTAGTATTTGATAAATCTGTTCCATCTAAAACAGCTGAGTCTAAAGTTACTTCTCTTAAGTTGGAGTTACTTAAATTAGTATCTTTCAACTTTGCTCCATAAAGAGTCGCATTTTGGAGCTCACAACCTGATAAATTTGCGTCTTGTAAATCAGTCAAATAAAAAGTTGCTCCTTTTAAATCAGATCCAGAAAAATCAGCTCCTACCAAGGATTGTTTACCATAATCCAACGCAGCGAAGCTTCTAGAAGGGAGAGTTAAAACAATTATTAAAACAGTTAAAAATATAAATCTCATTTTTTTGAATAGTATTTCAATAAATTCTAACTTCTTAAGCTGAAATCTAAAAATTAATTATTTACTGAATGCTATATTTATTGAAATAACAAATTAAAAACTAGATTTTGGATATAAGTCCTTATGATGCAATTGTTGTTGGTTCTGGAGCTACAGGAGGAATAGCAGCACTTTCATTAGCAGAACAGGGGATAAAAGTTTTAGTCATAGAAGCCGGACCAAAAATCAAAAGGCTTGATGCTAGTAATTATGAGCCAAAAAGTACATTAAAAAGATTATCAGGAGTTTTAACAAAAAAACATGCCAATCAATGCCAACATCCTGGTTATTGGAAAAATAATCCTGATTTATATTCAAATGAAATAAAGCATCCTTATCACTACCCAGAAAATAAGCCCTTCCTTTGGACTCAAGGTAAGCAATATGGAGGGAGATCATTAACTTGGGGAGGCATTACATTAAGACTTTCCCCTGAAGATTTTCAGCCCGCCCAAAAAGACGGATTTGGGCCAAACTGGCCTATTTCTTACGATGAACTCTCCCCTCACTATGATTTTATTGAAAATTTCTGTGGAATTTATGGAAGAAAAGATGATATCAAGGAAGTTCCAAACGGAAAATATATTGGTGAAATCCCTCTTACAGAAAATGAAAATATTTTTGGCAGCAAAGTTAAATCAAAATTAAAATACCCATTTATCCAATCAAGAGGATTTGATCGCAATTCATCCGTAAAAGATGAACAATGGCCAACTTCATCTAGTTTAGGAAGCACTTTTAAAAAAGCTTTAGACACTGGGAATGTGCAAATTATCTCTAATCACTTAGTGGAGTCTTTTGAAATTAACAAGATAACAGAGCTCGCATCAAAATTAACGATCGTTAACCTAGAAAATGGATGCAAGGAAATATTAAATTGTGATTTAATTCTTCTTTGCGCATCAACAATTTCAACACTGAGAATATTACTGAATTCAGAATATAAAACAAATTCCTCAGGTTTTAAAGATGATTCGGGGAAATTAGGTAAGTACCTCATGGATCATATATCTATCTGTAGATTTTTTTCAGTCCCAAAGACAAATGTCTCAGAAAAAGCATTAGATAATTCTCCAAATCTTTCTGGAGCTGGGAGCTTCTTTATTCCATTTGGTTCAAATCTTCCAAAAATTGAGAATATAAATTTCCATAGAGGTTATGGAATTTGGGGAGCAATTGATAGATTAGGAATACCTAAATTTCTGCAAAAAGACCAAAACACATCCATTGGCTTCCTTATTGCGCATGGTGAAGTCCTTCCTAGAAAGAAAAACTCAGTCTCACTTTCAAAAAGAACTGATGAATGGGGCATTCCAATCCCTTACATTGAATTCGAATGGAGTGAGAATGAGTTAAATATGGCAAAGCACATGGCAAAAACAATCCGAAAATCAATAGATGCTGCGAATGGAGAAATAAAAAATATTGATGAATTAATAAATATCCCATTAGGTAGTTTGTTTACAAAAGATTTGATCGCTCTATCAGACAGTCCTCCTCCTCCAGGATATTACATTCATGAAGTAGGAGGAGCACCTATGGGAATTTGTGAAGAAAATAGCGTAGTTGATAAATTTAATAAATTATGGAGATGCAAGAATGTACTTGTATTAGATGGAGCATGCTGGCCAACATCATCTTGGCAGAGCCCCACACTTACAATGATGGCCTTGTGCAGAAGAGCCTGTTTAAATATCAAAAAGACTTAGAGGGAGTAAATAATTGATTTAAATAAATTTCTGAGACAGAATTATCAGTACATCCATTTTGAACAAGAAACGTAGCTAAGGCTGAATTTATAAGTTTATATTGATCCCAAGTTGGATTGTTTAATACGAAATCTTTCATGGTTTTATAAAGAGTTTCTGAAAGCTCTGTTTCCAAAGAGACTTTATTTAAGGAGCACTCATCGAGTTTTGTCCCATTAAGATTTGATTGGTTGATTTGATCCATTAATTTATTTTTATTACTTGAATATAATGATATTTTTTTCCAAAAATATCAAAAAAATTCTGCCAGTGAAATTTTAAAGTTATCAAATGAGACTCATGTTATAAGTTTGTTTTTTAAAAATTACTTTTTTAAATAAAGAAATTGATTAGATCTTTACAAAAAGTCAACAATAATGTTGAAGTCCTGTTTTTTTTTAAAACTGCTGGCATTTCTGATCTGATGTGGATTTGGACGTGGAAAACAACCTAGAAAATGTGGAAAATCTAGTTCAAAATGCTTTCAAGATTTTATATTAAGAATGCTTATATATATTGAGTCTATTAAGACTTAGCCGAGAAAGAGACAGATGATTCAGTTATTTTCAACGGATTTTCTTAAGATTTGATCTTCACTAGGCAAGCGAAGCGTGACAGGTCCCAAAGGGTGTTTTGAATTTGGATAAATACTATGGTTATGGTGATGATGATTATGTTCATATTGATGAGCCTCTACATGTTCATGTTCTAGGTAATCACCTTCTCCTAGATTTGATTTTCCTTGGTTATTATGATTTGGGGTTTGATTTTGTATTTCACAAGCACCATTACATTCAGGATCGCATAAATCACAACTTATACCCAAACCCTCTACATGATCATGATGACTTTCTTGTGTCAACCCGACTTCTTTTTCAAAGCCAAATAAATTTGATCTATATTTACAAGTTGAGCAATTCATAAAATTCTTGCCCTCGTTATTAAGAATCTCTTCAATCCTTTCTACAAAAGTTTCAACCACATAAGACTGCGATGAAAGATATTTTGCATGTATAAATGAAATATGTGGATTATTAATCGCAACTAAATCACTTTGCCTTTTTATTCTTGTAACAAGCACCCCTGAGAAAAGGAAGTAAGGGAAAATAATTATATTGTTATAACCAAGTCTCACTACATTTTTCAAGCCGGGTTCGACAAGGGGGAAAGTTACTCCAGAAAAAACTGTTTCCCCCCACCCTAAACCGATACCCTCTACGATCATTCTCGTAATTTTAGAAACATTGGAATTCGCATCCGGGTCAGAAGAGCCTCTACCAACAACAACTAATAATGATTCTTCAGGTTTGAGAGTATTATTTTGTTTAAATACATCTTTTACTCTTTCACAAGCTGCACTAATCATTAAGTTATTAATACCTAATTCTCTTCCATAAATTATTTCAATACCTGTTTTACTTGAATAATTTATAAGCAGGCTAGGTATATCATTTTTTACATGGCCAGCAGCAAAAAGCATCGCGGGTATTGCAATTACTTTTTTAATAGAACGATCTCTTAATTTCTCCAAAGCATCAACAAGTGAAGGTTTGGCAAATTCCAAGAAACCATATTCAACTAGAATGTTTGGATATCTTTTTTGGATAAGTTTAGTTAATTCTTGAAATTCAGTAATGGCTAGTTTATTTCTACTTCCGTGTCCACAGATAAGAATCGCGACTTGATTATTTAACTTCGAATCTAAATTATCCAAAATTAAGTTATTACTTATACCATAATAGTAAAGAACAATATTCAGTAGTGAAAAATAATCATAACTTGCTTGAAATTCCAAATATTAACTCAATGGACGCAAAATTAAAGGAATTAATTTATGACATTGATGGTTCTTTATTTAATAAAGATAATTATTCTAAGAAAAAATTAGAGCACCTTTGTATATGTAGTGGAGGAACAACTTCTAGCTGTGCTAAAAATGGTTTTAAAACTCTTGATCTAAGAAAAAATTACAGCAAAATTCACCTGGATAGAGAAAGCAATTTAGTAACAATTGGCGGTGGAGTAATAATGGGAGATCTTATAAATTATTTAGAAAAACATAATCGAAGTTTTCCTATCGGACTTTCTAAACTTCCTGGAGCTGGCTATATACTTACTGGTGGAGTGAGTCCGCTTAGTAGAGCCTATGGATTAGCCATTGATAATATTGAATCAATAAAAGGTTTCTTAGGTAATGGCAAATTTATCTCTTTAAAAAAAAATCAAATAAATCCAGAAAAACAACTAATTTGGGAAGCGATTAAGGGCGCAGCGCCCTTCTTCTCAATCATTACCGAAATAGAACTTAAGACTTTCCAATCTAATCCAATTAAGGTTATTGAAGGATTTGTAAATCTAGATGAACTATCAGAAATAATAAAACTATCAGAGTTATTTCCAGAAAATATTAGTCTTCAATGGATTTATGCCCAAAAAATTTACGTATATGTTTTTGCTGAACTCAAAAATAATTTAGAAGATAAAAGAACAGAAGAATCATTAATGCCTCTGGACAAATTCCCCGCTCTAAAAAAGAAATTTTATGAGAACTTTAACAAAGTAAATTTCTTCCCAAAGACATTGAATTTATATGATCTAAATAAGAATAACCATTCTGAGGTAATTAGTCTTCTTGGAGAAGATTTAAAAAACAATATCCCAATTTTTATAAAATGTTTGAATGAAATAATGAACAATAAACCAAATAATTCATGTTATGTTGCTTCTCAACAACTAGGTTGCAAAACTAAAAAGTTAAATCATGGCTCAAGCTTTTTTGTTCATAGAAAAAGTACTTGGAAACCTTGGATATATGCATCATGGAAAAAAAATGATCTTCAAGAAAAGGAAGTAGCTTTAGACTGGATTTATAAATCGTGGAATAACCTAAAAAGATTTTATCCAAATATTCACTTGGCCCAATTGCATAATCATTTAAATTCTCATGAGGAAGAACTTACATTAGCTTTTGGAAGTAGAATGAATGAATTGAAAACTTTAAAGAATATTTTTGACCCACAAGGTATTTTGCCTCCTTTATAAGGTAACTTCATAATTATAAATAAACTTATAATGTCAAATTTTTCAAGATATTTATCTAAAAATTGGTTAGATGATCCAAAGTCAAATATTCTCTCTGGCTTAGTTGTTGCTTTTGCAATGATCCCAGAAGCAATTGCTTTTTCAGGTATAGCTGGTGTAGATCCTAAAGTTGGCCTTTTTGGTGCATTTTGCTTATCTATAACAATTGCGATTGTTGGAGGAAGAAGGGGGATGATCACTTCAGCAACAGGTTCAACAGCTCTTTTGATGACTGGACTTGTTACTTATGGAGAATCACAAGCTCCTGGATTAGGAGTACCATATCTTATTGCAGCTGGAATATTAACTGGAATTTTCCAAATTTTATGGGGATATTTAAGACTTGCCTACCAAATGCGATTCGTGCCAACAGGAGTATTAAGTGGATTTGTAAATGCACTTGCACTTTTAATATTTCAAGCACAACTACCGCAGTTAGGAATAGGTATTAAAGAATCAAAAGGATTAGTTGAACAAACTTTAAGTCAATATCCAGTTAACTCTCAGATTCCAGTAGTTTGGATCCTTGTAATCCTTGGGTTAGTAGTTATCTATGGTCTTCCAAAAATCACAAAAGTAATCCCATCTCAACTAATCGCAATAGTAGTAATTACTTTTATAAGCATTTTCTTTAATCTAGATGTCCCAACAGTTAGCGATTTGGGTAAATTACCTGATGGATTACCAAGTATTTCTCTGCCTTTTGGATCAATAGAAAATGGGAAAGTACCTTTTAGTTTTGAAACATTAGGGATAATTTTGCCAACCTCACTTGCAATATCTCTCGTGGGTTTAATGGAGACCTTTTTAACTCAAGACATTTTAGACGATGTAACTGATACAAGTTCTAATAAAAATAAAGAAGCAAGAGGACAGGGAATCGCAAATATTGTGGCGTCCTTATTTGGAGGAATGGCAGGATGTGCCTTGGTTGGGCAATCAGTAATGAATACTGAGAATGGTGGCAAATCTAGATTATCAACCCTCTCCTCAGGTATATCTCTTTTAATTATGATTATCCTCTTGAAGTCTTGGATTGGAGCAATACCAATGGCTGCATTAGTGGCAATAATGATAACGATCGCAATTAGTACAGCAGATATAAATGGATTAAAAAATATTAGAAAGATACCTAAAAGCGATACTGCAGTCATGATTATGACTTTTGCCGTTACTATGCTTACAAAACCTCATAATCTTGCACTTGGAGTTATTGCAGGAGTTGCCTTAGCTGCAATTCTTTTCAGCAGAAAAGTCGCAAAAGTTATAACTGTCTCAAGATCGAAAGAAAATAATTTAACTACCTACAAAGTAAAAGGTCAATTATTTTTTGTAAGTAAAATTTATTTTTTACAAGGATTTGATATTCATGAACATCCAGAAAATATTGTAATTGACATGTCTTTAGCTCATATTTGGGATCAAAGTGGCGTAGTTGCTCTTGAGCAAATCATTAGAAAATTCCAGAATGGTGGTTCAAAAGTTGAAATTGTAGGGTTAAATAAAGAAAGTCTTAACTTATTTGAGAGACTAGGTGGTATTGAAAGTGCTCATTAAAAAAATTTAATTAAGACTAACTTGTTGATAACAAAACCAAAGCCATTGCTGAAAAAGCAAATTCCTATGAGATCTCCAAGCAGTTTTTGAACTATTTATATCAAAATTTTCAGGTGGAGGTACATCTCCCTTCTCTTTATCCCTCTTAATTTCGCTAATAATTCTATGAACCGTATATTCAGGGTGACCTAAATGCATAAGTTGTTTTTGATCATTAGTTTCGAAAATTGTATATCCTACGTTTTCTCCATATGCCAGTAAATTTAATTTCCCTTCATCTTGAGCCTTCTCCATATCCAAATCAGATAATCCTGCAAATCTACTTTGAGGACATATAAATTCATCATCTTGTGTACCCATCAAAGGATGCCCAGGAACAAGACTTTTTAAAGGAAAGACCCCAAATAATTTCCTATCAAAAACTTTCTTATCAACTCCTTCTAAATAAGCCAAAGCAAAACCCGCCCAACATAACCCAAGAGTACTTGCACAAGTATTTCTTGCTTCATTTACAATTTTTACAAATTCATCCCAATATCTAACATCTTCAAAAGCAAGGTGTTCAATAGGTGCTCCAGTAATAATAATTCCATCTAATGGTTCAGGATTGTTTGCCTCTTCCCAAGTTATATAAAGATTATTTAGATGAGTAAGATCCCATGTTTTATAAGAGTGTGTTTTGAGCTTAATCCAAACTGGCTCTATTTGCAGAGGAGATAACCCAAGTGGATGTAATAAATTAAATTCATACTGCTTTCCAAGAGGCATAATATTCAAAATACCAATCCTAAGAGGACGGATATCCTGTCTTTTTGCCAATTCTGGTTCGATCCAAGATATATGATTTTTCTCAACATCACTTATCTTGTGATAATTGCTAGGAATTATTAAAGCCAATAAATCTCCTTTCTTAAGTGATTTGTGAAAGTGCTTGATCGAAATCTGCTTTTATATCATCAATATGCTCAATTCCCACAGAAACTCTTACCATAGTGGGAGTAACCCCTGCAGATAATTGCTCTTCTTCAGATAATTGCTGATGAGTGGTTGAAGCAGGATGAATTACTAAAGTTTTTGAGTCTCCTACATTAGCAAGGTGACTTGCTAATTTTAAAGAATCAATAAATTTAACGGCATTTTCATAACCTCCATTTAGAGAGAACATCAGCATGCAACCCATTCCTCTTCCAGTAGTATATTTTTTAGCACTTGAATAATAGGGATCGGATTCTAGGCCAGGATAATTAACGCTACTTACATTAGAATTATTATCTAACCATTTTGCCAATTCAAGAGCATTAGAAGTTTGCCTCTCTATCCTTAAACTTAGAGTTTCCAAACCCTGCAATAATAAGAACGAATTAAAAGGACTCTGCGCTGAACCCCAGTCCCTGAGGCATTCAAGTCTTGCTCTTAACGCAAAAGCTATATTTCTATTATCAGGTACTCCCAAAGATTTACAGATATCACTACCGAATCCAAAAGCGTCCCAATGAACGAGCCCATGATAAGCAGCGCTTGGGTCACTCATTAATGGGAATTTACCATTACCCCAATCAAAAGTACCTGCATCAACAATTACTCCTCCAATACTAGTTCCATGTCCACCGATCCATTTAGTCGCACTTTCTACAACAACATCTGCGCCAAAATCAATTGGTCTTATTAAAGCACCCCCCGCACCAAGAGTATTATCCACTATTAAAGGGATTCCATTTTCCTTTGCCAATTTAGAGAGTCCTTCAAAATCAGGAATATTGAACCGAGGATTTCCCATTGATTCGACGTATATTGCTTTGGTTTTATCATCAATTTTATTCCTAAAGCTATCAATACTATCACCATCAGCAAATTTAACTTCTATTCCTAATCTTGGAAATTGTACTTTAAATTGATTATAGGTCCCACCATATAGAAAGGATGTAGAGACAAAATTATCTCCTGCTGTCATACAGTTTACAATAGCCAAGAACTGAGCCGCTTGACCTGATGATGTTGCGAGAGCTGCCATGCCTCCCTCCAAAGCTGCCATCCTTTTTTCGAAGACATCTGTAGTGGGATTCATAAGTCTAGTATAAATATTTCCAAATTCTTTCAATCCAAATAGATTTGCTCCATGTTCTGCGTTATCAAAGACATAAGAACTGGTTTGATAAATGGGGACTGCTCTAGAATTTGTAGTTGGATCAGGTACCTGGCCTGCATGTAACTGAAGAGTCTCGAACTTTTGGTTGCTCAAAATTTTTTAAATAATCCTATTATCTATTTAACTTAAAAAAGTCCAAAAAAAAAACAAAAAAAAGATAAATATTTATAATTCCTCTTTTAGTGAGGGATAGTTATCTTTCATATATAAACTCAAATCTTCTTTTATCACAGATCTAAGTTTCTCAATATTTTTACTGTCTATTATTGGAAAAGTTTTATTAGCCTCAGGATCTTTTTCAGTTATTGATTTCCAATTCTTACCAACATCTTTTTCAGAGTTGTTTAGAATCTCTTCAAAATTGAAACTCTTATCATTGTTTTTAGCATCAAATTCTATAAAGGCTTTATTTATGAGCTCTTTTCTATTTTCAAATAGATTTTTGGCTTTTATCGTATCTGGAAGACCCATAACTGGTTGCAACTCTCTTAGAAGTTTTATTTCCTCTTCTATTAAAAGTGTCCAAACACAATATTTATTTTTTGGAAGATTAGAATTACTAAAAATATTAATTTCATCAAGGTAAAATTTTAACCATAAATAATATGATTTTTCTTCAATAGTTTTTTTGACGGATATCTTTTTATTTTGGATCTTTGGTAGCAACTTATCTGCTTTCTTTAAAAACTGTCTATCTTCTCTTTCTAAATTTATTAATCCCCATCTTTGACTGTATTCCCATAAATCTTCGTATCTTGTTAAGTCTTCTTGATTCCATCCAAGAGCTTTCAGTTCATGAGAACGATGTGATAATTCCTTTTTCAAAAAAAACCTTTTAAAACCATAATAATTCTACCCCTGTGACCAAGATTAGTAAATAAATGAGGAATTTAGCTTTTTAGTAAATTAAATAAATAATCAATTATCAAAATACTTATTAATAATTTTCAATACATTTATATAACTTGGATCTTTTTTTAAAATTTGATTGATATATTCATTTTTTTTAAGATCATTTTCTTCTGTGCCAATAAAAAATTTCTTGTAAAGGATTTCAACATCATTAAAAATATAATCTCCTTTTAATTTTTCATTTAGTTCTAAAGATAATTCAGATTTCACAGATTCTTGGCAAAAATTAGTTATTTCTTCTGAACTTATTAAAACCTTATAAATTTCTTTTTTTTCTTCTGAATTAGCATTAAAGCATAAATAAATCAGATTAATCATTGAACATTTATTATTTCTGATTTTGAATTCTTTATAAATATCTGGCCAAAATTTTAAGGATTTTAGACCTTCTAAACCACCTTGACTTAGAGAGTATTTATTACACCAATTTAAAAATTCTGATACATCCTTTGGACATCTTTGGAGTTGCAAAAGCATATCTGATAAAACTTGTCCTGCCTGAAAATTCCTTGTTGGTCTTCCTTCAGTTGGTAGAGTCATACTCCCTAATACATCAGCCTTAACAGCATTTAGTTGAGAGAAAGTATAATCCCCCTTTTCACAAAATTTATCATCTATTATTTCCTTTGCACTAATTATTTCTTCACCATAACCAAGTTCTTTTAATGATATATATTTATTATCTAATTTATTTTCTTTTCTAACTTGTAATGAAACTGATGCGGCCTGATCCAAACATTGAGTTAACAAAATCGTATTAATAGTAGGTAGCATTCCTGGCTTATCGGAATGAAAGTTATTTACAAAACCTGCAAATATGGATGAGATGTTTTTTATTGATTTTATATATTGACATTCAATATTATGCACTCCAGGAGAAACTTGGATTTTCGGTGACAATTGATTCAAAATTCGAGCTCCTATTAAAGCAGTTAGGGCATCAGGATGGCAGAAATTTGCAGTAAAACTATCATTAGGATTTCGCAAAGCTCCGTGACGATGAAATCCTGTAAAAAAAGCTAAATTTGGATATTTATGACAGAGAATAAAAGGTTTCTTGTTTTTATTATCAATGCAAAAAGAGCCGACGAGACAGCCAAGAACCACATTTTCTCTTTTTAAAGTTTTTCTTAGTTTTAAAGCATGTTTAACATCATCTTGTATGTGGTTACTGTTTGAAGCAAGAATAACTATCTCACATTCCAAGAGAAGATCTTTTAGATCAAAAGACTTTCTTATACCCTCTGAAGAATAATGTCCCATTCTCTTAATCTTTTTAATAGTCTCATTATCCATATCAGAAAGGACATCATTTGAGAAAGCCCCCAACAAATCTCTATCTTCTCGAGGAGCCAAGAGAATATTATTTGATTTTCTATGCATCGCACAGTTGTATGCTAATGATGCAGGATATAAACCAACACTATAGAACCCAACTTTGCTGTTCTCTATATCTTCAATCAATGAATAAAAATATTTTTCATCATTTATGTTTTCTATAAAATTATTCTTCATTTTTGGAAATACTTGATAATTTTTTAATTTCTAATTCATACCAACATTTTTCTACATTAAAGCAATTCTTGACCATAGCAAATTATTTATTGTAAATATTGAATTTTTTAATTTATAATTCCTATGAAATATAGAAATTAAATTAAAAGAGAAATAATTATAAATATGGAATATATGGCGAGTAATTTAAAGTTTCAAAAACTATTAATTTCTTCTAAAAATATCTTAATTATTCAAGACATTGACGGAGTATGTATTCCTTTAGTTAAAGATCCTATGACTAGAGAACTAGAATCAAAATATATCTATGCAGTTAAAGAATTTGCCAAGGAATTCTTTGTATTAACTTGCGGGGAACATGAAGGTCCAAGAGGGGTTAACAGAATAATAGAAAGGAGTTTAAGAAGCACTACTGAACCTAAAAACAAAGAACTATATTTAAGAGGTTTAGCAGCCTGTGGAGTAGAGTATCAAGACAACAACGGTGAAATAAGTTTTGAAGGTGTCTCAGAAAAAGAACTAAATTTTTTATCTAGAGTACCTAGTTTAATAAGACCAAAGTTTAATTTTATAGTTAGGAATATTTTTCCTGAACTTAGCCAAGAAGATATAAATTTTCATGCAATAAAATCAATATGTGAAACACGCTTCTCGCCAACGATTAATTTCAATAGTCTATTTGATTTAGTTAATAATAATCCTGATAAAAGAAAGCTTATTCAAATTAGTTTTGAAAAAATGATGAACGAAATCATCTTAAAAGCTGAATCCGAAGGCCTCAAAAACTCATTTTTCCTCCATATTTCACCAAATTTAGGAAATAAAAATGGTAAAGAAACAATTAAACTTTCTTCTAAAGATGATATTGGATCAACAGATATACAATTACTTATTAAAGGCGCAGTTAAAGATTCTGGAGTTTTATTTCTTTTAAATAAATTTATTGCGGATAAAACTGGTAAAGCTCCTTTTGGAAATAATTTTAATTTTAGAAACTCTCCAAATTCTATTACAGGAAAAATTGATTTATGCAAAAGAACTATTCAAAAAGAAAATATGCCATTAATTGTAGGGGTTGGTGATACAGTAACATCAAAAAAAAATAATGGTGAGAAGAGTTATTTGAGAGGAGGGAGTGACAGATCTTTTTTAGAATTTATACAAATTCTAGGTAATGAATTTGGTATTAATAATAAAATAATTTTTGTAGATAGTAGTTCTGGTGAAGTTGAAAGACCTTCTACAAAAAAAAGTGGTTTAACAGGCATCAGTGATGTTTATGACAACTTAAAGTTTGATATGGTTTTTCAAAATGGCCCCAAAGAATATATAAGTTGGTTTATTGAACTTGCTAACAAGAGATCAAACTTTAAAAAAAATAGTTGACTTTTTAATTTTCCAATTACAATTTATAAATAATAGATTTATGAAAGAAAAATTCCCCTCAATATACAAAGAACCTATAGAAACATTGCAAATCAATATAGGTTATAAATGCAATCAGGCTTGTAAGCATTGTCATGTCAATTCAAGTCCCCTAAGGACTGAAAAGATGTCTAATGAAATAATATCTCTTATTCCAAAAATAATTGATAAGTACAAAATCAAGACTTTAGATATAACAGGTGGCGCGCCAGAACTGCATCCAGAATTTAAAAACCTAATAGCTAGTTTGAGCACAAAACAAGTTGATATTATTGATAGATGCAATTTAACAATTTTCTTTGAAGAAGGTTATGAAGATATTCCTCAATTTCTTGCAAAGAATAAAGTAATAGTTACTGCTTCGCTACCATGTTACGAAAAAGATAATGTTGAGTTTCAAAGAGGTATTGGGGTTTTTAAAAAAAGTATCAATGCTATAAAAATTCTTAATGATTTAGGCTATGGAAAGAAAGACAATGGATTGCAATTAAATCTTGTTTACAATCCGGTAAACCCAATTCTGCCTCCTTCTCAGGAAATATTGGAAAAGGATTATAAAAAAATACTATTCGAAAAATATAATATTGTTTTTAATAGTTTATACACAATAACTAATATGCCAATAAACAGATATGAAGAATCTCTGAGAAGAGAAGGGAAACTAAATACTTATTACAAATTACTAAAAGAAAATTTTAATGAAAAAAATTTAGAAAATCTTATGTGCAAAAAAACTATTAGTGTAAATTGGCTAGGAGAAATTTATGATTGTGACTTTAACCAACAGATAAATTTCCGAGAGAATAAAGGACCAAAGACACTTTCTGATCTGTTGGATGAATCATTCGCTTTTGACTACGGCGTAGCGGTAAAAGAACATTGTTTTGCGTGCACTGCAGGTGCAGGATCAAGTTGCGGAGGGACTTTAAGTTAATAAAATCTGCTAAATGCAATTAGGACATATCGCTCTTACATTTAAAGATGATTCAATTAGTTTAAATCCATTAACTTTTGCTGCAACTCTTCCTGCTTCTAAAACTTCGTCATTTTCGAATTCTTCTGTTCTTCCACATCTAATACAAATCAAGTGATGATGATCAGGCGTCTCGTTACTAAGCAATTCATATCTGTGTCCTCCTTCACTAAGCTCCAATTCATGAAGCAAACCCATTTGCACTAAAAGTCTTAAAGTTCTATAAATTGTTGCAAGTGAGACTTTGGAACTTGATTTGACTAACTTCTCATGAACCTCTTCAGCACTAAGATGTTTCCCAGAGCCAATATTTTCAAACAAATTTAGAACTTTAAGCCTTTGTGGAGTTAACCTCTTCCCATCTTTATGTAAACCATCGCCGAGAGGGGATGTAATGACATTGTATTGAGAGGATAATGACAAAAGTTAACCCATGGCTATTCTCAATAATAACTTTAGATGAGAGTAAAACAACTTTTTGATTTAAAATGTTTACTAAAGTTCTCCCAAATATTATGTTGGATATAACTTTATATAGTAATGATGAAGGATTATGAAAGCTCCTCTAAAAAAATATCGCCAAAAGTAAACGCGTTGCTAATTATTGATATTCAGGGAAAAATAATAAAACCAATTTTTAATAAGGATTCAATAATCAAAAACATCAAAAATCTTATAAATGCTTACCAAATTCTAGAGGAAAACATAATTGTATCAGAACAGAACCCACTCAAATTGGGAGTAACAATCCCTGAATCATTACCTAAAACAAGTTTTAAAAAAATTGAAAAGATGGAATTTAGCCTAGCTAACATACCAGAATTTATAAAAGAACTTAAAAATAAAAAAATTACAAATTTGATAGTTTGTGGTATCGAAACGCATATTTGTATTCAACAAACAGTTTTAGATTGTTTACAAAAAGGATTTGAAGTTATCCTAATATCAGATGCCATGAGCAGTCGGAATAGGTTAGATCACGAAATAGCATTACAGAGAATGACTCAGAGGGGGGCAATTTTAACAACTACTGAATCAATAATTTTTGAATTATGCAAAACTGCGGATAGAAAAGAATTTAAAGAAATTAGAAACATAATAATTAGTTAAAAAAAAATCAAGACTGGTTTGTTGTTTAGAGATAATTTAAAATTTTAGTAGAGATAAATTTTTAAGGTTTTTTTGAATATGAAATTAGTTACTGAAAACTTCCTTCTTGCAATATCTATTTTTATTATTGGAATTTTATTTTCAATAATAATTTCTAAACTTTCAAAAATATTTTTTAAAAAGATCTCCAAAAAGACAAAAACAAATTTTGATGATTTTATTTTCGAGGTGATCTCCGGAATTATAAAACCTATAGGATTTCTCCTTTCATTTTATTTTTCAATTGACTATTTATTTGCTGATGAAATAACTTTTATCTCTGTTCTATTGAATATCCTGAAATTATTTATATTAATTATTTTTATAAAAGCTCTAAACAAAGTTTTAATAAGATCTTTAACAGAATCGACATCGAAAATTAATGATTCCTCAATCAGTTCAATGATATCTTCGCTAACTCCTTTGATAAAAGCATTAACGTGGACTATTGGTTCAATATTTTTCTTACAAAATATAGGTGTTCAAATGACTGCTATTTGGGCTTTACTAAGTGCGGGCGGCATTGGAGCAGGATTGGCTTTGAAAGATCCAGTCCAGGAGTTTTTCGAATATATAACAATTTTACTTGATAAACCTTTTCAAAAAGGTGAGTTTATAAAATCTGATGGAGTCCTAGGAATGGTTGAAAGAGTAGGAGTAAGATCCTCAAGGATAAGAAGTATTAATGGAGAAGTAATAGTAATGAGCAACAGCGCACTAACAAATGGCATAATTTCAAATTACGCACAAATGGAAAAAAGGAGGTTAGTGCATAAATTGGGAGTTGTTTATGAAACCTCACCAAAACTTATGAAATTGATTCCAACAATAATAAAAAAAATAGTTGAAGAGACAAAAGATGCTTCTTTTGATAGATGTCATTTCACAGATTTTGGCGACTTCAGTCTTAATTTCGAACTTGTTTATTACATACCAACAAATAATTATCTTGCTGCAATGGAAGCTCAACAATCAATAAATTTAAAAATAATTGAGGAATTTGCAGTTAATAATATTGAGTTTGCATTCCCAACACAAACCTTAAATATTGAAAGTAATAAAGCCAAATGATCCGCAAATCTCTTCACTTAAAATCCAGAGTTTTGATGCCAACTCAGGACTATTTGCTTCATCACTCACATTACTTTCAACTAATTTATGTTTTTTAAAAGATATAAGTTTATTACTTAAATGCATAAAACCAATATTATTTAAATTTGAATCAAGTACGATTTCAGAAAGTATCTTTCCTGCATTTTCTGTACTTTCAGAAATTCCTAAAATATTTTTTGCGACTTTAGAAAAAATCAAATATCCAAATAGGTTAAAACGTTTACTATATCTAAAAAAACCTGATTCATCATTTGGTATTACGAGACCAGGAGCCCAAGTAATTACAGAAATTTTACTAGAGGATATTTTTAATTTTTTTGCAAGTTCTTTGGCAAATAAAATATTACATAACTTACTATTTTTATAAGATTCATCAGCATTAAAATTTAAAAATTCCCTAGAAATTTTTTTTCTAAAATTATTTAGATTATTAAGTCCTGCTCTCTTTCCTATATTTCCACCTGAGCTTTTGGGGTCGTGAACATCAGATGATGTAATAATGATTCTAGAATCTTCGTTATCTCTAATAAATTCTTTTAAGATGTTTACCAAATAAAAATGTGCAAGATGATTTACTGCAAAAGTTAGTTCTATCCCTTGTTTAGATACTTTAGGGTAAAAAGAACCTGTATATTGTAATCCTGCATTTAAAACAACTACATCTAAAACAATCTTTTTACTAACAAAATAATCTTTAATTTTTGTAATATTCTCTAGATCAGATAGATCAGAATTTTCAATAATATTTAAATAATTACTTAGATAATTTTTATCGAAATATTTCTCAATTTTTTTGATAAATTCTTTCTTTCTTAATTCAGATTTAATAATGATAAATAAATTATTTTTAGTCTTTAGTAAATTAATAACTGCAAAAAACCCTATACCTGAATTTCCTCCAGTAATTAAAATATTCTTATTTTTAATCATTTAAAAACTTATATATTTTTTAATGATAAAAAAAATTACATAAGTTTTTTTATTTTGTAATCTTATAAATTATTGTTAAAACACTGGAAAATTAGTCACTAGTAAATGACTAATTTGATTAGTATAAATCTACTTTAATTATGAGTATTGGATGAAGTATAAAAAGCCAGTAGCAGAAATATTACTTTGTTCCATAAATTTCATTAATCTTAAGATTTATATTTAATGTCAATAGAAAGAATGCCAGATGTTCTTGTTTTGGGTGCAGGGCCTGCAGGTATGGCAATTGCATCAGCTTTAGGGAAGGAAAAATTAGATGTTGAAGTGCTTTCTCCAAATGGTCCAGATGAACCATGGCCAAACACTTATGGTATTTGGGGGAAAGAAGTTGATCAACTTGGGCTTCAGGATCTACTTGAATATAGATGGAAAAATACTGTAAGTTTTTTTGGGCATGGCGCTTTAGAAGAACAAGATGACGAGAATAAAGCTACGGAACATTCATTAGATTATGGACTGTTTGATAAAAAGAAACTCCACAATTTTTGGTTTAATGAATGCAATAAATCTTTCATAAAATGGCATCAAGGCTTTGCAGATGAAATACATTTTGACAAATACAAAAGTACAGTAACAACAAAAGATGGCAAGACTTACTCTGCAAGATTAGTAGTAGATGCAACAGGATATGACCCTGTTTTTCTTAAATTAAAATCATGTGGTCCTTTAGCAGTTCAAACTTGTTACGGGATAGTGGGTAATTTTAGTAAGCCTCCACTTAAAAAAGGGCAGTTTGTACTAATGGACTATAGAAATGACCATCTTAATGAAGAGCAAAAAAAGGAACCTCCCACTTTTCTTTATGCCATGGATATGGGGAATGGGAAATATTTTCTAGAAGAAACATCACTTGGTTTAGTAAATCCTCTAACAATGGAAAATTTAAAAGAGAGACTTGAGAAAAGACTATCTTATCGAGATATATCCATCACAAGCATGCAACACGAAGAGCTCGGTTTGTTTCTACCAATGAATATGCCTATTCCAGATTTCAAACAGCAAATACTTGGATATGGTGGTGCTGCTTCAATGGTGCATCCTGCATCTGGATACTTAATTGGTAATGTTTTAAGAAGAGCTCCACTTGTTGCAAAAGCAGTATCAGAAGCAATTAAAAACAAAAATCTTAGCACTTATCATATTGCCAGAAAAGGTTGGGAAACTTTATGGTCAAAAGAATTAATTAGAAAGAAATCACTTTACCAATTTGGATTAGAAAAACTCATGAGATTTGACGAGAAACTTCTTAGAGAATTTTTTGGCAGTTTTTTCAAATTACCTAAAAATCAATGGTATGGTTTTCTCACTGATACTTTATCTTTAAGAGAGATTGTATACGCAATGTGCATAATGTTTTTAAAGGCTCCATGGAGTGTAAAGAAAGGTCTGATGATTATGCATGGTAGAGAATTTAAGATGTTGGTTAGGATAATATTTCCTAATATATAGTTTAAAAATGAGAACCATATTAATAAGTGGAGCTAATAGGGGTATTGGACTAAACATTGCACATAAAGAATTAAAAGAAGGCAATAGAATTAGTGTTGGTATTCGAGATTTAGAATCTTTAAAAGGAAGCTTTATTGATCCAAAAAAATGGCCAAAAGGGAGAATAATAGTCAACCACTATGATGCATTAAAAAAATTCACAGCCGAAAATTGGATAAAAAATACTTTAGATAAGTTTGGGGGATTTGATTCAATAATTAATTGTTCTGGAGTATTATCGAAAGTTCCTTTCTTATTCAAAGATGGTGATGAAGAAGACATTATGAATACTCTTAATATCAATTTTTTAGCAATCTGGAATTTATGTAGGCTTTCTTGGGATCATTTATGTGCATCAGGCAAAGGAAGAATTATCGTTTTAGTTTCAATGAGTGGGAAAAGATCTAAAGGGGATTTAGCCGCATATTCTTCTTCAAAGTTTGCTTTGATGGGATTATGCCAAACAATGAGAAATAAAGGTTGGGATGAAAATATAAGAATTTCAGCAATTTGCCCAAGCTGGGTTAATACAGAAATGGCCCAAAATATCTCTTCAATAGAAAAATCAAGCATGACACAACCAGAAGATATTGCTGAGATATGCTCAACTATCCTTAAGTTACCGACCCAATCAGTTCCATTTGAAATTGCCTTAAATTGTAATTATGAAATTTAACCTAAATTGAAAATCAAGTAAGCCATTGCGAGCATTGCAATTGCTATAAAAAGACCTTTTATTCGATTAGTTAACAATGAAAAAAGAGATAAATCTTCAGAAAAGTATCCTCCAAAACTACCTGTTATAAATAATACAACCATTGGTAGAGATGCCATGCCAAAAGAATAAGATATAGCTTTTGCAAACCCAAAATTTAAATAATAAAAAATCAATGAACTTAATGAAAACAATAAAAAAGATGCAAATAGAGTAATAGAAACTTCAGCATCTAAAGTGTGAGGTAAGCTTCCCTTTAATTCAAATTGTTTTTTGCATTCTCTAATTTGTCTTATAGAAAGCTTCAAATAACCAGTTTCAGGAATTCTTTGCGACTTATATTTTCTTAGTAACCTTGCTTCAAGAGTTTCTGGCTCCTTCGTCAAAATTGATGTTAATAATTCATCTGGTTTTAATTTCTTAATTTTCTTTTCAAGATTATCGGTTTTCCCAATTCTATGTAGGTCTCCAACTCTAATAAGATAAACATATCCTGACATTTTCGTTGTAAAATTAATTCTGTTCCTATCTAGATGATACTAAAAGAAAAGAAGAAATTAAAAGTTTTTACAAAATGACAAAAGATATTTTATATTCATTTCGAAGATGTCCATATGCTATTCGTGCTAGATGGGCCCTATTAATTTGTGAAATAAAAGTTGAGATAAGAGAAATTGATTTAAAAAATAAACCCCTAGATTTTCTAAAAAAATCAAAGACAAAAACTGTTCCAATACTTATTAAAAAAAATAGTGAAGTTATTGAAGAAAGTCTCGAAATCATCCTATGGGCACTCTCTGAGTCAAAAAAGGAAAACATTAAATTAATTTATTTTCCTGATAATAAAAAGGAAGCTATTCTTGAAATAATTAATGAAAATGATAATGAATTCAAATATCATTTAGATCGATTTAAATATGCTCCTAGATATCAGAATAGTAATGAAGAATTTCATTTTACAAATGCAATTAAATTTATTAAGAAATGGAACAAACTTCTTGCAGAAAATAAATACTTTTTTGGAGATAAACCTACAATCGCTGATTGGTCTATTTGGCCTTTTATAAGACAATTTAAAATTGCTTGTGAAAGTCAAAAAAGAACAAATTATTTGGAGCCCTCAATAAGAAACTGGTTAAATACCTTTGAAAATAATAGAAAATTTAAATCCTTAATGTATAAATATGACTTATGGGAACAATATTCTAGAAAGAATTATTTTCCCTATAATTAAGTTTCCAATAACTTCCTTTTCTCAATTATTCTTGCTAACTCCAAAAAATATCCTGCGGTCCTAAATTTTCCTATATTTTTTTCCTTAAAGTCAAGATCGCTTCTGATTTCTGCAGTCTCCGCCATAAGCAAATCCAAATCATTTGACCCAAGAGTATACAATTCACCAAGTTCAATTTCTCTGCCAAGTAAATGACTCCTAAACCACTTCCCTTTATTTTCTTGCGGTGGAATATCGTAGTGAGTAAATGACATCAAAATAAAAATAAGCTTAAAACCATTCTAGGGTTATTATTGAAAATTTTTCATCCCTACTTTATTAAAAATCAATGCAATAAAAAGAATTGCGAATGTAATTAGGGCACAAATTTCTGTCCAATAATCAAGTCCAATTTTAGAAATCAGTAATGGGGCCAAAACTGTGAATAGTCCACCTGAAAGAACTAACTGAGCAAAAAGTTGTTTTGATGTAAAAATTGGTAACGTCTTAGAAATGTTTTTAGGATCTGCAAGCCTCAAAAGAAGTAATCCAGAAGCTACTACACCTGTAGAATTTCCAAACTCTATCAAACTTTTTTCAAACCAGTAATCATCAAAAATAAAGTATGCAAAATAAGCAATGCAAATTAAATTCCAAAATAAACCAAAAATAGTAAACACTAAAATTAGTATCCAATTATCAAACACAACAGCAATATCTAAACTCGCCATAGCTGTAAAAATCAATAAGTCTGTAGATAAAATACCAATCTCCCTTTGCAGGATATTAGAAATTAATTTCGTATTTTTAGTTTTCTCTAAAATATATCTAATAAGTAGGGAACCTATAAGGATAAAAGGGAATACAGGAAGTGAAAAAATAATTTCCTTCGAAAAATTACCAAAGTGACTTGAAATATACCTTAAAAATCTAAGAAGCAAAACACCAAAAGAAATTGACAAACCTGAGAATCCAAGATTTATTATTAAAATTCTTAAATCTGCAAAAATTCCTGTCTTATTTTTTTCTTTTAGACTATCTTTTTTTTCAATAATTTCCTTAGTATCTGAAAGACCTAAAGTTCTCCCAAGAAAAATAAATATGCTACCCAATATAGATGATGACAAAAGACCCATTGTTGCCATAGCCAAACCAAGATCTAAACCATTTGGGAAACCAAGTTTATTAAAACTTTCGCCAATTATTGATGCAGCACCATGACCACCTTCAAAACCAACCTCTATTAAACATCCCATTAGAGGATTTGCATCCATAGATGGAGGTAAAAAATATTTAACAACTAAACCGCCAACAAAAAATTGTCCGAAACCTAGAGAAAGAGCTAGTAGAAATTGATTAAAAATTGGTTTAACTAAACCATTTATATTTGGAATAGGTCTTCCCATCATCAAAGTTGCAAAGACTAATGATAGAAGAGGAGTAGGGAAATTACTCCAAACATTGATTATTTCTTTTGGCAAAAAGTGTATTGCTCCGAAGGGACCTATAGATATACCAAAAATTCCTGATATAACTGCTATTGGCAATCCAAATCTCTCAAGTTGAACAGCCAGTTTAAATTTCCTCCCAAATATCAATAAAAAAAATATAATTAATAATCCCAGAAAACTTATTAAAAGAGAATTTGAAAAAATATCTTTATTCTGTAGAGAAAAAATATTCAATGATTTCAAAAACATATAATTATAAATCTAAATTAATAAACAAAATTTTTCAAATAAAAAAGGCTCCCTAAACAGGAGCCCTTTGATATTAGTAATGAAATTTAAGGATTAATCTTTAAGAGTTACTGTTGCACTATCAATATTACTGATAGCGTTTGTTACTCTCTTGAAATCAAAGCCTAGTGCTCTTAAAGCGTGCCATAGATGACCTTGAATAAAGAAGAAGCCAAAATAGTAATGAACATTAGCTAGCCACGCCCTTGAAGTGTATTCACCATCAGGAAGATCAACAGTATCAACCCAATAAGGAGAAATACTAAATTTCAGTTCAAGTGGTTCACCAAAGAACTCGGTAGGATAAACTGTTGTGTTAGCTGCACTCCAGAAGGCTGCAATAATAGCCATCCAGCCTATTCCGGCAAGAGACCAAGATAGAACAGCTTCTGCGGAGAGAAGTCCTTTACCTTTGAATTTGGTATATTCACCAACTTGCTTAGTAGCAATATGCCAAGCACCACCAGTAATTTCAACGAAGGCAAGGAAAGCATGACCTCCCATTACTTCTTCAAGACTATCAATAGTCAAAAAGTCTGTTTGGTGATTCCAAATTTTGGCCAAATTTAATTCATACTCAACCTGTCTTACAGAACCAATAGCTGGATCATAAATTCCATGAACCCTTGCCCATTCAACAAAAGCTATAACTGCGAAACCAAGAATAATTAGATGATGGCCAAGAATAAATGTCAATTTGTCAGGATTATCCCATTCAATATTGAATTTTCTAGCTCTTGCAACATCAGAATCTTCTAAATTCCCAGGAAGCAATAAAGAATGTAAAAGTCCCCCGGCTGCTAAAACCATAGAAGAAACTAAGTGAACTATTGCTATAGCTAGAACAGGCTTAGTATCTCCCATCGCAACGCCATTAGCATCAAACCCTATTCCAAGAGTTGCTAAATGAGGAAGAACGATTAAAGGTTGATGACCCATTGGGACGCTTGGGTCGAATCGTGAAAGTTCAAAAAGGGTGAACGCACCCGCCCAGAAAACAATTAATCCTGCATGAGCTACATGAGCAGCAATGAATTTTCCTGAGCGATTTGCTACACCTGAGTTACCAGCCCACCATCCATAGGTGGTATCTGGGTTTCCATAGGTTTGCATTTAGGAATTGATTAGCTTAAACGTTTTGAGAATACTTTATATTTCACCAAACAGTTGAATTCATAACAAAATTGTAAAGGTTAGTAATCCTAGCTATTGATTAACAAAAAACCTTACTCGGGCTATCTAAAGAGCAAAGAAGGTAGATTTAATGAAGAAATATTATTCTAAGAAATATAAGTTTCGCAAAAGAGATCAGCATTTTTCAATTCAAATATGTTTAATAAATTTCTTTTTGCTGACATTAAATGATGTTTTGTTTCATTAAGTCATTTTATTTATTGCCTCATTCTCAAACAATTATTAAAAAGGGGTTAAGACATAAAACATCATGACTACTTCTCAAAAGTCTTCTAGAAAAATTTCACTAGAAATGAAATCGGAAGTTCATTACAAAAAAGCAGCAAAATCTTATAGAAAATCACAACAATATATAAAAATGATTAACTTATATCCAACTTTGCAAAATACCCTAATCGAGTGTAAGGATGAAAATCTAATCGAATAGAAATTTTACATAACAAATGTATATTTATCTTTAAAAAATATATTTTTTAGGCTGCAATATTATCGTTTTCTTCAAAATAAAATTTATTAATAATGTTACTGCACACTTTTATATTATAAAGCGCTTTAGGTTTCCAAGGTTTTTTCTGACCCAGCGGAGAGCTTTTCCAATGAATTCCAGGTTTTAGTATTCCATTTTCACGTAAAAAAGAAAGTTTAATTTCAGTTATTCCTAATTTTTCTGCGGTCAACTCAGAAGAGATCCAGATATCTCCTAACATGAATTAAGTAAATATTGTTAATCCTTGATAACGTTTATTTTATTTTTTTGAAAGGGGTAAATTTTATAAATAATTATTAAGTAAGAAAAAACCTAGTATTTATAGAGAAAAATGATTTAAAAGATATATATCAAATTAAGAAATATTAAATAAAGAATCTTGGTTAACGAATATCTCATCTATACCTTCCACTTTTTTGCAGATTTTATAATCAGCATATTCTTTAGTAATCGATTCAATCTTAGTAAGATTAAGCCATCCTTTTTTCCAATTTCCACTATTTATTAATTCACCATACGTAACTTTTAAATTAATTTCAGAATCAATAACTGAAACCAGCAAAAAAATCATATTCCCTTTTTCTTTCGTCTCATTAACCAAAACAAAATGTCTCAATCCATTTATGGGTTTGTTAGAAGTCCAGCAATTTTCCATAGTTATTTTTGATTTATGCTCTTCTTAGAATTTACTTGAGATATATTTTTATATTCTTTTCTAATTTCAGCCAAAAGAATTCTTCTTTTATCCAAATATGTAATTGAGTCTTGTTTAGATAAATTATATCTTTCTTTTTTTGTTAAATTCATCCAATTATTGAGATTTTTCTTATTAAAGGTTGTTAAATTATTTGACTTAATAACTTTTTTTTTCCTACAGAATTTAATAAAATTTTTCCAATGGTAGAAAATTATTATAAAAATAAAAATTATCGTTAATCCTATTATCATCACTTTAAAAGTAAGTTATTATTTAGCCAATTTTCCAACTTAGTATTATTCTCAAAAGATATAACCTCTTCTTTATTTCCATCACTTGATTTATCAAACAATCTAATAATAAATTCTTTTTTAGCTGCCTCATCATCACCTATTACTATAATACTTTTGGATTTTAGTTTATTAGCTTTTTTAAATTGTTTAGAAAAAGAGGATCCACTTGAATCTAATTCGACCAATAAATCATAATTTCTTAATTTTCTAGATAAATCTATGGCTAACGTTTCAGCAATTAAACCTTGATTAATAATATAAATATCGGTATTTCTTGGAACTTCAAGCTCTTTCCCTGCCAGTAGAATTAATCTTTCTAAACCAATCGCGAATCCAATTGCAGGAGTGTTTGCACCCCCCATTTGTTTTATTAAATCGTCATATCTTCCTCCTCCGCAAACTGTAGCTTGTGATCCTAGAGCACCACTAGTAATTTCAAAGGCTGTATGGTTGTAATAATCTAAACCTCTCACTAAATTATGGTTTTCCAAGTAAGGTATTTTTAAACTATCTAATTGATTTTTTAATTCAGAATATCTTTTTTGACTTTTTTCAGACAAGAAATTAAATAGTCTTGGGGCATTTGCGAGGATTTTCTTTGTTTGAATATTCTTAGAGTCTAAAATTCTTAAAGGGTTTTTATTAATCCTATTCTGAGAATCTAAATCTAAAGAATTTTTATTTTTTTCTAGCCATCCTAAAAAAGATTTTTGAAATTTCAATCTATCATCTTGGTCGCCCAAGGTATTTATTTCAAGATTAAGTTCTTTAATTCCTAATTTTCCTAAGATATCCCAAGCCAAAGCAATAATTTCAACATCGCTTCTCACTGATTCATATCCTACAAACTCAACACCTAACTGATGAAACTGTCTTTGCCTCCCTGCTTGAGGCCTTTCATATCTAAACATAGGGCCCATGTACCAAAGTTTCTGAAGAGGATTAGAGGACATTCCATTTTGTATTAATGCTCGTACGACAGAGGCAGTCCCTTCAGGCCTAAGAGTGCAAGACCTCTCTCCTCTATCTAGAAATGTATACATTTCCTTACTGACAACATCAGTTCCTTCACCTATTCCTCTTATAAATAACTCAGTCATTTCTAATATTGGTGTTCTTATTTCTTTGATAGATGCTCTTGAAAGTTGCTCCAAAACAATTTTCTCAACATTTTGCCACTTTATTAATTGATTAGGTAATAGGTCTACCGTTCCTCTAAGATTTTTTAAGTTATTCAAAGTTCTGTGAAATAATTCAAAATTTTTTATTTTAAAAGAAATTAAATTTTGATTGATTGTTCTATGAGATAATTTTAATTTAACATTTAGAAAAACCATTGGGAATTATTAAAAATAATAATAATCAACATTGTGGTACAAAACCAAAAAAGATTGCTTTTGGAATAGCACCCCTTGGAATCGTTTCAGTTGGAATAGTGCCAATGGGAGTAATAAGTATTGGAGTAGTTCCAATGGGTGTATTTTCTTTTGGTGCGGTAGCAATGGGGATAGTGAATTTATCAGTAGTTGGGATGGGAATTATCTCTGCTGGGGTTACTACTATGGGAGTATGGGAGTATTCACCTAGTTCTCAAAGTAATCATCATAGACATTCCAAACAAATTTCTAATTCAAAAAAAGAAAATCTTACTTTAGATCTATTTAATACTAAACAAGAAGCTGAAAAGGCTGCTTCAAAATACGGATGTGTCGGAGCACATAAAATGGGTAATAAATGGATGCCCTGTAAAACGCACTAGATAACTTCTTAGACAAAAATTAATTAAATATCAATTTAAAATCTCAACTCTAAAATCAAGATTTTCTGCCTCTTCAGTAGTTAATTTTCTTGACCAAGCTCCTTGCACAGGACTATTCCATCTAAAACCAGCATTTTTAGCTAAAGACCTATCTTCATAACTAACCAATGCCTTATATAAAAACCTCGGTTCAGTTGCTTTAAGTAAAAGTTCTTCTAAATTGTCGCATTTTTTGAAGACCTCAGATATGTAAAAGCAATCAGATAAAGCTCTATGTAAATTCCAAACAGGTATTGAAAAAGATAAAGCCAAATCAGTTACTGAAGGTCTATTTTTTAGTGATTTTTGAAAAGACCAATTAATATCCTCTAAACTGCATATCCATTTTTTATTAAGTTTGGGCAATCTTCCTTTGCCAAACCATTTCTTATCAAACTCTACATTATGCGCGACTATCAAATCGGAAGAATCAACAAGTTTCAAAAAGAAATTCAACCCATATTCCCACGGTTGTGAGATATTAGTTACTTCTGGAGATATACCATTTACATCTTCAGCTTCATTATTATTTACTGGTAATAAAAATGAGACCTGTGAAAGTACACATTTAAAAGATACATCAAATAAAATACCACCTATTTCTATAACTTCATCTTTATTTTCATCTAAACCTGTTGTTTCAGTATCAATAATTAAAATTTTTTTAATTTTTTTATTTTGATTAGTAACACTTTTTTCAGAAGGTTTACTATTAATTTGGCCCTGAAGAAAATCTAATTGATTTAATTCTTTTTTTTTAAATAGTTCCAATTAGCTGAAGACACTTTCATTTATCTTGACGCATTTCATAAGAATTTCTTTTAAATTAATATTAATTAAACAAATTTAAAAGAAAATAAGCCTTAAAACATTTTTAGATTAAAAAAATAAACTTATAAAAATGACTTTTACAAAATATCAATTTAACAATTTTTGTTATTGGCCTTCAAGACCCAAGAAAATTGTGGAATTTATCGGTGGAAGTTATTTAGCTTCTAAACCAGATTTAACCTATAGAAGATTCATAGAGAGCCTAATTCATAAAAATTATGCAGTACACGCATACAAGTACACTCCACAATTTGACCACCAACAAATTGCCATTAAGGCATGGAAGGATTTTAAAAATTGCAGAATGTCCTTATCTAAAAGAATAGGTTCATCAATTCCTTCAATAAGAATTGGTCATAGCCTAGGCTGCAAACTTCACTTAATTTCTCCTGATGGTGGAAGGAATTGTGAAAAATTTATATCAATTAGTTTCAATAACTTTAGTGCAAGCAAATCAATTCCATTATTGAAACAGCTTGCTCAAAAATTAGAATTCAGGAGTGAATTCAGCCCAAGTCCAGAAAAGACTTTACGGATAATTGAAAAAACTTATAGTCAAAAAAATAACTTCCTAATAAAATTCAAATCAGACGAATTAGATCAAACAGATAAATTATTTTCTTGTCTTAAAGCAAGAAAAGAAGACGATTCTCAGGGGATAATCTTAAAAGGAACTCACACTATTATTGCAAGTGCAGGACTAAGAGAAAATTTTTTAGGAGATTGGGCAGACGATGATTTAAAAAGGAATACTATAAAAAAAATTTCAAATTTAATTGATGAATGCGATTAAGATTTTTCTTTCAACTTTTCCAACACAGAACTATCTTCAAGAGTACTAATATCACCACTTATTTTTTCTCCAGCAGCTAAAGATCTCAAAATTCTCCTCATAATTTTCCCACTTCGTGTTTTTGGGAGAGATTCAGAAATTATAATTTTTTCTGGCTTGGCAATAATTCCAATTTCTTTAACAACATGTTTCTTTAATTCATCTTCTAATTCTGAAGAAGTATTAACATTTTTTTCTAAAGAGACAAAAGCGACTATTACTTCACCTTTTAAATCATCTCTTCTCCCTACAACAGCAGCTTCCGCAACTGATTTATGACTAACCAAAGCTGATTCTATTTCCATAGTTCCTAACCGATGCCCTGAGACACTTATAACGTCATCAACTCTCCCCATAATCCATATGTATCCATCTTTATCAATACGTGCTCCATCTCCAGCGAAATAAACATTCTTTTCTCCTTTAAAAGAAATATATTCCCAATAACTCTCCAAGTATCTCTGTTGGTTACCATGAATTGTTCTCATCATTCCTGGCCAAGGCTTCTTAATAATTAAATAACCACCCTCGTTCTCCATTACCTTATTCCCATTCTTATCAACAACTTCAACTTCAATTCCAGGTAACGGGTAAGTAGCAGAACCTGGCTTTGTTGGAACCACTCCTGGCAAAGGGCTTATCATTACGCCGCCAGTTTCAGTTTGCCACCATGTGTCGACTATGGGGCATTTATTTTTGCCAATTACATCTTTGTACCATATCCAAGCTTCGGGATTGATTGGTTCTCCAACAGTACCCAAAAGTCTAAGACTCTCAAGATTATATTTATCAGGAATTTCTCGACCAGACTTCATAAATGCCCTTATCGCAGTTGGCGCAGTATAAAAAATGGAAACCTTATATTTCTGAACAATTTCCCAAAAAGCTCCTAAATTAGAAGGTCTTGGTACTCCCTCAAACATTAGAGTTGTAGCGCCATTAGATAAGGGGCCATAGACTATATAACTATGGCCTGTAATCCAACCAACATCAGCAGTACACCAGTAAATATCATCGTCTTTTAAATCAAAAATCCATTTAAAGGTCAAATGTGTCCAAAGATTATAACCACCCGTAGTGTGAACTACACCTTTAGGTTTTCCCGTAGAGCCTGAAGTATAAAGAATAAAAAGTCTATCTTCGCTTTTCATAATTTCAGGCTCACACCAATCTTTGCGATCTTTTAATAATTCGTGCCACCAAAAATCTCTATTTTCTACCATAGAAATATTTTTTTTAGTTCTTTGAACAACGATTACTTTTTCAACGACTTTATCTGCCCCACTTACAATTGCCTTATCAACAGCTTCTTTAAGCTCGATCACCTTATCTTTTCTAAATCCACCATCTGCAGTGATAACAAATTTAGCATTTCCATCAATTAATCTATCTTTTAAAGCTTCTGAAGAGAATCCCCCAAAGACAACTGAATGTGGAGCTCCAATTCTTGCACAAGCCAACATCGCAAACATTGCTTCAGGAATCATTGGCATATAAATACATACTAAATTTCCTTTTTTTACTCCAATAGCTTTCAATGCATTTGCCGCTTTACAGACTTCTTTTAGAAGTTCTTTATAAGTATATTTTTTACTATCTCCAGGTTCGCCTTCCCATATCAGTGCAGTTTTCTCTCCAAGTCCTTGTTTAATATGCCTATCTAAGCAGTTATATGTAATATTGAGTTTTCCTTCTTTAAACCATTTAAAAAATGGTGCATTATCGGTATCCAGTACAGTTTGAAAGGACTCGAACCAATCTAATTCAGATTTTGCAAAAGATTCCCAAAATTGAATTGGATCATCTAGTGCTTGTTTTTTTAAACTAAATAATTCTTTTTGAGATCTAATATTTGAGTTTTCTGAAAATTCTTTTGAAGGTGGAAAAATTCTATTTTCTTCTAGGATATTGTTAATTGAATTTTTTTTATCTAATGACATTAAATAATTATATGTTTTATAAACTTAATCGAAAAATTTGTGATTTTCAAAAATTTTAATAATAATTTAGCTGTAAATTTTTTTAAAGATTTAATAAATGCGGCCAAGGACAAATTCTGGCAAAGCCATTAATGCCCTTTTGTATTCCGAGTCTGGAATCCAAGCTATGGCTTCTTTAGAAAGCATTGCAAAATCCTCAGCTAGTTTTCTGGAACTTTCGATTGCATTAGAGTTCATAATGATACTTAGAGCATTATCCAAATCATCTTTTTCAGCAAGTTCTCTATTTATAAGAACGGACAGTTTCTTATTCTCTTCTAAAGCATATAAAACTGGTGCAGTAAGATATCCGCTAGCAAGATCACTTACAGCAGGTTTCCCAAGTTGTTTATCATTCCCAGTGAAATCAAGTATGTCATCTACGACTTGGAATGCCAAACCAATATTCTTACCAAAATCGTAAAGTGAGTTTAACCTTTCACCATCTAAATCACTTAGAACCCCAGCTGCCTTACAACTATTAGCTATTAAAGATGCAGTTTTACAGTAACTTTTGTTTATGTATTTAGAAAATGATTGAGCAGAATCGAACCTATTTAGATTTTGCTTGATTTCACCTTCAGCTAAATCCATTATTACCCTGCTAAGTAATTTAACAACATTTACATTATCAAGATTTGCCAAGTGCCAACTTGCTTGAGCGAATAAAAAGTCACCGGCCAATACAGCTACTCTAGTATTAAATCTACTATGAACAGTATCAACACCTCTTCTCGTAGAAGCCTCATCAACAACATCATCGTGAACTAATGATGCTGTATGAATCATTTCAGTTATTTCAGCAAGTCTTTTATGTTTATCTTTTAGAATCAATTCTGGGGATATAGCCTTTGAAATCAACAAAACTATTCCAGGCCTCAGTCTTTTTCCTCCAGCACTAAATAAGTGCTCTGCTGCCGCTTGAAGAATTGGATGACCAGCTCCAATTAGATTTTTCAGTTCAAGAATAAGATCATCAAGATCATTTTCAACTGGTTGTAGTAGTTCTGTTACTGTGTTCATGATTGACCTCTCATATATATTAAGGAATCAAACATTGCTTGTGAGGTTAACCAACCTAATTTCTTTATTAATTTCAAGCCAAATTTTAATTTTTCTGTAAAATTTATCTTTATCTGAAGTAACAAAGAATTTTATATTATCTCTAGAAATACTTTCATAGCCGTCAATTTCTGAATTAATAAAAGATTGATTAAATTTTTTTATTAACGCTTCTGCTGGATCAATGATTTTTATATTTGAGTCAATTTTATTTCTTAAAAAGTCATAAATTAAAGGATAATGACTACATCCAAGTATTAATTCTTCAATATTTTTATTTAATAGAGGTCCGAGATACAAATTCGAAAAGTAATCTAACTTATCAAAATTTAGCTTTTCTTTTTCAATTTCTGATACAAATTCTGGACATTCTTGTTGAAATATTTTCAAATTTGCTTTTTTAGAACTAATAGAATTTTTGTAATATGATGATTTAACTGTTGTTGGTGTTGCCAAGACACCAATTATTTGTTTATTAACTATTTCTGAGACTGAGTTTATAAGGTCAAAACAAGGAATACTTAAGTATTTTTCTATAATATCTAGTGCACATGCATTTGTTGTATTACAAGCTATTAAAAGTGCATCTAAATTCTTGTCTTCAAAAAAAGTACAAATCTCTTTTGCAATTATTCTTATCTCTTTAGGATTTTTATTCCCATAGGGAATTCTCTTTGTATCAGCTAAATAAAAAACTTCAACATCTTTACGAGTTTTAAGTAAAGAATTAAGGACAGTAAAACCACCTATACCACTGTCAAATATACCTACTTTGAGTTTCACCTTATTTTAGAAAGATATTCAAGAATGCCTTTCGAAATTGCATAAGCAATTCTTTTACGATGGGTAGTCTTTTCTAATCTTCTCGCATCTAATCTTCCTGTTAAAAAACCAATTTCCACAAGAACTGCAGGCATCTTAGTATTTTTAATTACATAAAATCTACCTTGTTTAACTCCTCGATCAGGACTCCCAGGAGAAACTCTTAGAATTTCTTTTTGAATTCTTTTAGCAAGTAGTCGACCTCTCCACCCTCTATAGTAAAAAGTCTCTAATCCATTAATATCCCTCCTTTTTCCTCTTGAAGCATTTGCATGAATACTTACAAAGATATCTGCATCTATCCTGTTAGCGAAGGAAACTCTTGGAGCTAAATCCAAATCGACTTCATTTTTTCTAGTTAGCCTTACTTTGACACCTTTCTCAGAAAGTAACTTTTCAACTATTTTGGCAACCTCTAGTACAATATCTGTTTCTCTTAAACCTCCAATCCCTATTGCGCCTGGATCAGGTCCTCCATGTCCTGGATCTATAACAACGGAATATTTATTTTGTTTTACGTTGGGCAATTGCAATGAATCATGACCTCTCTTCTTTATATAAGTTGATTTTTGATTTGCCTTAACATTTCTTATGCTCTTTTCCACAACTCCTTCACTTATTTTCTTAAATGGATATTTTGGTTTGAATAATTTAATTTTCCACCTATTTTGATTTAAGCCAATCAATCGCCAAGTCAAAGGACTTAAATCAGTTGCTTCCTTAAATTCAATTACTAGTCTTGTTGAGCCCTTTTTTGGTTTGCCTAACCTAATTTCTTTGATTGGACCATTACCTTTTATTGTTCTTGGATTTCTTAATTCTCCTGGGAAATCTATCCAGAATCTATCTCCAAAGATCTGGTTAGACTTTTGAAAGTATGCTTTTAAATTTGTATTTGACTTAGTTCTTAATTCTAAAACCCCATTATTATCTAACTCCCATGCAGCTAAAGCACTAGATGACTTTAATGGGGAGATCGTAGAATTTAAAAATATAAAAACAGATAAGCAGCGAAAAAGTTTACTATTTAAAAACTTTGCCATTAGTTTGCAAACAATTTATTTTTTCTATGTTTGAGACTAGGCATCTGCTCCCTAATTTTCTTGACTCTCTCTTTATCAGCCGGTGCTATTGCAGCACCTTGAGTTTTTCCAGCATCAGACAAGACGGTACCCCATGGATCGATTACCATTGCATGGCCATGACTTTGCCTTCTTCCGTAATGAATTCCAGTTTGCGCTGGAGCAACTATATATGCTGTATTTTCAATCGCTCTTGCCTGTAATAGGATTTGCCAATGATCTTTCCCAGTAAATGCTGTAAAAGCTGCTGGAATCATAATTAACTCCGCACCATTCGCAGACAAATATCTATAAAGTTCAGGGAACCTAACATCGTAACAAATTGATAATCCAACCTTGCATAAACCAGGAACATCTACAACTGGAGGATATTCTTCTCCTGAAAGAATAGTAGACGATTCCTTATATAAATTCCCGTCAGGTAAATCAACATCAAACAGGTGGATTTTGTCATATTTTGCTAGGACCTGTCCATCCCTTCCAAAGAGTGCTGACCTATTTAGAGTATGACTATCATCTCCAGCAGGAACAGGATATCCTCCTCCCAACAGAAATACTTGATATCTTTGTGCCATGGTTTTGAGGAAATTTGTACACTTTATTGATAGTTCAGAGGCTAATCTAAGTTTTTCATCATCTCCTCCCAAAAAGGCAAAATTCTCAGGTAATCCGATTAATTCAGCGCCTCTTCTAGCTGCTACCTCAATCTGTTCTTCTGCTGCAACAAAATTCGCTTCGAAATTTGAAGTACTCGTAATTTGCAATGCAGCTACCAAAAAATCAGTCAAAACATTACTCCTGATAAATTAATTCGTAAATTATGAGGCACGAATTACACCTCTTTCAACTTGAGCAGGAACAATATCTAAGCAATCAAGTTCAGAGCAACATTTAAAATCTTCTTCATAATTACCAAGGTTTGTCAATCTTTTACCATGAGTTGCAGTTTTTAAACATTTCATAATATCATTTTTCCAAGAATTCCAAAGAGCCAAAGCAGCTTGTAATTCGTCATTAATAATATTAACTTCAAATTCACAGTTTCTTTCCAAGTATGAGGCCAGTGCACCAGCAGCTAAAGAATCTTCAAGCGAATATGAACCTTCCCAGCCACTCCCAAGTATTAGAACATTTTCACTTTTTAATGAGATAATTTTTTCTGCAACTGCTCTTCTATTTGGAAGTCCCATAGCAAATAAATGCTTTGCATTTTGAACTTTTTGTAGCGATTTAGTACCATTAGTCGTACTCATAAATAGTCTTTTACCTTTAACTACTTTTTTCGTAACTGATAAAGGAGAATTACCTAAATCAAATCCTTCAATTTTCTTGCCCCCTCTCTCTCCAAGCATTATTCTCTGATGAGAATGCCATTTATTCGCAGATTCTTTCAACAAGTCTAAATCTGCAAATACTTGTATTGAGTCAGCTCCATTTTTTAAAGCCCAAGAAATTGTAGTTGTGGCTCTTAAAACATCTATTACAACTGCAATATCTGGACTTATTTCTGGAACATCATTTGCAACGTGATAATAAGTAAGATTAATGATTAAATCCCTTTTCTGGCTTTATTATAGAAAACAGTTACTTACTTTGAATATTTTTTTTTAAAAAACAAACTTATTGATAAGATATATCTAGTTTGCATAAGTAAAAATCTATTTAAGTACTAGTTTGAAAATGAATAATATCCGCACAATTAAAGGTGGAGGAAATTTAAGAGGAAAAATAAAAGTATCAGGGGACAAATCTATTTCTCACAGAGCATTGATAATCGGGAGTATTGCGCAAGGTGAGACTACTATTGAGGGCTTTTTACATTCTGAAGATCCACTTTCAACTGCTGATTGTCTTAGGAAATTAGGTGTAAATATTCCAGAAATAAAAAAAGATGAGCCATTTACTATTTCAGGCGTAGGCCTAAATGGATTAAAAGAGCCCGAAGAAATTCTCAATTGTGGCAATTCTGGAACCACTATGAGGTTATTAATGGGATTATTAGCTGGTCAAGAACATAAGAATTTCATTTTAACTGGGGATAGTTCTCTTAATGAGAGACCGATGGGAAGAGTAGGTAAACCATTATCTTTGATGGGTGGCAAAATCTTAGGGAGAGAAAGAGGTAACAAAGCTCCAATCTCAATTGAGGGGAAAAAACTTAAAGGATGTCTTATTGGAACCCCTGTAGCAAGTGCGCAAGTAAAATCTGCAATATTATTAGCAGGCCTCAAGGCTTCTGGAACTACTTCCGTTATTGAGCCAGCATCTTCAAGAGATCATACCGAAAGAATGTTAAAAGCATTTGGGGCAGATATAAGTGTTAGAGGGGAATTTGGAAGAAATGTAGTAATTAAGTCAGGGGCTAACTTAATTGGTCAAAAAATATTAATCCCTGGAGATATAAGCTCTGCATCCTTTTGGATGATTGCTGCATCTATTGTTCCAAATTCAGAGATTTTAATTAAGAATGTTGGATTAAACCCTACTAGAACAGGAATATTAAATGTAATGGATTCAATGGGTTGCAATTATGAGGTTTTAGATAAATCAATAGTTGCTGGAGAACCTATTGGATCTATCAAAGTGAAGACTGCAAATAATTTACAATCATTCACTATTGAGGGAGATCTCCTGCCAAAACTTATAGATGAAATTCCTATTCTCACGGTAGCGGCCTGTTTTTGTGATGGAGTTTCTGAAATTAAGGATGCTCAGGAATTAAGAGTTAAGGAAACAGACCGATTAAAAGTTATGACAAGACAGCTACGCAAATTCGGTGCTGAAATATCAGAGAAAGAGGATGGATTAATTATAAATGGACAATCACAATTTAATTCTGCGGAGGTAGACAGTGAGACTGATCATAGAGTTTCAATGAGTCTTGCTATTGCTTCACTTCTTGCCAAAGGCACCTCAAAGATAATAAGAGCAGATGCATCTAATGTTTCATATCCTGCTTTTTGGGATGATCTTGCAAAATTAGTTAACTAAAAATTTTTTTGTCCGAATTAATAGAAGTTTTAACAAAAGATGGGAGTTACTCTTTAAGAAGTGTTTTTTTTCAAGAGAATTTTCATAGCTTATTAGGAGCATTAGAGGAAACAAAAAAAAAGTTTACAGTCCCTTCTGATTTGCAAAGATTCGAGGGCAGATCTCTTGAAGTTTTGGATATATGTTTTGGGTTAGGATATAATACTGCTTCTTTAATAAACGAATTAATTAAACAAAAATCGTATTTAAATTGGTATGCCTTAGAGATAGATAAAAAGCCTCTTGAATATGCGCTAAAGAATCAATCATTTCAGAATTTATGGGCTCCAAAAATCCAACAAATATTTTCATCATTGTATCGAAAAAATTGCTTTGAGGATAAATTTTTTAACTGCAAAATTTTGTGGGGCGATGCTAGAGAAAAAATTAATATTATTCCTGCTACAAAAAAATTCGATCTGATATATTTAGATGGGTTTTCCCCTCAAAAATGCCCACAAGTTTGGACGATTGAATTTTTATCTAAGGTGTCGCAAAAACTCAATCCTCAGGGATATTTAATAACTTATTCCTCTTCAGCGGCAGTGAGAAAGACATTAAGAAATCTAGGTTTAGAGATTTTTACAATTAAACCAAATTTGAATTCTAGAAATTATTGGAGTCAGGGTACTGTCGCTATAGCAAAATTTGATAAGTTTAAATTTAAACTCAATTCAAATTTCGATAAGTTATCTGTCATGGAAGAGGAACATCTTTTAACAAAAGCAAGTATTCCTTATCGAGATCAAAATTTAAACTCAAGTAAGGAAGATATCATTAGTAAAAGATTAGATGAGCAATTATCCTCAAATCTTTTATCTACAAAAAAATGGAGAACAAAATGGGGAATGACGAAGTCGGCCTCTAGGAGTTAGATTTAGATATATATTCAAAAAAATATGCTTAGTGTTGCCATATTAGCTGCAGGCAAGGGTACTCGGATGGAAAGCTCATTGCCAAAAGTTTTACATAAAATTTCTGGCAAAAGTCTTTTACAGAGAGTAATTGATTCATGTATTGAATTAAATCCCGATCAAATCTTCGTAATTACTGGACACAAATCAAAAGAAGTCCAAGACTCAATCCAAAACAATAAAAAAATCCATTTTGTAATTCAAGATCCTCAATTAGGAACTGGTCATGCTATACAGGTACTTTGTAAAGAAGTAAAAGAAAATAAAGGAAAACTTTTGGTGCTCAATGGAGATGTACCTCTTATTAAGCCTGATACTTTAAATAGGCTTTTAAATTTACATAATTCAAAAAATGCTGATGTTTCTTTGATAACAACAAGTAAAAAAAATCCTCATGGGTATGGCAGAGTTTTTTTGAAAGAGGATTTAATAGAAAGAATTGTTGAAGAAAAAGATTGCACTAATCAAGAACGCCTTAATTTATTAATAAATGCAGGTGTTTACTGTTTCAACTGGGAAAATTTGTCAAAAATCATAAATAAATTACAGAGTAATAATAACCAGAAAGAAATTTATTTAACTGATACTATATCTTTACTAAAGAATTCAATAAGCCTAGAAATAGATGATGATGGAGAGCTTCAAGGTATTAACAATAGAATACAACTATCAACGTGCGAAGAAATTATTCAGAATTTAATCAAGGAAAAACATATGCTTAATGGTGTAACATTCATCAATAAAGCAAGTTGTTCAATTAGTGAAGAAGCGGAGATTGGCAAAGATGTAATTATAGAGGCTAATACTCACATAAGAGGGAATACCAAAATATTTAATAATTGCGTTATTGGACCAAATACTTTTATTGAAAATTCTAAAATAGGATTAAATTGTGAAATCTCAAATTCCACCGTTTATGATTCGCAAATAATAGATCATATAAAAATTGGTCCCTACAGTCATATAAGACCTAATTCCAAAATATCTTCCTTTAGCAAAATAGGTAATTTTGTTGAAATAAAAAATAGTCAATTAGAGGAAGAATCTAAAGTAAACCATTTGAGTTATATTGGCGATTCTATTATTGGAAGATCTACAAATATTGGAGCAGGCACTATTACTGCAAATTTTGATGGTCAGAAAAAACATCAAACAAAAATTGGTAAAAATTCCAGTATTGGTGCAAATACAGTTTTTGTAGCTCCAATAAATCTCGGGGAATCAGTTACAACAGGAGCTGGTTCAGTGATCACAAAAGACTCCAAAGATAATTCATTAGCAATCTCAAGAACTAAGCAAGTAAATATAGAAAATTGGGAAAGAAAGAAATCCTAGTCTAGTTAATTAATTCAATAATTTTTTCAAGTTGCCAAAATCTGCTCCCTTTAATAAGAATAGAATCACCTTTTTTAGTAGATTTGTTTATCTCAAAAGGGACATCTTTAATATGATTTAAAACTACGAACTTTTTCTTATCTTTCAGATAATTGGTGTAAATTTTTTCATTTTTTTTATCGCAAATAAATAAGCACTTTTCTATTTCTGAATTATTTATTAAGTTGAATATTTCCTTGTGATATTTTTCAGATTCTTTTCCCAATTCTTGCATACTTCCAAATATGAAAAATTTATTTCTTGGTTTTTCAAGCAGGTTTTCAATACATGCTTTTACTGACTCTGGCGAAGCATTATATGATTCATCATATATTGTTGTTTTAACTGATTTAAGAACTTTATTCCTTCCACCTAAACTTACAAAATCAAATTTATTAAAACTTTTAAAATCAATGCCTAACTCTTTAGCAGCTGCATAAGCAAACAAGAAATTCGAAGCATTGTGAAATCCCTCAAATGAAATTTCAAAGGTATTTTCTTCAATTAAAATTGTTTTATTCGAAGGATTATAAAATCCTCGCAAATTATAATCTCTCTTAAAATTCTCATTTTGATTTTCTATATTTAACAGCTCTACTTTTATTACTCTACCTCTCCAGTCTTCTTTTAAAGTTTTCTCTAGTAATGAATCATTGGCTGGTATGATTACGACTCCTTTAGGATTTAAAAACTTGCTAATTTCACACTTTGCGTAAGTAATATTTTTTTTCGATCCTAACAATCCAATATGGGCTGTCCCAATGTTAGTAATAACTGCAATGTCTGGTTCGCTATATTTAGATAAATTTTCAATTTGTCCAAGACCTCTCATTCCCATCTCAAGAACCAAAACTTTATCTTTTATATCGGTCCCAAGGATAGTAAGACCAACGCCAATTTCATTGTTGCAATTTTCTCTGGATACTTTAATTCTTCCAAGTTTCTTTAAAACTTCGCCAATCATTTCTTTTGTTGTCGTTTTACCCACTGAACCAGTTATCGCAACAATAGGGATATTTAATTTTTTTCTTTTTAGCAATGTTAGTTTTTGAAAGGCCTCTAAGGTATCATCTACAACCCAACAAGGGAATTCACTAGGAAGTAATTTTTGCATACCTTTTTTAATTACTACTGATTGAACTCCTTTATTTAAAACCTCTGAGAGAAAACTATGTCCGTCAAAATTTTTACCTTTGATCGCAATAAAAAGATCACTACTTAATAAAGTTCTACTATCAATACTTATATTTTTAAAATTCAATAAATCTTTTTTTTCATCGCCAAGATTTTTTATATCCCCCAAAACATAGTTTAATTCTGATAAAGAGAATTCCATTAAAAAATTAAGTCATACTTTTTCTTAAAGATGGATCCGCTGATTGTCCGTAAGAAAATTTTTCAACTTCAGCAACATCTGGGGATGGTTCCTTTATTCCACAAACATCTTTATACATAATTTCGTATTCGAGAGCCGATCTTTGCCAACTAAACTCTTGGCTCATAGCTCTTTTTTGCAGTAATTCCCAACTATCTTTATGTCTGAAGGCCTCCCAAGACCTAACTAAAGAAGTATAGAAATCTATTGGTTCAAAGCGATCAAAGCAAAAACCTGTACCACTATTATTTTCTGGGTCATGAGGTAAGACTGTATCAACTAAACCTCCAACTCGCCTTACTATTGGAATTGAGCCATACCTCATAGCAAGAAGTTGACTAATCCCACAAGGTTCAAATCTACTTGGCATTAAGAATGCATCAGAGCCACCATATATAAGCCTTGATAAAGAATCATCATAGGTAAGGAATACTGAAAATCTACCAGGGTAATCTAATGCCAGTTGCCATAATCCTGACTCTAAGTATCTATCTCCAGTACCTAAAACAGCTATTTGCGAATCTGTATATGCTAAAAGTCTTCTGGAAACTTGTAAAAGTAAGTCAACCCCTTTCTGATCAACTAACCTACTGACCATACCTAAAAGATATTTTTTAGAATTAACTTCGAGACCCATTTCTCTTTGAAGAATTTTTTTATTTTCTATTCTATTTCCTAAATTCTTAATACTGAATTTTGCAGGCAAAACTGGATCTTTGGCTGGATTCCATTCATCAAGATCTATGCCATTAAGAATTCCCCTTAATTTACCAGAAATATAATTAAGTAATCCTTCAAGACTCTCCCCGTATTCATGGGTTTTAATTTCATCTGCATAGGTCGGAGAAACAGCATTGACCCTATCTGCATACAACATTGCCGAAGCCATTGTGTGGTCTCCATGCATATACCAAGGACACCAAGTCATTTTTTCAAGTTTCCACCTCCAAGGGCCTTGGTATTTTAAATTATGAATTGTGAAGACAGTACTAATTTCGGGGTCCTGATGCATCCACACAGGAATCATTCCAGTATGCCAATCATGGCAATGGAGAACTTGAGGTTTCCAACAATTCCAGGCAAATTCAGAAGTGGCACTAGCAAAAAAGGTAAAGCGCCAGTCCTCATTTTCGCCTCCGTATATTTGGTCAGAGTCAAAAGTTGGATGACCCACTAGGTAAATCACATAATTATGAATGGGATGTTTTGCTTCATATACGGCGAAATCAGTGCCCATTGTATTTGCTCTAAAGACTGGTTCATTCGATACCTCTAAAAGACTCCACAATTTTCCATACCCTGGAATTATTACCCTTACATCGTGACCAAGTTTTATCAAAGATGGAGGTAACGAACCAACCACATCTCCCATACCTCCAACTTTGATCATTGGAGCACATTCAGCAGCGGCAAGAAGAATTCTCATTGATAATTATTTAAAAAAGTTCTTTTGAAAAATAAACTAGGAAGTCCACTTGTAGTCAGAAAAGTCTGGTGGACGCTTTTCAAGAAAGGCATCTCTACCTTCTTGAGCTTCTTCAGTCGAGTAGAATAATTGAGTTGTGTATCCAGATAATTCTTGAATACCTGCAATCCCATCATTCTCCGCATTGAATGAAGCTTTAAGAATACGAATAGCAGTTGGACTATTTCGTAAAATCTCTCTTGCCCAGATTACACCCTCAGCTTCTAATTCTTCAATCTTTGTAATTGCATTTATCAAGCCCATCTTAAGAGCTTCCTTGGAATTATATTTTCTACATAAAAACCAAATTTCTTTTGCTTTTCTTTGCCCAACAATTCTTGCCAAATAACTAGATCCAAAACCCGCATCAAAACTACCAACTCTTGGACCTGTTTGACCAAATATTGCATTTTCGGAGGCGATACTGAGATCACAAATTAGATGAAGTACCTGGCCTCCTCCAATTGCAAAACCAGGAACTAAGGCAATAACCACTTTAGGCAAACTTCTTATTAATCTTTGAAGTTCAAGTACATTTAATCTCTGCTTCCCTTCATCATTTTTATATCCATTTTCACCCCTTACACTCTGATCACCTCCAGAGCAAAAAGAATAAATACCTTTCTTATCAGGTCCCGCACCTGTAAATAGAACTACGCCAATAGTTTCATCATTTCTTACGATATCAAATGCATTAATGAGTTCATCTACAGTTTGTGGCCTAAATGCATTTCTTTTTTCAGGCCGATTAATTGCAATTCTCGCAATTCCCTCATCTGATTTGTGAAACAATATGTCTTCATAAGATTTGCATTCTGACCAATTTAAAGTTGTTTTACCAGGTAATACTTTCATGAAACCTAATTATTCAAAGATAGAAAATGATGAATTTAGCTGCCAATTATTTTTTTTAGAAGGGCATTTTTTTCACAAATTTCATTTTCTGGATCAATATCAACTTTAATTATTACAGATTTCTGGATAGAAATGCTCCAATCGAATGCCTCTCGTAATTTTTTAAAATTTGCCACACTTTTAAATTCTACTTGAAAACCCTCTGCGAGTTTTGGCCATTTTATTTCTTTTGGCATAAGAAAAAGTTTTTTTAATTCTTCTTCTTTTAAATTTTCTTTATAAATACGATTAAATATATTTCCGCCATTATTATCTATTAGAAGAATTGTTAAATTCATATCGATTGAATTTTCAATCAGCCAACCGTTTATATCATGAATAAAAGCCAAATCTCCAGTCACAAGAAGTAGAGGATTTTTAATTCTAGAAATACCTAATGCAAGAGATAAAGTACCATCTATACCAGAAGCTCCCCTAAAGCTGAAACAATTTCTTGTTAAAGTGCCATTTTCAGAAAATGTAAGCCAATCTCTAATCGGGCTACTCGCGGAGAGCATTATAGGATTTTCAGCTGGCCAAAGTTTTGGGACAAGATTTGCAAGCATATACTCAGTAATTTGATTATCTTGAGTAATTTTTTCTTTTAAAATTTTTTTAATCTGCTCACCTTCCTCTATCAGATCTAGTGCCATCGAAGTAAGAGGCTTTTTGTTTTTTTCTTTAATTGATAATTTTTCTAACAATAGATTAGTAAAATTTGATAGCCCAAAATCATATTCAAATGATTTTTTTATAGGGTCTAATTTTCTATAGTTTTTTTCTTTTATAAGAATTTGTATCCCTTCGAAGTTTATTAAAAACTTCTCCAAATCAATAGAGGATGACATAGGGCCAAGCCTCAAAAGTTGATGACAATTTATTGAATTTTTATTTTTCCTTAAGACTAATTCCCAATTCACAACTAATCCTCTTAAATCAGAATAAACTCCTGAAACAGGATCAGCGAATACTGGCCAACCAGTAATTTCTTGTAATCGTTCTATAGATTTATTGAAAGAAGTCAAATCATTTATTGAACCTTGATAAGGACCTACCAAAATAATGCCGGATTTATCTAAATTTAAACTTTTTGAAATTTCTAAGAATTTGTTTTTATCAGACTTTATTTCAACTTCCTGAAATATATATTTTTTCTTTAAATAAATTCTCTCAAAAACCTCTAAAACATTTTTTTTATTAAAAAATGAAATACCTAAAGGCTTTTCAATAGGAATATTTAAATGAATAGGACCAGGAAAGGTTGATATTTGTTTCTCAGTAATTCGAACTAAATTCAAGATTTCATTTTCTTGTGTTTCATGAAGTCCATTTAGATTTGTACTTAAGACTCTTCTGCAGACTGAACTCAAAAAATCTTCTTGATTTACTGTTTGATTAGCGCCACAATCTTTTAATCTTAAGGGTCTATCTGCAGTAAGAAATATAATACCTTTACAAGATCGGTCTGCCTCTACTGCTGCTGGCAATAAGTTACTTACGGCAGTCCCAGAAGTGGTAATAACTAAAGAAAGATTACCTGATGCAGCAGAAATCCCAAGAGAGTGGAATCCCGCAGATCTCTCATCTATTGAATTAAAAATATTTACCAGCCCTAATTTATTTAATTCTCCTGCAGCTATTGCTAAAGGTGCTGATCTACTTCCAGGGCATAATATTAAATTTTGAACTCCTATTTTCATAAGAAGATTCAAAAGTTGTAAACTTCTAAGAAAATTTTTGCATTCAATAGATGATGTCATAATTTATATAAATGCTTTGGGATTTTTCTTATAACTGAATTAAATAAAACATGTCTACAACTCAAGAAAAAAGAAATTCAATATTAAAGGATTTAAAAAATCTTTTAATCTGGATATCTATAGCTTTAATTATACGATGGCAGGTTATAGAGCCAAGATGGATCCCATCCGGTTCAATGCTTCCAACTCTTCAAATACAAGATAAAATTCTTGTTGAGAAAGTAACTCCCAAAATCACATCCAAGTCAAATCTTTCAACATTAAAAAATAAAATAGTTGTTTTTAACGTTCCGGAACAATTAATTAATGCTGGTTATGAAGCAGATACTGCACTAATAAAAAGAGTAATTGGAATACCCGGAGACAAGGTAGAAGTAAGAGACGGTAACCTTTACTTAAACGATATCGCTCAAAAGAATTACGTTTTTGACAACAATATTAATTATTCTATAGGGCCTTTTATTGTCCCTGAAGAGTCATTATGGGTGATGGGAGATAATAGAAATAACAGTATGGACTCACATATTTGGGGATTTTTACCCTATGAAAAGGTTATTGGTAAAGCTATTTTTAGATATTGGCCGTTTAATAAAATTGGACCTATTCGGTTCCCTGCCCTTAATAATTTAGATTAATGGGTACATGATGTTGTAGGGTTTTTATATCTTGAAGTTGTAGAAATGTTTAATCCAGAATTTCTTGCTACTGAAAATAATGATCCGAATGATGATAATGATTTAATTCAATACTTGCAAAAACAATCACCAGAAGTTTTGCAAAGAGTAGCAACATCAGCTAGTGAAGATATTCAAGAAATTATAAGACATAATGTTCAGGGTCTTCTTGGAATGCTCCCTTCAGATCAGTTTGATGTAAAAATAACATCCTCAAAGGAAAACATAGCCAATTTACTATCTTCGGCAATGATGACAGGATATTTCTTAAGGCAAATGGAGCAAAGAAAAGAGTTAGAACAAACTCTTAAAAATGACGAAAACATGTCTATCGAAGAATAATATTTTTTAGAGATTAACTTCTTTAGGAATTATTCCTAGATCAAACAATTTTTTGTACAAACTTATCAAAAATTTATTATCTTCTGGTGATTTGTCCCATTTTTGTGAATTAATTTCATCAATTAATTTTTGACAATCATTTATTGTAAATTTTATGGGTGCAGTAAAATGAGAGGGAATTAAATATTCCATATCTTTAAAAGACTTGATATTTTCTAACCACATAATTAAAACCTCTTTAGAACGCGGAAAAATTAATTTTTGTAAAACTGGTGCAATTTGAATCTTAGGAGTGTCTTTACCCATTATTTCAACAAGAGAGGATTCCCAATCTGCGTCCCATAAAAAGGGATAAATACCGAAATGAGATCTCCAATTTCTAAGATCTTTTTTGAATGAATACTTTAATATTTTTTTTAAAGGTGGAATATTTAATTTACCTGGTTTCAAAAAAGATGAAAATAAGACTAACCTTTTCCATCCTTTTTTTCTTTGTTCAATCGAGTCAATTAAAGGCTCATCTCCTCTCTCTCTAGAATGAAAAAGAAGTGGAGTTGGATCAAAATTAAATATCTCAGGTGGTGTAGAGTCTATTCCAACTATTGCATCTGTTACGTGAAGAGTTTTCGTAGAATAATGGAAACAGCTTATCTCCTGATATCTTCCAAGTCCTAAATTAAGTGGACCTAATGAAGACCATTTAAAGGAGTTTGTATGTGGAGTACCTTCCTCAAACAGTATTCTTGATCTTTTTGATGGAATTCCTAAAAAATCTAGAGGTAGATTTATGGGGAAACTCCATTGTCCAGGACAAAGCCAAATTTCTGCATCTTTAAAAATTCTTGAAAGAGCTGGCAGTCCGATTTTATGTTCTAGTCCAGAGGCACTCGGTAGAATTATTGTTTTTACGTTGCCGTGTATCATAATTAATTTTTCTAACTCATTTATTAATTCTTTTGTCGGAGGCAGTGGATTTATTAGCATCAATCCATTGTCAACCTTTATTACCGTCATTCTTATTGGAACCGCAACATAATATAATCCCTGTATTTGTTCCAAAGACCATATTTGATCAGGAATTAATTCTCTTAAAATTGTTTTCTTTTTTCCATAAGGATATAAGGGGAATAATGGCCACCAATTCCACTTTTTATTAAAAGTTTCTTCCAACACTATCATTTATACCCGGCAAATAATTTCTTTAACTTAAATATTCCATATCTTGGAGCGAATAAAAAAGCAAATAAAAATATAAAAGTTTGTGCTAAGACAATTGATCCACCTGTTTCAAGATCAAACCAAAAACTAACATAGATTCCTATCAGGCTTGAGATAATTGCACTTAATACTGAAATTATTGTCATTTTATCAAATTTATCCGTAAGTAAATATGCTGTAGCTCCTGGTGTAATCAACATTGCAACTACCAAAATAATTCCGACAGACTGCAAGCCCACAACAGCTGCCAAAGATAAGCATGTGAGCAGTAAATAATGAAGAAAAAGTACGTTAATCCCAACTGTTTTTGCATGCCTAGGATCAAAACAATAAAGCATTAAATCTTTTCTAAAGATTGATAAAAGGATTACTACCAATAAAGAAATAAATATAGTTTGTTTTACATCTGAAAGTGATATTCCTAATGGACTACCAAAAAGAATAGAGTGCAAATCAATGTTACTTTTAATCTTAGAAACTAAAACGATTCCAAGAGCGAAAAATCCAGTAAATACCAACCCAATAACAGTATCTTCCTTAACTCTAGATTTCTGCTTAATAAACCCTATCAATGCAACAGAACCAACTCCGAAAATAAATGCCCCTAAGGAGAAAGGAAGACCTAATGCATAAGCAACCACAACACCAGGCATTACCGAATGCGACACTGCATCTCCCATTAAAGCCCATCCTTTAAGAGTCAAATAACTTGATAGAAAACCACAAACAGCTGCAACTAATGAACTCATAAGAAGTGCTTTTCTCATAAAGTCATGAGTTAGAGGATCTGTTATGAATGAATCTAAAGTTAAAAAAAGACAGAGCTCCATATAATTTAAAATTTAGGATTCAGGTCCAAACAAGAAATCAGGTGAGATCCCTCCAAAAGTGGTTGTAATATTTTCAGGGGTAAACACTTCAGAGGTCTCGCCATAAGCTACAACAGTTTTATTTATCAAAAGAACCAAATCACAAAATTCACGGACATGAATCATATCGTGCGTTGATAATAATATAGTTTTCCCCTCATTTTTAAATTGAATAAATAATTCCGAGATAAGTTTCTCAGTTCTTATATCAACACCTGAAAAAGGCTCATCAAGAAGTAATATTGACGCTCTTTGCGCAATTGCTCTAGCTAAAAAAGTTCTTTTTCTCTGACCTCCAGATAAGTTTCCAAGAGGTGTAGATAAATGATCCGTGAGATCAACTCTTTCAATAGCATCTTTAACCGCCTGAACATCAGACTCTCTAGGACACCTAAAAATATTCATCGAACCATATCTTCCCATCATCACTACATCCCAAACACTTATTGGAAATTGACTATCAATCCCCTCATTCTGAGGAACATAAGCAATTGTCTGATCTTTTTGAGCAGATCTTACAGACTCTCCATTTATTCTAATTTTTCCCTTTGAAATATTTACAAAGCCAGTTAAAGCATTAAAAAAAGTTGTTTTACCAGCGCCGTTCATCCCTACTAACCCACAAATCTGGCCAGGTTTCAATCTTAAATTGGCATCATACAAAGCCACCTTACCGTTGTAGTCTACACAAATATTCTCTGCATCAATCCTAAAGTTTTGATAATTGATTGATTCCATAATTCAAAAAAGCCCTTTTTTAATTAAATCCAAATTATGCTCAAGCATTTTTATATAGGAACTAGCAGGCCCACTATCATCAGATAAAGAATCAACAAAAAGATTTCCTCCAAAATTAGCCCCAGCTTCGTTTGCAACAACCATTTGAGATTCGTTACTTACAGTACTTTCGCAAAATACAGATGGGACATTTTTTTCTTTAACTAGTGAGATTGTTCTTGTCATTCTTTTGGGAGTAATTTGACTCTCAGCATTAACTGGCCACAAATAAACTTCCTCTAATCCATAATCATTTGTTAGATATGAAAAAGCACCTTCACAACTTACTAGATACCTCCTTTCTTTATTTAAGTTATTAATAAAAAGTGAGAATTCTTTATCTAATTTAGATAGTTTATTTTTATAAATTTTTCCATTTTCTTCAAATAATGTTCTTTTGGATGGCCTCAATTCTGATAAATAATCCACGAGAATATCTACGTATAGGATCCCTCTTTTTGGAGAAATCCAGGCATGAGGATTGGGTTTCCCTTTATAGAAATCTTCACTGATAAAAATAGGATCTAAATCTTCCGCGACAGTAATTCTTTTAACTTTTAAATTAGAAACAAATTTTTCAGCCCATAATTCAAATCCAAATCCATTATCAATAAAAACAAAAGCATTAGAGGCATTTACCAAATCGCTTGGAGTTGGCTGGTAGCCATGAACCTCAACTCCAGGTTTCGTTATTGATCTAACAATAAAATCATCTTTAGTAATGTTGCTAACTATGTCTGCCAAAACAGTGAAACTTGCCAATATTACTTCTTTACTTTCATTTTTATTTGATATTCTCTTACATGAGCCTGAAGTAAGAGAAAGCAGAAGTAACAAACTTAAAAAAATAATATTTTTTTTCATATTTAACCTTCATCCTTAGATTATGAACTAAAAGATAGTTTCATAAGTGGTTTTCTAAGATCGGAAATAAATCCTTGCCAATTTATTTTTTCTTTTTCAAAAGCTTTTTCAACAATTTTCTCAGAATTTTTCTTTATAAAGTCCAAATCAGGTTCTTCTACTCCTTTTGTTATTGCCATAAAATCAGCCAAAGAGCTTGATACAACTCTTGTTAAATAAGCAGCACTGACAGCCTGAAATGTTCCAGAAACAAGCCAATTTGGTCCATGTAATTTTGTTATGCCAATTAGAGTCTGCCCACTCCATTCAATAACTCCCTGAGCAATCGCAGTCTTTAAAATCTCTTTAGATACTTTATCTAAAATTTCAGGAGACCAATTACATCCCCATATAGACTTAATTTCTTTAATCATTAATGAATTTAGTACTGTCATTGCCATAACATCAATTGATGGGATAGGAGATAAGAAAACAGATGTCGCGACAAGAATTTGATTTTTTCTTTGTATACCTTTTAATTGCATTCTTCTTATTCCTTCAATTTCAGATTGCAAGGCAATATGAAGTTCTTTCAATAGCCTTTTTTTTGTATTTTCAATATTTTTAGATGAACTCATGAAAAACTTCCTTAACGAAAAAGGTATATTTATTATTTCATTCTTATTCACATCAAAAGTAATAATTTTATTTATAAAGTCACTTGAAATTTGAGACTTTAGGTCTTCTATCTGATTTTTGGCTTCTATTTCGTTGGAAGTTAAAGCCACCAACCAGATTGGCATATTTTTAGGAAACTTTTTCAGCCACAAAAAATCATTTGCCGACAAAGGCAAGTTTATAAAATACAAAATTGCATCACTCTTCAAAGCTCCTTCTGGAATAACTTGAGAAGAATTGTATTTAGGCAGTTTTTTATATAAATCAAAGTCAAACTTATCTGCTTTAAAATGACTTTTTAAAACAGACTGACAACTCTGATAATCTTTTTGTCCAATGCAACTTATTTTTTCTTTTTCGCATCTATTAAGAATCGATTCAAGCATTTTTTGTCTTTTTGAATTCTGTTTTTCTAATTCATTTGTTGCTTCAAGTTCTTCAAAAAAATTTAAATCTTCATTACATAGATTTATCCAACCATCTAAATTATTTGGCTCATTAAATTTAGGCTTATCATTTTTCAAGTAAAAATATCCCCCCAAACACAACGCAAAAAATCCTATTGAGCCTCCTGCAAAATTAATTAAGTCACTGACAAACCATTCCCCAAAACCTAACAATAATAAAATAATAAGAAGATTTTTTTTGGGGGACCTTATGAAATCTTTTAAAAGGTTGTCTTTACTAATATCAAGCACAATACTTTATTTTTCTAATTTTATTTTAGTGCAAGTTGTGAATGAGAAAAGCGAAATTACATAAGTCGTTAATCAAAAGATAAAAATTTAAGGCTTTTAAAAAGATTTATTGCATAACAAGATGCTAAATTAATAAACTATTTAAATAACTTAAGAAACATCAAGATGTCTAATTCAAATTTCGGCAATAATCCTGGACAAGAAAATTACAGAACTCGTTCTAATAATGAAAGATCTAATTTCAGAGATAGATCTGGCGGCAGAAGAGATGGAGGAGGATTTCGCATAAGATTGAGTGATAACGAAATGAAAGCTGTTAAATCAATACAAGAGACCTTTCAATTAAGGTCTACCGTTGCAGTGCTGGGTTTCTCTGTAAGAACACTTAGCGAAATGATCAAAGACGAAAAATTGATTGAATCAATCACAGAATATGCTAAAAATAATAAAAACTCTTCTCCGAATAGACAATTACAAAATCCTTATGAAGAAAAGACAAGAACAACTCCTGACCCCTTTGCAAGACCTGTAAAAAATACATCAACTGAAGAGAACCAATCTAGCGAAGTAGAAGAGGATGGCAAATAAAAAAAGAATTCTTTCGGGAGTTCAACCAACTGGTGATTTACATATTGGTAATTGGCTTGGGGCCATAAATAATTGGGTTACGCTTCAAGATAAATATGAAACATTTCTTTGTGTAGTTGATTTGCACGCAATCACAGCTTCATATGACCCCAAAGAATTATCTAAAAACACTATTTCTACTGCGGCTTTGTACTTAGCTTGTGGGATAGATCCCAAAATATGCTCAATTTTTGTCCAAAGTCAGATTTCTGCACATTCAGAACTTTGTTGGATATTAAATTGCATGACCCCAATAAATTGGATGGAAAGAATGATTCAATTTAAAGAAAAATCGACACAACAGGGAAATAATGTATCCATTGGATTATTTGACTATCCGATCCTAATGGCTGCAGACATTCTTTTATATGACGCAGACTTTGTACCAGTAGGTGAGGATCAAAAACAACATCTTGAACTTGCCCGAGATATTGCACAACAGAGAATTAATGCCAGATTTAGTAAGGATAAAAATATTTTAAAAATCCCTCAACCAATAATCATGAAGAATGGATCAAAAATAATGAGTTTAATTGATGGTTCAAAAAAGATGAGCAAAAGTGATCCTAATGAGGGGAGTCGTATTAACTTATTAGATGCTCCTGAAATAATTACAAAAAAAATAAAAAGAGCAAAAAGTGACAGTTCTATTGGAATTGAATTTAACAATCCTGAGAGACCAGAATCTAAAAATCTTTTGATGATTTATTCAATATTATCTGGCAAAGAAATTTCTCAATGTGAAAATCATTTCTCAGAGACTGGATGGGGGACATTTAAAAAATTAATTACAGAACAACTTATTGAATCTCTGGAACCTATTCAGAAAAAGTATAAATTATTAATTAATGATCCCTATCAATTAAATAAAATCCTTGATGAAGGGAAGGAAAAAGCTGAAGATTTAGCAAATCAGACTTTAAAAAGAGTTAAATCAAAATTAGGTTTCTTCGAAATGGAGAAATAATTCATGCCAATAATTACCTTACCTGATGGTTCAAAAAAGGTTTTCGAAAAATCTGTAACTATTTTAGAAATTGCACAGAGTATAGGCGCTGGATTAGCTAAAGCTACAATTGCTGGGAAAGTAAATGATGTTCTTCTTGATGCAACTATTCCAATAAATAGAGATTCCAAAGTTGTAATCATCACATCAAAAGATAAAGAAGGAATTGAAATAATAAGACATTCCTTTGCTCACCTTATTGGTCATGCAGTTAAACAAATTTACTCTGATATTAAAATGGCAATTGGGCCTGTAATTGAAGATGGTTTTTATTACGATATTTTTTCTGAATACAGATTTACCCCTGAAGATTTAATAAAAATCGAAAATAGAATTAATAAATTAATAAAAACAAACTATGACGTTGAAATTTTACAAGTTTCTAAAGAAGAAGCAATTAAAACTTTTAAAGAAAGAGATGAGACTTTTAAATTACGAATAATTGAAGAAATTCCTGAAGAAAGCCTCATCAATTTATACAAGCACGAAGAATATATCGACATGTGTAGAGGGCCTCACGTACCCAATACTAGACATTTGAGACACTTTAAATTACTTAAATTATCAGGTTCATACTGGAGAGGGAATAGTGAGAATGAATCATTACAGAGAATATATGGAACTGCATGGGCAAAAGAAAAAGAACTCAATGACTACTTAACAAGAATTGAAGAAGCGGAAAAAAGGGATCATAGAAAACTTGGCAAAAAACATTCACTATTTCATATACAAGAAGAATCTCCAGGAATGATTTTTTGGCATCCAAATGGATGGACAATCTACCAGGTGCTGGAAAAGTACATAAGAGAAATACTCAAAAAAAATGATTATTTAGAAATTAAAACCCCACAAGCTGTTGATAAATCACTTTGGGAAAAATCCGGTCATTGGGAAAAATTTAGAGACGATATGTTCACTACTGCATCAGAAAATCGAACTTATGCAATTAAACCAATGAATTGTCCATGCCATATTCAAGTATTTAATCAAGGTTTAAAAAGTTATAAGGATTTACCTATTCGTCTTGCTGAATTTGGTTCTTGTCACAGAAATGAGCCCTCTGGTGCACTACACGGCTTAATGAGAGTAAGAAACTTTACTCAAGATGATGCGCACATATTCTGCACAGAAGAACAAATTCAAGAAGAGGTGTCAACTTTTATAGATCTTGTTTTCGAGGTTTACAAAACTTTTGGTTTTGATGAAATCATCATTAAATTATCAACTCGTCCTAAAAAAAGGGTAGGTAGTGAAGAGATTTGGGATAAATCAGAGGAAGCTCTTACCAAAGCTCTAGATAATAAGAACCTAAGATGGGAACTCCAACCTGGTGAAGGTGCTTTTTATGGTCCTAAAATAGAATTCTCATTAAAAGATTGTCTTAATAGAGTCTGGCAATGCGGGACTATTCAGGTTGATTTCTCAATGCCTATTAGATTGGATGCAACTTATGTAGACATTGATAATGAAAAAAGAAATCCAGTTATGCTTCATAGAGCAATTTTAGGATCCTTTGAAAGATTTATCGGAATTTTAATTGAACAATATGAGGCAAAATTCCCAATTTGGATTGCGCCTTATCAAATAATTTTATTGAGCATTACTGATAGAAATATTGAAAAGTGTTTAAAGTTTAATGAATTAATAAATAATAATGGTTACCGATCAAAAGTTGATATTAGGAATGAAAAAATAGGATATAAGATAAGGGAGGCAACTCTTGGGAGAGTTCCCTTAATTGCAGTTATTGGAGATAAAGAAGAGGAAATCAATTCAGTCGCCGTAAGAGCTTTAGATGGAACAAATTTAGGAATTTTCGATTTACCTAATTTATACAAATTAATGGATGAATTAATAGAAAAAAAAGGTAGAACAGAATAATTTTAAATATAATGAATTTTCTAGCTTGTGATTTAGGAGGTACCAAGGTTCTTTTAGGAATATTTAGAAAAGATATAAATGATGATTCGCCCAAGTTAGTATTCAAAAAGAAATATTTATCTTCTGAGTGGGATTCCTTTGAATCAATCTTAGAAAATTTTCTAAAAAATGAATGTAAAAATATTACCCATCCCTCTTCTGCATGTTTTGCAGTCGCTGGTCCTTTGTCTAATAACAAAGCAAAAATCATGAATTTGTCATGGGATATTTCCGAAAAAGCATTACAGAACAAATTTAATTTTCAAAGCTGTGAGCTAATAAATGATTTCGCAGTGCAAATTTATGGAATACCTTTCTTAAAAAAAAATCAATATTCCACTATTCAAAATGGAACAAATTCTAAAGTTGCTAATAATGATTTGCATGCCATTGTTGGCGCGGGGACTGGTTTGGGCATTGCAAGAGGCATAATACTAGGAAGTGATATAAAAGTTTTAGCTAGCGAAGGTGGTCATGTTGAATACTCGCCAAAGTCAAAATTAGAATGGGAATTGAAGAACTGGCTTAAAAATTACCTAAAAGTCGAAAGGATATCTTGTGAAAGAATTGTTAGTGGTACTGGTTTATCAAGAATTGCCGAATGGAGACTAAGCAAACCTGATGCCCAAAACCATCCTCTACAAAAATATTTAAAAGAAATTAAAATTTCTGATAATGCGAGAAAAGAACTACCTGAAAAAATTTGCGATCTTTCAAACGGAGGGGATCAGCTAATGATTGAAGTAGAGCGAATATGGTTGGATGCTTATGCCTCTTTATTGGGAGATGTCGCACTTCAAGAATTATGCTTTGGAGGATTATGGATTTCTGGAGGAACAGCTCCAAAACATTTCAAAAATTTTAAATCAGATTTATTTATGAAACAATTTTTTGATAAAGGAAGATTAAAAGATATTCTTAAAACAATACCTCTGAGAGTAATTTTAGATGAAGAATTTGGACTATTTAGTGCAGCTTGCAGAGCAAAAATGCTTTTAAGAACTAAGTAAAAAATGTCTATTCCTGAAGTAGGTAAAAAAATAAGAGTAACAGTACCTTCTACAACTGCAAATTTGGGGCCAGGTTTCGACTGCCTTGGTGCAGCATTAGATTTATATAATGAATTTATTTTTACAAGAATCGAAGGAGGTGGAGATAGATTTGATTTGATAATGGAAAGTACAGATGGTAATCACTTAAGAGGGGGCCCAGATAACTTAGTTTTTAGAGCAGCTCAGAAAGTATGGGAGAGTGCAAATATGGACCCTTTTGCACTAGAAGCAAGAGTTAAGTTGGCTGTTCCACCAGCACGAGGACTTGGAAGTAGTGCTACAGCTATAGTTGCGGGACTAATCGGAGCGAATGCAATAATGAACTCTCCACTGTCAAAAGAAAAACTTCTTGAACTTGCTATTGATATTGAAGGTCATCCTGATAATGTAGTTCCCTCTCTCTTAGGGGGGCTTTGTTTGACCGCCCGTACTTCTTCCCAAAGATGGAGAATAATAAGATGTGATTGGCACGATTCTATCAAAGCTGTTGTAGCAATACCGGCTATTCGTTTAAGCACAAGTGAGGCAAGGAAAGTAATGCCTAAGAATGTTCCTATATCTGATGCAGTGACTAATATGGGGGCACTTACTTTATTGCTAAATGGTTTAAAAGCAGGAAATGATGATTTAATAAAAGAGGGGATGTTTGATAAGCTGCACGAACCATACCGATGGAAACTTATAAAAGGTGGGCTGGAAGTCAAAGATGCCGCGTTACAAGCAGGTGCTTTAGGATGTGCAATTAGTGGAGCTGGACCAAGCATTTTAGCTTTGTGTAAAAAGGAAAATGGAAAAAACGTTAGTCAAGCTATGGTAAAAGCATGGGAGATGTCAGGTGTAGCAAGTAGAGCGCCATTCCTAAACGTACAAACAATTGGCAGTCAATTCAGCACTATCTCTGGTAAGTAGTTTTACTTAGGCATTTTTAGTGTTATAGTCTCAAGCTAGTGCAACTTCAACTAGAATAAAAAAATTATTCATTACAAAATGAATTTAGAATCTTTCCCTTGGCTATCATTTATTGTTTTACTACCTTTAATCGGGGCATTAATAATGCCTTTCTTGAGTTCAAATGAAGGGGAAGATAATACGCTCCCTAGAAATATCTCATTAAGTTTTTTGTTTATAGATTTTTTACTTATAATAGGCGTACTTTTCCAGAAATTTAATACTTCAGATAGCTCCTTGCAACTTGTGGAGAGAGCTACTTGGTTACCCTCGATAGGCCTTGAGTGGTCACTTGGAGTTGATGGATTGTCTGCTCCTCTAGTAGCTTTAAGTGGGTTAATTACATTTTTATCAGCTGCCGCAAGTTGGAAAATAAAGAAAAAATCAAATTTATATTTTGCCCTTTTATTAGTGCAAGCATCTGCTCAAGCACTAGTCTTCCTTTCACAAGATTTCCTGTTATTTTTCTTAGCTTGGGAACTTGAATTGGTTCCGGTTTATCTTCTTATTGCCATTTGGGGAGGGAAAAAGAAATTATATGCAGCTACTAAATTTATTCTTTACACAGCTTTAGCTTCTTTACTAATACTCATAAGCGGATTAGCCATTGCCTTGAGTGGTGATTCTTTTACCCTAAATATCAGCGACTTAACTAATAAACACGTAACTGGCAGCTTAGCATTGTTATCATATTTAGGATTTTTAATAGGTTTTGGAGTAAAACTACCTATCTTTCCATTACATACTTGGCTACCCGATGCACATGGAGAAGCTAATGCTCCCGTATCTATGTTACTTGCGGGAATACTTTTAAAAATGGGAGGCTATGCCCTCTTGAGATTCAACGTTCAAATTTTACCTGAAGTTCACCTGCAAATTGCACCTGCATTAATAATTCTTGGGATCATTAATATAATTTACGGAGCACTAAATGCATTTGCACAGGATAATGTCAAAAGAAGAATTGCATGTAGCTCAATTAGCCATATGGGTTTTGTTCTCTTAGGGATCGGAGCGGTAGATGCTTTAGGAATAAGTGGAGCAATGCTCCAAATGATAAGTCACGGACTTATCGCAGCAGCAATGTTTTTTGTTACAGGATCATTCTATGAGAGAACGAATACTCTCTCAATTCCGAATATGGGTGGTTTAGCAAAGGTCTTGCCAATAACTTTTGCTTTTTTCCTAGCAAGCTCATTAGCTTCCCTTGCATTGCCTGGCATGAGCGGCTTTATAAGTGAAATCACTGTATTTCTAGGTATCACAAGTCAAGAAGGCTTCAGTTCACTCTTCAGATCAATCACAATTCTTATTGCAGCTATCGGTTTAGTTCTAACACCAATATATCTACTATCAATGTGTAGAAGAGTATTTTTTGGACCCAGAATCCCTGCACTAGCAACAGTTAAGGAAATGAATGGTAGAGAATTGACAATTGGTTTTAGCTTATTGTTGCCTACTTTAGTAATAGGTTTTTGGCCGAAAATCGCCATAAATTTATACGAATCTTCAACCAATGCTCTCAGTCAGCAGCTAACTTTAGCTAAGTTAGTAGGAATAATTCCAATAATAGCTAATTAATCTTTTTTAATAAATGGATACCTCGATTTTTAATTATGGAGAATTACCAGAATTCAATAAATTCACCCCAGAAAATATCAATAAACAATTTCCATTAGTACTAGAAAAGATTGCCGAAGATTTTAAAAACATTGAGAAAAATTTATCTAATTATTTGATTCAAGATAACTTAAATTGGAATAATGTAATAAATCCTTTAAATGAAGTCAATGAAATTCTAAGGTGGAGCTGGGGTGTCATAAGTCACCTAAATGCAGTAAATAATTCTGAAAGTCTTAGAGATATTTATTCAAACTTTCTACCCAAGATAATTAGCTTAAGTAACAAATTCGGGCAAAGTAAAATAATTTACAATTCTTTAGTAAAGCTTAAAGAGACAAATGATTTTGATCAAATAAAAAACAGAATTTTAGATAAAGAAATTCTTGAAATGCAACATAGAGGAATTTCACTACAAAAAAATGATCAAGAAGAATTCAACAAAATATCAGAAAAGCTTGGAAAGCTATCAACTGATTTTAGTAACAATGTTCTTGATGCAACTAATAAATGGTTTTTAATATTAAATAAAAAATCTGAAATTGATGGTCTTCCTGCTCGAGTACTTGAATTGATGGCAATTTCTGCTCACAATCACTTAAAAAAAGATGGTGAAGCTGACATTAAAAATGGTCCTTGGAAATTAAGTCTAGATATTCCAACTTATACATCGTTCATGACATATGCCAACAACCGTAACCTTAGAGAAAAACTTTATAAGGCATTCGTAAGTAGGGCGTCTCAAGGAGAAAATAATAATTCTCAAATCATTGAAGAGATATTATCTCTTAGAACTAAAAAGGCTAATCTTCTCGGTTATAAAAGTTGGGCAGAACTAAGTTTGTCAACGAAAATGGCCAAAGAAATTAAAAATGTTGAAAACCTTTTAGAAGAATTGAGAGAACCTGCATTAAAAACCGCAAAAATTGAATTAGAAACGCTCAATAAGTTTTCTAAAGCTAATGGTTTTCCAAAATTGAAGACTATTGAGCCATGGGATATTAGCTATTGGTCTGAACTACTTAGGAAGGAAAATCTCAATTTAGATCAAGAGTCTTTGAGACCTTGGTTTCCTCTAAATGATGTGTTGAATGGTTTATTCAAATTAAGCGAAAAGCTTTTTGAAATTAAAGTAGTCGAGGCAACTGATAAAGCACCTTTATGGAATGATGACATTTTATTTTTTAATATTCTCAATAAAGAAGATAACAAAATAGCATCTTTTTACCTCGATCCATATTCTCGTCCGGAAACAAAGAGAGGAGGGGCTTGGATGGATGAATGTTTGAATAAAAATAATGTTGGGAAAAAGACCCTACCGGTAGCTTATCTTATTTGTAATCAAACTCCACCGTCAAAAGACAAACCTAGTTTGATGAGTTTTGAAGAAGTTCAGACACTATTTCATGAATTTGGTCATGGTCTTCAACACATGCTTACCACTGTAAATCTTCCTCAGGCAGCTGGCATCAATAATGTCGAATGGGATGCAGTCGAACTTCCAAGTCAATTTATGGAAAACTGGTGTTTCCATAAAAATACACTTCTGAATATTGCTAAGCACTATAAAACAGGGGAAAAATTATCTGATGAAAATTTTGAGAAGCTTCTAAAGAATAGAACTTTTAATTGTGGTATGGCTACTCTTAGACAACTACATTTTGCGATTACAGACCTTAGATTACACAGTAGTATTGATAAAAATGATGGTAAAACAGCAGATGAAATAAGAAGAGAAATTGCAAAACAAACTACTGTTATTGCTCCAATTCAAGAAGATCAATTTCTTTGTTGTTTTAGTCATATATTTGCAGGTGGATACTCTGCAGGATATTACTCTTATAAATGGGCTGAAGTTCTAAGCGCTGATGCTTTTTCTATGTTCGAAGAAGCTGATCTAGAAAACTCTGAAGATTTAAAGTTCATCGGAAAGAAATTTAAAGATACGATACTTAGCTTGGGTGGCAGCTTACCTCCATTAGACATTTTCAAGCTATTCAGGGGAAGAGAGCCTCAAACAGATTCCTTGATAAGACACTTGGGTTTATCAGGAGCTAGATAATAATTTCATTTATTATTTTTTCTACTACAGATTTATTTCTAACAAGATTTCTATGTTTATATACTTTTAGTGATATTTGTTTTCCTAAATTCAAGTTAGTCCACCAGCCAGGGAAAACCATTAGATCCCAATAAGTAAAGAAATTTATACACTCAATATCATTAAGCAAAAACTCATTCTTTGCAAGTTCTCGCAAGAAATAACTATTTATTTTCATTTCTGAAATTCCTCTAAATGGGAATTTAGGTACTAATTGCGCTATCAATGTTCCTTTATGAGGGGCTCCTATAGATATGAATCTTCTTGTTCTTTTATATCCATTAAATTTTTGCAGCCAATACCTACCAATTATTCCTCCCATAGAGAATCCTAAAATATCTATTTTTTTTTCTAGACCGTATTTCTCTAGAATTAATTCATTTACTATATTTGTTAAATCAATAATTGAAGTCATTCCATATGAATGATTAAGATTTGGAGCAAAATATTCAATTCCAATTTCATCAAGTTTTGAGGTAATAGAAGAAAAAATACTTGAAGTATTCCACAGTCCATGAATCAATATGATGGGATTTCTTTTTTCCAATACTTTTAATTATTTTCAAGAATTCTTACTATTGAAACCTTCCCATCAAAACCTGTAATTGGAGGATTACATTTTGTCAAAATAATTTTAATTTTAGAAAGCTTAAATTCATGATCAATGATTTCTAAAATCGCGTTTGAATATTTTTCGATTGTGAAACAATAAATTTTTTTTGATTGATCTTTTAAAATTTGAACTAATTTTGAATAATCAACTGTTTTTTTTACATCATCACTTACGGTACACTTTTCGAAATCAGTCCATAAGAATATATCCAAACAAAATAATTGACCTAATTTTCTTTCTTCATCAAGAACACCAACCCTAGCCCAAAGTCTTATATCCTCAATTTTTAAAAACGTTTCCATCTTCAACACTTTTAAAGATCTTTATGAGTATAGATAGCATTACCGGATGAAAAATCATCAACTACATTTCCATCGCCTTTTAAGAAATATTTATACGTTACTAAACCTTCTAGGCCTACAGGTCCTCTTGGTGGGAGAGTTTGAGTAGATATACCAACCTCAGCTCCGAATCCATATCTAAAGCCATCTGCAAACCTAGTAGAGCAATTATGAAAAACACCTGCACTATCAACTATATTCATGAATTTATTAGCAGTAGTTAAATTTTCAGTAATTATTCCATCTGTATGTTTTGAACTAAATTTTTGAATATGAGTAATTGCCTCGTCAAAATCTTCAACAATTTTTATAGATAAGATTAAATCCAAATATTCAGTTTGCCAGTCTTCGAGACAAGCTTCATACTTCAACCCTAATTCCAAAGATCTTTTGTCTCCTATTAACTTTACATCATTAGATCCAAATAATGGAATAGCCTTTTCAAGAAAAGCTGGTGCAATATCTTTATGCACTAATAAAGTTTCAATAGCATTACATGCTGCAGGATATTGAATTTTACTATCTAGAGCGACTGATAAAGCCATTTCAAGATTTGCCTCAGTATCTATAAACAAGTGACAAATTCCATCAGCATGACCTAGCACCGGAATTCTTGTATTATCTTGAATAAATTTAACTAATTCATTACTTCCTCTTGGAATTATTAAATTGATATAGTTCTCGAGATTTAACATCGACATACTATCTTTTCTACTAGTAAGTAAGCATATTGCATTTTTATCAAGCCCTGATTTGTATAACCCCTGTTGTAAGGCATTGACTATTGCACTGTTTGTTAAATTTGCTTCACTACCGCCCTTTAGCATTACTCCATTACCTGATCTTATTGCTAGAGAACTAATCTGCATAACAGCATCAGGTCTAGATTCAAAAATAACTCCTAAGACTCCAATAGGCACTGTTTTTCTTTCTAGGATCAGCCCTTTTGAAAGCTCTCTTTTAATTTGAACTTGATTTACAGGATCAGCCAAGTCTCCGACTTTTCTTACTCCTTCGATTCCTGAATTCAATTTTTCTTTCGAAAGCTTTAATCTAGAGAGTAAAGCCTTTGATATTCCTTTCCTTTCTGCAATTTTATAGTCCTCACTGTTAGCCTCTAAAATTTCTTTAGTATTTTTTTCTAGATTATCAGCCATAAAATTTAAAGCTTTAATTCTATTTTTATTTTCAGTCTGACTTATGTTTATTGATGCCAAACGAACTTGGTCAGCTTTTTCTAAAAGATCTTTACCTGGATTAGGAACTTCAAATATATTAGCCATAATATTTTTTAGTTAATTTAATAATAATTCAAATCAATGATTCTTTAAACTAACTTCCCTACTGATTTAATATCTAAAAAATAATTGAACTTGACTTTTCCAATCTCCATCATAATCATAAGAGCCTAACAACTCTAAGTTTGGATTGGCCTGAAAAGTCAAAATTCCTATAGGGGAGAGGTCATCTCGGCCTGGAACAGTTTGAAAGGAGAAATTTATTGCATCTGTAATATCAAGACCTAGTTCAGCTACCCAAGCTTGAGAATAAAATTCTTGATTAGAATCTGACTGTCCATTATTCTCTATATCTAAATTTTCATTAGTAATAACGCTATTGTATGATTCACTATTTTCTATTAATGCTGGATATAAAGATAACTGAAATTTTTCACTAAAAGCATCCGCATTATTAAGTTGAGAAATAAATGCTCTATTAATTAGATTTGCCGAGTTTCCTCCAATTAAGCCAATTATTTGTGACCTGTTATAACTTGGTATACTCCTTAATTGAATTCTTTTATTTTCATCTTCAAAAGATAATTGATCTAAAAAGCCTTCGTAGGAAGCTTCAATTTTTATAAGCCTTGTATTACCAATCCCAAATGTTCCAAAACTGCTTGAAGTCGCATCAGTATCGAGATCATCTGAGATATTTGAATCTTGATTATTTTCACTTATAGGAATTATAGAATCTGGAACTTTACTAACCAAAGAAAAGTTAATAAATGGAACGACACCACTTCTTGAGGCAAATAAAATATAATTATCCTTATTTTTATCAAGTTTAAAAGGAGTAGTGTATAGATTCGCTCTACCTTTTTCAAGGTAAATAAGTCCCCTAGCATTTAAATCTTTTCCTACCGCTCCATTTAAATTAAGATCTAATTTCGTTTTTAAATAAGCTTGAACTATATCTGAATATTGAAGTTTAAAATCTGGGCCAAGTTTTAATTTAAGATTATTGAAACTTAAATTATCCAAATAATTCGGCAAAGTTTCTCCAAGAAGAACTGAATTCAAAATTGATTCATTTGAAATTATCTCAATATTCTTACTCTTGTTCCAATATAGTTCTGGCCAATTCTTTTTTACTTCTTGTCGTTTACTTTTATTTTTTTTACTATTCTGATTGGTATTATTAAAGTTAATAAATCCATTATTTAGAGAGAGATTACCTCCCAGAACAGGATTTTCAAATGATCCACTTAAATCTAAATTTGAATCTATTAAAAAATTGAAATTATCTGTCTTTATATTAAATTTATTTGTTATTAGATTAATCTCTGACTTCCCATGATCATTCTTACTATAAAAAGGCAAAGAACCTCTTATAAAAAGATTTCCAGAATTTTCGACTTTTGCATTTAGATTTTTAACCTCTAAATAATCAAAATCAAAAATTATTAAGCTATTGATATCTTTTATTTTATTTTTATAAAAATCAATTTCAGAGTCTTTAATTACTAAAAACCCATTCAAAATTGGTTTATTTCTAGTACCTTTTATTATCATTCGAAGATTCACATTACCTTCTTTAAAATTAAAATATTCATCAGCAAAAATATCTATTAAATCAATAAATTTTCCATTTCCAATCAATCTCAGATCTAAGTTATCTTTTTTGTTTATAGGTATTAAACCTTCAACATTTATTGGGCTTTCGAAATCATTTATTAGTAAGGAAAAATCAATATCAAAAATAGAATTATTAAATTCAACGAGTCCCTTATCAAATAATAATTTGTTGTTTTTGATTGATGCATTATTGGAAGAAATCTCACTGGAGAAAGATTTTGTATTTAGATTATAAAAGGAATTAATATCCAAACCTCCTTTAAAATCTCTTGGTTGATTCAAAAAGATATTTGCAGCACTTAATGGTAGTTTTTTAATTCTCAAAGAACCTTCTCCCTTTAATAGTCCCCCCTTCAAATCAATAGAAAATTCTTCTTTATTATTAGTAAAGTTTTCTTTGTTTTTAACAATATAGCCATTTAATTTTGCATTTATTTTGTAATTATCTGGTCTATCGCCATTAATATTTATTTCTCCGTAATATCTACTTTTAAATTTACTAAAGTATTTTTGCAAATTAAATTTATCCTCTAGCTCTTTATTCTTTTCAATAAATTTATTTATAAAATCCATCTTCTCTTTAAAAGTATTATTATTTTTATTTATTTCCAAATCATCCAAGATATTAGATTTTCTTGTTGGAATAACTTTTTTATTTTCAAAATTAAAAATATCAACTGCAGTCAAGATTGTCCAACTCGTACTTATGTTGCTGAAGTCTGCAGTAATTAAATTATCGTTTTTTGAGTCGTATTCGACCTCAATTATGCCTCCGTCAATTGGATATAATGATGAATTGACATAATAAGAGTTATTTTTGAGGCTAAAATCAAATAGAGAATTTGCTAGCTTTATATTTCTATATTTACCTAAACTCCAGGCTAATCTTCCATCAAGATAAGACTGATCTGAAGATATTGATCCAGAACCATTAATAATTCCTTTAATTCTATCGAATTGATTGTTTCTTATAGATAATTCAAGTTCATCAAGAGGAAAATTATCAGCTCTCCAAATATACCTATTATTTTTTTTAACTACTTCTATACTACCTTTATTAGAATTAAAAATTCTACTGAAAGCTACATTATCTAATTTAAGCTCAGAATCAATTTTTACAGAAAGAAATGAAGGAATTGGAGAATATCTATTTTTCATATTTAAAAGAAATTGACTATTATCTTTTTTAATTTCTCCTTCCCATATTTCTCTAATACGAATCCCTTTATAGTGCGGATAATCAACATTAAAGTTTATAGAAATATCTGGATCGCTAATTTTTCCTTTTAATTCTCCTTTAGCAGTTATGAATCCCCTTATATTACTTTTTCGAAAAATATTTAAATTTGATAGTTGAGTTCTATTTATGTTAAAACTTGAATTGACATCGCCAAAATTAATTCCTCTTTTATCGAACCAATAAGGAATATTACCGGATAATTTAATATCCGGATTAAGACTATTAACATATCCAATACTTCCATTAAGGTTAATGTTATTTGAAGCTTTATTTAATGGAATATTTACATTGAAATTTGATATTAATGTTCCATAATTTAAGTTATCTGAATTTCCTATTAAATTATTATCTTTACAATAAAACAGAGTTGAATTTGAATTTATATTTTCCGAGAAGGCTTCAGGCTTTATCTTTAAATTAGTAAAAGAAAATCTTCCTTTGCAAAATGCTTGTGTTGATGATTTATAAAATTTAAAATTAGATTTAAAATTTCCTTTTTTAAGGCTAATTTTTCTAGCTCCGATATTATATTGTGTATTATTAAGATCCAATCCCCTTGAAAATAATTCCAAACTTAAAAAGTCTTTATTTAATTTCGTATTTAATTTAAATTTTAAAAATCCTTTTCCATAAAAATTAGATATTAAATTTGCAATAATTTCTCTATTGACTGAATTGTATATAACATTACCTTTTACTTTTGTTTTTAATCCTGATTTTTTCAGATTTAAAACTGAATATTTATTAAATTTAAAATTTAATTGGTATTTCAATTTTGATTTGTTTGTGTCTTGAGGTTTTTTATAAGTTTTATCTGTTTTAAAAAAATCTCTATCTATATTAATTTCAGTTTGCTGAGGCCTTATTTTTATTATCAATTTTTGTTTTAACAAAGATCTAAATGGCGAAATGCTCACGTATAAATTATTAGCCTTTATTTGAGAATCTTTATTATCTTTATCAATAATTTCTGAATTTCCCAGAGAAAATCCTAAAAATCTAATCCCAGAATAGTCTCCTAATTTAACCTTTTTATTTAAAAAATCCTCAACACTTTCTTCAAGTTGTGGTTTTCTAGAATTATAAGTTTCTCTCAAAAAATTATTTAATAAAAAGGTGCCTAAAAATCCTACAAACACAAGTATGCCTATAGAAAGAATTTTTATATTTAAATTTAGAGATCTAATTTTTTTCAAGTTAGAACCCAAAAATAGAGTAGGCTTACAAAATATAAGAAATTAATTAGGTCAAAGCCAGTAAATGTCTTTTTTTGAACTATTAGAAAACACACCCAAAATTTTTGGATTATTTGCAATACTCCTCTTAATCGGTACTATAGTAGCTTTTGTATTTAATTTTGGTTTTAAATTCCGAATAATCGGAGCAACTATTTTCTCAGTATTACTTTCTTTAAGTAGTTGGGCATTTATACAAAGTTATACTGAAAAAGTAGTAATAGAAGGTGCAAAATATGTTCCAATTGTTTATGACAACGGGTTCGATTTGATTATTGCTAAAGCTGAGGACGACTTCCCTGAAGATTCTATTGGGCCAACTTTAGAACAATTATCGGAGAACCTCAGGAAAGGTAGTAGGTCTGGAGCGAAAGTAAAAATCAAAATAAGGAAACTTGAAAAAATTTCAGATGATGTAAGTAAGCCAGTTATAGTAGGGGAAGTTCAGAAAAATGTCTTAATGAATTAGACTCTTAAATAATGGAAAGTAAAACCTTTTTAGATTCTTTGCCAACTAACTTTAGACATGAGAAATCTTTCTTTAATAAAAAGAATCTTTTTGAGTTAGAAAAACTAAGCAATCTTTCAGATTTAGATATAAATGAAATTCAAACTAAATCTCCACTATGTTCATTAAATAATTTAAAAAAAATTAGAGCCATAGCCATTTTCAAAAAAGAAATTGCAATTTCTCCTCCAGAAGCCTACTTACTTTTACATTGCGGGATTGGATCTATTAAATCATTATCACTATCCACCCCATACGAACTAGAGCGCAAAATAGGGAGATTAGAAAGAAGTCTTAGAGTGAAAGTTGGAACAGAAATAACTTTTTCTCTCCTAAAAAAATGGATAATAAAAGCTAAGCAAATCAATTAATTTATTAGAAATCTTGGTTAAATAAATTTTTTAATGTAGAATTTTAAAAAATACAAGTGATAATGAAATCTTTTTTATTTTTTTTAATTTTATTTCTTAACTCTTCCTTTCCTGTTCTTAGTCAATCGAACTTATTAGAAAGTGTAAAAAAGAATCCAAACGAAGCCAATACTATATGTAGTAAGTTTAGAGAATTTAATTCAAAAGGTATTTCTGCAAATGATGATAAAGCTATAGAGTATGTATCAAAGAGAAATAATTTAACGCCTGTAAACGCTGAGATTTTTTCTATTTACGTCATAGGTCTGCATTGTCCAGATATTATCTAACATTTAAATGCACTATTCAAGATGTTTGGATAAGTCTCTAGTACTTAGAGATGGAGTCAGACTTACATCGAGAATTTGGCTGCCTAAAGGTGCTGGCCCCTGGCCTGCATTATTAATGAGACAACCCTATGGGAGGGAAATAGCTTCAACGATTACCTATTCTCACCCTGAATGGTGGACTTCCAAAGGATACATGGTAGTAATTCAAGATGTTAGGGGTATGGGTAGTTCCGAAGGCGTTTTTAATGGTTTCAAGCAAGAAGCTAGTGATACTTCAGAAACACACGAATGGGTAAGATCACTCAAGGAATGCAATGGAAAACTTGGGTTATATGGCTTTTCATATCAAGGATTTACTCAATTAACAGGTGAATTAAATTCAACGCCTCCCGATTGTTTATCACCAGCAATGACTGGGTTAGATTTAAAAGATCATTGGTGCTCAGATGGAGGAGCATATTGGTGGCATAACAATATTGCATGGGGACTACAAATAGCAGCGCTAAAAATGGAAAGAGAAAATAATTTAGTTGCGTGGGAGAAAATTAGATTAGCCCTAGAAAACAAAAGTTATCTAAGGGAAGGTATTAATATTTTAAATAAATATGACCCTAACAGCTTTGTTTTACTATGGCTTAAAAATTTAAATAATGCTCAGCCCTTTGAAGAATTCAAGCCGATTTCATCATGGATTAAACAACCCATGTTAATTATTGGAGGGCTTTGGGATCCACATTTAAAAGGTGCCTTTGATCTTTATAAGAAATCTAAAGGAGCTGGAGGTAGTCCAGAGATAATTATTGGAAATGCGACACATCTTAATTGGTGGGAGGGATCACAAGAATCTTTATTGAAATTTTTTGATAAACACTTAAAATCAGATGAAAAATTGAATTCAAAAAATTCAAAAGGCGAGAAAAAAATATGGAATATCTCATTAAATAAATGGGAAGAATTAGATAATAAATTTCACCCTGAATTTATCTTTGGGCTCAAAAGTGATGGTACGGCAAATATAGATGTGGAAGATGGAAGTCTGACCATAAATTCAAAAGGATCAGGATGGTTCACAATTGTTAATGACCCATGGAGACCTACTCCATCTGACGGTGGTCATTTAGGTCCAAATCCAGGAAAGTTTAATAGAAATATTATTGATAAACGCCTGGACGTAGGTGTTTTTCAAACCAATTCATTTAAAAAAGATCAATATTTAACAGGAGTTCCCACATTAGAAATCCCAGTAAAAAGTGATCAGCCAAATTTCGATATATGCCTTGCTTTATCTCTAGTTGAAGAAGGTGATGAGAATGTGAATCAATTTTCAACTGGATTCTTAAGAGTTAAAAACCGCAAAATAAGTGAAGAATGTATTTATCAAATTGCAATGCAACCAACAAATATTTGTTTGAGTAAAGGAAGCAAGCTTCGCTTATCTATATCTGCAGCAGCTTATCCTGCTATTGGAGTTAATCCTGGATTTGGGGAGGGAAGTGTTGGTGCGCCTTCAGCAAGTCATAGAATTATTACTCTGAGTTTTAGCCTTAATAAAACATTTATGAAAATGAACCCTTTTTTTTAATAAATAATTATTTTTTTGGTTAATCATTTGATATTATTAATCCTTAATATCTACCAGTCATGATCGAGACAATTCAAGCAGACTGGATTAAATCAGAAGCTATCAACCTAGAAAATTGTTGCAATGATAATCCATTAAAAATATTAGGTCCTCATTTTTATGAAGAGCAATGGGTCATAAGGGTATGGATGCCTGAAGCGGACGAAGTTAAAATAAATTTTAAAAATAATACCTACAAGGCAGAAAGCATAAATCATAAATGGCTTTTTGAAGCAATCCTGCCTGAAAACCCAAATTCTAATTACGAAATAAATATTTCACGAGGAGGGATCACACATACACAACATGACCCCTGGTCATATCAAGAAGAGTGGATGGGAGAAGTTGATAGGCATCTTTTTGCAGAAGGTAATCATCATCATATCTGGGGAAAAATGGGAGCACATCTCATTGAAGAAAAGAATCAAAAAGGAGTCATGTTTTGCATTTGGGCTCCAAATGCAAAATCAATCTCGATAATTGGAGATATAAATTCTTGGGACGGAAGACATCATCCAATGCAAAAAAGATTAGGTGGAATTTGGGAACTATTCATGCCAACCATGCAAGAGGGAGACACATATAAATATGAAATAAGAACGCAACAAGGTCATATTTATGAGAAAGCTGATCCATATGGTTTCCTTCATGAAATCAGACCTCAGAATGGTTCGATAGTTTCAAAATTGAAAAACTTTAGTTGGAATGATAGTTCTTGGATTTCAAATAGAGATTCTTCTAGTCAAATTAACAAGCCAATTTCAGTTTATGAAATGCATTTAGGAAGTTGGCTCCATGAATCAACAGATAATAAATATCTTGAAGACAATGGTGAACCAAGAGACCCAGTACCAGCTGCAGATTTAAAACCTGGAACAAGATTATTAACTTATCCAGAATTAACCGACAAACTCATCCCTTACGTAAAAGAGAGAGGATTTACTCATATCGAACTAATGCCAATATCTGAACATCCTTTCGATGGTTCATGGGGCTACCAGGTTACAGGTTGGTATGCACCAACAAGTAGATTTGGCACTCCAAATGAATTTAGAGAGTTTGTCAATAAATGTCATGAAGAGGGCATAGGTGTGATTCTTGACTGGGTACCTGGTCATTTCCCAAAAGATAAGCATGGTTTAGCATTTTTTGATGGTTGTCATCTTTATGAACATGGAGATTCACGCATAGGTGAACACAAAGAATGGGGAACCCTAATATTTAATTACAGCAGAAACGAAGTAAGGAATTTCTTAGTAGCCAACCTAGTTTATTGGTTTGAAGAGTTTCATATTGATGGCATAAGAGTAGATGCTGTAGCTTCAATGCTTTACAGAGATTATCTACGCCCAGAGGGGGAATGGATCCCCAATGAAAATGGTGGGAATGAAAATATAGAAGCCGTTAAATTTCTTCAACAGGCTAATCATGTACTCTTCCAACATTTCCCAGGTGCACTTTCTATCGCTGAAGAATCAACAACGTGGCCAATGGTAACCAAACCAACTGACATGGGAGGGTTAGGGTTTAATTTAAAATGGAATATGGGATGGATGCACGATATGCTCGATTATTTTGAGATAGATCCATGGTTTAGGCAATTCCATCAAAATAGTGTGACTTTCTCAATAACATATAACTATACAGAGAACTTTATGCTTGCTCTTAGTCATGATGAGGTTGTACATGGGAAAAGTCATCTTTTACATAAAATGCCTGGCGATGACTGGAAGAAATATGCAAATACTCGAGCTTTACTAACTTATATGTGGACCCACCCTGGTAAAAAAACGATATTTATGGGAATGGAATTTGGACAAAGACAAGAATGGAATGTTTGGGATGACCTGCAATGGGAGTTATTAGAATTTGAGCCTCATAAAGGTATCAGAAACTTGATTGATGACCTAAACGAACTTTATAAAAATGAAACTGCATTATGGAAAAACGACTTTGATCCTTATGGATTCCAATGGATTGATTGTAATGACAAATCTAATTCGGTAATAAGTTTCATGAGAAGAGAAAACGATACCAATGAGTGGCTTGTTGTAGTTGCCAACTTTACACCTAATACTCATGGTTCATATAAAGTAGGTGTTCCTGTAGAAGGATTCTACAAGGAGATATTTAATTCAGATGGAGCCAGATATGGAGGCAGTAATAAGGGAAATATGGGAGGTAAAGAAACTATAAATTACAATATTCATGATTATCAAAATGCTCTAGAACTTGCTTTGCCCCCATTAAGCGTAAGTATCTTCAAACATCATTCAAAAAAATAATAAGGCTTATTTAACTTAGTACTTCATATAAATGTTCATATAACGCTTTTGATATGCTTTGCATTGTAAGATTTTTAAGTTGGAATTTTATTTTTTTAAAAAAACATATCGAATTGAAAAATGGGTGACAATTTACCGCTACTACTTTCTGCCGCATTAGGTAATAAAGTGAATAGACCTCCAGTATGGATGATGAGACAAGCAGGAAGATATATGAAAATCTATAGAGATTTAAGGGAGCGTTACCCAAGTTTTAGAGAAAGGTCTGAAAATCCAGAATTATCATATGAGATATCAATGCAGCCTTTTCATGCTTTCAAACCGGATGGTGTGATCCTTTTTTCAGATATTCTCACACCTCTCCCAGGGATGGGTATAAATTTTGAAATAATAGAAAGTAAAGGTCCAATAATTGATGACCCAATCAGAACTCTTAACCAGATAGAAAATTTAAAAGAGTTAAATCCAAGTGAAAGTTTAAGTTTTGTTGGTCAAGTTCTTGCTTCACTAAAAAAAGATGTGAATAATGAGGCAACAGTTTTAGGTTTTGTTGGAGCACCTTGGACACTTGCAGCATATGTAGTTGAAGGTAAAAGCAGTAAAAATTATTCTTTAATAAAATCAATGGCTTTTAAAGAACCAGATTTACTTCATAAACTTCTTGATCATTTTGCAAAATCTATTGGTGAATATCTTAAATATCAAATAAAATCTGGAGCGCAAGTAGTACAAATTTTTGATTCATGGGCAGGCCAATTAAGTCCACAAGATTACGATATCTTTGCTGGGCCATATCAAAAAAAAGTTGTTGACATTGTAAAAGCCGAATTCCCCGAAACACCAGTAATTCTTTACATTTCAGGCAGTGCTGGTGTTATAGAAAGAATGGCAAAAACTGGAGTAGATATAATTTCATTAGACTGGACAGTAGATATTGAAGAGGCTTGTAAAAGAATCCCTAGTGGAATAGGAATTCAAGGTAATGTTGACCCTGGCATCTTATTCGGAAACAAAGAATCAATTAAAGAAAGGATAGATAAAACTTTCAATAAAATTAAAGATAGAAAATACATTCTTAATTTGGGTCATGGGATTTTACCTGGGACTCCAGAAGAAAATGCTCAAACATTTTTTGAACATGGAAAAAAACTTACTTACTAGTCAAAGTCTTGGCATATAAAAACTTATTAATCACAGGGGCGAATGGATGTGTTGGCCAATATTTAGTTGATTGGTTTTTAAAAAACACAAAATTCAGGCTTTATCTCATGGTAAGAGACAAAAGTAAGTTGCCAATTTCTGTTCAAGAAAATAAAAAAGTCAAGTTAATGGTTTGTGATATCAGGGAATCAGATAAGTATAAAAAAGAAATTAGTCAAATTAATTACCTAATACATACTGCTACAGCTTGGGGAGATCCAAGAAGAGCCTATGAAGTAAACATTAAAGCTTTTGAAGAATTACTTGAAATGCTTGATATTGACAAGTTAGAAAAGATTATTTATTTTTCAACAGCTAGCATTCTTGATAACCAAACAAAATTAATGAGGGAATCATTGATTTATGGAACAGAGTATATTCAAACAAAATACGAATGTTTCCAGAGACTTAGAGAAAGCTCATTTGCAGAAAAAACTTTCGCTGTTTTCCCTACCTTGGTTTTTGGAGGAAATCTTGGAAAAAAAAGTAAATATCCTGTAAGTTATTTAACTAGTGGATTGAAAGAAATCGGGAAATGGCTTTGGTTAGCAAGATTTTTAAAACTCGATTCTAAATTTCACTTTATACACGCAAATGATATTGCTCAAATTTGCGGGTTTCTAATAAAAAATCATAAAGAAGAACATTACAAAGGCTTTAGAAAATTTGTCCTAGGTCAGAAATTTATTTCAATTGATCATGCCATAATTACACTTTTAAAAAGAAAAAATATGAGGAGATATTTTGCTATACCCCTTACAAAAAAAATTCTAAAAATATTATTAAGAATTCTTCCCATCCAAACCACCCCTTGGGATAGCTTCAGTATCAAGAAATATGACTTTAATCATGCTCCCATCACTAATCCTGAGACTTTTAAACTTAAAAGTTATGCGAAGTCACTGAATGATATTTTAAGGTTATCAAAGTTACCAAGCTGTAATAACAATTAAAATTCTCGCAGTTAGGCTCCCAAAACCTTGTAATATATAGTGTAAAAGTAAATTTTAATTATGTTACGTTCAATCTTTGCAGGGTTATTCGCAATAGTTTTAACTCTAGGTTTAGGAATTTCATCAGTTTCAGCTAAGACTGTTGAAGTAAAACTTGGTACAGATGCTGGTATGCTTGCATTTGAACCAAGTACAGTAAACATTAGTGCTGGTGATACAGTTAAATTCGTCAATAATAAATTAGCTCCTCACAATGCAGTTTTTGATGGACATGAAGAATTAAGTCATGCAGATCTAGCTTTTGCTCCAGGAGAGTCTTGGGAAGAAACATTTGATACTGCAGGAACTTATGATTACTATTGTGAGCCTCACAGAGGTGCTGGAATGGTAGGTAAAGTTGTCGTTGAATAAATCTATTAATACTTAACTACTTTTTACTTATTACTTCCTACAGTCATAATTAATTTTTGATTAATGAAAATAGTTTCAAGCGAATTTTCAAATTCTGCTTGGAGCTTTTTTATTTTGGCTAAAGAAATTGCTTATAAAAATCATCAACAAAACGTAGACTCTGACAATTTATTTTTAGCTCTTATAAAACAAGATAATCTTACAAAAAAAATCTTAAAAAATAATAATGTAAATATCAATGAGATTGAGAAAGAAATAATGTCTTCGTTAAATTTGAAGGCAAAAATGAAAGATAAACAAGATAATTTATATATCGGTGATACTCTTCACAAAATATTTTTGAAAGCGAATGAAATTAAAAATACTTTAAATGATGTAGTGATATCAACAGAACACTTAGTTTACGGTTTCACTTATGATGAAAAATATGGATTTCAAATTTTAAATCAAAAAGGCATTCCAGAATTTCTTGAAACTATAAAGAAAATGAAGTCAGATCCAGCAGAAAAAAACGAATTTGATACTTCTAATGAATCTTTGGGAAAATATGGTATCGATCTAACTCAATCCGCTCGAGATGGAACTTTAGACCCAGTTATTGGTAGGGATGAAGAGATTAGAAGAACAATTCAAATATTGAGTAGAAGAACAAAAAATAATCCAGTTCTTATTGGAGAACCTGGGGTTGGTAAAACGGCCATTGTTGAAGGGTTGGCTCAAAGAATTATTAATGGCGATGTACCTTCTGCCCTACAAGATAGGCAACTAATTTCATTAGATATGGGTTCACTTATAGCTGGGGCAAAATATCGTGGAGAATTTGAAGAAAGAATAAAAAATGTCCTGAAGAAAGTTAAAGAATCAGACGGTAAAATCATTCTTTTTATTGATGAAATTCATACAGTTGTTGGAGCTGGTGCTAGTGGAGGTTCTTTAGATGCGAGCAACCTATTAAAACCAATGCTTGCAAGAGGAGAGCTTAGATGTATTGGTGCTACAACTATTATTGAACATAAACAAAATATAGAAAAAGATCCTGCTCTAGAACGAAGATTTCAGAAAATAAAAATTGATGCTCCTTCAATAGATGATACCGTATCAATATTAAGAGGATTGAGAGAAAGATACGAAGTTCATCATAGTGTGAGAATTTCTGACAATGCTTTAGTTGCAGCAGCAACCCTTAGCGAAAGATATATTAATGATAGATTTCTTCCGGACAAAGCAATAGATCTAATCGATGAAGCAGCCTCAAGATTAAATATGGTCATAACTTCCAAACCTGAAGAAATTGATGAAATTGATCGAAAAGTTCTGCAGTTGGAGATGGAAAAATTATCTTTAAGAAGAGAAACAGATGATTTTTCTGAAGAAAGATTAAAAAAAATCAATAATGAACTTATATCCCTTAAAGGTAAACAGGCAGAATTAGGTGATAAATGGAAAAAAGAAAAAGAAGAAATTAATGAGATTAGCACCATAAAGGAAGAAATAGAATCTGTTCAATTGCAAATAGATCAAGCCAAAAGGAGTTTTGACCTCAACAAAGCAGCAGAATTAGAATTTGGAACTTTAAATTCTTTACAAAAAAAATTAAAAGAAAAAAGTCAGTGTCTAGTTAATTCTCACAAAAACGGAGAGACGAGTCTTTTAAGGCAAGAAGTTACTTTTGATGATATTGCAGAAGTTGTCTCAAAGTGGACCTCTATTCCAGTACAGAACTTAAACCAGTCAGAAAAAGATAAACTTTTGAGCCTCGAGTCAATCCTTAAAGAAAAAATTATTGGTCAAGATAAGGCAATTAGGGCTGTTGCAGATTCCATTAAAAGATCAAGGACTGGTCTAAATGATCCAAGCAAGCCTTTAGCCAGTTTCCTCTTCTTAGGTCCAACTGGTGTTGGGAAAACAGAGCTTAGTAAAGTAACAGCCAAAATTATATTCGATTCAAATTCTTCAATTACAAGACTGGATATGTCTGAATATATGGAAAAGCATTCAGTAAGCAAAATTATAGGTGCGCCTCCTGGATATTTAGGTTTCGAATCAGGCGGTCAATTAACTGAAGCAGTGCGAAAAAATCCTTATTCGTTGATACTTCTAGATGAAATAGAAAAAGCACACAAAGACATTTTAGATATTCTTTTACAGGTACTTGATGATGGAATTATTACTGATGGTCAGGGTCGCACAATCAATTTCAAAAATTCAATCATAGTTCTCACAAGTAATTTAGGAAGTCAATCAATAAATGATTTATCCCTTAGGAAAGAAGATACAAATGAAATAAAAAAATTTGTAGACAATGAACTTAAAAAATTTTTCAAGCCTGAGTTTTTAAATCGACTTGATGAAATAGTTATTTTTAATAATTTAGAATTTAATGACATAAAAGAAATTGCAAAAATCCAGCTTCAAAATTTAGAAAAAAGAGTTAACAAAAAAAATCTAAAATTCAAAATTTCGGATGAGGTAATTAACCAACTAGTCGAAAATAGTTACGATCATTCCTATGGTGCAAGGCCTTTAAAAAGAATTATTCAAAAACAAATTGAGACAAAAATTTCAAACAATTTATTGAATAATCATTACCTTAATAAAGACGAGATTAATATTTATCTGCTTAATGGAGAGATAATTGTTGATTAAAAATCTAAATTAGAGAATTCTATATGAATTGAAATTTAATAACTTTTATCTAAGATTTGAACCAATCAGGAATCTTCTCATAACTTGCTTTATTAGATTTATTTTCTTTTGATTCTGTTTTCCAACAACATGTTCTGCCCTGATCCTTATCTCGTAAGTATTCATTAGCCCATCTCCAAATCAATTCAGAAGTGTACTCCATTCCCACATTATCCATAATTCTAAGATCTAAAGCATCTAAGTCATGTAATTTTTCCCAGTAATTCAACAAAGGGTCATCTTTGTTTATTAAAAAAGTATGATCAAATTGTTTTTTTAGTTTATTTTCAAGGGGCTTTAGACTTGAAAAATCTACAACAAAACCATTTAGATCCAATTTCTCTGCAGTGAACCAAAAGGTGAATGATCTTGAATATCCATGCACAAATCTGCAGTGGCCTTCATGGCGCCATTGCCTATGTGAACAGGGAAAATCCTCGTAACTTTTGCTGCATGAAAATTTCAGAGAATGAATATACATCAATTAACTGTTAGGATAATTTTGAATAAAACACATTGAGCAGGATTTAACATAACGAACATAATGACTTATTCAACGAATTTTTCGATAGAAGATCTACGCTTTGATAATTATGGATTAATCCCTGCAATAGCACAAGATTGGCTTGACGGATCAATTCTTATGCTTGCTTGGATGAACGAAGAATCATTGAAAATGACTCTTGAGACCAAAAACGTTCATTACTGGAGCAGATCAAGATCCGAAATTTGGAGAAAAGGAGCTACAAGTGGAAGTACCCAAATACTTAAGAAGATAAGATTTGACTGCGATAATGATGCACTAATCATATTGATTGAACAAAATGGTTCAGGCGCATGTCACACTGGTGAAAAAAGTTGTTTTTTCAACGAAATTCAAATTAATCAAAATAATAAAAAAGAGAAAAAAACAATTCCCTTCTCAAATATTAGTTCTGAATTATTCAATACCATCAAAGATAGATCAATAAATCCTTCAGAAAAAAGTTACACAAATCATTTATTTACAAAAGGTAGTAACACTATTTTAAAAAAAATAGGAGAAGAATCCGCTGAATTTATAATGGCTTGCAAAGATAATGATAAAGATTCAATCTCAAATGAAGCTGCTGATTTAATTTATCATCTCCAAGTAGCCCTTATGCATAAAGGAGTTGATTGGAGAGATGTACTTGCTGTTCTAGAATCAAGAAGAAAAAATTAAATAATTAAAATTTAGAATTGATTATTTTTTTTAAAAAATTTGAACAAAAAAAATGTTAATTAACTAATTAATAATTATTAATTAATTATTAATTAATTATTAATTAATTATTACATGTATGGCTTATTACTGAATTGACTATAAGTTAAATATATCAACAATGAGGTAAATCGTGAGTTCATTAAGCGATTTTCTTGGTGAAATAGGTCGTCATCAACTTTTGACTCCCGAAAGAGAACTCACTATGGGCAGAAAAGTCCAAGAAATGGTTGTGCTTGTTAATAGATGCCAAGAAGCAGGTGGTAAAGGGCCTGCTTGTGAATATTCGGAAGCTGAACGGAAAAAGATCAAAATTGGTGAAAAAGCCAAAAATGAGATGATAACTGCCAACCTAAGATTAGTTGTGAATCTTGCCAAGAGATATCAAGGAAAAGGGCTAGAATTGCTAGACTTAATTCAGGAGGGGACATTAGGCCTGACAAGGGCGGTCGAAAAATATGATCCCTCTAGGGGACACAGATTTTCCACCTATGCTTATTGGTGGATTAGACAAGGATTAAATAGAGCATTATCAACTCAAAGTAGGACTATAAGGATACCAGTTAATATCAATGAGAAGCTCACGAAATTAAGATCAGCAAAATCAAAGCTTATGCAACTTAAGGGTATTCCACCCAGTAGTGGTGAGCTAGCTGAGGAAATGAAAATAACCAAGGAAGAGATTGATGAGCTACTTTCTTGTGAATTGAGAAGCATCACCGTTAGTCTCCAAGGTACTGTTAAATCAAAGTCCGATCCTTCTGAACTAGTAGATATTCTTCCAAGTGATCAAACCCCTCCAATGGAATTAGCCGAATTAGCCGAGAGGACAGCCTCTGCTTGGAAATTATTAGATAAAGCAAATTTAACTGAGAAAGAGAGAAAGATAGTAAGCCTAAGATTTGGTTTAGACGGTTCAAATGAGTGGAGGACTCTAGCTGAAGTGGCAAGACATATGAGTTGTAGCAGGGAATATTGCCGACAAGTCGTTCAACGTGCCTTAAGAAAACTTAGAAAAGCAGGAATACAGAATGGGTTGGTTGATAGTATTAGCTAAAAATCCTATAAAAAATATTTAAATTTCATTTATAAAGATGAAAGATAATTACAAAACCCAAGAAAAAATTTATGATGCTGAAGTTATAGAAAGTTCAACATTTGATGAGAATATTATTATCAAGATTCTTATTAAAGCAGGAAGAACAATTGCCAAGCCTGCATTAGAAGTTTTGGAGATGGCTATAGATCCTTACACTCCAGCACAAGTGCGAGTTTCATTAATGGCTGCGCTTGCCTATTTAATTATGCCATTTGACCTTTTCCCTGACTTTATGCCATTAGTTGGTTTTAGTGATGATTTTGTAGCTCTCACAGCAGTACTTAGTATATGGAGCAAATATATGACTCCTTCAATAAGAGCAAGAGCAGAGAATAAGCTTAATAAGTTATTTCCTTTTTATTAAATGAGTAGATTAACTCAACAGGAAGAAAAAGAGCTTATCTCCTTTATTAAAGATTGGTTGAAATCTCATGGATTTAACCAAAAAGACTTAGCGAATGAATTAAATATCAAATCGAGCAGAACCTCTGAGATTATTCTGAAAATTAAAGAATTGTATAAAAAAGGCGGCATGTTCAATATTGCAAAAAATCTCATAAAAATTGAACAAAATTGGCTAAACAATATCAAAAATGATTATCGAGAAACACAACAGACACTTCCCTATAATCAATTAGATATAGACTCTTTAGTAAATCAGATAAATCAAGACACTAGTAAATAAATATTTATCAAAACTCTCTATTTTATTAAGAAACAATCTTCAAACTTAACGAGAATTTTTTAAAGAAATATATCACTCTTAAAACTAACCTTTTAATAAATAAATACTGCTTTATATCCTATGCATAATACAAAATTAAATAATTAATAAAAAATATTTTCCTAATTTTCTTTTAAATAAATTTTACTTTAATAACTAACATAAAATACTAAAAAATATCATAAATTCTATTTAAAAAGCCTGCACCCAAGGATAAATATCATAATTAATCCATATACCTTTTTCCCAATATATATCTTCCTCAATCAAATCTCTTAATTGATTTTCATCATTAGCATTAAAAATTCCAAACAAATATTTTGTACATTTTGTTGGTCCTAAAGTAACTAAAATATCACGATCTTTTAAAGTTTTAAGTCTATTAAGATGTTGTTCACGAAATGGGGTCCTTTTTATAATTACATCTTCACAGTATTCTCCAAAAACTACAAACTTTTCCATTTTTAAAGATAAATAATAGAATAAATATACACTTAATAATTGCATATATTACACACAAATTGCTATCTTATTTAAGAAGAACTTTCTTTTAATTAATTATGCTCACTGGTAGTGATCTTCTTGCAAAAGTTAAAGAGCTTGGTGATGTTAGCAAATCTGACCTTGTTCGAGCTTGTGGATATGTTTCCACCAAGAAAAATGGAGGTGAACGCCTAAATTTCACCGCATTTTATGAAGCACTACTTGAAGCAAAAGGAGTTAATCTTGGCGACTCTGGAGTGGCAGGCATTGGCAAAGGAGGAAGAAAGCTAAGTTATATAGCTACAGTTCAAGGGAACGGAAATCTTTTGATTGGGAAAGCATATACAGCACTTTTAGATTTAAAAGCAGGTGATGAGTTCGAAATTAAACTTGGAAGAAAACAAATAAGATTGTTACCAACTGAATAATCTTAAAGATAAACAAATATAAACTGAATAATTAATTTTATAAATTTCTAATAAGTTTTTTTTATCAATATAGTTTCTTATATTTTTTTTGATCAGCAGCTAAACGCATATCTTTACAAAATTCACCAACATGATCAACGACATCTTTTTCACTTGAACTAGAAATTCGTTTTACAAATGCGCTACCAATAATTACTCCATCTGCTCCCCATTCACGAACTTTATTAACATGTTCAGGGGTGGATATACCAAAACCAACAGCAATTGGATTAGTATTTACCTCTTTCAATTTAGCAATAAGATTTTCTACTCTATTTTCCATCTTGTTTCTCTCACCAGTGACACCTGTAACACTCACTAAATAAGTAAACCCTTTTGTATGATTGGATATTTGTTTCATTCTCTCAAAAGGAGTAGTTGGAGCGACTAACAAAATCAAGTCCATAAGATGATTACTAACTATTTTAGAAAATTTATAAGCTTCCTCTAAAGGGAGATCAGGAATTATTAGTCCAGAAACTCCAGCATTAGATGACATCTCACAAAACTGTTCAAAGCCAAAACATAGTAAAGGATTTAAGTAAGAAAAAAGTATGATAGGAATATTTAACTTACCTTTTAAAGACTCTAAAAGTGTAATTACCTTTTTTGGGGTAGTACCTGACTTTAAGGCGCGAGAGGCAGCCACTTGAATAACAGGTCCGTCTGCAAGTGGATCACTATATGGGATGCCTAATTCTATAAGGTCAGCTCCATTTTCTTGTAACTTTAATAAGATCTCAGAGGTTGCTTCAATATTGGGATCCCCAGCCATTATGAAAGGCATCAAAGCTAATTTTTTATTATTTTTTAACTCATAAAACTTCTTATCTACCTTTGAAAAAGATTCATTTTCAGTAATTTGCATTTTGTTATCTTTCATGAATTTTAGATTCTTTTCTATGAAAAATTTATGGATTTTTTTCTAAATCTTCCATTAGTTTTTCCTGCTCTTTCTTTGACAATGAGTTGAACTTAGTTTCTAGTTTATCATTAACAACTTTTTCATACTCTTTTCTATAACGCTTCCTTTGTTCCATAAACGTCATTTTTCCATTTACAACTCTATAAATATAAGATGTTACCCAGGTAATAACAATCAAAATTAAGATACAACTTGAGATAGTAGTGGCTGTAAAATTATTGATTCCAATTTGCGGAGCAAATTCATAACTAATTAAGCCTATTAATGAGACAAATATACCTATTTGTATAACTTTACCTTTAGTCAATTATTTACCCTTTATCACTTCCTCTTAATCTAAGATTTAAAAATGGAGAGAATAAAATTAAACCTGGGAAGAAAAGAAATACAAGTCCATAAATTCCTAATCTTTCAAATTTGCCCATTACATTCCATCTATTATTCATCCAGTAAAACAGAAATAATGGAATGACCAACAAATAGATGGAAATAACTCCAATATAAGCAATTAAAGTTGCAAATGAATTATTAAAAATACTTTCCATTTTGATTTATGGTTGCTTAGTTAAAACATAACAACTATAGGAAGTTATCGTCAGAACTAAAAATAAATAATTAAATAATGGGAGTGGGGGGACTTGAACCCCCACGAGCTAAATCGCTCGACGGATTTTAAGTCCGGCGCGTCTACCAATTCCGCCACACTCCCAAAAGGAATTTGCGCTTTTCCATCGTAGCCGAAAGTAACCCAATTAACCAAGAAAAATTGGGAAATTTACACTTCTAATGAATGATAAGAATAACTTTAATTATTTAATTTACTATCCCTTCTACTTGCCATTGTAAAGTTTCCCCTGCATGAAATGGTTTTATTTGTCCGACAATATTTTTTCCTTCCAAAACATCAATATATTCTTTTATTTTATAAGGTTTAGAGACTAATTTTAATCTTTCTTTGTTTGGGGGCACATTATAAAAATTAGCTCCATTTAAACTTGCAAACTTCTCAAAATTATCTAAAGCATTTTCCTCTTCAAATACAGTTAAATAGCTTTCTATCGCAACTGGCGAATTAAAAATACCTGCACAACCACAAAAAGCCTTCCATTTTCTAAGATGTGGAGCAGAGTCAGTTCCCAAGAAAAAACATTCTTTCCCACTTGTTGCAGCTTTCCTCAAAGCTATTCTATTATTTTCCCTTTTAGCAACAGGTAAGCAGTAAAAATCACTATTTAAGCCTCCAAAAAACATTGCATTTCTATTTATGTGCAAATGATGAGGAGTAATAGTAGCTCCAATATTATTTTGTTGAACAAAATCCACAGCATAAGAGGTGGTTATATGTTCTAAAACAATTTTTAATTTCGGAAATCTTTTAGTTATTTGTGAAAGTTCTCTATCTATAAAAACCTCTTCTCTATCAAATACATCTACTTTAGAATCATTCACTTCCCCATGAATTAGAAGAGGAATCCCAGAATCTTGCATTGATTCAAAGATCTTATATAGATTTTCTATTTTCTTAACTCCATGACTGGAATTAGTTGTAGCATTAGCGGGATATAATTTTGCTGCGAAAAAGACATTATTTTTGAAACCATTGATTAATTCTCCTTTATCAGTCTCATCTGTAAGATACATTGTCATTAATGGTTCAAACTTAGAATTTTCTGGTAAAGCTTCAACTATAAATTTTTTGTAAGAAATAGCGCTTCGGATAGATGTTATGGGATTTTTAGTATTTGGCATTACGATAGCTCTTCCAAAAAATTCTGAGGTAAAATGAATGATATTTTTTAATACAAGACCCTCTCTTAAATGTAAATGCCAATCATCAGGTTTTATTATGGTTAATGTCTTCAAAATTTTTACTATTTAGTCAATTTTAACAACAAATTAAAATTGACAATAATTTATAGATATTCGAGGATAGTTGAAAAATCTAATTATCTAAAAAAACTTGTATATGAGTTATTTTTTATTCCCAATAATAGAAATATTTTTAGGAGTAGTTTTACTTTTTATAGGAGGAGAGTTCTTTATTCAAGGAGCTATATATTTATCTTTGATTTTAGGAATACCTCAAATAGTTATTGGCTTAACAGTTGTTTCACTCGGCACAAGCTCTCCTGAATTGTTGGTTAGTTTAGGTTCAATTTTAAAAGGCAGTGATTCGATTGCAGCTAGCAATGTAATAGGAAGCAATATTTTCAATGTTCTTGTAGTCTTAGGTATCAGCTCACTAATAACACCACTTAAGGTAAAAAGTAGAATAGTCAGAAGAGATGTCCCTCTATTAATGGCTATTTCTTGTGCGGTTTGGGCAATGTCATCAACAGGCTTATTAACATTCCAAGCAGGGATCTTTCTAATATTATGTTTAGTCTTAAATACAATATGGGAAATTAATACTATCAATGAGAAAGAAGAGGATACAAAAGATGCTGAACCAGAGATAGAAGAATTCAAAGATAACTATAAAGGGAGGGTGAATATTTTAGTGAAGTTTATATTAGGAATATTTCTTTTAAGCTTTGGTTCAAATATTTTAGTAAACGGTTCTCAAACTCTCGCTACTCTTTTAGGTGTAAATGAAGTTGTTATTGGGTTAACTATTGTCGCTACTGGAACATCATTGCCAGAATTAGTAACTTCAATAATTGCGGCATTTAAAGGAAAAACTGATCTTGCTATTGGGAATGTAATAGGAAGCAATTTGCTCAATCAACTTCTAATACTTGGAAGTTGTAGTATTTTTTCAGGATTTAAAGGTTTAGAAATTGAACAAAGCTTAATAAAAGTTGACTTACCTTTTATGGTTTTAACTACTTTTGCGTGCTTACCAATTTTTTGGAGCAAAGGGAAAATCACCAGAATTGAAGGATTTATTTTACTTAATCTTTATATTTTTTATATTTTAGATAAGATACTATTTTTGAATAGATTTAATTATCTTTATGAATTAAGGATAGGTTTAATTTTTTACTTTACATCACTTATTATAATTCTATTATCTCAAGAAAAATTTAAATTTTCTAAATCATAATTTTATCTATACATTGTCACAAATTCTTCTGAAATGGTTGGGTGCAAAGCCATAGTAATATCAAAATCTTTTTTTGTGATGCCAGCGTTTAATGCAATTGATACCATTTGAATGATCTCAGATGATGTTTCTCCAAACATATGGCATCCTAGTACCTTATCAGTTAGTTTATTAACTACAATTTTTAACATGCATTTTGATTTATTCTCTTTAAAAGTGTTAGACATAGGTGTAAATTTACATTTGAAAACTTTTATATTTTCCTCAGAGTAAACATGTTTCGCTCTCTCCTCACTTAAACCAACTGTTGAGATTTCTGGAATAGTGAAAACGGCCTTAGGGATATTTTCATAATTTACTTTTCTTTTTTGGTCATTAAAAAAATTATCCGAAAAGACTCTACCTTGTTCAATTGCTACTGGAGTTAAGTTTGGTCTGTTTATGATGTCTCCAACGGCATAAATATTAGCGTTGCTTGTTTGATTAAGTTCATCTACATCTAAAAATTGGCCATCCATTTTTAGATTTAAAAAATCTAAATTCAAAGGTAAAAGATTTGGCTCTCTACCAGTAGCAATAAGTATATTATTAGTAAATATTTTGTCACCTGAGTCCAACGAAGATTGAAGATCTCCATTTACTCTTTTGATAGATATTAATTGATTATTGGAGATTATATTTATTCCAGTAAAAGTAGGTGATTCTTCTAAGCATGAAGATAGATCCTCATCAAAACCATTAAGTAAACGTTGACCTCTAATTAATTGAGTAACTTCAGTTCCTAAATTCCTAAAAATAGAAGCAAATTCACAAGCGATATATCCTCCCCCAACTATTAAAATTGATTTGGGAAACTTTTCTAATTCAAAAATATCATCACTAGTCCATGCTAAATCTATCCCAGGAATATTCAATTTCTTTGGTTTACCTCCAACTGAAATAAGAATTTTCTTTGAACTTATTTTATCTATAATATTTCTTGTTTTTGGGCAAATTATTTCTAATTCATTTTGAGTTACAAATCTTCCTAAGCCCTCAAAAATAGTTATATTCAATTTGTTTAAAGAATTTCTATGTAAATTACTTAATCTGGCAACCTCCTCTCTAATATTCTTAAGTAAAACTTTTGATTCAAAATTAATACCTTCACTTTTTAATCCATATCCTTCAGAAGAATCTATATTTTTTTTACTTTTGGCTGCATAAACCATCAATTTTTTTGGAACACATCCCCTTATTACACAAGTTCCTCCTATTTTATTTACTTCTATGATTGCAACTTTTGCGCCATAACTAGCAGCGCGTTTAGCAGCCGCCAGTCCCCCTGATCCTGCACCAACAACAATTAAATCAAATTCAAATTCCAAGACTTTTTTTAATCATTTATTATAACTTTAGTTTATAGCTTTAACACTAATAATGAATGGGATTTTGACATGGAATGATTTAAAAAAGTTTGATATTGAAGATCTTGATAGAGTCAATGGTATTAATAATTCCTACGCAAATTTAAGATTATTTGGGCATCCTGAAAATGATGTAATAGTTACTTTATACAGAGATAGGCATTCTTGGTGTCCTTACTGTCAGAAAATATGGTTATGGCTTGAATTCAAAAGAATTCCATATAGAGTCAAAAAAATAAATATGTTTTGCTATGGTCAAAAAGAAAGTTGGTTCCTTGATAAAGTCAGATCGGGTAAATTACCAGCAATTGAATTTAAGGGTCAAATAATAACTGAAAGCGATAACATCATAGCTTTTTTAGAAAATGAATTTGGAGCACTTGGGTCTCTTATAACGTCAAGTCATCTTAGGAAAACTCGAGAATTGGAAAGGGAAATTTTCAGATCCTGGTGTAATTGGCTTTGCCGAGAAAGCTTTAATTTTATTGATAACTCTTTTAGAAAAAAAAGATTGGAAGAATCTATTTGCAAATTTGATGAAATCCTAAGTAGATCAGAATCAGGGTTTGTTGATCCGGTAGTTTCTCATTCAAGTGAAATTGAACCTGGTATTGGAGATATTATTTTTATTCCTTACATGGAAAGAATGAATGCTTCTTTGATTTACTATAAAGGATTTAATTTAAGATCTAATTATAGAAATGTTAACAACTGGCTTACCCAATTTGAAGGGAAAAGTGCTTATACAGGTACACAGGGTGATTTTCATACGCACTCTCATGATTTACCCCCTCAAATGGGAGGATGCTATAAAGAAACCAATAAAGAACAGATTGCTTTCTCTGAGTCAATAGATACTGGAGAGGGTCTTGGTGATTTTGAATTCAATAAAAAATATGATTCAAAATATTACGCTAAAATTGCTTTAAAAAGAGTAATAAAGCATAAAGATAATTTACTAAAAGTTAACCCATATAATAAAGAATTCTTTGAGGAATCATTAAGATCAGCATTAACTCACATGATCACAGGTGAATTAAAAATCCCTGATAAACTTTCAGGAAAATCTCTAAGATATTTAAAAAATAGGATCTCAGTTCCAAGAGATATGCCAATTATTTCTGCAAGGTTATTGAGACAATCATTAAATAAAATTGAATTACAAAGTGATGACAATGAAATTGATAGGCTACCCCTCAAGCATAGATATGATCAAGATCCTAAAAATTTCATTTATAATAAATTATGAATTTTTTCTTGAATCTATTTGAAGCAAATCCCTTATTTTTTGAACTTGGCTAGCAATATTAGGATCAGTGGATAATTTTTTTTCAACTTGTTCAATTGCGTACATAACTGTTGTATGGTCTTTACCCCCAAATTCATCTCCAATTCTTGGTAAGCTTAGATCAGTGCCATGTCGCATAAGATACATACCGATTTGTCTAGCTTGACTTACGGGTTTTCTTCTACTTGAACTTATCAATTCATCGGTAGAAACTTTAAAGAAATCTGAAACTTTATTAATAACTTGTTTTGGAGTAACAACTACTCCAACGCTATTGGGATCAAGCATTGGGGCTATTGATTGAACTGTCATAGGCAAACCTGTAATTGAAGCGAATGCAACAGCTCTTGTAAATGCTCCTTCTAATTCTCGAATATTCGAAGTGAATCTTCCAGCTATAAATTGAATTAAATCTCTTGGAAGACTCAACCTCTCTTGTTCTGCCTTTTTTTGAAGAATAGCTGTCCTAGTCTCAAGGTCAGGAGGTTGAATATCTGCAGTCATACCCATTGAGAACCTAGAAATCAATCTCTCTTGAATTCCAGATAATTGATTTGGAGGTCTATCACTTGCAATAACTATTTGACTTCCTGATTCGTGAAGAGCGTTAAAAGTATGAAAGAATTCTTCCTGTGTATACTCTTTACCTTCCAAGAATTGTATATCGTCTATTAAGATCAAATCTACATTTCTATATTTATCTCTAATAGCAGTCATTCCATCTCTCCTTATGCCACTAATAACATCGTTAGTAAAAGTCTCTGTAGATACATATTTAACTTTTGCTTCTGGATCAATTTCTACTCGATAATGACCTATTGCTTGCATTAAATGAGTTTTACCTAGGCCTACTCCACCACAAATAAATAAAGGATTGAATTCTCTTCCGGGAGATTCGGCAACTGCTAAAGCTGCAGCGTGAGCTAACCTACTATTTGGACCCACAACAAATCTTTTAAAAACGTAGCGAAAATTTAAACCATTAGGATTTTTAGATCGATTTTTTGAAGAGTTATCTTGGCTTTTATTAGAAAAAGATTTTGCTATATGATTAACGTTTCTCTCATTTAAGTTATCTTTATTTATTAAATCGTTGATACTATTTGTTTCAGATTTAAAAACGACTTTTACATCATGTCCGCAAATTTCTTTTGCAGCCTTTTCGATAGTTTCACAATAATTCTTCCTTAACCAATCACTGGAAAATGTGTTTGGAGCGATCAAAGTCAATAAACCTTTTTCAAAGCAATCAAATTTAGCAGGCCTTATCCACGTCTCAAATGAAGGCTTACTTAAAGTTTTTTGAAGTAATTGTTGAACTTCCGCCCAAATAGGATTAGTTGCTTGCAAAATTTTTTTCTGTAGATTATTAATCTAGTTGGAATTTAATAATTGGCCATTGTCAAATCATAAGATCACGATAAATTTAAAATTACTTAACAAAGCATCATCTAAATTAAAAAAAATAAATTTTCTATTTTTATAGACATATAATTGTTAAAAAGCTTTCTGAAGTATTGGATAAAGGATTACTTATTATCATGGCAAAATGGCATGGTTTTGGGAGATGCAAAACAAGATTAGCGAAAGATATAGGTAAAAGTAATTCTGCAAAAGTACAAAGTGTAATGACTAATCACACTATTTCAGTAGCTAAATCTCTCCAAAAAATTAAGCTAATTGATATTTCTATAGCGATTTCAGGGTTAGGGGAAAAGAGTTGTAAAAGATGGTCTACAGAATTAGGAATTAAAAAGTTTAATTTACAGGGAAAAGGCTGCTTGGGAGAAAAAATGAAAAGGCAAATAATTATCAACAAAAAATATTGTGATCAAAATAAGATAAAAAATATTATTTTTATTGGTACTGACCTACCAGATTTATGCCACTTAGATTTATTAACTACTTTAAGAGAGCTAAAACATAATGATCTTATTTTAGGGCCATCCAATGATGGAGGTTATTGGCTTATTGGCTTATCAACAAAAATAATATCAAGACATCCATACTTACCTTTTATCAATATAAGTTGGAGTAAAGAAAATGTTCTTCAGAAAACAATTGATAATTTTTCCTCTACAAAATTAAAATATAAGTTTTTAAATAAAAAAACAGATATAGATACAATAATTGATATTGAAAAAAGAAAGTAATCAATTTGTCGAACATCTCAATTATTATTCCAACTATCAATGAAGCCAATAACTTGCCATTATTGCTTTCAGACTTGTCGATTATTCACAAAGATGGAGAAATTATTATTGTTGACTGCGGCAGTAAAGATAAAACAATTGATCTAGCAAAGATTTATGGGGCGAAAGTATATAAATCCAAAGAAAAAAATCGAGGTTTACAACTAGATATTGGTGCTAAGAATTCAAAAGGGGAATGGCTAATATTTTTACATGCTGATACGAGATTAACTCATGATTGGTTTAGGAAAATAAATTCAATCTTAAGGGGCGACAAGAAGTATATTTACTATTTTAAATTTAAAATTAATCACAAAAAGATAATTTACAGATTCCTAGAGATTCTTGTAAATTTGAGAAGTCAATATTTTAAAAAACCTTATGGTGACCAAGGTTTAATAATTCATAGAACTAACTACCTTAAGAATAATGGTTTTAGAAAGATACCTCTAATGGAAGACGTAGATTTTTTAAGGAGATTAAACAATAAAAAAGATTTAAAACAATTAAATTTACCCATTTTTATAAGTTCAAGAAAATGGGAAAAAACCAATATTTTGCTCCAAGCGATAAAGAACTGGAACTATAGAAGAAGGTGGTTAAAAGGCGAATCGACAAAATCTATCTATTCTGACTACTACAAAAAATAATTAATTTGCATACCAAAAAGCACATTTAGAACCTCTTGGCTCTAATGTCCAACCTTGTCTTTTGTAAAATGAAACCACTTCCGCATCAGCAAAGAGAGTAACTTTTGAAATCCCAATATTTTTTAATTCTTTTAAGATATATTTCATCAACTCTTTTCCTAATCCAAGGCCTTGATAGACAGGATTAACAGCTACGTCCCACACTGTTGCCTCTAGGATTCCATCTCCAGTACATCTTGCAAAGCCTACTAGCCTAGGAAATTTATCATCGTGACGCCATAATCCAACCACCAAAATACTAAAATCCAAAGCTCTTTTAACTCTTCTTATTGGCCTTCTGCTCCAACCAACAGTTTGCAAGAGTTGATCTAGCTCTATTAGATCTAACTCTTTGCTTCTACTACATACAAAAATCTCTTCTTTATTTTTTTGAGTAAATTCATAAGAATTCACACCATAAATATCTGAAAGTTCATCTTTAGGTATGTTGTTAGATTTTTTTATTGAGGGCCCTTGGTTTCTGAAAATCATTAAAAATTCGCAAATCCTTTTTGTTGAAGCTCAGAGAGCTGAAAATACAAACCCTTTTTCAGTCTTAATTCATTATGTGTCCCCTCTTCAACTAATGATCCCCCTTTTAAAACTAAAATCTTATCAGAACTTTCAATAGTTGCCAGTCTATGCGCTATTACTAATGCTGTTCTTTTTGTAAGAATTCTTTCAAGATCTTTCTGCAAAGTGGCTTCTGTAGAAGGATCCATAAATGCTGTAGCTTCATCCATTATCAAAACGACAGGGTTTCTAATCGCCACCCTAGCTACTGAAAGAAGTTGTCTCTCCCCAGAAGACAGATTACCTCCTCTTTCTCTAAGAAAGGTATTCAAACCATTTGGTAATTTTTTTAACAAACTATTTAACCCTAATTCTTTACAAAGAATTTCTAATTCAAAATTGTCTATATTCGCATTTAGTTTCAAATTATCTGCAACATTTCCACTAAAGATAAATGTATCTTGTAAAACGACTCCCAACATATTTCTAAGGGTTGCGATAGGAATATCTTTTATATCTATATCATCGATTAAAATTTCGCCTGATTGAGGTTCATATAATCTACATAATAATCTAATTATGGTTGTTTTACCTGAACCAGTTGGGCCTACGAAAGCTACATGCTCTCCTGGATTTATCAAGAAAGATAAATCTTTTAGGATATGCTCTCCTTCTTTGTAGAAGAAACTAACATTCCTGAATTCGATTTTTCCCTTAAATTTCTTATTTAAATTTTGAAAATCTTGCGAAAAATGCTTTTCAGAAATAGAGTCTTTAATCTGAATTTCTTCATCTAATAATTCATTTATTCTCTCGACAGCTGTAAGACCTCCTTGAATCTGAGTAAATCTTTCTGCTAGTTGTCTTAAAGGTTCAAATAGTCTTTGGGAATATAAAATGAAAGTTGTTAATGTGCCTAAGCCAATATTTCCAGAGGTAACCAGATACCCTCCAACTGCTAAAACTAAGGAAACTGCGGCAAGTGAAATCCACTCTATAAATGCTGAAATGCTACTGTCATAAAATATTGTTCCATTTACTGCTCTTTTATAAGCAAGTCCAGTATTAGAAAATTTCTTGCTATTAAAACCCTCTCTTCTAAACATCTGTACTACTTCTAAACCTTGAAGATTCTCTTGAAAATCAGAGTTAAGTTGAGATAATTCTTCTCTTACTTGATAATTAGCCTTTCTATAACGTTTTTGAAGCCAAATAATGAAATATGAAACTGGGATTTGAGTTAAGAGTAATAAAATCGCAAGTCCTCGGTCAATTGAGAGCATTGTCAAAGAAATTACGATCAGACTAACAAAGTCAGCAATGACTCCAACCGCCCCACTACCAAAAACCTCGGCTAGAGCGTCAACATCATTAGTTAATCTCGTTAACAATTTCCCTACAGGCATTTTGTCGTGATAGTTAAGAGATAATGATATCGAATGATCAAAAAGTTCTCTTCTTATCCTTGCTGTCAAACGTTGACCAACTGCTTGGATATTGTAAGTTTGATATCCTTGCAAAACTAACCTAAATAAAACAGTTATAAATAAAGTTAAGATTATTGCATTTATTGATTGCCCAAAGAAAGTTTTACTTAACCAAACATCTGTGCTTTCATTTTTAAGAATAGTAATTGCCTGGCCTACTAATAGTGGTTGAATAGCTCCAGAGAATGATACGGGTAATAAAACTATTAAGATCAAGTAGATTGCTTTTTTGTCTTTTGTTAAATATTTACCTAACTTTTTAATCCTTCTAAAATCATTAAAAAACATTTAACTAATCTTCTATAGAGCATTAGTTGATTCTATTGATAAAATCGTATCTCTGAGATGATTATCATCTAACCTCATAGATAAAGGATTTCCTATTAGTCTTGCAGTCGAGTAGAAAAGATCGTCTATTTTAATTAAACCATTCTCTTGAAGAGTCTTTCCAGTTGCAACCAAATCAACTATTGCTTCTGCCATACCTGTAAGAGGACCAAGCTCTACTGATCCTGTCAAATGAACTATTTCTACAGGTATATTTAATTCATCAAAATAAGATCTTGCTGTTTTTGTAAATTTACTTGCTACTTTACAATTAGCTGGAAGATCAGTTGGTTTGGAATAATTGCTATTTTTCTTAACCGCCAACGACATATGACAACCCCCAAATCCTAAATCTAATAATTTTGCGACTTTTAATTCAGATTCGAGTAGGACATCATACCCAACAATACCCAAATCAGCTTGGCCATAACTAACGTAAACGGGGACATCTCCATTTCTTACTAATAATGCTTTAGCCCGTTTGCAATTTGATTCAAAGGTTAATGATCTATTATTTTCGTCCAATGCTGCAGAAAAATCTAATCCAGCTCTTTTAAAAGTTGAAATTGAATCTTTTAACAGAGCTCCTTTAGGTAAAGCTATAGTAAACATAGATCAATTTCTTCAAAGCATTCTTAATTCTAAGTTAACAATGGAATTTAATAAAGCTCGAAATATAATAGGAATCAGAGTTTTAAATGATAACGTTATTTGGTTGTGGGTAAAAGATAAATCCGTTGTAGTTATAGATCCATCTGTACACGAACCAGTAATTAAATACATAGATGAAAATAATTTACACTTAAAAGCTATTTTGCAAACGCATCATCATTCAGATCATATTGGTGGGACAAAACAACTAATGGAAAGATGGCCAAATGTAAAGGTGATTGCTTCTTCCAAAGAAAAAAAACGAATACCTTTTCAAAATGTATCAGTAAAGGATGGAGAAAATTTAAATATTCTAGATGAAGAAGTAAAAATAATTGAAGTATTAGGGCATACAAGCTCACATATTTCCTTCTTTTTGAATGGGGCAAATCCTATTCTTTTTATAGGTGATACATTATTTTCTGGAGGCTGTGGAAGAATTTTTGAAGGAACTTATCAACAAATGTATTCATCTCTAGAAAGAATCAAATTCTTACCAAAAAATACTCTTATATATTGTGCACATGAATATACTAAGGCAAATCTATTGTGGGCTTTGCATCTTAAGCCTGAGGATCAAGATATAAAAAATAAACTTTCGGAAGTTGAGAAAAAACTTTCTCTTAAAGAATTGACAATTCCATTTTTACTAGTTGATGAGATGAAAATAAATCTTTTCTTAAGAGCAAGAAATTTGGAAGAATTTACTTATTTAAGAGCAAATAAAGATTTATGGGTTTAAATAGATTGGTATCTTCTTAAACAAATGTCCACAAAGCAAGTAATTAAAACATCGAACGCTCCAGATCCAGTCGGACCTTATAATCAAGCAATAAAAGCCGGTGATTTTATTTATTGTTCTGGCCAAATTGCTATAGACCCAGCTTCAAATGAAATAACATGTTTGGGTGATATAAAAAAGGAAACTATTCAAGTTTTAAAAAATCTAGAAGCGGTTCTTAAAGCCGGTGGAGCAAAAATAGAGCATATAATAAAAACAACTATTTACTTGACCGACCTAAGTAATTTTCAAATCGTCAATCAAATATATAGTGATTTTTTCAACGTAGAGAATCCTCCAGCAAGGGCCTGTGTGGAGGTTTCATCCCTACCTAAAGGAGTTTTAGTTGAGATAGATTGCGTTGCATTTCTAGATTAATTTCTATTTATTGAGATATTTGAAATATGATCCAAATATGCACCATATTTGTATAGATTATTAAATGGTTATTCCTCTTTAGTCTATGTCAGCAGCAAAGCTAAATATAGATGAGTTAGAAGCAGGTTATCCTTTATTTTGTAAAGCTCTAAGACTATTAATCTTAAAAGGTAATTCAGTAAAAGATATAGAAAAGACAGTATGCTGGGGACATCTAGAAACTCTAAATAGATGCCTGCCAGGAAGATATAAAGCGCCTACATATTTGATGGCTTTAATCAAAAGAGATATTGCTAAGCCTAATAATTATTGAAAGGATTAATCTTCCAAATAAAATGTATCTATATCCTTTGAAAATTCTTTTTCTTTAATAGATATTTCTTTACTATCTAAAAATATTGAAAGACTAACAAAATTTTTACCAAAACTGATATTTGGATAGATTTCTTTTTCTTTACATAATTTCTCAATTTTCCCCATAAATTTGCTTATTTTTGAGTATTCCTCAAATTCAAATCTTTTTTCAATCCTTGAAGGTGATTCTCTTTCATTCCACATTTAATTCTTTATTCAGGAATAATTACACTATACAGTCAACAAAGTTTCTCAAAAAATTTTTTTAGTTGAAGTATTTATTCATTCTCCCAATAATCAATAATCCCGCCAATAGTTAAATCGGTTTGAACTTCTGGATTAGGGCAAGCAAATCTTGCAGCAGAACCGCTAGCAGTAAAAACCCAGTTACCCTCTCTCGCGCCTACAGGATCAACAGCAACTAACTTCTTTCCCTTATTATTTTCCAAAATTCTTAAATTCATATGGCCTAAGCCAGCAACTCTTTGAGTACATACCATTCTTCCAAGTACCTTCATGATTTCCACGATTTCTTCCTCCTATTTTTAAGCTTTGTCAGGATCCCAATGATCTATTATTCCTACAATAGTTAAATCACTTGGATACGATTTGCTTCCTGCAGCTTCCCTAGCGGCAGAACTTCCAACACAAATGACCCAATCTCCTGGTTTACAGCCGACGGCATCTACAGCAACTTTACTTGAAGTACCATCCAATACAACTTGTAGATGTTTATGTTCAAAACCAGGAATCCTATTGGTAGAAACAAGTGGTTTTACAACCTTGCAAATTAACATAACTAGTGAGCCTCCTCTGATTTTTTATCTAAAGACATTCCAATAATTTGGGCGGAATGAATGTCGTCCCTATCTCTAATAGTAGAGCAAGTATGTAGAAAACCTTGATCAACTAAATCTTTATATCTAATTGATATCGCATTATTAACTCTTTCACAATCATTTATTGCTCTCTCTTTTGCACCGGGTACTTTGCCAGAGTAATCAAATCTTATAACTACTGGAATAGGTAGATCTTGAGAAACATTTAATCCAGTAAAAATCTTCACTCCTACATCTAAATCTGGAGCCCCTTCTTCGACTGTATCTAAATGAGCAAAATAAGTTAAATTTCTGAGATGAACTTCTTTGAAACCAATACCAACTCCAATAAACCTCTCTGCATGACCAATATCTTCATAAGAACCATTATGAAAACTTTTAACATAGTCAATTTGAGAAATATTATTGACAATTAATTTATACATAAATTTTTCCAGACCCTGGAGTTTATCTTTTGAAGAATTCGTAGAAATTATTTGACAAATTTCTTTCTCTGCATCCTCTTTCGAAAAATTTATCGTTGAATTATAAATATCTAATGTAGAAATAGTTTTTTCTAAATCTATATTGCCATCGCTAGTTGACAAATGAATTTTTAATGAATCAGTGTCTGTATCAAGTCCAATCAACATTAAATCCACAGATGCACCGCAGCAAAAGCTATTCTCTACAGCCTCTTTGAAAGCATATAGTTTATTTCTACCTTCTCTTGCAGCTAACTCGTCATTACTTCCATGAGCTGCGCATCCCTGATGAAGAGGATCTACTGAACTAAAATGATAAGTTACAACTTTTAAGTACCTAGTATCTTTATGAGCTTCATTAGGAATATTCTCTCTATATCTTTTATGTTCAGTTTTTACCCATCGATTTACTGTATTTTCAATATCAAACAGTGCTCCAGCATGGGATCTTCTTCTTACTGAACTAAAAGGTATTCTCATAACATAAGCAACTGAATGAGCTAATCTCCCATCTGAACAAGGAGTTATATCAAGTAAATGTATTCCACAATCTAAAAGAAATTTCTCAAAATCTTCCGCATCCCTACTTCCTTTAGCACCTTCAAGTGGATCGTTTTTAAAAAAATTATCACTGAGTTTCTCATGCTGTTTGAAAGAACACCATGCATATAAAGCTCTTATATCAAGAGGTTTAACCCAAGATTTATCTAATACATGAAGGGGTAAATCTATTCCTAAATTTTTTCTAGATATTGTCTGAGCCTTTGCTATAAAATCTTCATGATGTTGTATTCGGGCAATTTCCTTAAGAGTTGGAACAATCTTGTCAAAATCACTTTTTATTTTGCTTTCATACTTAAATAGATTTTCATTTTGAATATTATTAGTTAATTTGTGAGAATTTCCAGAATTTCTAAAATTATTTGATTCTTTAGTTTGTATATGAATATTTTCCGTAAAAGTTTTCATTGGAGCTGTTGGCCCCAATGTGAAGTTCTTGGCTTTAGCCAGTCCTCTTAAAGGCATTATTTATTAACCTCTTGCACCACCTGAAAAGGTAACAAGTTGTCCTTCACGAGTATTACCACTAGATCCAGTTACCAAGAAATCCGGTTTTTCTACATCCTCATTTCTCTTAACCTCTAAAGGGGGCATTGCGCTAATAAAACCTGCTCTTGATGGATTTCTCTTTCTTGAAGAAGCTCCCTCTGTACCTGTCACCTTATCACCACGATCCCAATCATCACCAGTTACATTTCCCACTGATTGTCCTTCACCAGTAATCCTAGAAGCGACTCTTTTCTCTGGTGTATTTGCAGCACGATCAACCTCTTCAATTTCCATTTTTTGTTTATACGTTATATTTTTATTCGGTTCAAACCTAAATTTTTCAGTGCCAGTGACCTTATCAACTGCCATATCAAAAGGTCCTGTTACCTTTGAACCATTTTCATATTCATTACCTGTAACACCTTGAGTATTTTTTTCAGAATATTTATCTCTTGATGGTGATTTAACAGAGAATTCCTTCCAAGAGTTACCTGCCGACTTTTCCGGATTCGCATAAGCCGCATCTTGTGGAGGATTATCACAAGCTTGTGAGAGCTGATCTCCACCAACATAGGGAGTACCTGTTAGATTTTTACAAGCACCTTTCTTAGCACCTGTCATTACTCCGCCAATTCCTGGTTGCTGTCCTGTAAGTCTGGCATTTGAATTATTTCCAGAATTAACTGTTGCTCGGGATTTCATATCTTCTGAAATCTCAGTACTACAATTTTCATTAATCTGATCTAAACCTGCGTATGGTGTTCCTGTTAACACTTTGCATGAACCTGGTTCATCTCCAGTTACTATTTCTGATCTTCCTGTCATAGTGCCGCTTATTAAATTTGACTTTGAAGAAAGGCTTAAACCTACTTTTCTAGCTTCTGGTTTTGGTTTTGAAACGCAAAACTTCTCATATTGTTGAGATCCTATGTACTCATCGCCAGTTACATTCTTACAACTCCCATGTTCATTGCCTGTCATATGGTCTGATCTTCCAACCCCTGTACCAGTTACATTGTTCCCATTAAGAGTGTTGTAACTGCCTACTTTTTCAAATGCTTTACCTTTTGGATTTGGCTCAGAGCCAAGATATTGATCTCCAGTTAATTGATGTCCAGAACCTGATTCATCTCCAGTAACTAGGGTTGATCTACCTGGAAGTGATCCAGATACTTTTAATCCATCATTTGTAGTACTATGTTTAACCTTTGAAGGATTTTTTGGAACATCGCCACAATACTTCTGTGATTGATTAGCAGATACATATTCAGTACCTGTAAGATTTTTACAAGTCCCTGGCTCATCGCCTGTGACCCTTTCAGATCTACCAACTTCATTTCCAGTTACTTTATTACCTGATGTTGTAGAGGTAACTGTAGATCTAAGTGGTTGTTTATAACTTTGTCTATCTTGACAAAATTGGTCAACTACTTCTGCTCCCATATATTGAGTACCAGTGACAGTTCTGCATGTACTTGCTTCATTACCTGTAGTTTTTACAGATCTATTAGCTTGTGTTCCGGTAACTATTTGACCTGAATCAGTTTCACTTTTACCAACTTTCCAGCTAGCATCCGCAATATTTTGTTTGGACCCATTTTTATTTGGACCACATGGTCTACATTTACCATTACCTTTTTTGCCTGTAGCACCAGTTTTACTTCTTAGCTCTCTCACTCTCTGAGAAATCTCTCTACTACTTAAATCTGGGTCTCCCCTTCTAGCTAAAGAAGCTGCACTGGTATTTTGTTTAGTTGCTGATTTACCATGCTTAGATTGAGCTTCTCTTCTCGCTAAAACAATATCTCTACTAGTATTAGTAATAGGCTTTCTCTTCTGATTAATTCTTCTTTTAACGTTTGGTTTTGATGTTTTAATTTCTGTATTATGTGAATTTTGAACTTCTTGATTTCTGCTTATAGTTGATTTAACTGTGTTTACAGGACTTTCTTTTTTAACATCAGTACGGGTTCTATCGGATGAAGTTATAGCTGATTTCCCATGGGTAGACATTGCTTTTCTTCTCTCTATTACTAACTCTTTACTAGATAAAGTTGTTGAAGAATTTCTGTTTACCTGAGTTTTTGGAATATGCTTTGTAGCTGGTTTAGAAATATTATGATTATTAGAAGAAGACTGAGTCCCAGAAATTTGTGTATCTTGAGAAGATCGAACTCTATCTTTGGTGGTTGAAGAATAAGCAGCAGCTTTTTTACCGCTATCACTCATCGCCTTTCTTCTTTCAAGTGCAATCTCTCTACTGGTTTTTTTTGACATAATCTTCAAATGTGAAACTCTTTTGAAAAACTTTCTCCAAAAAATTTTTTTGGAGAAAGATATTAACTACGATAAGTAGCTTTAACGGCCTTGGAAAACTACAAAAGCTGTTCCTTGACTTTGAGTGTAAGCATCGTATCCGATGATTCTTACATGATGATCAGGGTATGCTCTATGGCATGCCTCTAATTCGCTCACGATCAAGTTAAGATCTTTTTCCCCAAAGAATGGGAGTTTCCAATAAGACCAATAAGTTTGCATACATCCACTAGGATGAACATGCTCAATAACTGGACTCCAACCTTGAGCAATTATGTACGCAATTTGGTCATATATTTCTTCCTGGGTCATCGGTGGTAAAAAACCGAATGTTTCCAGGGTTGCAACTGTTTGATAGTCGCTTACTGTGCTCTGGAAAGGCATAATTAATCAAAATGTGAATGAATTACTCGTAAAAACGAGATTTTAATAAGTTTGAGGAGAATAAATCTCCTCAATTTCGAAACTTGAGTTAACCTTGAACATCAAGCTTGTCGACAGTGTCAAACTCAAACTTAATTTCCTTCCAAGTTTCTAGAGCAATAGCTAATTCAGGACTATGCTTAGCAGCTTCCATAAGAATGTCTCTACTCTCTTTTTCGATTTCGCGACCAGCATTACGGGCTTTTACACAAGCTTCTAAAGCAACTCTGTTAGCTGCAGCTCCAGCAGCTGAACCCCATGGATGACCATGTGTTCCTCCACCGAACTGAAGGCAGGAATCATCTCCAAAGATCGCTAGAAGTGCAGGCATATGCCAAACATGGATACCACCTGATGCGACTGCAAATACTCCAGGCATTGAACCCCAATCCTGATCAAAAAAGTTACCTCTTGATCTATCTTCAGGAACAAATGACTCTCTTAAGTTGTCAATATAACCAAGAGTTGTTTGACGATCACCTTCAAGTTTTCCAACAACGGTTCCAGTATGTAATTGGTCTCCTCCAGATAGTCTCAAACATTTTGCAAGAACTCTGAAGTGAATACCATGCTTTGGATGTCTATCAATAACAGCATGCATAGCTCTATGAATATGCAGAAGCATGCCATTTTTACGACACCAATTAGCTAATCCAGTATTTGCAGTAAAACCACCAGTTATATAATCATGCATGATGATTGGCATATCTAGCTCTTTTGCAAATTCAGCTCTTTCATAGAGTTCTTCAGGAGTGTTAGCAGTGCAGTTTAGGTAGTGACCTTTAACTTCTCCAGTTTCTCGTTGAGCAAGCTTAACTGCTTCTGCAACAAACTCAAATCTTTCTCTCCAACGTTGGAATGGTTGAGAATTAATATTCTCATCATCCTTAGTTAAATCAAGACCGCCTCTAAGACATTCATATACAACTCGACCATAGTTTTTACCAGATAATCCTAATTTAGGTTTGATGGTACAACCAAGTAGAGGTCTTCCGTATTTGTTAAGTCGATCTCTTTCAACTACGATTCCATTTGGTGGACCACCGCAAGTTTTAATGAAAGCAATTGGGAATCTAATATCTTCTAGACGTAGATGTCTTAGAGCTTTAAATCCAAAAACGTTTCCTACAAGAGATGTTAATACGTTTGTAATTGAGCCTTCTTCAAAAAGATCCAAAGGATATGCAATAAAAGCATAGAAAGCTTCAGGATCTCCAGGGACGTCTTCGATTCGATAACAACGTCCTTTATAAAATTCTAAGTCAGTAAGTAACTCGGACCAAACTGTTGACCAAGTACCTGTTGAAGATTCAGCGGCAACAGCTGCTGCAACTTCTTCTCTTGGAACACCTTCCTGACCTGTACATTTGAAACAGGCTAGTAAATCGGTGTCTAGGGGGACATATTCTGGAGTCCAGTAGGTATCTCTGTACTCCTTTACCCCTGCGTCATACTTCTTACTCATAAAGATAAATTTAGATCTGTGTAGGGAAAATAATTATTGTGCAAAATTTATAAATCTTGCTTTACTTAATTAGTCCTTTTGACCAAGAAATTCACCGTTACCTAGAGCAGGTTCAACTTCTCTATGAGGACGAGCAATAATGTGAGCTGCAACTAAACCGTCACCAACTCTTTCACAAGCATCAGCACCAGCTCTTACAGCTGCGTTAACTGCGCCTGTTTCGCCTCTAACTAATACTGTGACATAACCGCCGCCAACGAATTCACGACCAATAAGGCGAACTTCTGCTGCCTTTGTCATTGCGTCTGCTGCTTCGATTGCAGGTACAAGTCCGCGTGTCTCGATCATGCCGAGAGCGATGCCCATTGTTTCTGTAGCCATTGTCTACTAATTACTAAATGTGGAATGTTCAATTCGAAGAATGCTTCATTAAGTACTTATAAGTCAAGCGTTTTCGACAAAATCTCCATTAATGTTTTTTCTATCATTCATAAGTTAAACTTATCACCCTTGGTACTATTGATATGTCAATACTTATGCAAATTAGTTAGTGCATCAAAACATACTGTTGTGTTAAGAAAAAATTTACATTATGTTATTTACCGTACGAGGCAGGCCCTGTCTACACAGGTGTGGAATGTTCAACCTTTCCTGTCTCCGTATCAAGCTTTGAAGTAAGATAATATTCACAATAAATTTATTTGTTATTTTGAACCTTCCAGTTCTAACTATTGCTAGTGGCAATGAAAGAAAAGTATCTGAAATTTCAGAGATGCTGGATGTTTTGTCTTTAAAGGTTCAGAAGCAACCAGAATATTTAAATGTCGAAGAGACTGGAAACACATATTTTGAGAATGCACTTCTAAAAGCAAAAGCAGCTGCTTTAGAGACTAAAACTTGGGCATTAGCTGATGACTCGGGTCTTGAAGTAGATGTTTTAGATGGTCGGCCAGGAATTTATTCTGCTCGATATGCCAAAACTAATGATGAGAAAATTAAAAAATTAATTAATGAACTTTCTGATAGTCCTTATAGGAGTGCAAGATTTATAAGTTGCATGGTTTTGTGCGATCCCTCAGGAAACTTAGTTAAAGATACAACAGGAATATGCTGGGGAGAAATTCTTAAGAACCCCAAATATCCAAACGGGGAATTCGAATCTATTTTTTGGGTAAAAGAGTCTAACTGTGTTTACGGTGAGCTCTCACAATCACAATTAAATAAATTAGGTAGTAGAGGTAAAGCTGCAAAAATTATGTCACCTTTTTTAAAAAAAGAGATAGGTTTAAGTTAAAAGAAAGTTTAAATTAAAAAATTCTCAATAATTTGAAATTTCTTCAATTGCTCTTATAGCAGCAGCTGCAGCCTCTTCTACATCCCCTTCTTTCCCAGCGAGAGTTAATCTACCAAAAGCTCCAACTGCCTTAACATCAACAACAGTTATATTAGATGCCTTTTCAGCTTCATTAGCTGCTTTTAAAACATAACCAGCTGGTTCAGTTTCTAATATAAACATGCTCATTCCAGATTGAATCATTGATCCACTTCTGTTTTGTCTATTTATTAAAACTGCATGATCTGGAGTAATCGCTCGAATAACTTCAGTCCAACTCGTAGCAGGTTTTGTTCTTTTTCTCACTTCGCTCCCAATAGCATCTAGAACAACGTCTCCAGAATGTAAAACCGTGCTTTGATCTTTATGGTAAAGAGCAAGAGATCCAAATGCTCTTTCAACAATCATCTGACCAAGTCTTACATTACTTGCTTTTAGTGCGATATCAGTAACTCTATGAACAGCCATCCCGGGTGAAACTTCCATCCAAAGACATGAATCACCAGGAATAGGTAAAAAACCTCTACTAACAGTTCCCATATATGCGGCTAATTGAGGTTGCAGAGAATCTAAAAAAACATATGTTCTTAACTCAATTTGCTCAACTTGACTTGCTTGTCTGGATACCAGAGACTTTTCTGAATCGGTAGTAATAAAACAGCTAGCACCATTGGCCTGAGACTGCACCTCAGATCCTGTGACTAGAGAACTCCCTTTTTTTCGTTCTCCTCTGTTTAAGCTAGAAGTTGGTTCCATTGAGGCGACTATAACGGATAATGGTTCATTTTTTCTATTAAATTTACTTGCATGCTTACCACAAAACGATAACTTCAAGTAAAAGATATGCATTTTTATGGGAACTTCTCAAAAAAAAGAACCAAATGTTTCTGGTACTGAAAAAGAATTAACTCCTGATCAAACTCTTGGATTAGTTAGCCTAAGCTTGATGCAAAAACTATCTCAGAAAGACCCATCTTTTAGCTGGTTAGAAGAAGATAAAATTGAGAAAGTAAATCTTAAGAACCTTAGAGATAGATTGGAGTTAACCCAATTAGCTATAAATACTGGAGCACCTTTAACCACTTCAGAAGTGACAGCTCTAATTGGAGCTAAACCAGGAAAATCTAAGTTAGAAAGAGCAGGATTATTAGCTACGAAAATAGCTAGAAATGTATGGAAGCTTTCAAAAATAAGTCAAGGAAATTCCTTCTACAGAAATTAAAATACTCCCTAAAAGTTTTTTTCATAATTCCCATTTAAGTATTTAAACATTCATATAAGTTTTTTAAATGTGTTCATTTTGTAAGAGAACTTATTAATTACTTTCTTAAATTAAAAAGTTTATGCAAGCTTGAAATACAAGCTCTTGAAATTTTTTAATGAGTAAAGTTGAATTTAATAAGGAAACTGGGCCCAGGGAAGTTTTTTGTGGGTTAACTTCAATAGTCTGGCTCCACAGAAGAATGCCTGATGCGTTTTTTCTGGTAGTAGGCTCAAGGACATGTGCTCATTTAATTCAAAGCGCTGCTGGAGTTATGATTTTTGCTGAGCCAAGATTTGGGACGGCTATTCTTGAAGAAAAAGATCTTGCTGGTCTTGCTGACGCTCATGAAGAATTAGATCGAGTGGTTAATGATCTTATTGCAAGAAGACCAGAAATAAAAACTCTTTTTCTAGTTGGATCTTGTCCAAGTGAAGTGATCAAATTAGATCTTGCAACTGTCGCAGAGAAATTAAATAAAAGATTTTTTGGTCAAGTAAGATTCGTTAATTACTCTGGCAGTGGGATAGAAACAACTTTTACCCAAGGAGAAGATGGCGCATTAAAAGCTTTAATTCCATTAATGGAGTCATCAAATGAGGAGAAATTGTTATTAGTTGGGACACTTGCAAATAATGTAGAGGATAGGTTTAAAAAGATTTTTAAAAATTTAGGAATTTCAAAAATTGAGAGCTTCCCACCCCGTCAATCAACTGAATTGCCAAAGATTGGCAAAAATACAAAAGTTTTATTAACTCAGCCTTATTTAAGTGATACCGTTCGAGACCTAAAACATCGTGGTTGTGAAATAATTTCGGCTCCATTTCCTCTCGGTATCGAAGGAAGTACTGAATGGATTTTAGCTGCAGCGAAAGCTTTCAAAATTAGTGAACTTAAAGTTCATGAAATTATTTCGCCTTTAATTAGTAGAGCAAAACTTGCTCTTGAATCTCACAAAGAAATACTTAAGGGGAAAAGATTATTTCTTCTTCCTGAATCGCAACTGGAGATATCTTTGGCAAGATTTTTGCATAATGAATGCGAAATGGATCTTATAGAGGTAGGCACTCCTTACCTAAATAAAGATTTAATGAAAGAGGAGATAAATTTATTACCTGATAATACAAAAATTGTCGAAGGGCAGCATGTAGAAAAACAATTAGATCGAGTGAGAGAATCTAATCCAGACTTAGTAGTTTGTGGAATGGGTTTAGCTAACCCTCTTGAGGCGGAGGGGATTAGTACCAAGTGGTCAATAGAAATGGTATTCAGTCCAATTCATGGAATTGATCAAGCCGCAGATTTGGCTGGTCTCTTCTCCAAGCCTTTAAAAAGAAATCAAATACTAACTTCAAAAACTTTAGTAACTCATTAAAAACTATGGAATTAACTCTTTGGACTTATGAAGGACCACCACATGTTGGTGCTATGAGAATTGCCTCGTCAATGAAAGACATTCATTATGTGCTTCATGCCCCCCAAGGAGATACATATGCAGATCTTCTCTTTACAATGATCGAGAGGAGGGGGCAAAGGCCTCCAGTAACTTATACAACTTTTCAGGCTAGAGACCTTGGAGGTGATACAGCTGAATTAGTGAAGAAAAATATTAAGGAAGCAGTTGAACGATTCAAACCCAAAACTCTTTTAGTCGGAGAAAGTTGTACAGCAGAACTTATCCAAGACCAACCTGGAGCTCTTGCGAAAGGGATGGGGTTTGATATGCCGATTGTGAATCTTGAATTACCTGCTTATAGCAAGAAAGAAAATTGGGGGGCCTCAGAAACCTTTTATCAATTAACAAGAACCCTTTTAAAAGAAAAAGTAAGCTATTCAGAGAAAATAAGTCCTCTAAGGTGGAAGGAATTTGGGCGTAGACCAAAAGTCAATATACTTGGCCCTTCATTACTAGGTTTTAGATGTAGAGATGATGTAATCGAAATCCAACGCATACTTTCAGAGCAAGGAATAGATACAAACGTAGTTGCTCCATTAGGTGCTAGTCCAGATGATATTGAAAGACTAATTGATGCTGAAATAAATATTTGTCTTTATCCAGAAATTGCGGAAGCATCATGCGAATGGCTTAAACGGAACTTTGGAATGGAATATTCAAACACTATTCCAATTGGAATAAAAAATACAATTGAATTTATAAATGAAGTTCATAAGAAATTAGATCTTCCTTTGACGAATAAAAAAGAATTAGAAAATAAATCAAAACTTCCTTGGTACTCAAAATCAGTTGACTCAAATTATCTAACCGGCAAAAGAGTTTTTATTTTTGGTGATGGAACACATGCAATTGCAGCAGCCAAAATTGCGAAGGAAGAATTGGGTTTTGAAGTAGTTGGTCTTGGAACGTACAGCAGGGAGATGGCCAGGCAAGTAAGAGCTACTGCAAAAGATCTAAATGTAGAAGCTCTGATAACTAACAATTATCTAGAAGTGGAAGATGCCATGAAAAAAGCAGCCCCTGAATTAGTTTTAGGGACTCAAATGGAAAGGCATAGTGCAAAAAGACTCGGCATTCCATGCTCAGTAATTAGTACTCCAATGCATGTTCAAGATGTTCCTGCAAGATATAGCCCTCAAATGGGATGGGAAGGAGCAAATGTGATTTTTGATGACTGGGTACACCCCCTAATGATGGGATTAGAAGAGCATCTTATTGATATGTTCAAACATGACTTTGAGTTTGTTGATGGTCATCAAAGCCATTTAGGACATACAGCGACAAACACAAAGGAAATTTTAAAATCTGACGAAAAAAAAGAAAAAAATAGTAAAGAAGGAATTATTTGGACTGAATCTGGTAGAGCTGAATTAACAAAAGTTCCATTTTTTGTAAGAGGTAAAGTTAAAACAAATACTGAAAAATACGCAATCTTGAGAGGAATTCCAGAGATAAGCGATGAAACTCTCTACGATGCCAAAGCATATTTCAGTTAATTTTTACTAATAAACTATAATTAAGTCATGAGTATTTTCACTCATAATCTAATAAATTTAATCCTAAAAATTCAGTTATAAGAACATATTTCCCGCTTTTAATACAAATAAATACATATTTGTTTAGAAACATATTTCATGTGTATTTGCGCTGCAAGAATATAAATAATAATGTGTTTTAAGCTTTAAATGACAAGTACTATAAATAGACCTCTTGATGGAGAAGGAAGTGTTCAAGTAAAACAAGATCCAAAAATAAATATTGAGGAAGGGGCTTTAGTTATTGCCGTGTATGGGAAGGGTGGCATTGGAAAATCAACTACATCATCAAACCTTTCTGCCGCATTCTCAAAATTAGGTAAAAAGGTTCTACAAATTGGGTGCGATCCGAAACACGATAGTACTTTCACTTTGACACACAAAATGGTTCCTACAGTTATCGATATTCTCGAAGAGGTAGATTTTCATAGCGAAGAATTGAGACCAACCGATTTCATGTTTGAAGGTTTTAATGGCGTAATGTGCGTTGAAAGTGGAGGTCCCCCCGCCGGGACAGGGTGCGGGGGATATGTAACCGGCCAGACAGTTAAACTATTAAAAGAACATCATTTATTAGAAGATACTGACGTTGTTATTTTTGATGTCCTGGGAGACGTTGTTTGCGGAGGATTTGCAGCTCCATTGCAACATGCAAATTATTGTCTAATTGTTACTGCTAATGACTTCGATTCAATATTCGCTATGAATAGAATTGTCTCTGCAATTAAAGCAAAAGCAAAAAATTATAAAGTCAGATTAGGTGGGGTAGTCGCAAATAGATCAAAAGACACAGATCAAATTGATAAATTCAATGAAAGAACAGGTTTAAAAACTATGGCCCACTTTAAAGATGTCGACGCCATTAGAAGATCAAGACTAAAAAAATGCACCATTTTTGAAATGGAACCAACTGAAGATGTTATTGAAGTTCAAAATGAATATTTATCTCTTGCCAAAAATATGCTTGAAAACGTAGAACCTTTAGAAGGTAATCCACTTAAAGATAGAGAAATTTTTGATTTATTAGGATTTGATTAGTCTAAATTAATCTAATCCAACCAATTGGCTTGTTAAATCATAAGTTTGTTTAGAGGTCTTCGTATCAATTATTCTTTTTGACAACTTTTGAGAAAAAGCTTTTCTGCCAGTTTTCTGACGATTTCCCCAGCTCCAATGGACCGATGGTTTAGCGAATTCTTTATAAGTTGCCACTTGAGCGACCCTCTCTCCTGCCATTCTTTGTGAAACATATCCTTTTGTTATGAATTTTTGAAATATCGGGAAAAGAAATCTAAATAACCAAGGTGTATCTCTAAAAAGTTTTGTATCAGCAACACATCCAGGATATAGAGAATTTACAATAATTTTATCTGCAGGATATCTTTTTGATAATTCCTGAACGGTCACCATATTGCAAAGTTTACTATCCTTATAAGCCTTACCAGGTTTGAATTTCTTTCCATTCGCCATACTTATTGGAGATAAAAAACCATTTTTGAATCCAGATAAATCTCCCAAATCAGCTGGAGCAGGTATGGGGATCCTTCCTCCAAGTTCTGAATAATTAGCCGTAACAGTCCCTAATACTGTAATTCTTGGCTTGAATATAGTTGATTTGCCATTTAAAACAATTTCTCTTTCAGAAGATAAAATATTTTCCATAAGTAGGTTTATCATAAGAAAATGCCCAAAATGATTTACTGCCATAGAGTTTTCAAAACCTTGCGGAGATCTTTCAGGTCTCTTTAGTCTTGGCTTATAAACCGCTGCATTACAAATAAGAGAATTTATTGGGTTTACAAATCTTTCCAATATTTCATCGCAACCTTTTCTGACCTCATCCAAATTAGAAAGATCTATCTCTATAAAGTGAACATTTTTAATTTCCTCTTTCGACAATAATTCATCAGCTATTTTTATAGCTCTTTTATTAGATCGATTAACAGCTATGACTTCCCATCCAAATCTTAAAAGAGGTTTTAGAGTATTTAACCCAACTCCTGAAGTTGTTCCTGTTATTAGGACTAAACCTTTAATGTTCTGACTCACTAGCAAAAAAGTTAATAGAAAAATGACAAGTTAAAAGATTATAGATCTTCCTTATCAACGCCATATTACTCTGATAATGTCCCTAGAAATTATTTGATCTTGATCCTTCATAAATCTTTGCTCACCTTCAGAAGAGAATAAGTCATCAAACCTACTTTTTAAAACATTAAATCTATATTTTTCGAATAAAAATGAATCTTGAATTTCCCTTAATCTGTTTAACCTGACCTTGGAGCTATGACCAAGTTTAGTCAAACTTATTATTGCTAAGAGTGAAAAGCAAATTTTTATAATTAGAAAAACAAAAGATACAAAATTTTCATGTTTATTTTTTTTTATTTTAAATGCAGAATCTAGATATTTTTTGTAAAAAATACTATTTGCACGAAATGATTTGGACAAATTAAGTGATTGATATTTTACTGAATAAGTTAATTCAGTCTTCCTATATTATTACCTTAAAAAAATATATTTTCTAATAAATTTTAATTTCTACCCAAACTAATCCCTAGCCTTAACGCTAAAACTCCTGCATGCATAACTACTATGAGGCTTAATGCAATTAAATTTATTGTTTGAGTTGGCTCCATGGTTAAAAAAATGTTTCCTATATTCTCCACTGAAAAGAGGAGATTTGAAACACTATTACAAAATGATGTTACGTAATTAACAAATTGAAAGAAAAAATTTATTGAAAATTATCATAAATAAACCTACAAAGTAAATTTTGGGAATAGAAAATCAAGCTTTAATTTTTTCGACAAATAATTTATCTGGTTTTGATCAAATGGCTTTCGATTTAAATTCTTTAGATCAGACTATTTTTAAAGCTGAAATAATACTCACATTGAGGTTCTACTATTGGACTGGGGATTGGATTTCAATTGGTTATCACCAAAAGGAAATTCCTCCTCATTGGGAAAAATTATTATCAAATGGAGAAATTAACATTGTCAGACGTCCTTCTGGAGGGGGGGCCGTTTTGCATTCAGGAGGCATAACATATGCATTAACATTTAAAAAGTCTTACTATAAATTCCTAAGTTATGAAATGGTAAATAATTGGTTAATGAAAAGTTTCAGAGAATTAGGTCTAAATTTACAAAATGGTAGTTTAAGAAAATCACGCATTAAAACAAATTGTTTTGGAACTTCATTAATTTCTGATTTAGTTGATCAAGATGGGTTTAAGAGGATAGGTAGTGCCCAATATCGTAAAAAAAATGGATTCCTTCAACATGGAGAAATTCAAACAAATCCTTCAAAAGATTTGTGGTTCAAATTATTTAAAGAAGAAGCTCCACCAAAAGTAAATCTAGACCTCACAAATGATGAAATTGTTCAACATTTAACAAATTCATTCTTAGCTAATAATTCAAATCTAAATTTTAAAAAATTACCATAGATAATAAGAATGTTAAAAATTTTAATGATACCAATTCTTAAAGATCTCCTTTCTGCTTCATTGCATAAACTATTCTTGGCAATTCAATTCCCAAAGGATACTTATTATTATCATTAAATTTATTTACAATCTCTGAAGGCAAATTAAACCCTAATTTATTCAATACAAAGTTTCCAATTTTAGATCTATCAATTATCCCTAAAGGCATATCTGCAGAATTGAGAACCAATATAAAACCTTCACTTGTTTCTTCAAGTCTTTCTATGGTTTGCCATAATTTATCGTTACTGTAAACATTTACAAGACTATCGATTGGTTTCTTAAAATCTCCAACAAAGTTCTGTTCCCATTTTTTTAAGGAGACAGTTTTTAAAATTTTTTCATCAACAAAACCAGTCCATCTACCATTATTCGTAACAAAAAAATATTTATCTGACGCGTCCTTTTTATTTTTTATTAATGAGTTTAATTCTTTGAAATTAGAATCGAATTCAATTTTTCTCAATGGCTTTAATTTAAGTTCGGAAACTTTACTAAATTTAAGTATATTTTCAATTTTAAAAAATTGACTTTCAGACTTTGAAGAATTAACTCCAAACAAACCTAAAAAAGAAAGGATAAAACCATAGTAAAAGTTAAATTTAAATAAACAAATTATCCCAAATATTAGAACTAAAAAAGATAAAGATAAATTTACTTTATTTAGGAAATTTCTCCCTTTGTTTTTACTCCCAGAGAAATGCCAAATAATACTTTTTAATAAATTTCCTCCATCTAAAGAACCAATTGGAAGCAAATTTAAGAAGCCTAAGAATAAATTTAATATACCTACTCTAGAGATTATATCAATGGATATTATTTCTTGAGATGTACTGTTGCTACTAATTAAAAGTAGGATAGATGCTGTAACAAAACATAATAGAGGTCTAACAATTGCGATTTTTATATTACCTAAAGCAGTTTGACAATACTTATCTATTTGTAAAATTGCCCCAAGAAAATAAAAAGTAATTTTTTTTATTTTTACACCCTGATTTAAAGAAACAAAAGTATGCAAAATCTCATGAGAGATAATAGATGTTAACAAGAAAAAAGAACTTAAAAATCCTATAATCCAAGCTTCTTTAGTATTGTAGATATCACTTGAAGTTAAATTAACCTGATTACTTATACTCCATGAAAATAAAAAGAGAATCGCAAACCAATAAGGATGAATTTTGAAGGGAATTCCCCATATTTTAAAAATTTGCCAACTTCTCAAAAATAATCTCCGCTATATTTAGCAATAATATTAATTTTACATAAAGGATAATGATATGCCCAAGACTAATACTTTAGTTAAAATTTGTGGACTAACTTCTGAAGAACAAGCTCTTCAAGTCGCTAAATTAGGAGCACATGCCATTGGCATTATTTCGGTTGAAGAGTCTCCAAGGTATGTATCAGCTCAAATTAAGAAAAAAATATTTAAAACCCTAGAAAATTTTTATCCAAAAATCGATAGAGTAACTGTTGTGCAAAATTGTCCTATAGATTTAATTATCAAAAACTTCTTAGGCAACCCAAGTGAAACTATCATTCAATTACATGGAGATGAAGATATTGACTATTGCAAAAAAATAAGGGAAAAAATTCCCTATATTGGCCTATGGAAGGCTTTCAGAATAAAAACCGAAAAGGACATAGATAAAATAAAACCTTTTGAAGATTTTGTAGATGCGATACTACTTGATTCTTGGAATAAAGAAACTTATGGAGGTTCAGGAAAAAAAATAAATTCTATTTATTTAAAGAATTTACAATTTAGCAAACCATGGTGGTTGGCAGGTGGAATATCAATTGAATGGATTAATGAAATTCTTACTGACTTCAAACCAGATGGACTAGATATTTCAAGTGGTATTGAAATATCTCCAGGTTTAAAAGATATTAAAAAAACAGAGGATCTTTTTAAGTTATTAAAAAGAATTTAATAATTATTAGTAGCTGACTGCTGTTTTACAAGCTCAAAAAATTCTTGCTTTAAACTTAAATCGTGTCTAAAATCGCCTCTCACAACAGAATTAATCATGCTTGTATTTGGTTCTTTGACTCCCCTCCACTTCATACAATAATGTTGGGCCTTTACAATAATGCCTAAACCTTTAGGTTCGCAGAGTTTTTCAATTTCATCTGCAAGGATCATTACAGCTTCTTCCTGAATATGAGGTCTTGAAAAAACCCAATCAGCAACTCTCGCAAATTTTGAAAGTCCTATGACTTTATTCCCAGGTTTAATACCTATCCAACACTCTCCTAGAATTGGAACTAAGTGATGCGAGCATGCAGATCTAACAGAAATTGGGCCGACTGTATAAATCTCATCAAGATTCTTATCATTTGGGAAACTTGTAACTTTAGGTTGTTGGTGATATCTGCCTTTAAAAACTTCATTTAAATACATTTTTGAAACTCTTTCAGCAGTTTCTTGAGTATTATGATCATTTTCAACATCTATTATGAGGGACTTTAGTAAGTCCTTAACTCTTGAGGCAACTTCTCTTTCTAAAATCTCTAATTCTCCCGGATTTATAAAATCTGCAATGTTATCGTTGGCGCTAAATCTGGTTCCAGAGTTCTTGATTCTGTCTCTTATAATTTCTGAGATTAATTTATTAGTAATCTGGTCGTCAAAGTTTCTAATATTATCGTTGGGTAATGTAGAGGTCATAAAATTCTTGACAGAAAATTGTACGCAACTTAATTAACTGTATCTTCCTATAGCTTAATTGCTTATTAACTATATCACATTCTCTTGTTTAATCGGGTTCGCTTAGACCTAAAAAAAATCACTTTTTAAGGATTAAGAAAAGAAAAAGAATGTTTAAAAAGCTCCACCAGAGGGCATTAAAGTTAAGTCTTCAATCAGTTGTGATTCAGGTTGTTGAGCCATATAGAGAATAGTATCTGATACTTCGCTTGAGGAGAGCATAGAAGTTCTATCAAAATCAGCATTGATAGATTCTGAGTCCCAAAGAGGAGTATTTACTGAACCTAAAGTTATTGTGCACGCCCTTATTGAATTAGATCTCTCCTCCTCCCTCAAGCATTTAGTAAACATAGCTAGTGCAGATTTTGAAACACAATAAGCTCCCCATTGAGGGAATGCATTATAGGAGGCATGACTACTAACATTAATAACTAAACCACCATTTTTTCTCATTTGAGGAATTATTGAACTGCAAATTTGAAAAACACTTGTTAGGTTTATTTGAATAGTTTGTTCCCATTGGCCTAAATCCATTTCAACTAAAGGCCCATTAAATGCACAACCGGCATTATTGATCAAGACTGAAGGGCATCCATACTTCTCAATTGCTTCTTTAACACAATGCTCAATTTCTAGAGGATTTGATAAGTCACATTTAATAAGGCTAATTTTTGATTTAGTAGTCAAAAGTTCGCTCTTTAGTTTCTCCATCAAATCCAAATTCCTAGAGAGCAAAATTAAATCCCAGCCAGCATGTGCAAAAGTAATTGCGGTAGATCTACCAATACCTTTCGTAGCACCTGTTATAAAAGCTAGTTTCAATTTATTCAGTTTTTTGAGGGATTTCACTATAAATCTCTTCAATATTGTTTGCTTCGATAAATTTACCTAAAACCCTAAACTTTTTGTATCTTTCCTCAATTAATTCATCTTCAGGCATTTGCAGTAAAGAATTAAGGTGTTTCTCAATAGCCTCTTTTAGTGTATTACCAGCATCTAAAGGATCCCAATTATTCCCACCAGAAGGTTCTGGTAATACCTCATCTATTATCCCCAATTTAAGTAAATCTTTACCTGTAATTTTAAGTGCTGAAGCCGCTTCTGGTGCCTTCGCAGCATCTCTCCACAAAATTGATGCACATGCTTCCGGACTAGCCACTGTGTAAACACTGTGTTCAAACATTAGTAACCTATCGGCAACACCTATCCCAAGTGCACCTCCGGAACCTCCTTCTCCAATAACAGTAGCCACTATTGGAACTTTCAATCCAAACATCTCTCGAAGGTTTCTTGCAATCGCTTCCCCTTGGCCCTCTTCTTCAGCTTTTAAACCAGCATAAGCTCCAGGAGTATCAATAAATGTAAGAATTGGCAAAGAGAATCTATTTGCATGCTGCATTAATCTAAGAGCTTTTCTGTAACCTCCTGGCTTTGCCATCCCAAAGTTTCTTACTACATTTTCTTTTGTATCTCTTCCTTTCTGATGTCCTAACATTAACACTGGTCTATTATTTATCGAACCTATCCCCCCAATTAGTGCCATATCATCGCCACCATTTCTGTCTCCATGTAATTCGATCCAATCATCACAAAACATTTGAACAAAGTCCAAAGTACTAGGTCTTTGAGGATGCCTAGCTACCTGAATCTTTTGTGCAGGGGTGAGAGATTTGAATATTTCTTCTCTTCTCCTAGCAGCTAAAGTTTCAAGCTGTAGAAGCTGTTGGCTTACATCTACTTCTGAATCTCTAGCTAATTCTTTAATTTGCTCTATTTGTTTTTCAAGTTCAACAAGAGGCTTCTCAAAGTCAAGGAGGTAACGTTTAGCCATAATTTAGACAGTTAATACTTTGGGCTGTTTATCAAGTCCAATTGCAGAAAAACCATGTTTTAAAGAAGCTTTTCCAATAAATTCCATCTTTTCAAGAGAAATGTTATTTCTTCCCCAACTGAAGTTGGTATGACATTTTTCAAATTCTAAAATCATAGCTTCTGCAAAGCAAGCAAACATCTCTCTCTGAGGGTTTTGCATTTCTGCAAGTTCCATCATATTCCAGCCAATATCATTGAAAAACTCTACTATACCTCCTTTTAAAACATGAATATTTTCGCCCTGAAATTTCTCATCAAGATTTTTGGGGTAACCACCATCAATCATTAGACATGGTTTTTTTAAGTTATCAGTATCAATCTCAATAGTTTTAGGCATACTTGCTACCCATACAACAATATCCGCTTGAGGTAATGCCTCATCTAAAGTTGCTATGGTGCCACCATCTAATTCATTTTGTAATAAAGCTAGTGGTTCTTGTTGTCTTGCGACCATAAGAAGTTCAGAAATACCGGTTTTATTTATAAGCCATCTACAAACAGCACTGCCTATGTCCCCTGTAGCACCAATAACAGCAACAGTTGCTTTTTTAAGGTCTATCCCAATACGTGGTGCATTTATTTCTAGTTGCCTACAAATAACCCAGGCGGTATGAGTATTGCCAGTAGTAAATCTTTCCCATTCTAATGAAGTATTTCTTATTTGTTTATGCTGAAGAAGATTAAAATTCTCAAAAATAATAGAAGTAAATCCACCTAAAGCAGTAATATTAATCCCTTTTTTTTGAGCTAGTTCCATAGCATTTAATACTTTTCTTCTTGCCGTTTTAAACCTAGAAAGCATTTCAGGAACAAAGCAAGAATCTATATAAGAACCTTCAATAGATATTCCAGTAGCACTCTTAACTTCAACATTTTCAACCAACTGTGGAGGAGCTGTACACCAAACATCCAAATCACCATCTGCAATATGATCAAAGCCTAGCATCGAAGCTTTTCTTTTCGCATCTTCAAAACTGGTTGAGTGGCCAATTAACCCAAACATTTAAAATTTATAAATTGTTTCTATATGATGTTATGAACAATAGCACAGAGGTAACTACATAAATAGGAATGATTAATTATTAAAATTCCTAATTAAGTAGAAATAAAATCAAACAATTGCAGCCATCGCCATTCTGGCTATTTCTCTATTATCTAGACCTATTTCCATCAATGTGTCTTGATAAGCAATCATAAATTCTTCCATTAATTCTTCCCTGTCCATAGCTAAAACTGATGCGTCATCTGCTACTTCATCTAACATCTTCTTAATTAAAGGAAGATTAACCTTGTTAGCTTCCATTAATTCCTCTTTACAAGTAGATAAATTCTCTTTAAGCCACTCTTGACCGTAATTTAAATGAAGATATTCATCTTTAACTACTCCCTCTGTTATCTTTTTTGCAAAAGGATCAGCAACTCTTATGTAGACGTTATAAGCAGAGATTGCGAATGCTTCAATTAAGATAGCTTGTATTAAAAGACATGTTGTTAAATTTCCTTTTTCAAGAGCAACTTGAAAATTACCATGTAATTTAGAAAAGAATTTTTTGGCAAATTCCATATCAGCTACTACACCTAAATTTCTTCCACATGCAGTAAAGCCTTTTTTATGCTTCATTTCCATTCTCGCCAATTTAGTTAACTCCTCTAACTCATTTGGAATTAAAGTTGCTATTGAAATGTAATTATCATGAGCCTCTTGCTCTCCCTCTATAACAATTGCATTTATTCTGCTGTATGCATCCTTATAAGAATCTGTAGTGAAGTCGGGCAAATCTAAAGAAATCGGATTAGTCGATTCTTCAATAGTTTTTTTATTTGATTCTAGAGTTTGCATGTCAGTAATCTTTAGCTCATTATGCATGAATATTACATGATTATAGAGAGTTTATTTAAATATCATGAAAATAGTTTCAATTGTTAAGTCACATTTTTTACTAAAACTTATTTAATAATTGTTTGGCCAATCTGATTGCATCAGATTCATAATCAATTTGAACCAATGATTAATCAATAATTCCTTTAAATTTTTCCCTAAAGACTCATTTGCTCCTCTACTATCTCCAATAACACCTGATTTACTAAAGTCGTCAGTAAGCCAAGCAGTAGGCGCATTGCCCTCTAGACTCCAACCTTCAGGGATCTCTACTTTATTGCCCTCATTTGGGCGTTCATCACCTACTAATTCTGGTTTCAAAGCCATCATCAAACTTGTTTCAGCTAAAGAAGCATGAAGCCCATCCTCAATCTCAGTTTTTGTTAACAATTCACTCAATCCATTCACACCACTCCATAAGAAACAAGGAAAAACTGCCATCCCTGGTGCGATACTTCTTAGCTCTCTTGCAGCTGTATTTAATAGTGAAATTTGACCTCCATGTCCATTAATTAATATCAATCTTTTAAAACCCATTTCAGATAATTGACCTCCAACTTCCTTTATCATTGAGGTTAGTAAATTTGAGGAAAGTGAAATTGTCCCGGCAAAACCCTTATGTTCTGGAGAAAAACCAATATATTGGGTTGGAAGTTTTTTTAATGGAATATCGGCAGAGAATAATTTAAAAACTTCGCTAATAATTTCATCAACAAAAATACTGTCTGTAGCAAGAGGCAAATGCGGCCCATGTTGCTCAACAGCACCGAATGGCCAAATCACTGTTGATCTTTTGTTTTTTGCAACACACTCAATTTCTTGCCAATTTAAATATTCAAATTTGTTAGGTATTGGTTTAAAGTTCATTAATTTTAATTTTGAGTACTAACATTTAGAGTATGTTAATAATTAATTATCCTTATTTTACCTACGATGGGAGTCAGTAATAAAAATGCCCAAGATAATATCCAACCAAAGGGCAATAAAAAACCTCTTCAGGTACTTCACATAAGCAAGAAAGATACTCAAAAAATAGATAATGAGCAAACCAATTCGCAAGAAGAAATTAAAAAAGAAGATATCGCAATCAAACCGCAAATCATTAAAAATGATTCAGTAAAAAAAATTGAGGACAATAATGAAAACACCAATGATTTTGATATTTCTCAACAAAATTTAACTCAACAAGACTTAAATAGACCCCTTAATTTTTCTGAGCAAAGCACAGATTTTCAATTAGAAAGAACAGTTGATGAATTCGATTTTGATGAAAGTGCCTTTTTAGAAGCTTTAAATGAAAATGAGCCAATAGGGGCGACAGGAGAGACTATCTCAGGAAAGGTTATAGCAATTGAGAGTGATGGTTTATACGTTGACATTGGTGGAAAAGCGCCAGGTTTTATGCCCAAAAAAGAATGCGGGTTAGGAGTAATTACTAACTTTAAGGAAAAATTTTCTAAAGGGCTTGAAATGGAAGTTTTGGTAATTAAAGAGCAAAATGCTGATGGAATGGTGACGTTAAGTGCTAGAGCATTAATTCTTAGACAAAGTTGGGAAAAAGTCACAATTTCTTCAAAAAATGGAGAATTAATTGATGTTTTAATAAATGGTTTTAACAGGGGTGGACTTACATGCGATGTAGATGGGTTGAGAGGATTTATCCCAAGATCCCAACTTGAAGATGGTCAGAATCATCAATCATTTGTTGGCAAAACTTTAAAAGTAGCATTTCTAGAGGTCAATCCAGAATCCAGAAAATTAGTTCTCTCTGAAAAAAAGGCGAGATTAGTTTCTAAACTTGGGAGTTTAAAATTGGGCCAATTAATCGAAGGAGAAGTTTTAGCAGTTAAACCATATGGCTTTTTTATTGATTTAGATGGAGCTAGTGGACTTCTTCATCAATCCTCACTAACAAATGGATCTATTCGTTCCTTACGAGAAATTTTTAGAGAAGGGGAAATTATAAAAGCTTTAATATCTGAAATTGACCTCGAAAAAGGGCGCATTGGTCTCAATACAGCACTTTTAGAAAACTCTGCTGGAGAATTAATTATTGATAAGCAAAAAGTTATGCAAGAAGCAACTGAAAGAGCACTTAAAACTAAAGCACTCTTCGATAAAAAAGAACAAGATAAATGAACATTAATAATAAAACAGAACCAAGTCTTGAATTAAAAACTTCAAATTGGGAATTAGACTTTTATTCAAGACCAATTATTGAATCCAATGGAAAAAAAAGATGGGAGTTAATTATTTGCTCTACAAGAAGTTTTAAGACAGAAGATATTTTTCTTTGGAATAAAAATTGTCCTGCTAATAAAGTTAATTCAGAATGGCTTACAGAGGCACTAAATGAAGCAATTAATGATGCAAAAAAACAAGGCTGGGCGAAACCAACAATAGTTAGATTTTGGAGATCTTCAATGAAATCGATCATTAAGAAATCACTGGAGGCCTCAAGTATTGAGCCTCTTGTTAGTAGAAGAACTTACGATTTAATTGATAGAATCGAATTTCTTGAAAAAGAGATTTATCCAAAGGAAACAGGTTATGTAAGAGGGGTACTAGCTCCTACTTTAAGCTCCAGAATAGAAAGCTCTCCTCAACCTCTACCAGAAGCAGTGAGAGGTGACGCTTTAACTATCTCTGAAATATCAATTGGTGAATTAAAATCAGCAGAAAATTGGCCCATGGAATTTGGAGATATTTTCCCAATTCAACAAGATTTAGATGATAATCACTCAGTCCCAGGATTAAGACTTTTTAGCAAAGATAGATCTTTAGCACTTGCTGCATGGTTCAGTTGTTTAGAACCTATTAAATTAACTATAAATAAAAACCAACTTATCCTTGAAGCTTCAGAAGAAGATAAGTGGCTGGTAACAGATTTACCAGAAAAAGATGCAAACATTTTAAGTACAAAGTTTTTAGAGAATAAAAGAAATTCTTTTGGTTATCAATTTATTTCCATACAGTCAACGCCATATATTGAAAAATTTGCAGGATTCTGGATCTTGAGGGATATTAAATTAATTTCATAAATTCACTTTAGGAGCAGGAACTATTCCTTACAAAGAAATATATTTCTCTAAAGCTGAAATTTTTATTCAAAACAAAAAATTTGAGTATTACATATCACCTATCCTTAGTCAATATAATTTCAAACATGCATATTTTACGAAGTCTTGCTCTGAGAAATCTCCTCAATTATTAAGTAATTATTTTAATGAGAATTATGTAAATTGTGTTTTAAATCAAATTCACAGTAATGTGATAGTTTTTGGATCACATTCGCAAGAAGGGAGTAAGACTTATGCAGATGGTCTTGTTGGTAATAAATGCAATCAAAACTTGTGGATTTACACAGCTGATTGCATGCCAATATTTTTTGCAGATAAAAAGACAAGAAATGTAGCAGCCTTGCATTGTGGAAGAAAAGGTTTAGAAAAAAAAATAATAAAAAATCTGGTTAAAATTTTCGATAATTTTGGAACATCTAGAGATGACTTACTTATCGCAATAGGGCCATCGATATCGAAGGAACATTATCTAGTTGATAAGATGACACTAAAAGAATTTTATAAAAAGGCCGAGAACAAAAAAATAACTGTCAATTTGACTAAAACTGAAAAAGATCTCTATTCTAGAGATTCAAATCACTTGAAAGAGCAAAACTTAAATCAACTTGATCTTAAAAGATCTGCCTACAGGCAACTTTTAAATGAGAACATCCCTAATGCAAATATAGATATCTCAAATTTATGCACATACAAATTAAAAAATGAATTTAATTCCTGGAGAAGAAGCAATACAATCTCGAGGCAATGGAATTTTATTTGCTCTGAGAAATAGTTAACTTGTACAAACTTTACTAGTTAAATCTTTAGCAACTAATAATTCTGTCATTTCCTTAGTACCTTTAATATTAGAAACTTTTGCTAACAATAAATTATCTTTAAAACCAAAAGGTTTTATTTTTACTTTGCTTCCCCTTGGGAATTCACTCTTGAGTAAATTAGTTGCTTCGAGCTCATCATTTTCATTTACATCTACACAAAATAATCTAATATTTAGATTCCTATTCTGATCCCCCACCAAAATAGTATTTGAACTTATAATTTGAAGAATTTCAGCCGAGTTAACTATTACAGGATGAATAACAAATAAGGATATTATAATTAAAAGTTTTGAAAAATTTTTCAATTCAGAAATTTTTAATTTTTTGATTTGTCTTAAAGTTAATTTTATAAAAAACGTATTTTAAAGAATTATTATTCACAATTAACGTATCCAACCATTTGAGCGTTACTTTTCCCCGGAGGAACCATTGGATAGCAATTTTCGCCTCTTCTTACAAGAATATTTATCAAGGCAGGGTCGTCGTGATCAAGAGCATTTCTCAATTCATTCTGTAGTTGTTTTCTATCAGAGATTAAATATCCTTTAACTCCAAAAGACTCAGCAAGTTTTACAAAGTCAGGTTCACCACAACTCATGTCAGATGAGGAATACCTTTCATCGTAGAAACTTTCCTGCCATTGCCTCACCATACCTTGCCAGCGATTATTTATGATAATCACTTTCACCTTTAAACCATATTGAGATAAAGTTCCTAATTCTTGAATATTCATTAAAACACTTGCATCTCCTGCGATACAAATTACATCTGAATTAGGTAAAGCTGCTTTAACTCCAATTGCTGCTGGCAATCCAAAACCCATAGTACCTAAGCCTGCACTACTAATCCATTTTCTTGGAGAATTCCTCAGATATTGAGCAGCCCACATTTGATGCTGTCCTACATCTGTAGTTACATAAGCTTCTGGTGAAAGTTCCCTAACTTTTAAAAGAACTTCCTGAGGATAAATTTCTCCTTCTTTAGGAGGGTCATATAAAGGGTGTTTATTTTTCCAAGAATCAATTTTTTCTAACCAGTTCTTCGTCTGACAAGTAAATTTATTACTAACAAATTTTTCATTAATTTTAAGGACAGCTTTTGAAACGTCAGAGACAATTGCAACATCTACACGTCTATTTTTATTAACTTCAGCTGGATCAATATCTATATGTATTACCTTTGCATTAGGTGCAAAAGTATCTAATTTCCCTGTAACTCTATCATCGAATCTAGCTCCAATAGCAATTAAAAGATCACATTCTGTAACTGCAAAATTTGCGTAAGCAGTTCCGTGCATTCCTAACATTCCAACTGATAAATTGTCTTTTTCATCAAAAGCACCTTTCCCCATTAAGGTTGTAGTAACTGGTATTTGATAATTCTTTGCGAAAGTTCTTATTTCATCATGAGCACCTGAAGATATTGCCCCACCTCCAACATATAGAAGGGGTCTTTCAGAATCTTCTATTAACTTAATTGCTTTTTTGATATCGCAATCATTAATATCTCCATTTCTCTTAAATCCTTTAGGAATAATTTCACCGGGCAGAACTCTTTTATAATTAAAGAATTCTTGACCTACATCTTTGGGTATATCAATTAAAACAGGACCGGGTCTTCCAGAGGAGGCAATAAAAAAAGCTTCAGAAACTACTTTAGCTATATCTGAAGGATCTCTTATCACCCATGAATGTTTTACTATTGGAAGAGTTATGCCAAAAATATCTGTTTCTTGAAAAGCATCTGTCCCTATAGCAGGTCTTGGGACTTGACCTGTAACTACAACGAGAGGTACTGAATCCATTTGAGCAGTGGCAATCCCAGTTACTAAATTTGTTGCCCCTGGACCTGAGGTTCCAAAACATACCCCCACTTCACCAGTAGATCTGGCATATCCATCAGCTGCATGTGAACCACCTTGTTCGTGTCTCACCATATAATGCTTTAACCAACCATCTTGTTCTGCCTTATGAACAGCATCATATATTGGAAGAATAGCTCCTCCTGGATATCCAAATATAACTTTTACCCCATGAATTTTTAGAGAATCCATTAGTGCATCTGCACCAGTTATCCAAATTGGATTTTCATTTTTTGAACTACCCTTTGAAAAGGATCTCGAAGTAAGAGTCACTAAAGAAATTCAATATTTACTTTAAATATTAAACTTAATTAAATACTTTTGCCTCATTTAGAAATGTAATGTCAGAAATATACTCAAAAAACCTTTCAATAATGTTTAAAAAATTCAAATAAATTTTATTTGATCTTTATAAAATGCCTAGCTTATGTAAAGGTCCAGATCCTGAAATAAGTTCAATAAAAAGTACCAGAAAAACAATCATTGCAACCCTTCCGTTCCAAACCTCTGAACTATTATTCCAACCCCATTGCCATTTCTCTTGCGGGTAAAGTTTAACTTTTTCAGGCAACTGAGAAGCCTCCTCTATATTAACTAGGGGGCCTTCCAAGCAAGAAATCACTAGATCACTAAGTCCTTCAATAAAAGTAGGATGAGTATTTAAAGCCTTAACTCTTCGAAAGTTTTTAATACCAGCCTTTTTCGCAATTTCTTTATATTCAATGTCAATTTCTTGCAATGTTTCAATATGCTCTCCAACGAAACTTATGGGAACCACAATTAGGTCATTAACATTTGACCTTCCAAGATCAGCCAATACTTCTTCCGTATAAGGCTTCAACCATTCAACCGGACCAACTCTGCTTTGATAGGAAAGTGTAAAAGGGTTACTGTGCCCTAAACATTTTTCTAACTCATTTATTATCAATAAAGAACAATCTTCAATTTGTTGCTTATAAGGATCTCCAGCTTCCTCTACGTAACTCTTAGGAACTCCATGAGCAGTAAAAAACACATGAGCATTTGAAGGTGATTCACAAAGTGAAATTTGTTCTGATATTAATTCGACCATTGACTTTAAATAACCTGATTGACTGAACCAACTCCTTACACATCTCATTGGTACTTTTTTAAAATCATTATCAGAATCTCGTAATTTTTTTAATTCTCTAAAGCTTGAACCACTAGTACTTATTGAAAAGTGTGGATACAAAGGTATTACAACAACTTGATCTATACCATCTGCTTTCATATCAGCAATAGCTGATTCCGTAAAAGGATGCCAGTATCTCATAGCTATATAGGTAGTGGCATTAAACCCCTTATCTCTTAATTTAGATTGCAATTCTCTCGCTTGTTGTTCAGTTATTCTTCTGATAGGTGAACCTCCACCTATAGAAAGATAAGCTTGTTGTGAAGTAGTACTCCTAAGAGTACTAATTAACCAGGCTAGAGGCTTTTGAAAAGCAGGAAAAGGTGTCCTGATTATCTCTGGATCAGAAAAAAGATTATATAAGAATGGGCCCACATCAGTAATGCGTTCAGGCCCTCCTAAATTCATTAATAAGACGCCTATTTTATCCATTTAAAATTCATGCAGATTGAAAATCAACATTAAAAACGTCATGATATGGTCAATTATATAAGTAAATGAACGTAATTCAGGAAATTAATAATGTCAATGATAAATTTGCTACCAAAGGCAGCAAGCTTAAAATTGAGAAAAGGGGAGAAAAATTAAATATTAGAGGATCATTACCCTCCAAAGAAGATAAAAATAATTTCAAGATACAAAGAATATCTCTTGGTATAAAGGCTGATATTTCTGGATTAGAGGAAGCCAAAAAAAAACTACAGTTAATCAATTTACAACTGGAATTGAATCAATTTGAGTGGATTAATTGGATAGGTATCTCTAATAAAAAGCAGATAAAAAATGGTTTTGAATTACCAAATAGATTAAATCAATTTGAGGAATTTTTTTTTAAAGAAAGCAAAAGTGAATTTTTAAGCAGCACAAGAAAAACTACTTGGAGAAGTTCATACAAACCATATATGAAAAGAATCCTAAATATTTATAATTCTTTTGAGAATGAACCTTTAGAAAAAATATTTCAAAAAACACTTGAAAGTTACAATGAAGGTAGCAGAAGCAGAAAACAATGTGCTACTTCTCTAAGTGTTTTAGCTAAGTTTTTGGACATTAAACTACCAGAGGATTGGAAATTAAATTCTAGAGGATATGGTCTGCATAAATCAGTATTTAGGGATCTACCCACAGACGAGTTAATAGAGAAACTTTGGGAGACGATACCAAACAAATCTTGGAAATTTGTTTTTGGATTAATGGCTACATATGGATTAAGAAATCATGAAGTATTTTTTTGTGATTTAAGTTCCCTTAAAAATTTTGGAGACAAAATTATTAGAGTTTTACCTACGACTAAAACAGGGGAACATCAAGTTTGGCCATTTCATCCTGAATGGGTAGAAAAGTTCGAATTATCAAAACTTGGTGAAAATCCAGAACTACTTCCAAATATTAATAGAGACCTTAAAATAACAACCTTACAAAATATTGGAAAAAAAATTACAAATCAGTTCAATCGTTACTCTTTACAAATAAAACCGTATGATCTAAGACATGCTTGGGCAGTAAGAACAATTTTTTATGATTTACCTGATACTGTGGCTGCCAGAATGATGGGGCATTCAGTTAGCCTACATACTCAAACTTATCACCACTGGATTACTAAGAGAGATCAGCAACAGGCAGTAAATAATGCACTATTAAAAGTTAAAAGAGCTAAAAATATTTAAAGATTTATAATCATTAAATTAAAATTATAGTTATATGAAAAAACCTTCATCTTCCGAGAAAATATTCAACCTCGATAATCAAGCAAATAAAATCGGTATGGGGGGCAAACTATCATCAGATAGCGATGAGAGTTCATATAAAAAAAGAATGCAGCAAAGAAAAGAAATTCAAGCAGAAAGACTACAAATTAGAAAGACAAAAAAAGGATTATTGATTGTTTTTACAGGGAATGGAAAGGGGAAAACAACTGCATCTTTGGGAATGGCTCTAAGGACGATAGGGCACGGTCATAAAGTGGCAATCATTCAATTTATCAAAGGAGGCTGGACCACTGGAGAAGAAAAAGCACTTAAAAATCTGTCTTCAAACATATCTTGGCACTCATTAGGAGAAGGATTTACTTGGGAAACACAAGATAGAATAAGAGACGAAAAATTAGTTCAAGAAGCATGGCAACTAGCTAAAAAATACATAAAGAACGAATCTTATAAACTTATAATTCTTGATGAAATTAATATTGCTACAAAACTTGGTTATCTTGCTTCAGAAGAAATAATCACTTTTTTAAAAAGCCTAAGTAATAGAAAAAACCATATTGTTTTAACTGGGAGAGGAGCATCTGATTCTATTATAAATTACGCTGATCTAGTTACAGAAATGAAACTTATAAGACATCCTTTTAAAGAACAAGGAATAAAAGCACAAAAGTGTGTTGAATTTTAGTTGAAACCAATTATTACTTAAATTTTCTTTAGGCAGGTTTAGAAATGTTTAAAGAAGCAAGCAATATCTGAACAAAAAATAAATTTGGTGCATTTACTTGCTAAGGTCTTAAAAGTATAATTATTGAATGACTTACAAAAGAGTTCTCTTAAAACTTAGTGGTGAAGCACTAATGGGTGAAAAACCTTATGGTATAGATCCTGCTATAGTTCAGTCAATTGCAGAGGATGTTTCAAAAGTAGTCGAAAATAATGTTCAACTTGCAATAGTTGTTGGGGGTGGAAATATTTTTAGGGGGCTCAAAGGGTCTGCAGATGGCATGGATAGAGCGACTGCTGATTATGTTGGGATGCTCGCAACAGTGATGAATGCTATTTCACTCCAAGATGGTTTAGAAAGAGTAGGAGTTGCAACCAGAGTTCAAACTGCAATAGAAATGCAGGAAATTGCAGAACCCTATATTAGAAGAAGAGCTATGAGACACCTTGAAAAAGGTAGAGTTGTAGTCTTCGGAGGTGGATGCGGAAATCCATTTTTCACAACTGACACTACAGCGGCTCTGAGGGCAGCAGAGATAAATGCTGAAGTTGTTATGAAGGCTACCAAAGTTGACGGAGTTTATAATTGTGATCCTAATAAATATAAAGACGCAAAAAAATATTCTACTCTTAGTTATCAACAGGTTCTTAGTGATGAAATCGCAGTAATGGATAGTACTGCAATTGCACTATGCAAAGATAACAATATCCCTATTATGGTATTTGATATATTCAAAAAAGGGAACATCTCTAAAGCTGTTTCTGGGGATCCTATAGGTTCATTAATTAGTTAAAGCTTATTTAAATTTTTTATTATGAAAGAACAAGAAATTCAAGAAAATATGAATAAAAGTGTTGAAGCAACGCAAAGAAACTTTAATACAATTAGGACTGGCAGAGCTAATGCTTCTTTGTTAGATAGAGTAAGTGTTGAGTACTATGGAGCAGAAACACCAATCAAATCACTTGCCACAATAAGCACTGTTGATTCACAAACAATTTCAATACAACCGTTTGATATTTCATGTTTGCAAGCGATTGAGAAATCTATTTCTATGAGTGATCTAGGTATTACTCCAAATAATGATGGTAAATTAATAAGAATAAATGTTCCTCCTTTAACAGAAGAAAGAAGAAAAGAATTTTGTAAATTAGCCTCTAAATATGCGGAGGAAGGAAAAGTAGCTTTGAGAAACATTAGAAGAGATGCAGTTGATAAAGAAAAAAAAGAGGAAAAAGATGGTCTTATCTCTATTGACGAATCGAGAGATAATCAATCTGAAATTCAGAAAATTACTGATAAATATATTGCCTTAATAGAAACTAAATTATCTGAAAAAGAGAAGGAAATTCTAAAAGTTTGATAGAGTTTGATGTTGTAATAATTGGTGGAGGTTTATCAGGATCTTCCACCGCTCTTAACCTATCAAAGAAAGGATATTCTGTTTTAATTATTGAAAAAGAAAAATTCAATAACTACAAACCATGTGCAGGTGGGATGGCATCTTCAATGCAAAGATTTCTTCCTTTAGATATAGAAGATTCTATAGAATCAAAAATTAAGAGTGTTGAATTCAGATGGAGGGCTGCAGATAATGTAACTGCTGATCTGACTGGTGAGTCCCCATTTTGGATTATTAAGAGAGAGAGACTTGATCAATTATTACTTGATGAGTCCTTAAGTAAAGGAGTTCAGATAATAAGACCATTATTGATAGAAAAAATCATAAAAAAAAATGATAAATGGGAAATTTCATGCAATAACAAAATAAAATATATATCAGAATTTATTGTTATTGCAGATGGGTCCCAATCCAAATGGGCAGGATATTTCAATTTAGGGCCAAGAAAACCGAAATTTGCAAACACAATCTCATTAAGATTAAAAGGGTTAGGTGAAATACCTAAGGATGCAGTTAGATTTGAGTTTGGATTTATAAAATATGGGTTTGCATGGGCATTCCCCCTAAGAGAAAGTCTAAATATTGGTTTAGGGACTTTTATAAATAATGCTCTCTTAGAAAATCAGGAGATAAATAAACAAGTTCTCAAAAGCTTTGGTTTTGATGATTTTCCTCATAAAACAATTAGTAGAAAACTGAGAATATGGAATGGCTTCCACTCAATTAATGGTGACAAAATTTTAGCGGTTGGAGATGCAGCATCTCTATGTGATCCATTTTTAGCTGAAGGAATTAGACCATCTTTAATTAGCAGTTTTTATGCTGCAGAATACATAGATCAATACTTTTCAGGAAAAGTAGATGATTTAAATCTTTATACAAAAAAAATTAACAACTTTTGGGGGAAATCAATGGCTTGGGGAAGGAGAATAGCCCAAGTATTTTATAGGTTTCCCAGAACTGGATACCAATTAGGTGTCAAAAGAAAAACTGCACCTAAACGTATTGCTCAAATATTATCAGGAGAAATGAGTTATGAAGATATTGCAAAAAGAGTTATCAGAAGACTTTTAACAAAAAGTGGTGCTTAATTCTTTTTCAATTCAAAATTAAATTTAGTTAGCAGAAATTAATTTATTATTTTTAATTTCTGAATATCTCTTAAGTAGCAGCTCTTCCAATTCTTCTATAGCCTTACTGAATCCAGTAATACCTTCACTAAGCTTCTCACTCGCCATTTGATCTTCTAACATACTTAATCTGAAATCTTTTTCTTCAAATTTGTAGTTAATAGAGTTGTTTATTTGGGTACTTACATCTAATTTTCTAATTAACTCTCCTTTTTCTTTTTTTAGTTCCTCAAGAAATTTTGGTGCTATTGTTAAAAGATCGCAACCTGCTAATTCTTTTATTTCATCAATATTTCTAAAACTCGCTCCCATTACTTCTGTCTTGAATCCCTTTTCTTTAAAGTACTTATAAATTTGTGTAACAGAAATAACACCAGGGTCTTCAGCACCAACAAAAGTAGTTTTGCCAGTTTTTGCTTTATGCCAATCCAATATGCGGCCGACGAAGGGAGAAATTAGAGTTATCTTTGCATTTGCACAAGTTACCGCTTGGCAGAAGTTAAAAAGTAAAGTTAAGTTGCACTTAATACCCTCTTTTTCCAAAATTTCAGCTGCCTTAATTCCCTCCCAAGTTGCGGCAATCTTAATCAAAACTCTTTCCTTTTCAATTCCAAAATTTTTGTAAAGACTGATCAATTTTCTCGCTTTTTCTACCGTAGCTTCAGTGTCAAAGCTAAGTCTTGCATCAACTTCTGTAGATACGCGCCCTGAAATAATTTTCAATATTTCTTTTCCAAAAAATACTGAAACTTGGTCAATAGTTTCTTTAATTAATTCAATTTCAGAGAATCCTTGAGTCAATGCATTTTCTGAACTTTCTAAAGCTTTATCAATTAATTTCACATAATCAGGGTTCTTGGCAGCAGCAAGTATTAGCGATGGGTTGGTAGTGGCGTCCCTTGGCTGAAATTTCTTTATCGAATCCAAATCTCCAGTATCAGCAACAACAATGGTCATTGAGGATAATTGTTCTAAAATTGATTTCATATCTAGATGAGCATATATACATAAACTAGCTTTTATTTCTGGTGAAATCATCAGATAATGAACTAAATATTTATAAAATTGGAAAATTTTAGGGTTTTTTAACAATCATTCTTTGATCTTTAATCTTAGGAGGTATTTTTTCAATTACTATCAAACTCTCCATAATTTCTTTAGCGACTGGTACCGCAACAGTTGAACCATATGCATATGATTTAGATGGCTCATCAATGACTACTAGGACAACATACTTTGGATCATTAACTGGTAAGGTCGCGACAAAACTACAAACTTTCTTGCTTGTATACGAACCATTTAAGGCTTTTTGAGAAGTGCCCGTTTTCCCGGCTATCCTATAACCCTCGATTTTTGCTCCATATCCACTACCTTTATCAACTACGCTCTCCATCCATTCCAGAACAGTTTTAGAAACCTCCTGTGAAAAAAATTGTTTTTTTGGATTTTTATTAAATCTTTCTTTGTGAGTTGAGGTTACATGAGGAGTCACTTCAAAACCCCCATTTGCTAGAGCCGCATGAAGTTGAACCAATTTAAGCGGTGAGATCGAGAAACCTTTACCAAAAGAAGTTACGGCAGGCTCAATTGATTGATTTACGAATAAATCTTTTCTCTTTAGTTGGCCAGCAGTTGATTCAAATAAGTCAGTCTCTAAATTTTTATTTATACCTAAATTTTTTAGCCGATTCCAATAAATTGTGGGGTCTAAATTTTGCATTATTTTTACCATCCCAACATTACTTGAAACTTGCAAAACTTTTGGATAGTCAATGTATCCATTACCTTTTTTATCCCAATTAGTAAGTGTCCATCCTCCAACATTAATCTTTCCAATATCTTCAACTAATCCATCTTTCTGGATTACTTTTTCTTCTAAAGCTAAGGCAAGATTAATAGGTTTAAAAGTTGAACCAGGCTCAAATAAATCTTGAGAATACCAACCCCTAAAGAGTTCAGAATCATACTGCCAAAATTTATTTGGATCATATGACGGAACTGTAACCAAAGAGAGAATCCGACCATTATTAACATTCATAACTATGGCAAATCCCTTCTTTGCTCTCCATTTACTTACTTGCTTTAATAAAGCATTGAATGACGCTTTCTGTAATTTTGAATCTAAAGTTAGGCCTAAACTTTTGTAATCAGAAATAAAATCACCTGGGGCTGAATTATCCGGTAGAGGAGTTCCATCTCCTCCTCTCTTTATTAAATTACTTTTATTAAAAACTTTAATTTTATTATCTAAATGAAGCTCCAAACCTGCTGAACCTTTATTCTCATCATTAACAAAGCCTACAAGATTAGAGTAAAGCTCCCCTTGAGGATAATATCTCTGCGAATATTTAAACAAATCAAGTCCGCTTATTTGAAGGTTCTTAATTTTTTCTGCCTTTTCTTCGGAAATTTTATCCAAAATCATGATACCACTCATTTTATTATTAAATTTCCTCAAGAGTATTTCATCATTAATATCCAAGATAGATGACAATTTTTCTGTAACTTCTTCAATACTGCGAACTCTGTTAATTGAATCACCAGGAAAATTAAAATATTTTGGATGGGCCCACAATTTATATAGCGGTTTATCGTAAGCAATTAGTCTATTATTTCTATCAACAATTGATCTCCTTTTTTTTAAGGAGTTAGTTTTAGAAGACTGTATTAATCTAGCTTTCCTTTGCAAATCAGAGGCGTTAAAGACTTGCAATTTAACTAACCTACCAATTAGACTAAATATTAATAGTAAGCTAAAAATATAGAGAAATTTAAATCTTCTTTGGTCAAGGGGTTTTAGATGAACAATTTTTTTGTATTTTTTCATCAATATCCTCTTTGGTATTTGCTATCTCTAAAACCTTTAATGAAACTACTTAAATTTTTCTTAAATACACTTTCTTTTTTTTCTGCAAGTTTATCTAAATATATTAAATCTTTTGGTTTAGTTTTTCTATAAATATTGAGAGACTCAAGTTCAATAATGTAAAACTCCTCAATTTTAGAAATATAATCAATGAGATTATTATTATTAGCTCTTGTTTTAGATAAAGTTTTATATGTATTTGACCATTTTCTTTGACTATCAAAAGATAAGAAAAATAAGGTGAAAATTAATACCAAAAGAGAGATATTAATGGTGTCGAAAATTTGATGTATTAATTTGATATTAAGTATGGATATTTTTTCGGAATTTTTTTTACTTTCATATGAAACTTTTTTTTTCAAATTAATTTGATTCCCATAAGGTTTCATTTATGATTTATTTTTAAATAAAAGAAGTGTTATTAATTAAATAAACATCTATTTGTTTGATTCGCAAGTCGAAAATTAAATTCTTTATGTCCTCAATAAGAACAAATTTAAGAAAGTCAATCCATTCCATAAAGAATGCATAATAACTGAAGAGAACAAACTCCCTGAAGCAATTCTTGTAATTCCTAATCCAATCCCTAGAACAAATAATGGCGGCATCTCTCCCAAACTTAAATGAGCTAATGCAAAGATAAAAGCTGAAACTATGATGCCCGAAATTACTCCAAAATCTCTTGAAAGAGTTGGGAGTAAAATACCACGGAATATAATCTCTTCAAATAGAGGAGCCAATAGAGTTGTTGTTACAAACAATAGGAAAAATGATAAGTTATTATTATTATTAAGGACAATTTCCAGCAAAGGGTTACTACCATTCTGATTATCGATCAGACTATTCATAATTAGAGATATTAATAAAACAAAAGGAACTATTGTTAACCAACCTTTAATTCCCTGAATAATTGCATATTTTATTGGCAAGAAATTAAACTGTAAATAATCCTTTTTAAATGTAAATTCACCATTCATAGATTTAATTTGATAATAAACAATTACTAATGGAGGAATAGCCATAAAAAGATATCCAAAGAATATTTTTAAGGATTGAGATAATTCGTTAGAGATATTTTTAGAAAAAAGTTCAACTAAGCTGATAGAAAACAAAGGCGATACCACTTCTCCTAAAACAACAAATCCACCTGCAATTAATAAAACCATATCTATTAATTCAAAATCTAAGGATTTAATTTCTTGCCAACCAAACTTTTTCGAAGATATGTTAGTCCATAATATTTTTAAAGCCAGAATTGAACCAAGAAGTACTATTAAAAGTGGCATTAGTCTGATGGCTAATATTTTTAAAAACATTTTGCTTGAAAATGATTTTGTTATTAATGCACTATCGTCAAAATCAAATTTCCGACTTAAAAGGTGATATAAAAATCTATCCCCTTTAAATAAATCAAATTTATCAGAATTTGGTTTATATGAATTATTATTGGAAATCTTTTCTATCTCATCAATCAGTAATTTAAAGTCTTTATTTTCTAAATCTTTTGATAAATATTTATAGACTATAGGATCATTTGATTCTGAAGATATTATTCGAATTAATTTATTTCTTTCTGTTAGTTCATCAAATGAGGTGTCAGAGAGAGATTTATTTATTTGATCAACAGGGTCATTTATGATAAAAAATTTTTTAAGATTCAGAGGTATTGATTGGATTGATAATTCGGCAATTTCTTGCTCTTTTTGACTTATATCAAATGAAACAGATGGTCTATTTAGACTATCTCTTAAGCCTTGTTGCCATACAAAAAAAGTTATGACTATAGAAATAAAAGCTAAAGAGAGTTTTGTCTTAGAAATATTTTTAAGGATCATAACTTATTATATTGTTGAAACCTATTCATAGTTATCATTGAAGTTTCTAATATTTATATATCTATTTTAATCACGCCATGAGATGATTAAATTATCTTAATTTTCAAATTTATATAATGACTATTAGATTAGTTTTAGTTAGGCATGGACTTAGCAGTTTCAATGCGAAAGGATTAATTCAAGGAAGAACAGATGATTCATTATTAACTGATGAAGGTTACGAACAAGCCAGAAAAGCAGGAGAAGCATTATCAAAAATAAACTTCGATAAAGTTTATTCCTCTCCACTGATTAGAGCAGCAGAGACGGCAAAAACAATTATCAAGAACTTCAATAAAGAACAAAATATTGAATTCGATAATGATTTGCTAGAGGTAGATCTTAGTGAATGGTCTGGTCTAAAAATTGATGAAATTAAAAAAAAATATCCAGAAATTTACCCTATATGGAAAAATGATCCTGAAAATCTAATCTTAAAAAGAAATGACAATAAAACTTATAAACCAATTCAAGAGTTATTTTATCAAGCAACAAATTTTCTAGAAGATATTTTAAAAATATATCTAGACAAAGATGATGTAAATATTTTAGTCGTAGGCCATAATGCGATTCTAAGATGTTTAATCCTCTTATTATTAGGAAAGCCTAAGCAAGGTTTTAGGAAAATAAGATTAGAAAATGCTTCTTTCTCCATACTCAATATTTCAAGGAAAGAGAACTCTTTTACGACCCAAATTGAATGCTTAAATCAAACTTCCCATCTGAATAAAAATATTCCAAATAAAATTGGAGATTCTAGAATATTTTTAATAAGACATGGTGAAACTAACTGGAACAAAGAAGGAAGATTCCAAGGCCAAATTGATATCCCTTTAAATGAAAACGGAAAAGATCAAGCTAGAAAGACTTTTGAATATTTGAGAAATATTTCTTTCAATAAGGCATTTTCAAGTTCAATGCATAGGCCTTATGAGACTGCACAAATAATCCTTCAAAATAGCAAAGATTTAAAAATAGAAAAAATAGATGCACTAGTAGAGATTAGTCACGGATTATGGGAGGGTAAACTGGAATCAGAAATCAGAGAACAGTGGCCTGCTTTATTAGAAAATTGGCATGATAAACCTGAACAAGTATTAATGCCCGAAGGTGAATCTATAAAACATGTATCAGAAAGGTCCGTAGAAGCTTTTGACAAAATTTGTTTATCTCAAAAGGATAATGATCTAAGCCTTCTGGTCGCTCATGATGCAGTGAATAAAACTATAGTTTGCAATATCCTTGGGATTAATTATTCAAATATTTGGATGATAAAACAAGGTAATGGCGGTATAACTATAATTGACCTTTTTAATGATCACAATAAGTCCCCTGTGATTAGCGCTCTTAATATTACAACACATCTAGGAGGAATAATTGATTCAACTGCTTCAGGAGCACTTTAATTTAAAACCCTTTTTAAAAATTTATTTTGATGAATTCAGACTCTGAAAAAATGTTTTAATTATTGAAAAAGCCAACTTGACTAAGAGGCCAAAATCTGAAATATGCTTTACCAATTATCTCCTTTTTATGAAGAAATTTACTTCCAGGCCAATATCTACCATCCCAGCTATTTGACCTATTATCGCCTAAAACTAAAAAATGATCTTTTGGAACTTTTAAATTTTCAAATTTGCCACATTTAGTAAAGAGAGATAATGAGCACTTATAAGAGACATAAGGTTCTGGAATTAATTTATTATTTATTATTAATTCACCTTTAGAGTTTACACTTACAATTTCTCCTGGGAGTGCCACCACTCTTTTAATATACGCATCGCAAGCTTTATCCCTTAAACCAGGAATAAATGACATCGGAGGGAAACTCATTAAAAAACAATATCTTTTTTTTGGTAAAGGCTTAAATCTTGATGCAATTAATTTTTCGTCAAAAGAGTAAGGTGAGTTAAAGACAACAATATCTCCTCTTTTTGGTAAAGAGTTTCTTAGCGAAAATTTTTCTATAATTAACCTATCGTTTATTTGTAATTCTGGGAGCATTGAACCAGAGGGAATATATCGAGGTTCTGCGAAAAATGATCTACAAGAAGAAACAAAAAAAGTTAACAGGATTAGTAGACCCCATTCTTTTAAAAAACTTTTAATAGAAGCAGGCATAAAATTAATAAATTTTTGATTTTTTAAACTTAAATAAATTGTTTGGCATATTCAATTTCGTTAAAACCTAATATTACTTTTTTTCCTTCGTAAATCAAAAATGGTCTTTTTATTAATTTGCCGTCACTTAAAAGAAGTTGAATAATTTCTTCCCTTGATAAACTGTAAATATCAAGATTATGTGTTTTGAAGGCTTTACCTCTTGTATTAAAAATCCTTTTCTTATCATAAGAGTATTGTTCCAAGGCTAGATTTAAATAATTAACAAGTGGTGGTTCTTTTACAATATCTATTAATTGGAATTCGAAATCTTTGCTTTCAAGCCACTTTGCAGCTTTTCGGCAAGTAGAGCATTTTAAATAACTATAAAAAATTATTTTTTTCAATTTAATTTACTAATGTTTGATTTCTTAAGTACTTTAAAGTTTTTCTTTTTTAGGGGAGTGCAATTTTTCAACAAATTGTCGACCACATCAAAATCTCTCCAGCCATCAATTTGAACTGCTCTTCCATCAAGTCCTTTACTTGTTCTAAAAAATTCAGCAACATCCTCAAGCTGATTAGGAGCAATTTGATTAATACTCAATATATTAGCCTGCCTAGGATTAGCAATAGGCACACATAAAAGTTTTCCATCATATGCACCACAATCATGCATATCCAAAACCCCAATAGGTCTCGCTTTTATTAGACAACCAGCAAAAGTAGGCTCATCCATTATCACCATTGCATCAAGAGGAGCTCCATCGTCAGCAAGGGTATTTGGGATAAAACCATAATCAAAAGGGTACCTCACTGAAGAATGCAATACTCTATCTAAGGCCATTATTCCTGCATCAGAGCAATATTCATATTTATTCCTACTCCCTGCAGGTATTTCAACAACAATATTTACTATTCCCTTCATTGGAGATGGAGGTATTGAGCTAAGGTCCATCTTTTTTAAGATCGTGATTATGAATTATCTCTTTTCCTTGAGACAAAGGTCTGCCAATTAAAATGCTTATTGAAGGTAATAAAATTGTCAAAAAGGCAAGAATAATACCTAAAGATGTTATTGATAAACTCCTTATGCTTAAGGGGTCATCATCATCTCTTTCGAAATCAATTCGAGCAGAACGAAGAGAAGATACTTCGCTTGATTTACTTTGAATAAACTGCTTTGATTTCGTGTAACTCAAGAACTCTTAATTGGGAAAGATTAAGGAGATAATTTAACATCATTATCCTACATTCAAAATGTCAATAAATCAAAACATTAATTATTAGCTTTTTAATTACTCTTTTTCTAGCAAAGACCTAATAGATTTTAGTTCGTCCAATATTTGTACCAGAATATTTTGGGCAGCGGAGGAAGGTGTATTGAAGACCTCCACAGTGACTTCCTTAATTCTTAAAATATCTTTTGCAAATCTAGCAACTTCATTGGGATGGAATTTTAAAGGATCTTTTTGATCAGTTCTAAATTCGGGATTTAATTTTCTTGGATTAAAGCTAGGGTTTAGATTTCTTAAATCTGTATTTGTATACCTATAGACAGAAGCTCTTGATCTGTTAAGGAATTTCTGAACTTCATCAATACCTACTAATTCCTCTTCGCTAGAAATATTGGAATCTATATTTTCCATAAACTTAAGAAAATGTTTAGTAATAATGAACTTTTAAAAGATTTTGAAATTCATTACTGAAGAAGTTAGCAGAAAGTATATTTTTAGACTAGCCGCGTTGAGGGACTCAAGACACTTTAGATTCTTTTTTTATCTTAATTGATAAAATTAAATATTATTAAGGATTTTTTTGTATGCGCGTAACAACCTCATTTCCTCTGGGGACACTTCGTGACACACCTTCTGAAGCTGAGATTATTTCACATCAATTACTTTTAAAAGCTGGGTATATTCGTAGAGTTAACAGCGGTATTTATGCATACATGCCAATAATGCTTAGAGTTATTGAAAAAATATCCGCAATAATAGAGAGAGAACTTAATAGTATTGGTTGTACAAAATTATTATTACCCCAACTTCATCCTGCAGATTTATGGAAAAAAAGTGAAAGGTGGGAAGGATATACTGCTGGGGAAGGAATAATGTTTAATCTCAAAGATAGACAAGGTAAAGAATTTGGTTTAGCTCCAACTCACGAAGAGGTTATTACGAGTATTGCATCTGAGACTATCAACTCCTATAAGCAATTACCTCTATGTTTCTATCAAATTCAGACAAAATTTAGAGATGAAATAAGGCCAAGGTTTGGATTGATGAGAAGTAGAGAATTTATAATGAAAGATGGTTATTCTTTTCATTCTTCAGAAAACGATCTTGCTTCTTTCTATGAAAAAGTAGGCAATGCTTATGAAAATATTTTTAAATCTTGTGGACTTGAGACAGTAGGGGTTGAAGCTGATAGCGGAGCAATAGGCGGTGCCTCCTCTAAAGAATTTATGGTCACTGCTGATGCGGGGGAAGATTCCATTTTGTTTACTCAAAGTGGTTCTTATGCTGCAAATATTGAAAAAGCTGTTTCTCTTCCCTCTCAACCTATTCCACTAAAAGATAATATTTTAGGGTGGTTAGAAACACCTCAACAAAAAACAATCCTAGAAGTTTGCGCTAATAACAATTTAGAACCTACTCAGATTATTAAAGTAGTAGTATTCCTTGCACAGTTCGAAGGTAAATTTGAGGTCCCAATTCTTGCATGCATAAGAGGCGATCAACATATTAATGAAGTAAAGCTTTTTAACTTAATAAATAAACTTCATAATCTCAATCTCCTTAATCTTAAAAAGATTGAAGATAAAAATACTATCGAAAAAAATCTAGTTGATTTTTCCTTAGGTTTTATAGGGCCGGATTTAGATAATAAAACTATTAAAGCTAGTTCTACTTGGGATAAAAAATGGACTAGAATAATAGACCATTCTGCAAGTAGCCTCTCAAAATTTATAAGTGGAGGGAATAAAGTTAATTTCCATAGAGTTTTTCGAGATTTTTCTTTTGCTTCGAAAGATTATCTAATTGGGGATATTAGGAATGCAAAAAAAGGAGATAAAGTAAGTATTTATAATAATGAGGAACTTAAAGAAAAAAAAGGTATCGAGATTGGACATATTTTCCAACTAGGTCAAAAATATAGTGAAAAATTAAATGCAAAGTTCTCTGATAAGGATGGTCAACTAAAAAATTTATGGATGGGTTGTTATGGAATTGGAGTGACAAGAATAGCTCAAGCTGCTATCGAACAGAATCATGATCAAAAGGGAATTTGTTGGCCTATCCAGATTTCTCCTTTTGAAGTTATTATTATTCCAACAAACCTAAAAGATCCTATTCAAAATGACCTTACTGAGCAAATCTATAACAACTTTATAATTAATAAAATTGATGTGCTTCTTGATGATAGAAACGATAGAGCTGGCGTGAAATTTAAAGATGCTGAATTAATTGGAATTCCTTTTCAGATAATTATTGGCAGAGATTCTGTTAATAAAGAAGTAGAACTTTTGTGCAGAACAAATAATACTAAGTTTAAAATTAGTACTGATAAATTATTGGAAACATTTATTTCCGAATCAAAAATAATGTACAATAAAAAATCTTAAGGCTTATTTTTTTGGGAGCTAAGTTATGTTACTGAATTGGACAACAAAAAATTTTTTAAAAAATCTTACTAAAGCTATATCTTTTTCAATATCCTTAATTATTGTTTTTACACTATTTAGCTCCCCCTCTTTAGCTGTAAAAACCTCAATGACAGGTGATTATACAAAGGATACGATTTCGGTGGTCCAAACATTACAAACAGCTGTTGATACACCAAAAGATTCTCCAAATAAAGATGAAGTTAGAAGTGAAGCTCTTACCTTAATAACTGACTATATTTCTAGATACAGAAATAGAGGAATGGTAAATAAAACCCAATCATTTACTACCATGCAAACAGCATTAAATGCCATGGCAGGCCATTACAAAAACTTTGCAAGTAGGCCTTTACCGGATAAACTTAAAGAGCGTTTAACAAAAGAATTTTCTCTTGCTGAAAAAATGGTTCTTAGAGAAAGTTGATACAATTCATTTACTTTTTAAAAGTAAACAAAGATTTTTGAATATATTAAATATTCGCACAAAAATAATGCTCTACTAAAATTGGCCAATGTTGTTGTAATCGGAGCCCAATGGGGTGACGAAGGAAAAGGTAAAATAACCGATTTGCTTAGTCGCTCGGCTGATGTTGTCGTTCGCTATCAAGGTGGTGTAAATGCAGGGCATACTATAGTCGTAGATGATAAAGTCTTGAAATTACATTTAATTCCTTCAGGGATACTTTATAAAAATACTACTTGTTTGATTGGATCAGGGACAGTTGTAGATCCAAAAATCTTACTAAAAGAAATCGATATGTTAATTGAAAATGGAATTGACATCTCAGGATTAAAAATATCATCAACATCACATGTAACAATGCCTTATCACCGAATATTAGATGAAGCCATGGAAGCTGATAGAGGTACAAATAAAATTGGGACAACTGGCCGGGGGATTGGTCCAACTTATGCGGATAAATCTCAAAGGAATGGTATTAGAGTAAGAGATCTACTCAGCAAGGAAAGGTTAATTGACGTGATAGAAGTTCCATTAAGAGAAAAAAACGGACTTTTAGAAAAAATCTATGGTATCGAACCACTCAAAAAAGATGACATTGTTAGAGAATATCTCAACTATGGAGAAAGATTATCTAAGCATGTGGTTGACTGCACGAGAACTATTCATGCAGCCTCAAAGAATAAAAAGAACATTCTATTCGAAGGTGCCCAAGGTACTTTGCTTGACTTGGATCATGGAACATACCCTTTTGTCACCTCATCAAACCCCATATCAGGTGGGGCATGTATTGGGTCTGGAGTTGGTCCCACATTAATTGACAGAGTCATAGGAGTTGCGAAAGCATACACCACAAGAGTGGGGGAAGGTCCATTTCCAACAGAATTACAGGGAAGTATTAATGATCAACTCTGCGATCGAGGCAGTGAATTTGGAACCACTACTGGGAGAAGAAGGAGGTGTGGGTGGTTTGATGGAGTTATTGGTAAATATTCCGTATCTGTAAATGGTCTTGATTGTTTAGCTATTACAAAACTAGATGTATTAGATGAATTAGACGAAATTGAAGTTTGCATTGCTTATGATCTGGAGGGAGAGGAAATAGATTACTTTCCTACTAATTCAGATGATTTAAAAAAATGTAAGCCAATCTTCAAAAAATTAAAAGGTTGGCAATGTTCAACAGCAAATTGCAGAAAACTATCTGACCTCCCTCAAAATGCAATGAATTACCTAAGATTTTTAGCCGAACTAATGGAGGTCCCTATTGCCATCGTCTCATTAGGGGCTAACAGAGATCAAACAATAGTAATTGAGGACCCAATTCATGGACCCAAAAGAGCTCTTCTAAGGTAGTTTATTTAAAAACTAATGCGGGAATCCTTTAGACATCTTGAACAAAATCAAAGAGTTGACCTCATTGGTCTAGGCAATGCAATAGTTGATATTATTGTAAATATTGAAGATGAATTTCTTGAGATAAATAATTTAGAGAAAGGATCAATGAATCTTATTAATTCTGATGAATCTCAGAAATTGTTAAAGAATTGCCAGGTTATCAAACAAATATCAGGTGGGTCCTCAGCTAACACCGTTGTATGTTTAGCAGGGTTAGGTAATGATGTGCAGTTTATTGGGAGGGTGAAAAATGATCAATTTGGTAATTTCTTTTCTTCTGATATAAAAAAAAGTAAAACTATATTTAATACTCCACCCATTAATGAAGGGGCCTCAACCGCTCATTCAATTATTTTGATTACACCAGATGCTCAAAGAACTATGTGCACTTACCTTGGCGCATCAATAGAGTTTGAACCAAAAGACATTGATTGTAGTTTGATCAAAGAAAGTAAATACTTATATTTAGAAGGTTATTTATGGGATAGCGTATTAGCTAAAAATGCTTTTCTTAAAGCTGCTCAAATTGCAAAACTATCAAATACAAAAATAATCCTTTCTTTGTCTGATTCGTTTTGTATAGATAGACATCGAGAGAGCTTCTTGGAATTAATTGATAACTATGTAGACATAGTTTTTTGTAATGAATCTGAGGTTTTAAGTCTATTTGAAAAGGATCAATTGGCAAATTGCCAGGAAGACCTCTCTTCCCTATGTGAATTAGTTGTAGTAACTCTAGGTAGCGATGGTTCTCTAATAATTAACAAAAACAAATCAGAAGTAATTAAGTCAATCATTAAAGGGAAGGTTATTGATACTACAGGAGCAGGAGATATTTATGCCGGAGGATTTATACATGGATTAATAAATAATTATTCCCTCAAAAAATGCGGAGAGATAGGTTCAATTTGTGCTGGACAAATAATTACACAATTAGGATCTCGATCGAATATTGATCTCAAAGAACTAATAAAATAAGTTTTATCAAATAGTCTTATTCAGCCAATCATAATATTTAATCTCAGCATGGTATTTTTTATAAATAATTTGTGGGACATCATATGTGGAAATTTTATGTAAAAAATCAATTAAATCATCTTTAAATTCTGGTTTACTTTTTATTGTAATTTCAAACTCTTTAGTTTCTTGAATATCACCATCCCACTCATAAACTGAAAAAATTTGCTTAATTGAAACACAAGCTGCAAGTTTTTCTTTTATGAGTAATTTAGCCATACGCACAGCATTTGTTTTACTTGATTCAGTCGCGATAATAACTAATATTTCCATAATGAATTAAACATCAATATTTGTTTTAATTATGTGATTTATCAAATCCTGGTATTGATTGAAAGAGTAAGAATTGTCATTTACTAATTTTGGCCTTTTTACCAAAAATAACTTCATCGTACTACCAGAAATAGTTCTTTCCCAGTTTTTCTGGGAATAACTTCCAGATTCTCTGCATAGAACATAATCTATCCCCCAAAATTCACAGAGTTTTTTTTCTAGAATGCTGTTTTCACCTCTACTTGGTTGGAGGATCGCTATATTTGAATTTTTTATACATGATCCAAAAGCTTTGGTTATACCTTCGTAAGTTGGAAGTACCCTTGTAAATACATTCGCTTTACAATTCATATAATAATTAGCTGTATCGCTAAGGAATCTTGAACCTATTGCCAGAAGAATGTTCTTGTTTTCTAGATCAACATTATTTATATCCTTTAAATTATCAATATGAAAAAAATTATTAGTGTTATTTATTAAAGAATTTCTCTCAAAAAGTAAGAGAGGTTTATTAATTTCCTTACAAGCTTCATTAAGATTTTTAGAAATTATCACTGCAAAAGGATGAGTTGCATCAACAACGAATTTGATTTTATTTTTTTTTATGAAATTTATTATTTCATCTTTATTATTTAATTTACCCGTAATGATATGTAACTTAGGATTTTCAATATATGCTTGCCCTGCTTTATAAGTCAAAACACTTGCAAAAACTGAATACTTAAGTTCAAGAAGCCTATTAGCTATTTCAGGTCCATCCGAAGTTCCTGATAGGATCCAAACATTTTTATAGCAATTTTCTTGATTCTGCATCAGTATGTCTTTAATTAAATAGTAAGTAATGAATCATTGTTTAATTCAGGCGGTAATTAATAGCGCTCCCCAAATGAGGTATACCAAAGAGAACCAAACTCCAATTGCAGAAATGATTGTTAATTTTAAAGGATTACGTAGTGAAGATCCAACCAGAGATCTCAAGATCATAGGATGGGGAAATATTGCCCAAGAAATGGTAGACGAACTAAAGGAGGGGCAAAATATTGTTATTGAAGGACGTCTAAAGATGAATTCTGTCACAAGAAAAGACGGAACAAAAGAAAAGCAACCAGAACTAACAGCTTCAAAGATTCATCAAATATCACCAGTTGACGTTATTAAGTCTGATCAAAAACAAAATAATGAGTCATTTGAAAATAAAGAAACCACTAAAAAATCTAGTTGGGATAGTTCACCTTTAGTACCTGAAGTTGATGAAATACCTTTTTAAATCAGATATCAACGTTATTTTCTTGAACACTTATAATTAATTTGCTTATTTTTCTTTCAAGCGCGGCAAGTTCGCTTCTGATTTCTGGCCATTTACCCTTATCAAGATTTTCTAGTAGCCATGCTCTATCTTGATCAAGTTTAAAAATTAAATCTCCTTGATTTGCAGTATTAGGATCTTGCATAATACTTATTAGCCCTTTTAAAACTCATTCTACTAAATCAAAATGAAGAAATACTTATCGCCTGGAAACTTAATCGTAACCGCTGGGGGTGTATTAGCTTTTGTTGGAATGACTGCTTATTTTACAGACTCAGTGAATTTAAGTGTACCTACTTTTTTTTATGGAGTACCTATTTTTCTAATTGGATTAGGTTTAAAGACTTCCGAAATACCTCCTGTAGAGTTGTTAGATAAGACAAATTTTGCGACAAATAAATTTAATAGGCCAAAAGAATTAACAGCATTAGTTAAAGATGTCACAAGATGGAGGTATGGGATAAAAGCTCATCTTGAATCGTCATTAGAATCTTTAAATTTATGGGACGAGGATAACCCCCCTCAATTAAAAGAAATAGAAGAAATTACAAAGGAAGAAAAAAATGGTCTCAGAATGCGTTTCGAATTAAACGCTGTCCCTCTAGAAAAATGGATTGAAAAACAAGAAAGGTTAAACAGGTTTTTCGTCAAAGGTCTTGAATCAGAATTTATTATCGACGATAATAAAAAAGAATTTGATTTTATTCTCTTTTATTGAATATAGGGATATATTTGTAAAAACCTAATTTATCAATTCAATCAAGTTTTAATGTATTTTAATAATGAATGATTCTCAAAGAGTATCAATATTAAGCGAAGCACTTCCATATATACAAAGTTTCTCTGGTAGAAAAATTGTTATCAAGTATGGTGGTTCTGTTATGGAGGATGATGATTTAAAAAATGCTTTTTTTAGAGACATAGCACTTTTATCAACCGTTGGGGTTTGTCCGATCGTAATTCATGGAGGTGGACCCGAGATTAATAATTGGTTAAAGAAATTAGAAATATCCCCTAAATTCGAAAATGGATTAAGAATTACTGATCAAAAAACAATGGAAATTGTCGAGATGGTTCTAATGGGTAGAGTTAACAAACAAATTGTCAAAGGCATTAATAAAACTGGTTCCTTAGCTGTGGGAATATCAGGTCTTGATGGTAACTTAATTCAATCTAGAGAACTAGGAGATGGGAGCCATGGGTTAGTGGGAGAAGTTACAAAAATCAATCCTGAAATATTAGATCCTCTTATTTCTAAAGGATATATCCCAATTATTTCTAGTATTGGATCGACCTTGGAGGGTATTTCCCATAACATTAATGCAGATTTTGTCGCTGGAGAAATTGCTGCTGCAATAAATGCAGAAAAACTTATTCTTCTTACTGATACTCAAGGGATTTTAAAAGAAAAAGATAACAAAAATACTCTCGTTGAAAAAACTAATCTTAAAGAGGCAAGAGATTTTATTGATAAAAAAATTGTTACTGAAGGGATGATTCCAAAGACAGAATGCTGCATACGAGCTTTAGCACAAGGAGTCAAAGCAGCTCATATAATTGATGGAAGAATAGAACATTCATTACTTCTTGAGATTTTCACAAATTCCGGAATAGGTACAATGATAGTCGCCTAACTTATGAAAACTTATGAGCAAGTTTTAGAAACAGTAGAACTTGCTTTAGCTATAGGTGAGTATCATTATTGTATTGAATTTCTTTTGCCTTTAATAGAATCATTTCCTGCGTCAAGTAAAGAGGGAGTGAATTTAAGAACAATCTTAATTACTGCTCTTTGTGGTATCAATAAAAAGGAGGAGGCTAAAAGGTTTTGTAAAGAACTTCTAAAATCTTATGATAATAAGACGAGAGAAAACGCAAAATATTTAATGGAAGTTATAGACTCTCCTGAAATTAAAAAGCCAGAAAATTGGAACGTACAGTTTGAAAGCGACCCATCACTAAATAAAAAATCTCTTAACTCACTGCGCAAAAAAAAAGAAGTATTGGAGAAAAAGAAATTTATTAATGTAACTGAGACTCCAACTGGTGAAACAAAACCCTTTCAGAAAGGCTTTTCTCTGATCATTTTTATAATACTATTATTATTAATTCCACTTTTAAGTGGCTGCGTTAAAGTTGAGGATACCCTTGATCTTAGTGAAATTGATTCAATAACCAATAATTTAGTGATAGAGAGTAAATACATAAAGAAATTTCCTTGGCAATTAAAATTTGAAGAGAATATGAAAGATATTTTTCCTAACGCAGAAATTGAACAAGACGAATCAACCTTTGCTTTGAAACATAAAAATCTCAATCTAGAAGATACAAAGCAAGTTCTTAAAATTACCCAAAATACAGCTGGAAAGTTAGCGGGAGGATCAACTAATATAGAAATTAATACTACTCAAAAAAACTTCATTTTTTTTAAAAAATACTTTTACAGGTTAGATTTGGATCTAAATTCTATTAAAGGTATTGATAATTTAGAACTCATTTTCAAAATTATTCGCCCTAATAAAGCTATCCTAACTGATAAAAATAATTCAAATTTAGAAATCACAAAAAATCTAATAATTTGGAATTTAAATCAAGGACAGATAAATAGTCTTGAATTTTCTTTCTGGAGCCTCAACAAACTTTTGATTGGGATATCTACTATTTTCATAATTATAATATTGGCTTATTTATTAAGATTCTATAGATTTAAATTAGGTACAGATTTACCTCAGCTTCCATCAAAGTAATTACAACTCAGCTGGATTAACATCAATTGTTAAAAAAACATTTTTTGGAATAAGTTTCCATAATATTGATCTATCAGGTAAAGGTATCTTTGTTCCTTCAGGACCGTATATTAATATCTGCCATCTAAATTTTTTACCTACTTTAGCAATTAAACTAGGAGCAGGGCCAATTAATTTCCAGTTCTTTTTCTCACAGAAATTAAGTAAATATTTTGCTAATTTTCTTACAATTGATTCAGTTAATTCATAATTTTCACCTGATAATTTAAGAAGGCAAATCTCGCAAAATGGGAATAAATTAGCATCTTTTCTCAATTTCGAGTTTTCAATTAAGAACCTTTCATAATCTCTTTTCTGAAGATAAGAAATTACAGGATGGTTAGGTTTATATGTTTGAAAAATTACTTTTCCTTGTTTTTGAGCCCTACCTGCCCTGCCTGCTAATTGTAAAAACAATTGTAATGATTTTTCTTCTGCCGAAATATCTGGACGATGAAGCAACCCATCTGCTGCAATAACTACTGAAAGAGTAATATTGGGTATGTCAATCCCTTTTGCCAACATTTGCGTTCCCACAAGAATATCAGCATCACCTCTAGAAAACTTTGAAAGAATATCTCTATGACCATCTTTTCCTGAGGTTGTATCTCGATCAAAGCGAAGTACTCTTAAGTCTGGAAATTCTTCATTTAAAAACTCTATTACCTTTTGGGTTCCTATTCCAAAAGGCTTAAAGGCCGTTGAATGACAATCTGGGCAACGATTGATCAATCTCGATTTATGATCACACCAATGACAACATAGCCATTTGTTCCCTTGTGAACCTAGATGTACTGATAAAGGAACGTCACAGTTGGGACAATTTATTAAATATCCGCAATTTCTACAACTCAAAAACCCACTATGCCCCCTCCTAGGGATCAAAATTATTGCCTGCTCATTTTTTAAGCGTAGCTGAGGAAGTAATTGTAATAATTCATTGGATAAAATTTTCATATTTCCCTTCTTGAATTCATCTCGCATATCAATAATTCTTATTTCAGGAATCTCATTACTGGATATTCTTTGAATCATTCTTACCAGTTTAAAATTATTTTCAAGAAAACATTTTTTCCAAGTCTTCATTGATGGGGTTGCACTCCCAAAAATTAACTTTGCAGAATTCCTTTTTACTATTTCAATAGCAATCTCTCTTGCGTCATAACAAGGCATAGGACTATCTTGTTTATATGAAACATCATGTTCTTCATCCATTATTATTAATCCTAGATTTTTAATTGGAAGAAAAACTGCGGACCTTGTTCCTATTACTATTAGAGGTTCATTGGCATTAATGACTTTCTTCCAAACTAGAGTTCTATGACTGGAAGAACAGTTACTATGATATTCGTAAACGACATTATTAAATCGTCGACTAAACCTATCAATAAGTTGAGGAATTAGTCCAATTTCTGGGGCAAGTATCAAACAACTTTTTTTCTTAAGAAATTGATCTTCAGCAATTCTCATATAAACTTCGGTTTTACCTGATCCTGTTTCACCCCATAGAAGCAACACATCTCCAGGTTTCATTGCGTGAAATTCTTGCAATGCAATTTTTTGCTCATTTGTAAGATTTGGTTTTTTAGGTGCAATACGATCATTTAAAAAAGAATTTAATTTAGTATTTATATTTTTTTTTCTTTTAGATTTAACAAGGTAATTTTTACTGACCATTGAATTAATCTGAGTGAAATTAAAACCAGATTTTATTAATTCACTTTGCCAATTACCTTTTTCAGGCAAAGTATTTATTAAAGAAAATTCTTTTTTGGTTAATTCACTTTTCTTAATATCAAATTCTTTTTTGGTTTCAATCCATATTTGATCTTTTAAACCTTGAGAAATACTCTTATATTTACCGATCCAGCCAGGAGGAAATGCAGTTTTAAACATTTTTAAATTACTAACCATATAAATCGAAGCTAGTGACTCTATCCATTCTCTCCAAGAGTCATCAATTATTTTTTTCTGCAAAATACCTTCAACGAACAAATATCTCATACTTTTTTTTCCAGTAATATTAGATTCATCTTTATTAATTCTCGAAAAGTATTTTCTTGAGATCACCAACCCATTCAATAGTCTCCCTCTTAATTTCACACTTACAATATCCCCAACTTCTACCCCAAGATTATTTCCATCTAAATAGTAAAAGCTTTCATTACTACTACCTATATCAAGCAAAATTTCCAATTTGTAGGAGATATTTAATAACTGATTACTTGCCGGCTTCAAAACTTTTTCTTAGTATTGGATTGTTGAACATTCCACAAAGTGTTTTTTGCACATTGTAAGTATCCTGCTCTTAAGGGAGACATGAAGCTTTGATCATTGAGTTAAAATTCAAAAATGATCTGCCTGTCTGAGAAATCCCAAGACTTTTTACTTTAGGTAATCTATAGCACTATTTAAATTTTTCAACAATTTAAAAAACTTTTTTTATTCAAATTCTTAAGAAAGTTCTTTTAAAAATTAACCGGGAAATTTACTACTAAATGTACAAATTAGCCCTAAATAAATTTTTATCTAGTTAAATTCACCGTAGAAAGGAGTAAATCATGAGTCCAGTCGCAGCAGAATCAAAAAATTCCAAACCTAGTTCAAAAAAAAAGATTAATAAAAAAATCAATACCAGTCTAGAAACAGCAGTTGAAGAAGATACTAATAACATTAGTCAAACTTTAAATTCATCTTCTGATTTAAATGAAAGCAGCGTAGATAACAGTAATGAATATAGTAATTCTGAAGAAGAAGAAGATAAAGGGCTTGGAAACATAAAGCTTGGGCCAAAAGGCACATACACTGAAGATTCAATAAGAGTTTACCTTCAGGAAATCGGAAGAATTAGACTTTTAAGACCTGATGAAGAAATTGAACTTGCAAGAAAAATTGCTGATTTACTCCAATTAGAAGAACTGGCAACTCAATACGAGTCTGAAAAAGGTCATTTCCCATCTGTTAGAGAATGGGCTGAATTGATAGATATGCCTCTTTCCAAATTTAGAAGAAGACTTCTTTTAGGAAGAAGAGCGAAAGAAAAAATGGTTCAATCAAATTTAAGATTGGTTGTTTCCATTGCAAAAAAATATATGAATAGAGGTTTATCATTTCAAGATTTAATTCAAGAAGGAAGTTTGGGTCTGATTAGGGCTGCTGAAAAATTTGACCATGAAAAAGGTTATAAATTCTCTACTTACGCTACTTGGTGGATTCGCCAAGCCATTACTAGAGCAATTGCAGATCAAAGTAGAACTATTAGATTACCAGTGCATCTATACGAGACAATTTCCAGAATCAAAAAGACGACAAAAGTTCTTAGCCAAGAATTCGGAAGGAAGCCAAGTGAAGAAGAAATCGCTGAAAGTATGGAAATGACAATTGAAAAATTAAGATTTATCGCTAAAAGTGCCCAGCTACCTATTTCTTTAGAAACTCCAATAGGCAAAGAGGAAGACTCAAGACTTGGAGACTTCATAGAAGCAGATATAGAAAATCCGGAGCAAGATGTTTCTAAAACATTATTAAGAGAAGATTTAGAAGGAGTTCTAGCGACTCTAAGTCCAAGGGAAAGAGATGTTCTTAGATTGAGGTATGGAATTGATGATGGAAGAATGAAAACTCTTGAAGAAATAGGACAGATTTTTGATGTAACACGTGAAAGAATTAGACAAATAGAAGCAAAAGCTCTCAGAAAACTTAGACATCCAAATCGAAATGGTGTTTTAAAAGAATATATAAAATAAAAATAGTTAAATATAATTTTCAGCATTAGAAAGTTGCAAAGTAATAGATTAAAATTAATTCGAATAAATTTTAATCTAATTCAAAATAATATTTAATGACTAACTTTAAACTTAAAATAGCTAGTAGAAGAAGCAAACTAGCTATGGTTCAAACTTTATGGGTCAAAGATCAACTAGAAAAAAATATTCCCAATTTAGAGGTATCTATAGAGGCTATGGCAACTCAAGGAGACAAAATTCTAGATGTAGCCTTAGCAAAAATAGGGGACAAAGGTTTATTTACAAAAGAACTTGAAGCACAAATGCTTGTAGGCCAAGCAGATATAGCAGTTCATTCTCTAAAAGATTTACCAACCAATTTACCTAGTGGTCTTAAATTAGGATGTATCACAAAAAGAGAAGACCCTGCAGATGCTTTAGTAGTTAGCAAAAAGAATGATTGTTATAAATTAGAAACTTTACCTGCAGGTTCAATTGTAGGGACAAGCTCTCTTAGAAGGCTTGCACAATTAAGAAATAAGTACCCTCATCTTAATTTCAAAGATATCAGAGGAAATGTTATTACAAGAATAGAAAAATTAGATGCAGGAGAATTTGATTGCATAATTCTTGCTGCAGCTGGTTTAAAGAGATTAGGATTCGAATCAAGAATTCATCAGATTATTCCAAATGAAATTTCTCTTCATGCCGTTGGACAAGGTGCACTAGGTATCGAATGTAAATCTGATGATAAAAAGGTTTTAGAAATTATAAATGTTTTAGAAGATAAACCCACTAGTCAAAGATGTCTTGCGGAGAGGTCATTTTTAAGAGAGCTTGAAGGTGGATGCCAAGTTCCAATAGGTGTCAATAGTGGTTTTAAAAATGGACAACTTTACCTCACAGGCATGGTTGCCTCTCTGGATGGAAAAATACTGATTAAAGATCAATGTATTGGGGATATTAATAATCCTGAGCAAATAGGAAAAGAACTAGCTAATAAATTAAAAGGTCAGGGAGCAGATAAAATACTCACTGAAATATTTGAACAATTCAGGGAAAACTAAACTTAGTTAATTTATTAGTTTTGGAGCAATTTCTTTTTTATATCTATCTTCACAATCTTTAATCACTTTAACAGCTTCTTCTATCCCAAAAAAACCATTTACAGTACATGTCCCAGGTTTTTTAAGGTCTTTGTAATGTTCCCAATAATACTTTGTTTCTTTTAGCCAATGCTCTCCGAGATCCTCAAAACTTAAGATATGATCCATTCTTTTATCATCAGAAAGAACCGCTATAACCTTATCGTCTACCTCTCCACCATCATCAAATTTCATTACCCCGATAATTCTTGCCTCAACAATTGATCCCGGGATCAATGGCTCAGTAACTCCAATAATTTCCACATCAAGTGGATCTCCATCTTCATCCCATGTCCTCGGAATACATCCATAAGCAAAGGGATAAGCAAGAGAAGAATAACCCACCCTATCAAGCTTAAGATGACCCGTTTCTGTAATTAATTCATATTTATTTATCGTATTAGAATTCAATTCAACGATAGTATTAACTATTGAATTTGAGCTATCAGTGAAAGCATTGAGTATATGCAATAAATTTGGTGTAACCCTACTTGGAGGTTGATTAAGATTTGCCATCAAACATTTATTTTTATTTATTTTACATCCTCATACTCAACGAAATTCTTTTTAAGTAAAGTTTCAGATAAAATCATTTATTTTAGAACTTAAATGATCAATAAAATATTGAGGTGATAGTTCTTCATTAGTTACTGTTCTTACCAACTCCATGGAATTAACTGATCTACCATATTTATGTATATTATTTTTCAACCAATTAATTATCTTTTGATATTCACCATTTTCTATTAAATTATCAATCAAACCAATATCCTTCTCCATTTGAGTAGATATTTGTGCACTTATTAGATGTCCCAACAAGTATGAAGGGAAGTATCCAAAAGCTCCTTCACTCCAGTGAACATCTTGAAGGCAACCTTCTGAATCATTAGATGGTTTTATTCCTAGAAGTTGATCATATCTTTTATTCCATTCGCCTGGGATGTCTTTAGCAGGTAATCCTCTTTCAATTAAATCAATTTCAAGTTCGGTTCTTATCAATATGTGTAAACCATAAGTCAATTCGTCTGCCTCAACCCTATTTAATCCGGCTTCCAAATGATTAATAGATTTCCAGAGTTCTGAAGATTTATTTAGAGAACATCCGGCTGAAACAAATTTCTTAAAAAATCTTTTTGAAAAAGATTTGGATTTAACAATTCTATTTTCCCAAAATAGAGATTGACTTTCATGAATCCCCATAGAAGTTGCTTGACCTAAAGGCCAAGCAAACCATTGATGGCTTTGAGATGGTAGACCTTGCTCATAAATTGAATGTCCCCACTCATGAGCAGTTGCTAAAAAACTTGATAAAGGTTCACCTTCAACGATTCTTGTCGTAATCCTATAATCATTAGGCCCTAATGTAATCGAAAAAGGATGGGGAGATTTACCAACAACAACGATATCTTTATCTCTCCCAAACTCATCAAGTAATTTAGAACATAAATCTTGTTGAGATTCTGGACTTAAGTCCCAATGAATTTTTTTTGACTGTTTAATTCCTCTAATTAACTCAGGGATAGTTTCTTTTAATGGTTGAAACATTTTATTTAACCATTTCAAAGTTAATTCAGGCTCAAAAGGTTGGGCAAGTGTCTCCCAGGGTGAATATTGATCAGGAATTTGTTTTGCCTCTTCAATCCTCAATTTGACTAATTCTTCAAAGAATGGAAGAAAAATTTTGAAATCTGACTTTTTCTTGGCCTCCTGCCAGCTTTCATAACCTTTAGATTTTGCCTTTGCTAAAGACTCAACTAATTTAGGATCCAAATTTTTTTCCCTATTAAATTCCTTCAATAAAAGATGAATATTTCTTTCTTTATCTTTAATAAAAAATTGATTATCGGTATTTCTTTCGGTATCTAAGAGTTCATCTTTAGCAGATCGTATTAAATTAGATAATTCTTCTGAAGAATTTCTTTCATGCAATACTTTTGCAATGTAAGTAAGTTGTTCAGATCTCCAAGTAGCTCCCTTCCTTGGCATACCAGTATTCTGATCCCAATAAAGAGTGCTTTGGATCGAACCTAATATTTGAGTTTCTTTCAGATAAGCCCCCAGCTTATTCCATTGTATTTCAGCCAAAAATTTAGATTTAGTATGGTTTTATTTTAAGATAAAAAATTTGATATATGCTTTAAACCATAGATCTTTTGTCCATAATAGAATATTGAATAATTAAATTTTGACTTATAATGGAACAAATATTTTCAAAATTAAAATTTTTAACCCATGGCGAAGGTTTTATTGACATCACTCATCATTTAAATTTATTTATTGAAGAAAATAATTTTGATTGCGGAATTTTCAATTTAACTTCACTTCATACCAGTTGCAGCCTAACAATTAATGAGAATGCAGATCCAAATGTACTAAGAGACTTAAAAAAATATATGCAATCATTAGTTCCATACGATTCCTACTTATCTTTATCAAAAAATAGAGAAGAAATATACTACAAACATTATCAAGAAGGAGCTGACGATATGCCAGCACATATTAAAACATCCTTAACAAATACTTGTTTATCTTTAAGTTTTCAAGACGGCAAAATTGTTCTTGGCACATGGCAAGCAGTTTATTTGTGGGAACATAGAATTGAACAAAAGGAAAGAATTATAAACGTACATATAATTGGTGAGAGAAAGTAAAGGATCTATAATATAAAAAATTCAGATTAGTTTTTAAATGGAACCTTACCTTTTACAAGATGGAGAATTAAAGGAATTAGTAGTCAAAATTCCAGGCTGGGAAGTTAAATCTAAACAAATCCAAAGAGAATTTAATTTCGCTAATTTTATACAAGCCTTTTCTTTTATGACTAAGGTTGCTTTAATCTGTGAAAAATATAACCATCATCCGAACTGGGAAAATGTTTATTCAAAAGTAATAATCAGTTTAAATACACATGATTTGGGAGGTATTACAAATCTTGATCAAACATTAGCTTCAGAAATCAACAAAATTTTCGATCAATAAAATTACAATTTTAAATTTATTCACTTAAAACGATTCGTAAAAATGTCTAAAAAGTTATTGCCAGTTACAATTATTAGTGGATTTTTAGGTTCTGGCAAAACCACACTTTTAAATCATATTTTAAAAAATCAAGTCGGTATTAAAACAGCTGTTTTAGTTAATGAATTTGGAGAGATTGGAATAGATAATGACTTAATAATTGAAGGTTCAGAAGATATGATCGAATTAAATAATGGATGTATATGTTGTTCTATCAATGGCGAATTATTAAATACAGTTTCCAAAGTTTTAGAAAGATCCGAAAAAATAGACTATTTAATTGTTGAGACAACTGGATTAGCAGATCCATTACCAGTAGCAATGACTTTTGCCGCTGGTGATCTTAGAGAAAAAGTAAGATTAGATTCGATCATCACTGTTATTGATGGAGAAAATTTTGATTTTGAAATTAATAACACAAATGTTGCCTATTCTCAAATTTTATACGGAGATATCCTTCTTCTAAATAAATCTGATTTAGTAACAGAGGAACAATTAAAGAAAATAGAAAAGTTCATAAATAATATAAAAACAGAACCAAGGATCTTGAGATCAACCAATAGTGAAGTTGGGTTAGAAACAATAATGAGCGTGGGTCTATTTGAGACGGATACTTTTCAATTCGATAAGAATCAGAAAAATGTAGAAGATGATTCTCATGAGCACTCTTCTCATTCTCACGATCACTCCTCTCATTCTCACGATCACTCCCCTCATTCTCACGATCACTCCTCTCATTCTCACGATCACTCTTCTCATTCTCACGATTTGATTAATAATATAGAGGGGTTTACATCAGTTTCTTATGAGACACTTGAACCATTTTCCTTAAGGAAGTTTCAATATTTCTTAGATAATCAAGTATCACAAAATGTATTTAGAGCAAAAGGGATATTATGGTTTATGGAAAGTGAAAGAAAACACATATTTCACTTATCAGGAAAACGTTTTTCTCTTGATGATGAAGAGTGGACAAAAGAGAAATCCAACAAGATAGTATTAATTGGGAAAAACTTAGATCATGAAACTATTAAGAATCAACTTTCATCATGTAGATTTAATTCAGATTAGAGTTAACAATAGGATTTAATTAATTTTTGAAAATACTCATTAAAGAATTTAAGAAAGTAGTAACTGGACTAAAACTTCTCTATATCACTGCTTTTATTGTTGCAATCTCAGTAATTCTTCCAATTTCCAATTTTATTTTAGAAGGAATAGATTACGTTATTAATGGGGATTTTTCATTAGGTTTTGCAGGAGGAGAAGAAGTACTAGGCACTTTAAAAGTTTTAACCCTAACAAGTTTACTTGGAGGAGGCTTAGGAACCTTAAATGGATGGTTACTTTCAAATTGTGATTTCAAGTTCAGAAAAGTTCTCCGTATTTGCCAGCTAATTCCACTAGCTGCTCCAGCATATCTAATAACAGCTATTTTGCAGGATTTAGGAAGTATTTTTGGGTATCAAGTAACTGGTTTATGGTGGGGGTGTTTAATACTTTCTATTTCTACTTATCCATATGTATTTATTCTTGCTAACGAAAGTTTTAATAAATTTGGAGTAAATCAAATCAATGCTAGTAGAGGATTAGGAGTTGGGCCCTGGAGAAGCTTCTTTAAAATTGCTTTTCCAATGGCGTTACCTGCACTAATAACAGGAATAAGTTTAATGTGCATGGAAGTAATGAATGAATTAGGGACATTTGCATTATTAAATATTCCAAGTATTTCTACAGGTATAGCCGAAAATTGGATAATTGAAGGTAATCCAAAAAGTGCTATTGGATTATCTTTAATTGCCTTGTTAATTATTTTCGCTTTAATTATTTTCGAAAAGTTCTCTAGAAGAAAATCAAAGAGGTGGAGTGAAAATCCTGCTGCACAAGATTCTCAAGGATGGGAGTTAAAAAAAACTAGAGCGCTTTTGGCAATAACTATATCCTTATTCCCTCCAATTTTCTCTTTTGGAATTCCATGTTTTTGGGTTCTGCTAAATATCGATCAAATTCAAAAAGGGTTTTCTTTAGAATTACTTACTCTATCATTGAGGACTATTAGTCTTGGACTTTGTACAGCATTAATAACGATGCTATTCTCCTTAATTATTTCCCTGGCTAGACGTCCAAATAAAAGTTTATTTCTAAGACTCATAACAAACCTTGCGGGGATAGGTTACGCAATTCCAGGGACAGTATTAGCTTTATCTTTAATAAGCATTTCTTCTTCAAAGTTCAATTTCACTGCTATTTCCTTGCTAATTTGGGGTTATATTGTCCGATTTCTAACAATTTCTAAGGGTTCCGTTGATTCAAGTCTTGAAAGGATTTCTCCTAGTCTTGATGAAGCTGCACTTGGACTAGGGGAAAATTGGCTTGGAATCATAAAAAGAATTCATTTACCTCTACTCCAAGGGCCAATACTTGTAGGATCACTCTTAGTTTTTGTAGACACAATAAAAGAATTGCCCCTAACATTTATTTTGAGACCATTCGATTTCGACACATTGTCTGTGAGAATATATCAATATGCTGGAGATGAAAGAATGATAGAGGCTATATTACCAGCAATTCTTATCATGACTTTAGGCCTTATTGCATCAATTACATTGATACCAAGTTTAGAGAAAAAAAACTAAATTCTTTTAAACAGTTTTCTAATAAAAAAAGGGAAGCTCAAAAACAAATCTGCCGAGGTAGATATAACTCTAAAATAAATTAAGCTAACAAGAATCGTATTATGTGGAATCTTACTGCCAACAAAAAAAAGGAAGCAGGCTTCAAAAACGCCAACTCCTCCTGGAGCCGTTGGGACTACCAAACCTAAAGTCCATGACAACGAAAACATTACTAATAAAAATTTGATATCGAGAGGATTACTTGTGTTAAAAGTATTGAGGCAAATATAAAAACCAATAAACTTAGATAAAACAAAACCAATTTCAAGTAATAAAGCTTTAGCAGGGAAAAAAGAAATTATATTAATTCTCTTTTCAAATTGGTCTTTTGAATTTGGCAGTCTTAAAACCTCAAATACCCTCCCCTTAAGAGAACCTAATCTTTTTAATACAACATAAATTAATTTCCTATTTAAAAACACTAAAGGCAAAATCAAAAAAGAGTAAAGTGGTGAAAAAATTATTCCCAGCGATGCCAACAGAAAAGATCCACTCAACATAAAGTAAGGCTCTATAAGTGTCGAATACAAAGCAATCTGAGGATTACTTATTTTTCTTATAAAATTAAATCTTTCAACAAAATGCCAAATACCTCCTGGGACATATTTAAGACTATTGGTTAAAACATAAAAAGAAACAAGATTATTACTTTCAAATTCTTTCCCAAACCATTTAACTATGTATTTCCATGCATAAGCATTAAGGTAAATACTTAATAAACAAAATAAAAATGATAAAGATAAATTAATTCCACTCTTTTCTAAATTGATATCGAAAGAAATTTTATCAAAATTATCAAAAAAATAGATGCAAAAATATACCAAGCTTGAAATAAAGAAAATACTTTTTAAACCAACAAAATTAATTTCTTTAAGAAATTTCCAATACGACTTTTTACTTATATTAAATCTCATTTCCAGTTTTCAAATGCTTTAAAGTTTTTCCATGAATCTTTTATTATTTTTCTTATTTCGTCAGTTGATTTTTTATACTCTAGTTTCAATCTAAAAACTTCGTCATTTTCTGGTTTCATAGTTATTGATCCATCAGGCTTCAAAGTCTGTTTAACTTTTATATTTCCAAAAGTCGTTGAACATTCACCTCTCCTTCTAAGTAATATCCACCTTGATTGAGTCCTTTCACGAACTCCAATAGTGTTGGAGTAATCAAACCATAACTGCCTAAAAAATTCTTTTTTCTCTATTGGCAAAATTGCCTGAATAGAAAATCCAATTCTATTTTTTTTCATATTGATAGCTTGATAAGATACGTCGTAAGCCCCTTCAATTCTCAGTTTCTCTACAAAATTAGATATATCTTCGGGTGTTTGGTCATCAATCCATGCTTCTTGGACAGATATCTCTTCACACTTTGGATTAATTTGTTCATTTATAAATGAATCTGCAAATGAAGTAATTTTATAAACTCTTACCAAATTAGGGAATGGAAATTTTAGGTTACCAATGCCTACTCCATAAGAGTTAATAGAATATTTTGAAGGAGGTTGCAAATAGTCAACTAAGTTAGAAAGTAAAGCAATTCCAGTTGGTGTAGATAGTTCACCATTTATTGATTCTAAGCATGAAACAACTTTAATATTTTGTTTCCTTACTAACTCAATTACAGCAGGAGGGGGAACAGATAATTTTCCATGTTCTGTTTGAACAAAACCTTTTCCCAACATTGGCTCATTGCAATAAACCTTCTTAGGATTTAAGTAATTCAATGCAGCACATACTCCTATAATGTCCACTAATGAATCGATAGCTCCAATTTCATGAAAATGTACATCCTCAGGCTCAATACCATGAACTTTTCCTTCCGCACTCGCTAAAGATTCAAATACTTTAAAAATAATTTGCTGTAATTTATCTTCTAAGTGCCCATTTAAAATAAGTTCTTTAATACTTCTCCAATTTCTTTTAATTGAATCGCAATCAATACTCTCAACCTTCGTCTTGATCCCAAGGATTGAACAACTTCTAGATTCTTTAAAATCTAGATTGTATTTATCGGTTAATCCAAGATCAACAAGTGGTTGTTCAATTACTTTTTTAGGCACCCCTAAGTCATAAAAGGCTCCTAACAACATATCCCCAGAGATGCCTGGAGAACATTCAATATAAATATCTTCCATAAACCTTAGATTTCTTTGTTAATAAAATTTTGATAAAAATCAACTTTTTTTAATTTTTTTCGAAAGATTTTTTTCAATAACTTCGTAATTAAATAGTTTCAAAGAATTTCCCTCTCTTATGACATCTAGACTTAAAAAACTATTGAGAAGTTCAAGAGAAAGCTCTCCTTTTATGACTAATTTAAAACTTTTATTTTTTAAATTCTGTAGCTTTGAATCAGGACAGATTTTTATAACACACTCATTCTTTTGAGTGTTTACAAAAACCAATAATCCTCTAACAGAAAAATAATTATCTTTTAAATCTAAATCCTCTAATAGTGAAGAGAAGTTTGTTTTTGAAGAATCACTTGAAAAATCATTCAGCTGATATGGATCCCAAATACCCACAACTTGTAAATGTAGGTTTTGGGTATTTTTATTCTTTGGATAAACAACCCAAAAATAACTTTTCTTTAAATCGATATACTTTTTTATAAGAGATAGTGCTTTTCCTAATAATACTGTTTCTATTTTCTCGCCTTTATCATCAGTTAAATACCCTCTATTTAATCTTTCACTGTCATTGGGAATAAATTTTCCATAAACAATGCCTATTGCCCTATATTGCATTTTATTTGTAACTTTTGGGATAGGATTTTTTAACATATTAAAAATTTAAAATTACAATTTATCGAATTAAATACCTTAATTTTTATCAATATTGTTAAATGACTCTAACGCATCATCTATAGCATCAGAAGGATTAGTTGCATCATTTAAACTATTATATCTTCTAAACATTTCTACCACTTCAAAAGGATTAGTTGGAAGTACTGATTTATCCTCCTCTGTTTTAGTGGAACTATCAATTTCTAATTCTTCAAATAAGTATTCGGCATTAAGGAAATTACCTTTTAAAGAAATAAAGGAGATCAGAAAAATGATTAGAAGTTTTGACTTTGAATTGTTTCTACAAAAATAAATTTTCATTTTTTTTATTAAAGAAATTCTTTAATGCCGAATATTCTTTGCTAATTTAATTTTACATATTCTAGAAGAAATTTGTTAATAGCAACTTGGAATGTTAACTCTATAAGAACTAGGCTTTCACAAATAATAAATTGGATTGATAAAGTTAATCCTGACATTTTATGTTTGCAGGAAACAAAAGTGACAGATGATAGTTTCCCAGCTGAATCTTTCGAAAAATTAGGCTATTCGGTAGAGGTCTATGGACAAAAATCATATAATGGCGTAGCTATTATTTCTAAAGTAAAAGCAGAAAACGTTAAAAAAGGATTCTACAATTGTTCATCCTCTAATAAAAATATCGAAATTTTCCTAGATCAAAAAAGATTGATTTCTGCAGATTTTAATGGAGTCAAAATAATAAATGTTTACGTGCCTAATGGATCTTCACTAGAATCCGAAAAGTTCAAATACAAAATTAATTGGTTAAATTGTCTGGCTACTCTTATAGATGAGCAAGAAAAAAAAGGAGAATTAATTTGTCTGATGGGTGATTTTAATGTTGCTCCATCTGACATAGATATTCATGATCCAAAAAAATATGAAGGGGGGATAATGGCATCTATTATTGAGAGAAACGCACTAAATAATGTTCTGAAAGGAAGATTAATAGACTCATTCAGGATTTTTGAAAAAAACAATGGTCATTGGAGTTGGTGGGATTACCGTAATAACGCATACGAGTTAAATAAAGGCTGGAGAATAGACCATATCTACATCAGCAAAGAACTATCATCAAAACTCAAGAGCTGTGTGATAGACAGCTTACCTAGAGCAAATATACGCCCAAGTGATCATGTACCTGTAATGATTGATCTGCAATTAAATGACATGAATTCAGAATTTTATGAGGATGAGGATAATTTTTTCGAAATATAAATAAAATATAGATGGAATTTTTTAATTCGTGAAAACGCTTATTAATAAAGAGTTATGAAGATTAGTAATAATCATTATCATAATTTCCCAAAAATTAATAATTTACAATCGAAACTAACGCAATAAAAATATCATAATGTAGAATTTCAACCTGATTGACAAAATTTTTACTTATTTATAAGTTAGAACATGACAAAATCATTCTCAAAGCTTCATTTATTTAAATTGTGACTGACATATTAAATTGCACCCAATCAGAAGAAGTTTTCTCCGCCGCCCAAGAATTAATGCCTGGAGGAGTTAGCTCTCCTGTTAGAGCTTTCAAGTCTGTTGGTGGACAGCCCATTGTTTTTGATAGAGTTAAAGGCCCTTTTGCTTGGGATATCGATGGGAATAGATATATTGACTACATAGGTAGCTGGGGGCCCGCTATATGCGGACATGCTCACCCTGAAGTTACAACGGCATTACAAGAAGCGATTGAGAAAGGTACCAGCTTCGGTGCTCCGTGTGTTTTAGAGAACAAACTCGCTGAGATGGTTATAGACGCCGTCCCATCTGTGGAAATGGTTAGATTTGTTAATAGTGGTACTGAAGCCTGTATGGCTGTTTTAAGGCTTATGAGAGCATTCACCGGAAGAGATAAAGTTATCAAATTTGACGGGTGCTATCACGGTCATGCAGATATGTTTTTAGTGAAAGCAGGCTCAGGAGTAGCCACTTTGGGATTACCCGATTCTCCAGGGGTTCCAAGAACAACAACTGCTAATACACTTACTGCACCTTATAATGATCTTGAAGCAGTAAAAAAATTATTTTCTGAAAATCCTGACGCAATTTCGGGAGTGATTCTTGAACCTATCGTTGGTAATGCTGGCTTTATTACTCCTGAGCCTGGATTCTTAGAAGGATTAAGAGAATTAACAACTGAAAATGGGTCCTTATTAGTTTTTGATGAAGTCATGACTGGTTTCCGAATCAGTTATGGAGGCGCTCAAGAAAAATTTGGAGTTACTCCTGATTTAACTACACTAGGGAAAGTAATTGGTGGAGGCTTACCTGTAGGAGCCTATGGAGGCAAAAAGGAAATAATGTCAATGGTTGCCCCTTCTGGACCGGTCTACCAAGCAGGAACTCTGAGCGGCAATCCACTAGCAATGACTGCTGGAATAAAAACTCTAGAGCTACTTAAACAGGAAGGAACATACGAGAAATTAGATGCAATAACATCTAGGTTGATTGAAGGAATAATTCAATCTGCAGAAAATAATGGCATTACAATAAATGGTGGAAGTGTAAGTGCTATGTTTGGATTTTTCTTGTGTGATGGGCCAGTTAGGAACTTTGATGAAGCGAAAACAAATAATGCAGAACTATTTGGCAAGTTGCACAGAGAAATGCTTCAAAGAGGTGTTTACTTAGCACCAAGTCCTTTTGAAGCAGGCTTCACATCATTAGCTCATAGCGAGGAAGAGATTGATAAAACGATAGAAGCTTTCGATGAATCTTTTAATTCCATAAAAGTTTGAAAACTTACTTTCTTTTCTAGTGGGACAAAATTCCAGAATTATTAGTTAAAAAAACAATCTTTAATTACCTTCTACCACCAACAATTACTGGTGGGCTGCCACCTTCTGAACCTGGCAGACCAGGTACAACTTGAGTACTACCGTCCCATTTGTCTAGAAATAATTTGAAAAGCACTTGATCATCAAGGCTTCTATTTAATGTCTCATATCTAAGAGCTTCTTGTTCTGCAATTTCAACCTCAGTTTTTGCCCTTAATAATTGTTGACCGGCTATTTGCTTTTGTTCAATGGCTGCTCTATATTCTTCTGCTATCTCTAACCCTGTCAAGTCTAAACTTTTAACGTCTACATAATCGAATGAATTCAATTCTTGAGCTACTGTATCTCCTACTTTTTCAGAAATGACTGCAAATTCTGTGGCTATTGTCTCTAGCTCATATTGAGAAAAGACAGATTTGAGAGCTTTTAGTAAAGATGGCTGAACAATTTTTTGATATACATCACTATTTCTACTTGCAATTGTTGCGAAAATTCTTCCTGCTTCATTAGGTTTGACCGAATATTTGACAGTGGCTGTGGCCCTAATAACTTGAAGATCCTTAGTTAAAGTTTCAAATTTTTCAGGTTGAACTTGAGTTTTTATATCAAATGGATATACAGACTGAACGAATGGGAGCTTAAAGTTCAAGCCAGCCCTCCTAGAAGGACCGCTTACTTTCCCTAATGTTGTAACTACTGCAACCTGTCCGGAGGGGACAACAAATAGAGCCTGAGTAAGTAAAAGAAAGCCAGTAAAAGACAATACAATTAGTAGGGTTGCTGTTCCACCTGGACCGGTTGGGGTGACATTTTTAAAGGATGTTGACATTAAATTATTCTTTTCTTTAATAGTATTTAATCTAATTAATTAGTGCATTAATAGAGCATTTAATTAAAATATTTTTTTAATAATTGTGAAAGAAATATAAATATTATATTTATTTAATTTTTGATTTAAATTCCTGCAAAAGTTTTAAATAAAGGTCTTCATCTATTTCTCTAATGTCATATTCAGAGGGCAAAACTCCATGCTTATGCTCATGTACTGCCATCCAACAAAATTTTTCTATTTCTCCCCTTGAAAAACGGGGATATTCTTTTACCTTCATGAGTAATTTCTTAATAAGAGATTCTGGATGATCTACCATATTTTTTAAATTATCTTTTTAAGATTTTATCTAAAATTATTGGCCTTTAGAGGAATATTCAAAGATTCTTCCAATTGACCAACAAGCTTAATTGCCAGTTGAAGATCATTTTTGCTCTTGCTCGAGATTCTTAGTGTTTCTCCATTAATGCTTACATTTATTTTTTTAATCTGATCTCTAATATTTTTACTAATTTTTTTTGCTATTTCTTGTTTGATGCCTTGTTTCAATAAAATGGTCTGTTTTACTTTATTGCCGCTCACTATTTCAATTTCACCATAATCGAAAATTTTCAAAGATAAGTTTCTTTTTATTGCCTTTTGTCTGATGATGTCATTTATAGCATTTAATGTAAGTTCACTATTAGTGGTTATAGAAATATTTTCTTTATCTAAATCAACTGTTGAACCAGTCCCTTTCAAATCATAGCGTTGAGAAATTTCTCTTTTTACTTGATCTAAAGTATTAACTAATTCCTGTCTCTCAAAATCAGAAACCACATCAAATGAAAAGCTTTCTGCCATCGTAAATTTTTTGAATGCAAGATTATTTTTAGCATAAATCAAATTTAAATAAAGAAAAATTGATTTATTTAATCAAAAAATAACAAACTAACCACCTTTCCCATCTCTTCTGCACATCTACAACTATTAAGCAAGGTTTCACTATCGTGAAAGGCAAAACATATTAATTGATCACACCTAGAAATTATTTCTTGGTTACAAAGGCTGCTTGCGAGTGGCAAAGGCAATTCATCATTTTCACTTTTTTCAACCAAATGAATAACTCTTTCAAGTTGATGCTTGATTTCGGGTAATTGTCTATCAAGGCTTTGTGGTAATAAAACAGTCAATAATGATGGATTAATATCCAACACAGCTCGAATCACAGCAGCATTTACTCCTTGAGATCCTGAAGTAAGAATATTATGTTCTTCCTCTGCCAATGACCTTGCTATCAACTCAATCAAGTGGATATCGACAACTGGTACATGTCTACTGCCCAAAAATGCAATCCTCCTTTTTCCATTATCTTGGAGTTTTGCGAGTTCTTGTGCTAAGGCATCAACGCCTTGTGTTGGAGGTAAATCTAAAGAGCGACTCAAAATAAAATGGATCCTATATTTGAAATTAGCATTTATCTGGAAAATTGCAGGGAAAATCTATCTTTTTGAGAATTCTTTGTAAATTTACGTTCTCCTGAACTAATTGAACAGCATAAGAAGCTTTGATTGATTCGTGTATTCTTACATGACCAAAAGCTTGTTCAATAATTTCTACAGAAGAGAGAGTGTCTAGTTCTACTTTCAAAATTGGCACCTCCAATTCCTCTGCTCTATGAATAAGTTGTGATAAAGGTTCTCCCAAACCGGTTAGAATAAGACATTGAGTCGAAGCCTCCAAAGCCGCAAGTTGAATATCAGTTCTATCAGCGCCAGTCACTACAGCCATATTTCTTCTTCTTCTGAAAAATTCCATTGCAGAATTAACACCCATTGCCCCAATACTTAATGTCTCAACTAGTAATTGATCTTTTTCGGGGCAACAAATTACTTGGGCATCTAATCTTCTTACAAGCTCTCCGACAGTTACACTTCTGAGCAGTGGTGATTTAGGCATCACCCCAAACACTTCAATATTCATGTCTTCAAGAGAGGGTATTATTTCATTTTTAACTTTTTCGACTTCTTGAGGTCGCACTGCATTTAGAACAACTCCAGCTAAATGCTCTCCCAATTGTTTTTTCGCATCAAGTAATGCATCTACGCTTTTACAATCTTCCCATAAATTTACGATTAAGACCTTTGCATCTAAACTCTCTGCTAGTTGGGGGAGACTTAAGCCATAAATCATTCCTTCATGAAGACTTCCAGCCGCTTCTAGGATGTTTAATCCTTCAAAATTATCATTAACCAATCCCTCAATTTGATCAAACCCTTTGCCTGGGAGCAAATCTTTGTTAGAGATTCTTTTTTCAGCTGATATATTATCCAACAACCCTACTGAGGAAATTAAATTCTCCTCTTCGATATTTAATGTAGATCCAATAAACTTAACATCATCATCTATTAATCCTTCATAAGACATTGAAGGAAGATTCGTAAGTTCTATACATGTGGCTAGTGGTTTACCAATACGTACTTTTTTGTTCTCCTGTAAAAGTCTTTTTGCTATCCCAAGAACCAATGCAGACTTACCACTAAATGGCTCACATGAGCCAATTAATAATATATCGCTCATAATTTAGTAGAATTGTTAATCAATAGGTTTAAGATAATATTTTTTTACTAACTAAACAAATATTTATTTATGAGTTTTAATCAAATAAATAAATAAAAAAAATTTTTTTAGGTAAATTTATTGTAATTCTTTGATATTTCGTCGAAATCAAACAAAATGTTAAATTCAATAAAAAACAAAAAAACTGTTGGGATTACTGGAGCTTCTGGTGCTTTAGGGAAAGAACTAACAAAATTGTTTCGTCAAAAAGGATATAAAGTGATTGGATTTACTCACAGTAAAAGTGATTATGAAATAAATCTTGAATCTCCAAATGAATGGGTTAAATGGGAATGTGGGAAAGAATCTGCACTAAAAAATCATCTAAAAAAGATTGACATATTAATCTTGAACCACGGAATCTACAACTTGAGTAGAGAAAATTCCAATTATGAAAACTCAATAGAAATAAATGCATTAAGCAAATTCAAGTTTTTAAATTTATTTGAGGATATTGCTCTAACCAATGAGTCACTAATAAAAAAAGAGATTTGGATAAATACATCTGAAGCAGAAATATTACCAGCCCTAAATCCATCATATGAGATAAGCAAATCCCTTATTGGTCAATTAGTGTCTTTCAAAAAATATTTTCAGAACAAAGATACTAAGGAAAAATTAATTATAAAAAAAATCATCTTAGGGCCCTTCAAATCAGAACTTAATCCTATCGGAATTATGAGTCCCAAATTTGTGTCTAAAAAAATTTATGATTTAATCAATTCAAAAAATTATTTAATAATAATTAGTCCAAACCCCATAAGTTATCTACTTTTCCCACTGAAAGAGTTTTTTACTTTTTTGTATTGCCAAATTATTTATAAATACAAATCTTAGAATCTAGAAATCTCTATCTGTCAATATTTCAATCCCATCTTTTAAAACGACTATTGTATGCTCCCATTGCGCAGATAATTTACCATCTTTTGTTATTACAGTCCATCTATCATTTAATGTTTTACAAAATTTAGTCCCTTCGTTAACGATAGGTTCCACCGCCAATGTCATTCCTTCGCGAAGAACGACATTGGGCAATTCTTTTGTCCGAAAATTAAAAACCGATGGTTCTTCATGGAGATTTCTTCCAACTCCATGGCCTGTGTAATCCTCAACAACACTAAAGCCATTTTTTATAACTAAATCTTCAATTTCCCCCGCAACATCAAGAAGTGTATTTCCTGCCTTGATTTTTGAAAGACCTGCATACAAAGCTTTTAATGCTACATCACTGAGATTTTGGGTCTTTGGACTAACTTCTCCTACACAAATTGATATACAACTATCCCCATGGAAACCGTCTAAATATGCTCCTGTATCAATTTTAACTAAGTCACCATTTTTAATTATTTTATTTTTATTTGGTATTCCATGCACAACCTCATTATTAATACTAGAACAAATACTTGAAGGGAAACCATGGTACCCCTTAAAACTAGGTACAGCTCCAAAACTTTTTATCCTCTTTTCTGCGAAATCATCTAAATCTTTTGTACTCATTCCAGGTTCAATTAAATCATTAATTTCTCTAAGCACTGTTGCAACTATCCTACTAGATTTTTTCATCAGATTAATTTCACGTGCAGACTTTATTTCAATTCCTCTTCTCCTCTGGATAAAAGGAATTTGATCATTAGTTTTAGAATTATTTTTATTTAATAAGAGATCTGCAAAATGTTTCATTGGAATAAATAATGGTAATAGCTAAATTTCATCAAGATAGCCATTTTGGTCTTAGCTATCTTAAATCTATCAATAACAATGGGAAACAGGAATGAAATTTTTATCTAATTCTAGGCAATTTCATAAGGCTTTGGCGCCTTGGGTTTTTCTTCCATTGTTTATATCTTCAATTACCGGGGTTCTCTACAGGGTGTCAAAAGATTTATTAGGTTATTCTAGAGACCAAGTTCATTGGTTAATGTCTCTACATGAGGGGGAATGGCTTGGAGGTAATGGCGAATTAATATATGTATTTTTTAATTCCCTTGGAGTTTTATGGATGCTCATAACTGGATTCCAAATGTTTTCAAAAACAATTTCATTTACCAAAAAGGTTACTAATGGCGAGTCAAAAGGTTAAGATATAGAACTTGTAGGATAAAAAAGATCAAAATGGCTAAAGAGAAAAAAGAAAATGAATTAGAAACCAGTACAAACGCTGACGGATCAATTGATGTAGCAGTTGAACAAAAAGAAGAAAAATTGGTTTCTGATACTACAAAAAAAATATGCGTCTCCAACCTTATTGAGGAATTTGAGAATGAGCAATTAAAAAAAGAATTACCTGAAATCTATGTTGGGGACACTGTTAAAGTTGGCGTAAAAATTACAGAGGGTAATAAAGAAAGAGTTCAACCTTATGAAGGTGTCGTCATAGCAAAAAGGCATGGAGGTATCAATCAGACTATTACAGTAAGAAGAATTTTCCAAGGTATAGGCGTTGAGAGAGTATTTATGCTACATAGTCCACAGGTTGCCTCTCTAAAAGTTGAACGTAGAGGTAAAGTAAGAAGAGCTAAGTTATTCTATCTAAGAGATAGAGTAGGGAAAGCTACTCGCGTAAAACAACGCTTTGATCGATAAAGTTGTAAATTAATCAACTTATTGGTCACAAAGGCGCTTATAATTATTTAGATGCGTCGTTAGTTCAGTTGGTAGAACGCAGGTCTCCAAAACCTGATGTCGGGGGTTCAAGTCCTCCACGACGCGTTTGATCAACATTATGCAAATCATTTTTTTCATAAGATGGAGTTAGATCTTCAACCTGGGGACGTAGTTAAAGTCCTCGAATCAGCAGCTTTAGGATGGGTTCGTGCAAGAGTCATCAGAGTTAAATCTGGTGGGAGAGTAGTAGTACAAAGTGACCAAGGCAGAGAATTTACCGCTCGAGGCAATCAAGTTAGGTTGATAGAACCTGCTGGATTTAGACCTCAAAAATAAATATTTATCTAATTCAGGAAAGCTTTAAAATTAACTATTTCTTTAAATCCTCAAATTAATAAATTTTTTTTATTACAACAACATTAATTAAGTATTATGATCTGATAATTTTAATGATGAAGTTCCAATTAAAGTTGGAACAAATTGTGGGACCGTAGTTCAACTGGTTAGAGCACCGCCCTGTCACGGCGGAAGTTGCGGGTTCGAATCCCGTCGGTCCCGTTTTTTCTAAAAGAAATTTGGAAAGACGTTTAAGATTAGCCCCAAGTCCAACAGGTTTATTTCATATTGGTACAGCTCGAACAGCTTTATTCAACTGGTTGTATGCAAAAAAAATAGGTGGGAAATTCCTCATAAGAATAGAAGATACAGATTTTTTTCGATCTAAATCTGAGTACGCTAAAAACATTTTAGAGGGATTGAAATGGCTTGGAATTAAATGGGATGAGGAACCTTTAAAGCAAAGTGACCGAATTTCAATTCACAAAAAATACATCAAAAAGTTATTAGATTGTGGAGCTGCTTATAGATGCTTTACTACAGAAGATGAGATTTCCGAATTAAGAGGGGAACAAAAAAAGAAAGGATTACCTCCAAAGCACGATAATAGACACAGAAATCTCTCGAATAAAGAAATAGAAACATTCATATCCCAAGGACGCTCTTCAGTAATAAGGTTCAAGATTGATGAAAACATACAAATTAAATGGGTAGATCAAATAAGAGGTGAAATCAAATGGCAAGGGAAGGACTTAGGCGGTGATTTGGTTTTATCAAGAAGAGCCATGGGATATGAGATTGGAGATCCTTTGTATAATCTTGCAGTTGTAATTGATGATAATTTCATGAATATCACTAATGTAGTAAGGGGGGAAGACCATATCTCTAACACTGCAAAACAAATATTGATTTATGAAGCGTTAGGTTTCAAACTACCAACTTTTTCACATACACCACTAATACTAAATAACGAAGGGAAAAAATTATCTAAGAGAGATTGCGTTACTTCAATCGACGAATTTAGAGATATGGGATATTTACCTGAGGCTTTAGCGAACTACATGGCCTTTCTAGGTTGGTCTCCAAAATCTGCCGAGAGTGAAATACTTTCACTTGATGAGATATCTAAAATTTTTGACTTATCAGATATTAATAAAGCTGGGGCTAAATTTAATTGGGAAAAACTAAACTGGATTAATTCTCAATATATAAAAAATATGGAGACAGAAAAGTTAAGTGGGATCATTAGGAGATACTGGGATAATATGGACTGGGATCCGCCATCTCAAGAATGGGCTATTCAATTAACAATTTTAATTAAAGACTCGATGACCCTTTTGACAGACGCCATTGATCAATCAAAACCATTTTTTTTACTACCTCCAATTCAAAAAGAAGGTCAAGATTTTCTCAAAAATAATGATAGTAAAGAATCCCTAAAACTAATCTTAAATTATTTAATAGAGCAAAATTATTTAAAACTAGACAAAGATAAAGCAAAGGAGATAATAAATGAAATCTCAAAAATGCATAAAGTTAAAAAAGGTATTTTGATGAAATCATTAAGAGTTGCCTTTTTTGGTTCTCTAAGTGGGCCGGATTTAATTCAAAGTTGGGAGCTTTTCTCAGAGAGTAAGAGTGATATATCGCGCATTGAAAGATGTCTTAAATCAATCTAAGAATCTTTTTGGCATAATTCAAGACTATTTGCTAAAGGTTTAGCTGTGAGACCTTGGATTCCTACTGTCATTAAAATTGTAAGAAATACTAAACCCTGAAGACGTCCAGCTCCAAGAATACCAGCCTGTTCTAATCTTATAGAAAAAAGAGAGGCCACCGCCGCAGTCACAATCCCTCTGGGGGCTAACCAGGCTAAAAATATTTTCTCTTTTAAGTCTAATTCTCTTCCCTTTGTTGCAATCCAGATAGCTATAGGACGAACAATTATCATCAACATAAAAACGCAAACAACACCTCCCCAACCTAGCGGACTTAATTCACCCCAAGAAACATCAGCTGCCAAAAGAGGGAAAAGAACAGTAATTGCTAATTGAGCTAATTCACCTATTAAATTATCCAATCTTTCCCTATCAATTACTTCTCTTTTACCTACAATAAAACCTGAAGCTACAGAAGCAGGCAAGCCTGATTCCGGCAAGAAATATTCACAAATTCCATACACAAGGAAAATAAAGCCAAGGGTAACTTGTAGCTCTATGCCAAATGAGGCTTCATTTTTTATTTTTTTTAAAATTTCTGATAGTAACCAACCTGCACTTAAACCTATTAAAACTCCGCCTCCCAGCCTTTGCATTAATGCAATAAATACATCGTTAATCCCACGTAGGTCTCCTAAAGTTAGTTCTAAGAGTAACAATGCTAGTACTGCTCCAATTGGTTCAAGTAACAACCCCTCTGCTTTTAAAACTTCCGAAAGAGGTGAAGCTAGCTTTATTTGTTCAACTAATGGAGAGACAACTGTTGGTCCAGTAGCAAGTACTATGGCACTATATATTCCTGCTACTGGCCATGAAAGGCCTGCCAGCCAATGAGCAATAAAAATTCCAGCGGATAACGAAATAAATAGTCTGACCAATGAAATTTTTAAAACGGTATTTCTTACATTCCCTTCAGGCAGTTTTAAATTTAGTCCTCCTTCAAACAAAACCAAGCAGACTAAGAGACCAACAATAGTTTCAAGTCCTTGTCCGAGATCCAAAGGTTCAACAAGTCCAAAGCCTGATCTTCCAATGAATAATCCCGAAAGCAATAAAATAACGACACTTGGGAATCCTGTAAAAGAAGAAAATAATCTAGCACAAGCGCCTGCGAATACAGTTATTCCCCAAAGTAATCCAAGCCTTTCAGGCGTCATATAAACTTATAAATGATAAAAATATGAGTTATTTTGATTAAATCAATAATCTTATCGCAAGTCCATTAAATACAATACTTTTTAATTTATATATAGGCTGAACAAAACTAATTTTTATTGAATCTCTTAAAAATACTTTTAAGTCAAATGAATTTTATCTTTATTAAGAAAATTGGCTTATCAAAGCAATAATAATAAAAATTATTCCTATCCCGACAGTTGCCATTCTTCCATTCCATATTTCAGCTTGAGGAGTAAAACCTCTTTTCCATAAATTCAGTTCTTTTTTATCAACGAAGTTTTTTGTCTCTTTGATCTCTATTTTAGGTTGTTTATTCATTGCAGTTAGAAAGGAGGATTTTCTTCATAAAGGGTATTTGCTTGTTCAATTGATAGTCTTCCCGAAACACCTAATTTAAGTGAACTTAAATGCTCCTTAAATTTGATCCTGAACAATGCCGCTGCTCCAATCATTGCCGCGTTATCCGTACAAAGATTAAGGGGAGCTAAATGAACTTTAATTGATTTTTTACAAGCTTCACTTTTCATCATTTTTCTTAATGTATTATTAGCAGCCACTCCACCAACTACAACAATATTATCCAAGCCATGATCTTCTGCACATCTTATAGTTCTCTCTACCAAGACTTCTGCAACAACTCTCTCAAAACTCGCAGCAATATCTGAAACTGGGACGTTCTTCCCATCTAAATTTATTTTCTCAACTAGTCTTAATACAGCTGTTTTTAAACCACTAAAAGAGAAATCATATTTAAGAAATCCACCTTTTTTATCAGAAATCCTGCATTTTGGTAAATTAAATTTCATAGGGTCTCCATTTTTAGCAATCTTTTCAATTGCTGGTCCTCCAGGATAACTAAGACCTAATAATCTTCCAACCTTATCAAATGCTTCTCCGGCGGCATCATCAAAACTTTTCCCAAGTCTTCGCATCACTCTTCTATCATCAACCTTTATCAATTCAGTATGTCCTCCACTAACAAGTAATGTAAGGTAAGATTGCTTTGGATAGTTTTCTGAAAATAGAATTGAAGATAAATGTCCCTCTAAATGATGAATTCCCACAAATGGCTTTGAATGTAATATGCAGAGTGATCTTGCAGTTATGGAGCCAACTCTTAAACATCCAACTAATCCAGGAGCTACAGTTGATGCAATATAATCAATTTCCTCAATTTTGATTTTTGATTCTTTTAAAGCCTTTTCTAAAACAAAAGGTAATAACTCCAAGTGCTTTCTAGCTGCAAGCTCAGGAACAACTCCTCCCCATTTTGAATGATCTTTAATTTGAGTTGCAATTATATTTGAATGAATTTTAAAACTATCGTTAATGTTAGAAACTATTGAGACAGATGTCTCATCACAACTTGTTTCAATAGCTAAAACTTTGTGCATATTTGATACAACTTGTTCTATTTTAATATTAATTTCTTAATTAACACACTATTTAGGAATTAAAGATTGCAACTTATGAAATTCTTTTTTTCAATTATAACCTCAGTTTTTCTGTTCCTAGGAATTACTCCAATTGCTCTAGCTGCCAATGGGCCTGCTTTAAACGTAGACAGAGCAAGCACAGAATATACTGCAACAGCCCTAACAAAATGCTCTGAAAACCCTAAATTCATTGAGAGAGCAAGTTCTGCAACTACTCAAAAAGACATCTCAAGATTTGAAAGATATGGAAAAGCATCATGCGGAGATGATGGTCTTCCACATTTAATTATTGGACCTCCACTTGAACCATGGGGTGCTCTTTTAAATAGAGGTCATGAGGGAGATTTACTTATTCCAGGAGTATTGTTTATTTACATAGCTGGAATTATAGGTTGGTCAGGAAGAGAGTATCTGATTGAATCAAAAAAGACTAAGAATCCAGCAGATCTTGAGATCATTATTGACCTAGACTTAGCCAGAAAATGTCTTGTAAAAGGAGCGCAATGGCCTCTTCTTGCTAATAAACAAGGTAGGAATGGGGATTTAAGAGAGAAAGACAACAATATTACACTTAATGGTCCTCGCTAAACATCTTTAAAAAACTTTTATAAAACAAATGTTCAAAATTCTAAACACAAAATTTGTCAGATCTGCCCCAGTGGTAGCAGCAATTTGGCTAAGCCTTACAGCTGGAATAATTATTGAATTTAATAGGTTTTTCCCAGATTTATTATTCCATCCAATGAGCTGATAAAAGAGAAAATAATCAAGTTTTTATTAACTTGATTATTTTTTTTGCTGTTTCATCAACATTGTGATTTGTTAATGCAAAATCAAATTGATTTGATACTGAAATCTCATAATTAGCCCTTGAGAGTCTTTTTTTAATTGCCTCTTCTTTTTCTGTACCTCTATTTCTTATTCTTCTCTCTAACTCTTCTTTATTCGGAGGAAGTAAAAATATTGAAGTTGAATTAGGAAACTTATTTTTTATTTGCCTTGCACCCTCTACTTCAATTTCAAGTAGTACTGTAAATCCCTTTTTTATTTTCTCATTAACAGAATACAAAGGTGTTCCGTAGTAGTTTCCAGCGAATTGAGCCCATTCAAGGAACAGGTTTTGTTCAATCATTTCTTTAAACTTTTCTTGATTTAAAAAGTAGTAATTTTCTCCTTCCTTCTCTCCCTCTCTAGGTTCTCTAGTAGTCGCAGATATTGAAAGCCAAAATTTTTTTTCTTTACCTAATATTTCTTTAATAACTGTTCCTTTACCCACCCCGCTAGGTCCAGTAAGGATAATAAGTTTTTTTTGATTTTTCATATTAAATTTTTTACAGTAAAATAAACTTCTTGTGAATTAAAAAAGAATAATGCAAAAAGGTGTTCCACAGATAATGGATATTACATCTATTAGATCTGTCTTGCATTATTTAACAAAGAACATTTTACCTACAAAGTTTGAAACTGCCCAACAACCAGAGCCTAATACAATTCAATTATGTTTCAGAGGAGTTTATTCTCAAACATGGTTAGAAGTTTCATGGAATGGAGAATCTCCTAGACTACTAAAGATAAATAAGCCAGAAAAGATTGGGAGAGAAAGCACACTTTCTAAACAAATAAGATACGGATTGAAGTATATGGCTTTAATTTCGATTGATCAAGATGATTTCGAGAGAATTATAAAATTTAGTTTTGCAAAAAAACCTGGAGATGAAATTAATAAGTATTTAATTTTTGAATTAATGGGAAAACATAGTAATATTTTCTATTTGGATAATAAACATAAAATAATTGCAGTTGGTAAACAAATTAAATCAAGTCAATCTAGTTTTAGAACAATTTCAACAGGATCAATTTATTCTAGCCCTCCAGTCAATCTCAAAAAAAAACCTAAAGAAGATGAGTCTTTTCAATCATGGAAAGACTCAATTTCAACTGTACCTGAGTCCTTGAAATACTGTTTAATAAATACCTATCAAGGAGTTAGCCCTATCCTCACTAAACAATTAGAGATTGTTAGCAAAACTGGCAATACGAAAATAATGGAAAAAAATATCGATTTCATTGGCGATTCGGACTTAAAGGAAATTTTTAAAAATTGGAAGATTTGGATAAATAGGTTTAAAAACAATAACTTTAACTTTTCCAAATTTAATAAAGATTTTTATTGCGTTTGGTTTTTTGATAAAGAAATTAATTGCGAAAATAAAATAGATTTATGCACCAGTTTAGAGAATTATTATGATTATTATCTGAAACAAAAAAAACTTGAATTATTGGAAAAGAAAATTGAAGGGATAATTTTTAAACAGACCAATACTGAGAAAAAGAATTTTAATATTCAATATGATCTTCTTACAAAATCGGAAAGCTACGAGATATATAAAGAAAAAGCTGACAATATATTCTCTTCAAATGAAATTAAGAAACGAGATATTATTAAAGGACAAAAACTATATAAAAAGTCAAAAAAACTAAAGAGATCTAGAGAATTGATAAAAGAAAGATTAAGTATTTACAAAACAAATATGGATAGATTGGATGAATTCACTACACTCATAGAAAATTTAAATTCTTTAAATCATGAAAAACCTTTTATGAGAATCAGACTACTAGAAGAAATTATGGAAGAAATTTGCAACGAGTTTAATATCAATATTAAGAGGCAAAGAGAAGATAAGAAGAGTACATCTGAGATACAATCTTCACCAATTCAAGTAGACACTCCAACAGGATTGAAGCTTCAGGTAGGGAGAAATATGCGGCAAAATGACTTGATAAGCTTTAAGTACTCAAAAAAAGGAGATTTATGGTTTCATGCACAGGAATCACCAGGCAGTCATGTAGTTTTGAAGTCTTCATCTCAAGCAGCATCTGAACAAGATCTTCAAATAGCTGCAGATTTAGCTGCTTTATTTAGCAAGGCAAAAAGAAACATTAAAGTTCCAATTAATTTAGTAAAGATTAAAGATTTGCAAAAAATCAAAAGAGGAGGGCCGGGTTGCGTTTCCTTTAAAAATGGAGAAATTATTTGGGGAAATCCTACAAGAGGAGAAGAATATATTAAAAAAAATCTTAAAACAGTAATTTAGTTTATAATAAAAAAAATTTTAAAACTAAATGTTTGATTTTCTTTTGGGCAGTCATGAATTTTTAGGAAATCATAGTTTTCCAGAATTTATTGTTGGATATCTCTTTGGTGCTGCATTAATAATTGGGGCTCCTACTGTCTTCTTACTACTCGCCTTCGTAAGCGCTTTAATGAAAACAAATGGGAAAATGGGTGGATATAGAGAATATGAAACTTATGGTGAATCATCTCTAAATGATGCCCCACCCTTCTTATTACCAGATCCAACTAATCCTAAATTAAACAAATAACTAAATTTATCAAAAAATAAATTGAATTTTGACAATAGTTATCTTAAACCTTTTTCTTACAAAATCTTCACTAATTTATAATGAAAGGAACAGGTCAGAGTGAAAATAAATTATCAGATTCGATGACTTTTAGTGATCATTTAGAGGAGCTTCGTCAAAGGATACTTAACTCAATTTACTCAATACTTATATCAATATTCTTTAGTTTTCTTATTATAAAGCCATTAATATCTTTTTTAGAAATCCCAGCTGGTGATATTCATTTACTACAACTTGCTCCAGGAGAGTTTTTATTTGTCGCTATTAAAGTTGCAGGTTACAGCGGATTAATAGTTTCTATTCCTTATATTTTTTATCAAATAATATTATTCATTTCCCCTGGTTTAACAAAACAAGAAAAAAGCCTTATCTTACCCGCAGTTTTCGGTTCAGGTCTTCTATTTTTCTTGGGATTAATTTTTTCATGGTGGATATTAGTTCCTGCAGCCATAAATTTCTTTATTACTTTCGGTGCTGATATTGTTGAACCAACTTGGTCTATAGAAAGATATTTTGATTTTGTTCTCTTGTTAATGTCCAGCACTGCAATAGCTTTTCAATTGCCAGTACTACAATTTATTCTTGGTTCTCTTGGAATAATTACAACTGAAAAAATGATTTCGAATTGGAAGATAGTTGTAATCTCATCAGCAATCTTATCTGCAGTGATTACCCCTTCAACAGACCCATTGACAATGTCGTTGCTATCTATATCGATTGTGTTTTTATTTTTTGTGGGTACTGGATTAACTTACTTATCAGAAAATCTTAAGTCAAAAACTCTTTCATCTTCTCATTAACATTTAATTGCAAGCTAACAGCTCTACCTAACCTTGGCTTAGCATTGACTTTCTTTAGCCATTCCCTTACTTCCTCTGAATATCCACATCTATTCAAAATCTCGATTTTCTCGGCTATCGATTTTTTGTATTCATCTTCACTTAAAGGGAATGATTCCTGTCCAAGAAATCCCCACATCATTTGAAAATAGACAAAATTTCCTCTTCTAAAGAGCCTAAAATCATATTTTTTCCCCCAACGATGAATCAAATAATGAATAACTTCATCTACTATTAATGGGTTCATTTAAATCAATTAATTAAGACTTCCTAAACTTTTACTTTAAATTATTAAAAGTCCTATCTATTTGCAACAGAAATTGAACAATTTGATTCATAATAACTAATAAATAACAGAACCAAGTAGCGAATGACTCAATTAAGTTCCAATGATGTCCCTTCAATGGGTCGAAGGCAATTTATGAATCTTCTTACATTTGGTACTGCAACAGGTGTGGCTTTAGGAGCACTTTACCCCGTAGCAAATTATTTCATGCCTTTGAGAGCAGGTGGTGGTGGCGGTGGAACTTCTGCTAAAGATGAATTAGGGAATCCAATAACTAAGACAGGTTGGTTGGCTACCCATCAAGCGGGAGACAGAAGTCTAGTGCAGGGTCTAAAGGGAGATCCAACTTATTTAATAGTTAATGAGGGTGGGGAAATAGGAGAATTTGGTTTAAATGCAATTTGTACTCATTTAGGTTGCGTTGTCCCATGGGATAGTGGTGCTAATAAATTTATATGTCCTTGTCATGGCAGTCAGTACGATACAAATGGGAAAGTAGTCAGAGGGCCTGCTCCTTTATCTTTAGCGCTGGCTCATGTAGATATTGAAGATGATGCTGTACTCGTCAAACAATGGTCAGAAACTGACTTTAGAACTAATGAAAATCCATGGTGGGCATAAAAAAAATGAAAGGTCTTAAAAATCAAATCATGAAAAAAACAAGTTTATTTATCTGTACTCTGCTTTTCATTTCGAGCATTGTTTTTTATCCTAAGACTACTTTTGCTTATCCATTTTGGGCTCAGCAAAATTACGAATCTCCCAGAGAAGCTACAGGAAAGATAGTCTGTGCAAATTGTCATCTAGCTCAGATGCCTACGATTGCAGAAGTTCCACAATCTGTTGGTGCTGATAGTGTTTTCAAAGCTGTTGTCAAAATACCCTACAAAAATGACTTAAAAGAGATCGGAGCTGATGGTTCTGAAGTTCCATTACAAGTTGGAGCTGTTGTAATGCTGCCTGATGGCTTCAAACTTGCTCCTCAGGAAAGATGGACAGAAGAGATCAAAGAAGAGACAGAGGGAGTATATTTCACTAATTACAGTGAAGAGAAGGATAATATTATCATTGTCGGGCCTTTGCCTGGTGATACCAATAAAGAAATAGTTTTCCCTGTACTTTCCCCTGATCCATCCACTAATAAAGAATATCACTATGGGAAATACTCGTTACATATCGGAGGCAATAGAGGAAGAGGTCAGGTATACCCAACTGGAGACAAAAGCAATAATGTACTTTTCACCTCTTCCACCTCAGGAACTATTAATTCAATAGAAACAATTGAAGATGGTAGTTATAAGGTCAATATAGAAAACGAGAATGGTGAGATAACTACTGAAGCAGTCCCTGTTGGTCCTCAACTTATCGTAAAAGCTCAAGACAAAATTAATGCAGGTGACCCTCTTACAAATGATCCCAACGTTGGCGGCTTTGGGCAATTAGATGCTGAGGTTGTACTTCAGAGCCCTTATAGAGTAATTGGATTGATTGCATTCTTTATTGGTGTAGGTCTAACACAAATACTTTTAGTATTAAAGAAAAAACAAGTAGAAAAAGTACAAGCAGCAGAGGGTATCTAACTTTCTTTAAATGCTTATATTTCAAGCTTTTATACAATCTCCAGGAGAAACTTTTTTAAATTTAGGGTTTATAACTATTAGATGGTATGGATTACTTATTTCGATTTCAGTTTTAATAGGCCTATTTGTCTCAAAAAAACTTGCAAAGTCAAGGAATATTAACCCAGACTACATTAGTGAAATACTTCCATCTTTAATAATCTTTTCAATAATTGGAGCTAGAGCTTATTACGTAATTTTTGAGTGGAGGCAATACAGCGGAGATAATTTTTTCACTTCTTTAGAACTATTCAATAACACCATTCAAATACCTTCTTTTCTAGCAGTTTGGGAAGGAGGCATAGCAATCCATGGAGGTCTAATTGGAGGATTATTAACTATTATCTATTTCTGTAAGTCGAGAAACATTCATTTAAAAACTTTTATAGATATATTAATACCCTCGATTATTCTTGGACAATCTATAGGAAGGTGGGGAAATTTTTTCAATAATGAAGCATTTGGGGTTCCTACAAATTTGCCTTGGAAATTATTTATACCTATCCAAAATAGACCTTTAGAATTTATTAATTACGAATTTTTTCATCCTACTTTTCTCTACGAGTCATTTTGGAATTTTTTAACATTCATCCTCCTTATTTTGGTCTTTAATAAACAGAGTAAAACAGATTTTCTTAGGCCTGGCTTTATTAGCTGTCTTTATTTAATAAGTTACAGCTTTGGAAGATTCTGGATTGAGGGTTTAAGAACTGACCCACTATGTATTGGTGGGCTTCCGCCTTTCTGTAGTGGCGGTATAAGAATGGCTCAATTTATAAGCATTTTTCTATTCTCTTCTGGATTAATTGGAATATTTTTTTTAAGATTAAGAACATATAGTGGTAAAAGTAGAAAGAATGGATAAAAAAATATCCTTTATTGGTGTTGGTCCCGGTGATCCAGATTTATTAACAATAAAAGCTTTAAAAAAGATAAAGAGTGCAGATGTCATTATATGGACTGATTCTCTTATCCCTGAAAAGATTTTAGATTTTTCTAAAGAAGGTTCTGAAAATATAAAAACAAGTTCTCTCAACTTAGAGCAAATCACCTCAACTATGATAAAAAAATTTCAGGAAGGAAAAACTGTTATAAGGTTGCATGATGGAGACCCTTGTCTTTTTGGCGCGATTAGAGAACAAATAGATATTTTAAAAAAAGAAAAAATTGAAATCGAAGTTATTCCAGGTGTAAGTGCTTTTCAAGTGGCAGCAGCATATCATGAAGCTGAGTTAACTATCCCAGAGGTAACGCAAACAATAATTTTAACAAGAGCCGGAGGAAGAACTGGTATGCCCGAGAAAGAATCTCTGAAAGATCTTGCGAAACACAATTCCTCTTTATGCCTTTATCTAAGTGCTAGGCATGTAAAAAGGTCTCAAGACACTTTACTAGAGTTTTATCGCCCAGAGACTAAAGTTATTGTTGGATTCAGAGTATCTTGGGATGATGGTTGGACATCATTAATAGAATTAAAAGATATGGAAAACTTTTCTATTGAAAAAAAATTAATTAGAACAACTATTTACATAATTAGCCCAGCAATTAATAATTCTCAAAACAGGTCTAATCTATATAATCCATCATATAGTCATCTTTTTAGAAATAAATAATCATAAAGTTGATAGAAAAATATTAATCACTATAATTAGTAAAAATTTGTTTGCTTTGAAAGAAATAAAATCTAATCCAGAAGACAATACAAAACCACAATCCTCGTTAAAGAGAATTGGAAATTTTATTAAAGAGGCAAGGTTAAGTAGAAATCAATCTGTTGAAGAATTGGCTTCTGATTTAAAAATTGGATCTCATCAACTAAAAGCCATAGAAGAAGGCAATGAAGAAGAGCTCCCTGAAAAAGTATTTATCAAAGCAATGGTTCGTAGAATTTCTCAGAAGCTGAAACTTGATACAGAATTTATAATGAATGAATTAAAGACAGAGAGGCAAGAGATAAAAATAGAAGAAATAGTTGAAGAAGTGGCTAAAAAAACTAGAAAATCTAAGGATCCAAGTCCACTAGGGTTCTGGATATTTATTTTAATTTCAGGCTTTCTTGGATTAGTCGCCTCATCCTTAATTTTTAATTTATTTTCAGAGTCTTTTCAGAATCAAACTCCAAAACAAGAACTTATTAAAAAAACTAAATAACTTTTAAATCCAAATTCTTTAGCTCTTTTATAACATTACAGCATAATCCTAAGTTCCATTTTTCAAGGAGAAGATCATGGCCTTTATTTATAGGAACAAGTTCAAATTTAAGAATATTTTCCCGTAATTTTATTTGAACTGAGGAGATTACCTTGTCAGGTCTTTGATCAAGAGATGCTGCTAATCTCAGGATTAATGACATTTCAAGAACTAATGTTTTATCTTCTTTGGATATTAGACTTTGCCAAGACTCATGTCTTTTCTTGGGTAAAGTCTTTCTATGGTATCTAGCGATCGAAGCAATAATATTTGTTTCTGCTTCAGAATATCCCAATAAATCGCAATTTTTTATTAAGTACCAAGAGTGTTTGTGATATGAACTAACATTTACGTATTTCCCACAATTATAAAGATTAGAGGCTGCCCAAAGAAGTTCTTTAGCTTTAGGGTCATTATCGGTATGAAAGATATTTTTAGTCTGATCATAGATTTGAAAGGCAATATCGATAACTTTCTCAGCTCTTGTATTATCTACTCCGAACTTTTTTGCCTGATGAACTATAGTCGTTTTTCTAATATTGCTTTGAATATTTAACTCGTTTTTTATTATCCCTTTACGCAGCATCCAATCAACAACTAAACCCTCTCGAAGCGCCCTCTCACTTATTATTAATTCATTAAAGTTCAACATCTCCATTGCGGTGTTTAATATCAATGCGCCTGGAATAATTATTTCTGCTCTTCTCTCACTTAATGAAGGTATTTTCTTGATTTCCGAAACTGGCAATTTAATTAGTTTTTCCAATACATTCTGTAAATTTTCCCTTTTAAATTTATAACCATGCAACTTTTGTTTAGATTCTCCTAAATCATCTGAAATCAAATTTCCTAATGAGGTTGCGGTGCCACTTGTTGCAATCATAGATAAAGGGTTATTTCCCTTAGATCTACTCTTTATTTTTCGAATGGATGGCTCTAAAGATCCTTGAATAAAAGTTGTTAGAAAACTCGATCTTTCTGAATTTAAAGACTCTTTATTTAAAAAATCGTTCTTTAGTCTTACAGCACCAATCCTCGAACTGGTGAGAGCTATTGCATCTTTTTTATCTGCAAGTATTAATTCTGTAGATCCTCCTCCAATATCTATGATTACAAAAGACTGATCTTCAAAAGCCATACCAGAAAGAACACCAAGGTAAATTAATCTGGCTTCCTCAGAACCACTTATCATTTCTATTTGAATAGCAGTTTCATCAAGAACTCTTCTAATAAAATCTTGACCGTTTGGAGCTTCCCTAACTGCACTTGTTGCTGCTGTTACTATTTGTTTTACTCCATTACTTTTACAATATTCCTTAAATCTCTTAAGAGTAACTAATGCTCTTTGGATTGCTTCATCAGTAAGATTACCATCCTCATCTCTCTCTCCAAGACGAGTGGTTGATTTATCAGTGAATTTTATTGAAAATGATTTTAATTCCAGATTAATTTCTGCTATCAATAGATGAGTAGAGTTAGTTCCAATATCTATCGAAGCTACTAAAGTTTGCTTTTCTTGAAAATATCTTAAATCTGATTCATTTATCATTTCTTTTTATAAGATGTAGATATCTTTAACCCATTAATAAATATACCCAAGATTGATTATTAAATAATAGAAATCACTTAATCCTAGTAAAATTATTTAAAGTTATGAAATATAAAATAGGTTATATGCAAAATAAAAATCGACAAATAAAATTAAGTACTTTTTTTGAATTATTAAGGTGGAATAAGCCGACTGGAAGAATGATCTTACTTATTCCTGCTGGATGGAGTTTATATTTAACCCCGGATGCTAATCCAACATTTTTAATGTTGCTAAGAATTATTCTGGGAGGACTACTAGTAAGTGGATTAGGCTGCGTGGCTAATGATATTTGGGACAAAAAAATTGATCAAAGAGTTTTTAGGACAAAAAATAGACCTCTAGCTGCAAATAAAATCGGTCTTAAAACGGCTTATTCAATTCTTTTCTTTTTAATTTTATGTAGCTTCTTTTTAACTTTGTCACTACCCCAACCTGGAAGAATCCTTTCCATTTCACTTGCTTTCTTAGCTTTACCTATTATTTTAATTTATCCTTCTGCCAAAAGATGGTTTAAATATCCTCAATTAATCTTATCCATATGCTGGGGTTTTGCTGTCTTAATTCCCTGGGCCGCAAATGAAGGCAATTTAAATAGTATTGTTTTATTATTTTGCTGGCTAGCTACCATTTTTTGGACTTTTGGCTTTGACACGATTTATGCTTTAGCAGATAAAAAATATGATATCAAAATTGGAATAAATAGTTCCGCTGTTAACCTCCAGAACAATACAAGAATAACTATTCAAATTTGCTATTTTTTAACTTCTAGTTTTCTCGCATTATGCGGATTTATTAATCAAATGGATTTTATTTTTTGGCCAATTTGGCTTACAACCTCAATCTTAATGCAGAGAGATATACTAAAAGTATTTCCTGAGGAAAAGCAATCAATAAAAAATATTGGGAATCACTTCAAAAATCAGTCAATATATGGAGGAGCCCTTTTATTAGGAATTATTATTGCCTCATAAATTCTTAATATGGTTTTTAGATTAAAAAAAGGTGATCTAATAGATATTTTAGCTCCAGGCTCCTTTATTGATGAAGACGAAAATTTTCAAAAAGGCATAGAAATCTTAAAAAACTGGGGCTTGGAAATTAATGATAATAATTCTCTATTAAAAAAATTTGGTTATTTTGCAGGTGATGATCAAACTAGATTTGAAGAACTAGAAAAAGCACAAAATAGTAAGCTAATCATTTTTGCAAAAGGAGGCTGGGGTTCAGCAAGACTATTAGAAAAAGATCCTTCTTGGCAGCATGGTTTAATGCTTGGATTCTCAGATACATGTTCTTTACTACTATCTAAATATTCTCAAGGATTTATAGGTTCTATTCATGGCCCTATGGTCACTGGCCTTTTCAAAGAGCCAGAGTGGAGTCTCGAGAGATTAAGAAATTTACTTTTTGAGGGATATGTTGAGGACATAGGAGGAATTCCTTTAAGAGGTGGGAAAGCTAAAGGAGAAATTATTGTTTCTAACTTAACTATTGCTACTTTTTTAATTGGTACTAATCACTTTCCGGATTGCAAAGGAAAAATAATAATTTTTGAAGATATTAATGAAGATATTTATAAAATTGATCGCATGTTAACTTACCTCAGAATGACTAAAACATTTACTGAAATTGCTGGCATTGGATTCGGAAGTTTTTCTAATGATTCCTACGATCTTGAATGGAAAGATTTACTAAAAAACTGCATTTTTGAAAGACTCAAAGAGTTTGATTTTCCTATTCTTTTTGACCTCCCAATAGGCCACATATCTGGAAATGCCTGCATTCCTTTAGGATACGAAGCCACCTTAAATGGTGATGATGGCATTCTTAGTATCGATACACCTTTTTAACTAAGCTTTCTTCACAAAAAGTTTTGCTATTTTCAAATCTAAAGGGGATGTAATTTTTATATTTGAATAAGTTCCTTCAATAATCTTCACTTTCCAATTAAGAATTTCGAATAGTGATGCATCATCTGTGACTTTCCAGTTTTTATCAATTGCCATCTTATGAGCTTTTTTTAATCTATCTACTAAAAAGCCCTGAGGAGTTTGCGCTGCCCATAAATAATTTCTATCAGGTGTTTCTTTAATAAAACCTTCATTATCAACAATCTTTATTGTGTCAGTTACCTTAGTAGCCAAAATTACAGCTTCATTTTCATCTAATTGCTTGGCACAAAGGTCTATCAATTCAGGATTAATTAGACATCTAGCACCATCATGTATTAAAACTTTTTTAGCATCTTTTGGTAGCGCATTTAAACCATTAAAAACTGACTTTTGTCTGGTGTCACCACCATTAATCCAATGGACTCTATGGGCAAAATCCTTTGCTGAATTTAATAATAAATTTTTATCTTTCGGTTGCCCAATTATTCCAACCCAATTTGTTGAGCTTGCAGAAAATACAGATTTAAGTGTCCAAAAAATCAAAGACTCTCCCTCTAAATCAATAAGTAATTTATTTTTTCCAGCTTTCATTCTGCTACCGCTCCCTGCAGCTGGTATTAAAAAGTGCACAATAGAAGGTCTTAATATTTTCTAGACAATTATAAATAAAAGCAATATCTTTACACAAATAGTACTACGATTGAACATTATAAAATTTCATAATGTCCAATACAGATTCATTATCAGGCAAAGTTGCTTTAATTACTGGAGCTAGCAGAGGAATTGGTAAAGAAATTGCTTTAGAACTAAGCCACCAAGGAGCAGAAGTTTTTATTAATTACTCTTCTTCTGATGAAAAAGCTGAAGAAGTTGTAAATTCAATAAAAAATTCGGGAGGTAAAGCTCATAAATTAAAATTTGATGTTTCAAAAGAGGATTCTGTCATTTTAGCTTTTGAAGAAATAATCAAAATTAATGGCACAATTGATATCCTCATTAACAATGCTGGCATTACGAGAGATGGACTATTGATGAGAATGAAATCGGAACAATGGGATGACGTATTAAATACGAACTTAAAAGGAGTTTTTCTTTGTACCAAATATGCTTCAAAATTTATGATGAAAAAAAGAAGTGGCAGCATTGTAAATATTTCATCTGTTGTTGGAATAATTGGTAATCCAGGGCAAGCAAATTACTCTGCCGCCAAAGCTGGAGTTATTGGATTTACCAAAACTTGCGCTAAAGAATTTGCTTCAAGAGGTATAAATGTAAATGCAATAGCTCCAGGCTTTATAGAAACAGAGATGACTGAAAAACTGAATACTGAAGATATTCTTAAAGTTATACCTTTAGGGAAATTAGGAAGTTGTACTCAAATTGCGAACTTAGTGTCATTTTTAGTTTCAAGTGATGCAGGAAGTTATATTACAGGGCAAACAATTAGTATTGACGGGGGTATGAGTATTTAATTATGTACTTTGATAAGGCTGGCCCAATTCATCTCTTAATCTTCTGATTTTTTGTAAAAGTTTTAGTCTTCGACTTCTAGCAGTTAAAGTCAAGAAAATTCTTAAAGGAAAGTATATCAGAGTCATAGCAATCGCTAGGATTGCGGTAAGAGTAAAAATAAGATTATTTGTTTCTTCCATAACTTAAAGATACTCTTATTTGAGTTAATTTGTATGTCTCATTAAAAGAAATTCGGCTTTCCCCACTTAATTAAATATCCATTAAAAATGATTCTATGGGAGATTAGAATAAGATTAAAGATTAAATAAACATGGCCAAACAGTTAAGTTTTTCTAATGAATCAAGAGAAGCTCTAGAAAAAGGTGTAAATATCGTAGCTAATGCAGTAAAGGTTACTATTGGGCCAAAAGCAAAAAACGTTGTAATAGAGAAGAAATTTGGTTCGCCAGATATAGTAAGAGATGGATCTACAGTTGCTAAAGAGATCGAGATTGAAAACCCTATTTCCAATTTAGGCGCGAAATTAATAGAACAAGTCGCATCCAAGACAAAAGAGACTGCAGGTGATGGAACAACAACAGCAACCATTCTGACTCAGAAGATGGTTCAGGAAGGATTAAAAAATATTGCTTCTGGCGCCAACCCTATGGAGTTAAAAAAAGGTATGGAGGCAGGCCTAGCTTTTGTCTTAGAAAAATTAAGTTCCAGAAGTATTTCATTAAGTGGTTCTGATATCCAAAAAGTTGCAACAGTCAGTGCTGGAGGTGATGAAGAAATTGGATCTATAATTTCGAAAGCAATGGATATTGTCACTTCAGATGGTGTAATAACTGTTGAAGAATCTCAATCACTAGAAACAGAATTAGACATAACTGAAGGAATGTCTTTTGATAGAGGTTATAGTTCTCCATATTTCGTAACAGACCAAGAAAGACAAGTTTGTGAACTTGCAAACCCTAAAATATTAATAACTGATCAAAAAATCTCAACTTTAGTTGATCTAGTTCCAATACTTGAAGAAATTCAGAAGTCAGGCTCACCTTTTCTAATTCTTGCTGAAGATATCGAAGGAGAGGCTTTAACCACTCTGGTTTTAAATAAGAATAGTGGGGTTTTAAATGTTGCTTCCGTAAGAGCTCCGTTATTTGGTGAGAGAAGAAAAGCTGCCCTTGAAGATATTGCAATTCTTACAGGGGCGAAGTTAATTAGCGAAGATAAATCGATGACACTTGATAAAGTATCGATTAATGATTTAGGAAAAGCAAAAAAAATAACTATCACAAAGGATAAAACTACAATTGTTGCCTTCGAAGACACTAAAAATTTAGTTAAAGCACGAGTAGAGAAATTAAAGAGAGAAGTTAATATAACTGAATCAGAGTATGATCAAGATAAAATCAATGAAAGGATAGCCAAACTAGCTGGAGGAGTAGCTCTTATCAAAGTAGGAGCTGCTACAGAAACAGAGATGAAGTATAAAAAATTGAGAATCGAAGATTCCCTTAATGCTACGAAAGCTGCTATTGAAGAAGGTGTTGTTTCTGGAGGAGGACAGACTTTAATTGAAATATCAGATGACCTTTTAAATTTAAGTCAAACATCTTCCGATGATTTAAGAACAGGGATAAATATAATTAAAGAAGCCCTTTTGGAACCCACCAAACAAATAGCAAAAAATGCTGGTTTTAATGGTGATGTAGTTGTCGCTGAAATTAAAAGACTTAATAAAGGCTTTAATGCTAATTCAGGAAAATATGAGGATTTAAAAGATTCAGGAATATTAGATCCAACCAAAGTAATAAGATTAGCTCTTCAAGATTCAGTATCTATTGCAGCTATGCTCCTTACAACAGAAGTTGCTATAGCCGACATTCCAGAGCCTGAAGCCGCAGTTCCTGGAGGGCCAGGTGGAGATCCAATGGGAGGAATGGGTGGCATGGGTATGCCAGGAATGGGTGGCATGGGTATGCCAGGAATGGGTGGCATGGGTATGCCAGGAATGGGTGGCATGGGTATGCCAGGGATGGGTGGCATGGGTATGCCAGGGATGATGTAAAAATTTAACTTGCTTTTTTATAGTTATTAATCCACTTTCTTAAATTATTAATATTAGGCAGTGGTAATTTCTGGTTATCAGAAAGTTCTTTCATATTATTAGAATTTTGATCTTGGCTAAACATTCCATTACTGCTAGAAGTTTCTAGACATTTTGATTCACATTTTGTTTCTTCTATATTTTCAACAGTTTTTGATAATTCAAGTTTAATTTGTTCTTGATTTTCTTCTTTAAGCTTACATTCCCTTAGAGCTGAGGTATGAATTAATAAATCATTTAAAGAATCAATCCCAAATCTATGAACCCACTTAAGGACAATATTTTCTTTAAGCAAAATATTATTTTCTGAAGAGGCTTTTTTAAAAACTTCTATTAGATGATTTTTTTAAAAGCATAAATTTATTAATTTAACTTTCTATTTAACAGAGGCCTTATGATAATTAAAGAAAAAACTGTTAAAGAAAATAAAATTGATATACAACTCTTACAAGTTAAATCACCATATGGGGCATGTAAAGCCACTAGTTCTAAATTCATAGTTTCTGTATAAGCAGTCCTAATAGGTTCAATCGCAAAAGTTAATGGATTTAATGAGGCCAACCACCCAAGCCAATTTGGCATAAAAGAGATTGGAGCTAAAGCAGTGCTTGCGAAAAGAAGAGGTAAGTTTATCACAAATATAAGAGCGATTAATTCAATATGTCCAGGCAAGACAAACGCTAAACATAAACTTATTGATGTCACAAAAAGAACCAATAGAATCAGTGTTGTAAAAACAATTCCTAAACCATATAAGTTAGGCCATCCATAACCTAAAATGTATGAAACAACCATTATTACAATACTCTGAACAAAGCTTAGGATTGTTATGTAAATAAAAGAAGATAAAACTATGGATAATCTACTGGTTAAAGGAGCCACAAGTAATCTATTAAGAAATCCAAACTCTCTATCAAACATTAAAGGAAGACCAGAGTTTAAGGCTCCGCTAAAAGCAGTAAAAACAATAAGTCCCGCCCCTAAAAAGTTCCCATAAGAATCAACTCCTGGTAAAAAACCTTCAGGAGCTTTAGAGAATAGTGCCCCAAATAAAAAAAGCCAAATTATGGGTTGTAATATTCCTGCCAAAAGAGTTGATGGTCTTCTTTTTAATTGAATAAATAACCTCTTTGTTAAGGCAAATGTTTCTTGATATAAAAAAAATAAATTATACTGTTGTAATTCCATAATTAGCAGTATTTAGTGTTCATTATAGTTAGTTAAACAAAAGTTTTTTTTATCGCATTGATTGCTTTGATTCTTTTTTAAGGTCTCTTTTCCCTGCCATAGAAATTTCCGCATCCAATAATGTTTTCCCAGTTGCCTGAAGATATACATCATCCAAACTTGGCTGACTTTGTGTTAGAGAAAAAATTTCAAACTTTGAAAAGGCTAATTCAACTTTGAGTTTCGTAAGTAAATCTTTTTCCTTATCTGCTACAAAGTTTATCGAGAAACCTTGAGCTTCATTTATGATGATCTGACTAATTCCATCTATTGAAGATAAAATTTGACATATATTTTTTGCTTCTTCCTGATTACTAAATTCTCTTACTTTCAAAGTTACTCTATCTCCTCCTAATTTATTTTTGAGCTCTGAAGGAGTCCCTTGTGCTATAACTCTTCCATCATCAATTATCACTAATCTGTCTGACAATTTATCAATTTCATCAAGATAGTGACTGCTTAAAATAATGGTCATTCCATTATTTCTCAAATCTTTCAAAAGTTGCCATATAATGTTTCTACTTTCAATATCTAAACCAACTGTAGGTTCATCCAAAATTAATACTTGGGGCAAATGCAAAAGTCCAGCTGCCAGATCGATTCTTCTTTTCATTCCTCCTGAATAAGTTCCGCACTTACGATCAATCCAATCATTCATTTCTAATTGATCTATTAATTTCTTTATCCTTTCAAATTTTTTGTTTTTGTTGATGTGATATAAATCTGATTGGAAATCCAAAAGCTCTCGTCCAGTTAAAATTTTATCAAGTGCAATGTCTTGGGCAACATAACCAATTAATTCTCTAATTTTCCTTGAATTTTTTATTAAATTTATATTATTTATAAAAACATCTCCACTATCAGGCTCTATTAAAGTAGCAAGTATTTTTATTAGTGTTGATTTGCCAGCACCATTTGGACCTAGTATTCCGAATAATGTACCAGTTTCAATTTCCAACGATAAATTTTTTAATGCATTGATATCTGAATAAGATTTTGAGAGCCCTTTAACTTTTATATAATTCATCAAACTTACTATTTACTTAAAAAACATTTTACATCTAATTTAATTACTAAGCAGGGATACTATAGATAAAAATATTTGAATAGATTGCTGCTCAAATTCTACGGATAGTTGGGTTCTAGAAATTAATAACAAAAGACAAATGCCAAACATATAGAGAATAGACCACCTAAAAAGAGACTTCGCTCTTGAAAGATCATCAGGAGATTTCTTTAATTCATTTATTAATTGCAAAAGTCTTCCATTAAATGGCAATAACATAATTCCGTATAAGAGACCCCCTTCAGGTAAAGCAAAGACTCCCATAATACTCATTAAAACTGTTGCCCATCCGTAACGAGAAATCGCTTTAGCAGTAAAAACAGATCCTTTGACAGAAGGGAGCATAGGAATACCAACAGATGCGTAATCATCCTTCAACAAAATTGCAAGTGCCCAAAAATGAGCTGGTGTCCATAACATTACTAAACCAAACAACCACCAACCACTAAGTCCTACATGCCCTGTTGCAGCAGATGCTCCAACTAAGGGTGGTATCGCACCAGCAACTCCTCCAAAAACAATATTTTTTGTTGTTCGAGGTTTCAAAATAACTGTATATAAAATTACGTAGCTAAATAAACCAAGAAGAGTTAAACCCGCAGCCAAATAATTTACACCACTTACTAAAAGCATCGAAGCTGCCAAAGTACATGATACGGCAGCTAAAAATACAGTCTCAGATGACAACTTTCCTGCTGGCAAGGCTCTTTTGCTGGTTCTTGTCATCCTTTTATCTAATTCCATTTCCCACAAGCAATTAAGAGCTCCTGCCGCTGCTGCTGCCAAAGCGCCTCCTCCTAAAGTACAGATAAGTTTCGGCGAGGATAAAGGCCATTCTTCTGTTAATGCCATTCCTCCCAAAGTTGTTGCCAATAAAAGTGGGATTAATCTAGGTTTTGCCACTTCAAGCCAAGGCGGCAAAGTTAATCTTTTTCTTGAAGGTACAACTTCATCCCTAAGTGGAGATTTATAGTTCAAGTTTTCTAAGTTACTACTGTTCATGAATTGATACCAGCTATTTGAGAATTTAGGGAGTGGTTTAGAACTTTTTTGGTAAAAGGATGCCTAAATATTAATGTTGTTAATATCGCAATAAATAAAGAGGCGTTAAGTTGATGACCAATAATAAAAATAGGTTCATTCAAATTTGTTTTAAGACTTAAAACACCCAAAGCAATTTGAGAAAACAAGAGAAAAATAAGTGCTGAGAGATATTTCCAATTTTCATTAAGCAAACTTCTCTTATAAATTGCAGTAGCAATAATCAATAAAATTGAAAAAGCAATTGGAAAAGCAAATAATTTATGAGTATTTAGAACTAGACACTGTTTATTAAAAGACAAGCAAATATGTGCTGACCAGGTTGATGAAAGCCTTACTCCAATAAAAGATTGAATCAGAGTAAGTAAAAGAGGAATAAACAATAATAATCTCCACCAAATTAATGGCTCTTCTATGTCGTCATTTTCTAAATTTTGATTTATTGAAATTGTTGTGATGAGAAGTAGAAAAGCTATTAAAAGATGGCCAGTAACAGTATATGAATCAAGCAGGTTTATTACTGTTAAAGCTCCAAAAGATCCTTGGACAATAACGAGAAAAAGTAATAATGAATAAGTTTTAGGTAACCAATTTGGAATTTCATTTTTCCAAATAATTGAAAGGGCAAATTTAAAAAGAATTAATATTCCAACCAGAAAAGCATCTAGACGATGGAACCACTCTAGAAATACTCTTAGGTTCATATGATTAAAAGGCAAAAAAGATCCATAACATAATGGCCAATCTGGACATGCGAGTCCCGCCTCCATGACCCTCGTAGCACCTCCAATTACGATTAGTGTGATGAGTGCGAGTACACTATGACTTCCCAACCTTTTAAAAATTGTCAGATATTTTGATTTATATAATTGGTTATTAAGCAAATGGATAAAACCTATATATTTTGCATAATAAATTAGATTCAAAAACCAAACATTAATTAAAAATTAATATGTTTAATTTAAAAAATAATTTACTAATTTAATCTTTTTTCCCTGACAATTAACTCTAAAAAGTTATTAAAAATACGCCTTTTATTTCATAAATCTTAAGAAGTTGTAAATTTAAAGGTTTTTCTTTTAACAAAGGATGCAGGATTAAAAAAATTGAATATCTTGAGAATATAAATTCAAATTTTTGAAATCAATTGTTAAATAAAAACATTTATTTAATATTAATTATTTCTCTCGTTTTTGCTATATCTTTTTGGATTGGTTTTAATGTAAATTTGCTCCCAGCTGAAGCAAGTATTAATGCACCAATTTACGATGAACTTTTTAAAATTCTTTTCATCATTGGGTTAATTATTTTTATAGGAATGACAATAGCAGTTATTTATAGCTTATTTAAGTTCAGGAAAAGAAATGATCAAATAGGCGATGGTATAGCTTTAGAGGGAAATTTAAGCTTAGAAATTGTATGGACAATTATCCCTTCAATAATTGTTTTATTAATAGGTTTATATAGCTACAACATTTACGATCGAATGGGAGGGATGAAAGAACTAAATCATAACCACGAAATGATGAGTTCTAACACGGAAAAGATATGGGCTGGAATAAGTCAAACTTCTGATAATGAAATAGCAATAAATAATTTATCAATTGAAGTTTCAGCTATGCAATTTGCATTTCTATTCAATTATCCCAAGGGCAATTTCATATCGGGAGAACTACACGTTCCTGTTGATCAAAAAGTATCAATGAAAATGGAATCCAAAGATGTTATTCATGCTTTTTGGGTACCAGAGTTCAGAATTAAACAGGATATTATTCCTGGACAACCTACTATTTTAAATTTCACTCCTACAAAAGTAGGAAAATATCCGATAATTTGCGCAGAATTATGTGGCCCATATCATGGAGGAATGAGAGCCTCCATAATTGTTGAAGAAGAATCTGATTACAAAGAATGGTTTAACAAAAACAAAAAACCAGAGTTAAATTTATGACAATATCAATTGATCCACAAAAAACTAATAATGAAAGCCTTCAGCCTAAAGGCTGGCTTAGATACTTTAGTTTTAGCCTTGATCATAAAGTAATTGGGATACAATACTTAGTTTGCGGTTTTCTTTTCTATTTGATAGGAGGAACCTTAGCGAGCGCTATAAGAATTGAACTAGCTAGTCCAATGTCTGATTTTATGCCAAGAGATGTTTATAACCAAGTTTTAACTTTACACGGAACAATAATGATATTCCTTTGGATAGTGCCTGTAGTAAACGGTGCTTTTGGAAATTATTTAATTCCATTTTATGTAGGTGCGAGAGATATGGCATTCCCAAGATTAAATGCCGTAGCTTTTTGGTTAATTCCTCCTTCAGGCTTGATGCTGGTAGCAAGCTATTTTGTTGAGGGTGCTGCTCAGGCTGGATGGACGGCTTATCCTCCTTTGAGCATAACCACCCCTCAATCGGGGCAAATTATTTGGATTCTTAGCGTTCTATTACTTGGAGGCAGTTCTATATTTGGTGGCATAAACTTTATCGCGACTATTATCAAATTAAGAAGGCCAGGATTAAAACTTATGCAATTGCCAATGTATTGTTGGGCAATGCTTGGGACAAGTCTATTAGTTGTTTTGTCAACTCCTGTTTTAGCAGGCACTTTAATTTTACTTAGCTTCGATATCATAGCTAAAACAGGTTTTTTCAATCCTGTTTTAGGTGGCAATGTCGTAGTTTATCAGCATTTATTTTGGTTTTATTCTCATCCAGCTGTATACATTATGGTCCTTCCTGCCTTTGGTTTAGTTAGTGAAATACTTCCTATACATTCTAGAAAACCACTTTTTGGATATACAACAATGGTTTTTTCAATAATGGGGATAGTAGTTTTAGGTTTAGTTGTTTGGGCGCATCACATGTTTACGAGTGGAACTCCCCCTTGGATGAGATTGTTCTTTACTATCGCCACAGCATTTATTGCTGTTCCAACAGGTATAAAATTTTTTAATTGGGTTGCAACATTATGGGGAGGTAAAATTTCCATCAATAGTGCAATGCTATTCTCTTGCGGATTTATTATAAATTTTGTGTTTGGAGGTATTACAGGAGTTGCTTTGGCACAGGTACCTTTCGATATTCACGTACATGATACTTATTTCGTTGTAGCCCATTTTCACTACATTGTTTATGGCGGAACTGTTTTTATTATTTTCTCTTCAATTTATCATTGGTTCCCCAAAGTAACTGGAAAAATGCTCAATGAAAAATTAGGAATTTTACATTTTATCATTACCTTTATTGGATTTAACTTGTGCTTTGCTCCTCAACATTGGCTTGGTTTAAATGGAATGCCAAGAAGAGTTGCAGAATATGATCCCCAATTCCAGTTCGTTAATCAAATTAGTAGCCTTGGGGCTCTTTTGATGGCTATAAGTACAATTCCTTTTTTAATTAATGTATTCCTTAGCGTGAGAAATGGAAAAGATGCTGGTGATAACCCTTGGAACGCTCTTACACCTGAATGGTTAACATCTTCTCCACCTCCAGTTGAAAATTGGGAAGGAGAGGCTCCATTAGTTGAAGAACCTTATGGTTATGGTAAAGAAATTTCTGAACAAAAATAAAAACATATGACATCTCTAGATAGCTCAAAAGAAATTCAAAAGAATAATTCTGAAGTTAATGAAACACATGAAGACTTCAGAATGTTTGGTCTTATAACTTTCCTAATTGCGGACGGAATGACTTTTGCTGGATTCTTTGCTGCTTATTTAACTTATAAAGCAGTAAATCCATTACCTGAAGGCGCTATTTATGAATTAGAACTACCAATACCTACACTCAATACAATTTTGTTACTTGTTAGTAGTGCAACTTTCCATAAAGCAGGCAAAGCACTTTTAAAAGATGAAAACTCTGATTCCCAAAAATGGTTACTTATTACTGCTTTTCTTGGAATTATATTTTTAATATGTCAATTATTTGAATATTTTCATTTACCTTTTGGATTAACAGATAATTTATTTGCAAGTACTTTTTATGCTCTTACTGGTTTTCATGGATTACATGTCACTTTAGGCACTTTAATGATTTTAATTATTGCTTGGCAATCGAGAATCAATGGTGGAAGATTAACTAGTCAAAATATGTTTCCATTAGAAGCTGTTGAATTGTACTGGCATTTTGTAGATGGAATATGGGTTATTTTATTTATTATCTTGTATCTTTTATAAAAATTAAATTTTAAAAATTAAATATATTTTTTATTAATTTATATTGCCACATTTCTCCTTTTTAGTAAGAATATATAATTAGAAATTTGTCAGATAATGCTTGAAGGAAAAGAACTTCTTGAAAAAGCAAAATTATTAAGTAAAAAATCTGAAGATGAGATAGCAAAAGGGTGTGGGTACGTCGGTCCTAGCGGAAGAATCTTAAGAAAAAGTTTTTATAGGGCGCTTACCGAAGCTAAGGGTTACAAAATAGGAAATGGTCGTCAAGGGAAAAATGGTAATAGAGCTTCAAGAGGCAGACAGACAGAATTCAAAACAAAAGTTCATGGCAATGGGAACCTATTAATTGGACATGCTTACACCAAAAAATTAGGTTTAGAACCTGGTCAGGAATTTAAAATCGATCTTAAAAAAGAGTCAAAAACAATTTATCTGATTCCATTAAATTAAAAAATAAATTTTACCAACCGTTTTCTTTAAGCCATTCCGAAGAAATATTATTTGAAGATAAATCTTGATTACTATTTTTATTAAATAAAAGTAATTTCTCTACATATTTAATTAGTGCATCTGCCTCAAGGTTGACGCTGTCACCGACATTTAATTTATTCAGATTTGTGTTATGCCAAGTATGAGGAATTATCGCGATAGTAAATATTTCTCCTTCTTGCTCATATTTCGCAATTGTAAGACTTATTCCATTCACACAAATACTGCCTTTATTAACTACATATTTCGAAAAATTATTATTTTTCCACTTTATAGATAAAAGCCAGGATTTCTCTAATTTTTCTATATTCTCAACTGTTCCAAGGCCATCAACATGTCCACTGACTATATGCCCTCCTAGACGGTCAGACACTCTAAGAGCAGGCTCCAAATTAACAATCTGATTAAGGTTCGACTTTACTCCTAAAGTTGTTTTTTTTAATGTTTCCTCACTAACATCAACAGTAAATTTGTTTTGAAAGATCTCTTTAACTGTCAAACAAATTCCATCAACAGCTATGCTGTCACCGATTGTAATATCAAATAAATTATCTAGAATTTCAATTTCTAAAATATTTTTTTCTTGTTTTAGTTTCCCAATTGATTGAATTATTCCTGTGAACATAGTTTTAAGAAAAATATTTTTGCAAAATTTTGTATTTACTTTAATTTACTTTAAATGATTTTCAACTATAAATAAATTAAAGAGTAAATAAAAAGAAATTGATCATATTTAGATGATTATTCATTCACAAAAAAGATCATTTGGACGAGGGGCGAAAGTGAGCTTATTCACTTTAGGGACAATGCGAGCAACTGAAAGTCTCGAAAAAATGTATAGCATAATAAAAAATGCATATTATGTAGGAATTAACCACATAGAAACAGCACCTTCTTATGGTGATGCAGAATTACTTATTGGAAATTCATTAAAAAAACTAGCATTAGAAGACAACATCCCCGAAAAAAACTGGGTGATTACTACTAAAGTTTTACCAAAGGGTGATTTTAACTTTCTAAAAAATAATTTTAAAAATTCACTTAAAAATCTTAATCGTGAGAAAATTAATAATCTTGCAATTCATGGATTGAACTTAAAAAAACATCTAGACTGGGTTCTAACTGGAGAAGGTAATAAATTCATATCTTGGATACTAGAGAAGGAACTAGTTGATCAAGTTGGTTTTAGTTCACACGGAAGTTATTCACTAATTAAAGATGCAATTAACTGTGAAATTTTTAGTTTTTGTAGTCTACATTTACATTATTTAGATCAATCTAAAATTACCTTGGCAGAGGAAGCTATAAAAAAAGGTATGGGAGTATTAGCAATATCGCCTGCTGATAAAGGCGGGAGATTATATTCTCCAAGTGATATTTTGTTAGAGGCATCTAAGCCTTTTCATCCATTAGAGTTAGCGTATCGATTTCTGTTGGCAAAAGGTATTACAACTTTGTCCCTAGGGGCGACAAAGAAAAAAGATTTTGAATTTGCTTATAAACTTAGAAACTCCTTCGAGAAGCTTACTAAACTTGAAAAAAGCAGCCTAAATAAAATTGAGGAAGTTGCTAATGAAAGATTAAACTCAACCAAATGTGAACAATGCAAATGTTGTCTTCCATGCCCAATTGAAATACCTATTCCAGAAATACTTCGCTTAAGGAATATATCTATTGGTTATGGCCAATTAGAATTTTCAAAAGAAAGATACAATTTAATTGGAAGAGCTGGTCACTGGTGGGAAGAAAAAAATTCCTCATTTTGTCAAGAATGTAATGAATGTGTTCCTAAATGTCCTAATCAATTAGATATTCCAAATTTATTAAAGCAAACACACAACTTATTAATTGAAACTCCTACAAAAAGATTATGGGATTAAAAATTGATTCCATGAATTTTTAAGATTAATTTTTTGTTCATTTGTTAAAACAGGGAAAGACCAACTATTATCCCAACATTTCTTAGAAGGGCCTGATATTGGAAAGATCTCAGATTCATATTTGCTTTGTAAATAATCATTATTAAATGGTAGATACCAACCTTGACTTACCAATTCATCTACTATTGATTTATTCTCAAGAGATTTAATCCATTTAATTAATATTGCATTATTTAGATTTGATCGACTAAGGAGAAAATGCCACATTAAAGGTACTCCTTGGCTTGGGAAAACTAAAGAAAGCCTTGGATCTATTTTTAAATATTTTGAGCAGAGACTATAAGGAACTATGGCTACGCAAGCATCAGAATTAATCAACCAATTGAGCATATTTTTATCATCAAACAACATTGCTTGACTTTTGAGTTTTTTTAAAGAGTTAGATGAATTAATTTTTTTAGCAATTGACAATATTATTCTGGGACTTTGTGGAAAAATAATTTTCCCTGTTAATTTTTTAGATAGAAGAAAATCCCAAGAAGTTCTTGCTGAATTTATTAGTTCTTTATTATTTTTAATAATAATTGTGTAAGGTACTACGCCAATAGGAAATAATTTTGTTCTTTGATTTTCATTAAAACTTTCTAAAAAATCTATAGATCTCTTATCCAAATTTTCGATCAATGGATATTCATTTATTTTTTCAAATATCTCAAAATCTATACTAGTTATCCATCCATCGTTTATTAAAGTAAAGTCAGAGCTGAGAATTATATTTCTATTTTTTTTTAGTTGGATACCTTCAAAATTAATTTTTTCCTTTTTCCAATCATTTGGAATCGTATCTTTAAAGGATTGTGGATAAAAAGAATTTTGTAATGCAATTTTTACTTCACCAGGAAGATTACTGCATGAGTTTAATAAAAATAAAAGGGAAAGCTTACCACAATTTAAAAATTCTCGTCTTGTTGCAAATTTTGAAAACATTCAGCAATCCTTCTCTAAAGAAATTTGACCTAGACGCTTCATTTTTTCCAGATTTTGTTGACACAATGAAACTATTTCGTGATTTTTAAACCCATTTAAAAAAGCAAGAATTGATATTCCACCCGCACCTACCCCTTCTTTTACATGACCTATTTCATAATCCTTCAATTCTTTATATATGGAAGATTTAAAATTTAAAGGGCTTGCTAAACCTAATAAGTTGACATCATATTTCTCATTAATTAGGTTTAATAAATCGATTAGAGAATTATCTTTTACTAGCCAGCCCGTTGTTGCAATAAAAACATCTTCAATAAAGTCATCTTTATTTTTTGCACCTAAGAATTCTAATACAAGCATAATGACAGCCAACATTTGACTCCCACCAGATAATATTACAGGCTGGTTTGCTGACCTAGCACCAATTAATAACCCCATTGAGAAAGCTTGAAATGGATCTCCTACTGATGCTACAACATCAAAAGAGTCAAAATCAGTCTTGAGATTTGCATTCATAATTCCTTTTTGAACTACTTTTCTTCTCAATTCTCTTGGAGCTCTATATAAACTACTTCCCACTAAATTAGACACTTGCAAACCAAAAGCTTCCATTACCGCCTGAGCAGTTGTAGTACCCCCCGGTACTGATTCAGAAATTAAGATGGGTTGTTTTGATGAATTTCCTATCGCAAGACCTCTCTCATAGAGATTTAAAACTCTCTCTTTGGGCATAGATTTTCCGGAAGTAAGACAATTTGATGGCCCTAAATCTTTATCCTCTACAACCAAATGATTAAAGTTGGGCTTTACTCCTATTCCCAAAGGAACAATAACGGGATGAACATTTATAAGCTTTGAACAAACATGACTTATTAGAGCCGGAGTCACTCCTGCATTGAGGAGAGGTAATTTATATTTGTGATCTTTTGAAGCACCCCTAAGCAAAAACTCGGCATCTGCAAGAGCAGTTATTCGCCTAGATTTTGGATTAATACCTGCAGCTGAAATGCCAGGAATTTGAGATGTATTAGTACCTGCAATTACAAGAAAAATTTTGAAATTATTTATATTCTTTTTCAATATCTCTATTCTATTAAATTGTCTTTTTTTATTGGATTCAATACCAAAAAAATTTATCCCTAGTTCTTTGCTATACATTCTTATCTTTTTATGAATTATTTAAATCCACTAAGTTATTTAATAATCTTGGAGGATCTGGGATAGTTAATTTAAATCTTGGGAAAAGAGAATATGCAACTACATGTACTGTTAAAACATAAACTATTTCTTGAAAAATTATTAATAAAATTGCAACTAATTGGATACTTAAAATAGAGGGAGAAAAGGATAAATTAAATAATCCAATGAACTTTTCTATTAGACCATAACTTGCTCTTGTGATTAACAACCATAGGTTATCTCCAACCAACGTCGATAATGCTACTACTCTAATAAAGAAACCGAATGTTCCAATAATAACTCCCATTGTTAAACTTAGTTTCCAACTTTTTTCTTTTAACCAACACCAGCCCAACCAAAAAGCCAAAATTCCATAAGGGAATAAAAATAAGGTTCCTCTAAAAGGACCCATAATTATGAATAGCAGTAGAAATTGTATTAAGAGTCCTTCAAATGCGGTTTTAGTTCCTCTTCTCAAGTGCAAAAGGATTATTGGAAGTGGTAAAATTAACCTTAATAAAGCTCCCCCCACTGGTAAATAATAAAGGGCAATCCATAATAAAGACGAAAGAGATGCTAAATATGAGGTCTCAACAATATTTAAAGCTTCAGTTTTTGTTTCTATTTTCATTTTTTGTTGGATAATTTAATTAATTTTTTTCATAATTTTATTTTTTTTAATCTCCGATACGTTCAATCTTTTCTATTTCAAAATTTACCTCAGAATTACTTAATATGGAACTTAACTTTTCAGTAGGATCTTTTGGATCTACATTTTTTAAGATCAATATAATTTTGTAAGATTGAAGCTCAATTTTTCTTTTTTTTGAAGAATTCTTTATTTTGTCTTTTTTTTGTTTTGGTATTTTCTCTAAATTAATATTCTTTTCATTTTCTAGAACATTTTTTGGCTTTTCTACTTTTTTTATCTCTTTATTATTAATTTCATTATTTTCTTTTTCTACAATTTTTTTATTTTCTAAATTCTTTTGTAAATCTTTATCTTGGCTTATTTTTTCTAAATCATTAAAACTACTCTCAAGAAAATTTCCAATTCTCCCTCCAGAACATGATTGCAATAAGATTAAAAAAATTAATAAAAAAAATTCTTTTTTTTTAAAAATCATATTTTTTCTAACTTTTCCTTTTCCTTATATTTTTTTTATTACTTACTTTAGTTTTTTTCGAAGTAGATACTTTTTGATCTTTTAGTTTTTCTTCCAGAAGAACTACTGCATCATCTACTGAAAATTTTTCTAAATCAGTATCTTTAGCAAGCGAAACGTTAGTTTTGCCACATTTTAAATAGACCCCATATCTTCCATTTAATATTTGAATTTTTTCTTTGAATTCTTTTGGTTTTCCAAAGTCTTTAAGTACCTCTTGACCTCCTCTACCCATTTTCGGCATCGCAAGGATTTCTAATGCTCGTTTGAGTTCAACGGTAAAAACATCATCTTCTTTTTTTAATGATCTGTTTTCAGATTCATTTTCATTTTTAATCCATTTAATATAAGGGCCAAATCTTCCTCTGTCAGCCTCAACAACACCTCCTTCAGGATGAGCTCCTAATAATCTAGGCAGACTTAAAAGTATAAGAGCCTCATCTAAAGTTAAATCATCAGTTTTCAACTCTTTGGGTAATGAAGCTCTTCTTGGTTTAGCTTTAGCTTGATCATTATTTCCCAATTGTACGTAAGGTCCGTAAGGGCCAAATCTTAAAAAAACTTTTTCCCCAGTTTTTGGATCCGTTCCAAGATCTGATGGACCACTTAAAATCTGATCAACTTGCTTTATATCTAAATCCCCAGGAGTAATATCCATTGGAAGATTACCTTTCGCTTGTATTTCATTACCAGATTCATCAATTTTTATACCCTCTAGCCAAGGTCCGTTAGAGCCTATTCTGACTACGCAAGGAAGGTCTTCGAAATCAACTTGTCTATAAGCTTTACCATCAATATCACCCTCTGTTTTCTGAACTTTCACCTCCAAACCATTTTTACCTTTATAAAAAGTCTCGAGATATGGTAGCCACTCAAGATTACCTGAAGATATTTCATCCAATGAAGATTCCATTTTTGCAGTAAAAGTAGTATCAACTAGATCAGGAAAATGTTCTTCTAATAGAGCGGTTACAGCAAAAGCTGTGAACGTTGGAGCCAAAGTATTGGAAGATATATTTGCATAACCTCTATCAACAATTGTCCCAATAATGCTTGCGTAGGTAGAAGGTCTTCCAATCCCTTCTTTTTCAAGAACTTTAACTAATGCAGCCTCTGTATATCTTGCAGGTGGTTTGGTTTCATGAAAAGTAGATTCTTTTTTAGTAACTTCAAGACATGTTCCAATTGTTAATTTTGGGAGAATAATTTCTTGTTGTTCGAGGGATGAACTTGGGTCATCACTTCCTTCAACATAAGCTCTGAAGAATCCTGCGAAATCAATACTTTTGCCGCTCGATTTAAATAACCCATTCCCCACACTAATTTCAGCATTAATCATTGTTAGCCTAGCTTCAGCCATTTGACTCGCTACAGTTCTTTTCCAAATTAAATCGTAAAGAGATAAGTCTCTACCAGTTAGTTTGGTTTCTTTTGGTGTTTTAAATACCTCACCTGCCGGCCTAATAGCTTCATGGGCTTCTTGAGCATTCCTAGCAGTTGAATTAAATTTTCTTGGTGAGTTAGATAAATATTCTTTTCCATACATAGAACTGACGCATTCTCTAGCAGCTCTTGTTGCTTGTTCGGAAAGATGAACTGAATCAGTCCTCATATATGTTATAAAACCTCTCTCATATAGGCCTTGTGCACATCTCATAGTTTCTCTTGCAGACAAACGAAGCTTTCTGTTTGCTTCTTGTTGCAATGTACTAGTTGTAAATGGAGGAACTGGCTTTCGCGTGGATGGTTTTTTTTCAATATTTGAGACAACCCAATCTTCAGAGGAAAAAGTCTTCAATAATTCATTTACTTTTTCTTCTCCAATTATTAAAGATTTATTTCCTTTTTTTAATTTGCCAGTCTGTTCATCGAAATCAGAACCATTAGAAATTCTTTGACCGTTTAAGCTAAATAATTTAGTTTCGAAAGTAACATTATCTTTTAATAGGGAAGCTTTCATACCCCAGTAGTTAGCTTTTTTAAAGGATCTTCTTTCTCTCTCTCTTCTAACAAGAAGTCTTACAGAAACTGATTGAACACGGCCAGCAGATAATCGGGGAGCTACTTTCTTCCAAAGTAAAGGTGATAATTCATATCCAAAAAGCCTGTCCAAGATTCTCCTGGTTTCTTGAGCCTGAACAAGTTCCATATCAATTTCTCTTGTTCGATCTAAAGCCTTATTAATTGCCTTTTTTGTAATTTCATGAAAAACCATTCTCTTAGTTGGTATTTTAGGCTTAAGTATTTGTAGAAGATGCCAGCTAATACTCTCTCCCTCTCTATCTTCATCAGTTGCCAATAATAGTTGGGTCGCATTTTTCAATGCATCTTTCAGTTCTTTAACAACCTTTTTCTTATCTTTTGGGACTATGTAAAGTGGTTCAAAATCTTCTCCTGTATTAACTCCTATCCTTGACCATTTTTCTTTTTTAACTGCAGCAGGGATTTCGGCAGCTCCTTTTGGAAGATCTCTTACGTGCCCCATTGAAGCAAGAACTTCATAATTAGAAGGCAAAAACTTTCTTATAGTTTTTGCTTTGGTGGGACTTTCAACAATAACAAGTGTGTGATCCAAGGTTTATTTCAAAAATTGGTTTATTTGTTTAGTAAGGGCATATTATGATTAATTGAAGGTTATTCAAGTAATTTCTACTTAAAATTTCAAAAATCATACCTACAAATTATAATCAAGTTAAGATTAACTCTTAGACTCTTACAATCAAACATCTAATTTAATCCAATTTAATAAAGTGCCCAACGAAATCTTTACAATTAATTTAAACGCCCAAGCCATAATTCCAGAGGCTTTTATTTTACTAGGTATTGTTGGGACACTTCTTGTAGATTTAGCTGGAGAAAAAACTGCATCAAAATGGGCACCAATAATCTGCTATTTATCAATTGGCAGCTCTCTTGTTAGTTTGGCCTTGCAATGGAGTAATCCAGTGGAAAGTGCCTTTCTTGGATCCTTTAATTCAGATAATTTAGCAATCGCATTTAGAGCAATAATATCTTTATCAACTTTAATCTCTTTACTTATAAGTTGGCGCTATACAGAACAAAGTGGAAGTCCTATTGGCGAATTCGCAGCGATAGTTCTTTCCGCAACTCTTGGTGCAATGCTTTTGTGTGGATCTACTGACCTTATTAGTTTATTTATATCTCTTGAGACTTTATCGGTTGCGAGCTATTTGCTATCTGGTTACCTCAAGAGAGACCCACGGAGTTCAGAGGCTGCTTTAAAATATTTACTTGTTGGTTCGGCGGCTGCTGCTGTCTACTTGTATGGCGCCTCTTTCCTTTATGGTTTAAGTGGTTCTACAAACTTAGCAATAATTGGTTCCGAGATTATAAACAAACCCTCATTCATTACCTCTCTATCTCTCGTATTTGTCTTATCAACCGTTGCTTTTAAAATCGCTGCAGTTCCTTTTCATCAATGGACTCCAGATGTGTATGAGGGATCACCTACACCTGTAGTGGCTTTTTTGTCTGTTGGGTCAAAAACAGCTGGGTTTGCATTTGCGATAAGAATATTGAGCACTACCTTCTCTTCTTTCGATGATGAATGGAAACTTTTATTTACTATATTAGCCATATTGAGCATGGCTCTTGGAAATGTTGTAGCCCTTGCTCAAACCTCAATGAAAAGGATGTTAGCTTACAGTTCTATTGGACAAGCTGGATTTGTAATGATTGGAATAGTATCTGGGACTCAAGATGGTTTATCGGCGGCTGTTTTATATTTAGCTGCATATTTGTTTATGAATTTAGGTGCTTTTTCTTGTGTAATACTTTTCTCTCTAAGAACCGGTTCTGACAGAATTCTTGATTACTCAGGACTTTACCAAAAAGATCCTCTCATTACCCTAGGATTAAGCCTATGTCTTCTTTCTCTTGGAGGTTTACCTCCAATGTTGGGATTTTTTGGAAAGATATATTTATTCTTTGCTGGTTGGGCGAATCATCAATACCTATTAGTAATAGTTGGACTTGTAACTTCAGTAATTTCTATTTATTACTACATTTCAGTGATAAAAATGATGGTAGTTAAAGAACCACAGGAAGCTTCAGAAATAGTCAAATCATATCCTGAAATTAATTGGGGAATTGTAGGTTTACCTCCATTGAGAATTGCGCTTTATACTTGCGTGGCGGTAACAGCTCTTGGAGGAATCCTTTCTAATCCTCTTTTTAAATTAGCTAACACAGCAGTTTCAGAAACTCCTTTTTTACAAGATATTCTGGCCATAACAAACAATATTACTTAGAAGAATAGTTCAAGAAATGTCTAAGAAAATCGCAAGTTTAGAAAGAATATCTAAAACATACGGGAAAGATGATCTAACTGTTAAAGCCTTAGACAGCATTAATTTAGAAATTTTTAAAGGTGACTATTTAGCTGTAATGGGAGCAAGTGGCTCAGGTAAAAGTACAGCAATGAATATTATTGGATGTCTAGATAGACCATCTGAAGGTGTTTATAAATTAAATGGTATCCCTGTTGAGAAATTATCTGATGATGAGCTAGCGGAGGTAAGAAACCAAAAATTAGGCTTTGTTTTTCAACAATTTCATCTTCTTTCAGATGCAACAGCACTTGAAAACGTAATTTTACCGATGATTTATGCTGGTATTGAGCCTGAGCAAAGATTAGAGCAAGGTAAAAGTGCTTTAGAGAAAGTTGGCCTTTCTGAAAGAATGAATAATCGCCCTAACCAATTATCAGGAGGTCAACAACAACGAGTAGCTATTGCTAGGGCTATTATCAATAACCCTGCAATATTATTGGCAGACGAACCTACTGGCGCACTAGATTCAAAAACAACTGAAGATGTACTAGATCTTTTTGACAAACTGCATGAATCCGGAATAACTATTGTTTTAGTTACGCATGAAAATGAAGTTGCAAATCGCGCAAAAAAAGTTGCCAAATTCAAGGATGGAAGAATAGTTGAATTAAAAGTTAATTAAATTCAGAATCTTGTAATTACCTTCAGTTGAGTTTGATTTTCAATCCTTAAATTACCATTAGAGTCAATATCTCTAATTTTCCATGTATTAGAACAAAAACCACTAGGTAAAAATCTTTTAGTGAGGAACTTATTTGCCGAATTGATCACATAATCTTTATTACTATTACATTCAACTGAATCATGAAAAGCTTTAAGAACTTTTGCTGTCCAATAATATTGATTTATATTCTTAGTTTGTAGTACTTTTGATAATGAAGTTCCTTCTGATGGAGTGTAATTTAAAACATTCATGCCAAGTCCTACTCTTACGTAGGTAATTTCATTACCTCTTGTTATCACCTTCGGTAAAAATCCAATCAACTTTTTTGATCCAATAAAAATATCATTTGGCCATTTCAAACAAACATTTATATTTTCTTGTTTAAGCATTTCACATATCTTAATTCCTAAAGACAAATTAAAAATTTGGCTTTTAAATTCTTTTGAAAATATTGGGTAAGCTGCACTTAACCAAATCCCTCCTTTTGGAGAAACCCAAGTTTTTGAATTTTGGCCAAAACCTGAGAACTGTTCTCTTGCAATTATCGCTACTGGCTGGTTTCTCTTTATTTCAGCATATCTAAGCAAGTTGGTTAGCTCATTTTCTGTACTTTTGCATTTTATTTTGTAATGAAGACTCCAATTTGGATGTTGACCCTGAATTTTTTTTAAATAAAAAACTGTCTTAGCTGCAGATCCAATAACTTTCACAAATTCTTTATTAAAACAACGAGCATCTTTTAAAAGATTAGATTAACTTTAGTCTTAATAAGTAAATTTTACAAATTGGACAAAAAGTATTTGCCAATATTGAATAGAAGGAATCCACACCCATTAAAAAATTGTCTTGAAAATTTCAAAAAATCATGGGGGGACTTAAATAAACTTTCTAAAATCAACGAAAACTGGAAGGACTTAATCGGTATAGGACTATTTCAAGAATGCAAACCATTAAATATTGAAAAAAAAATACTTACTATTGCAGTAAATCATCCTCAGTGGCGTCAAGCTCTAATCTACAACAAGCATAAATTAATAGAAAGAATCGAGAACATTGGAATAACTTTAAATGAAATAAAAATAATACAAAATTATGAACTTAAAAATAAAAATTTTCAAGCAACTAATGCAAAGACAGTTTGGGCTAAGCATCCAAGCAGAATCTATCAAAATAATATGTGCATTTGTACTGTCTGTAATTCCCCAACTCCCCAGGGTGAAATCAAACGTTGGGGAAAGTGTTCTTTTTGTTGGAGAAAAGTTAACAACTAAATTCTTTATTTAGCTAAAATTAATATTCCCATCTGACCAAAAAAAACAGTTCTATATTCAGCTTTTTTAAATCCAATATCCTTAGCAATTTTTATGAGCTCATTTTTCTTTGGAAAATTACTAATGCTTTTTTCAATATATGCGTACTCTGGACTTAAACTAAAAAGACGCGAAATGGTCACAACTACAAGCCTCAAATATATTGTCTGAAAAATATTAGATATAGAATTTTTTGTTGAATGATTAAAATCCAAGAATCCTGCCCTTCCTTTATCCTTCAAAAGATAAAAAACTTTTTTCATTCCTTCTTCAACATTATTCAAGTTTCTTAATCCATATGACATACAAATCCCATCAAAATTTTTCGAATAATCATTAATTTCTAAAACATCTTTAATTACCCATTTAATGAATTTATTTTTTTTAATCTTTGATTTTTTCTTTGCAATATTTAAAATTTGCTTGGCACTGTCAATCCCAGTAATTGAGCCCCTTGGACTTACTCTCTCAGAAATTAAGAATGCCAAATCTCCAGTTCCACAGCATAAATCAGCCCAATCTTCACCATTTAAGGGTTCTAATAAATCAACTAATTTCCTTTTCCATAATTTGTGGAGTCCAAAACTTAGTAGATTATTTAAAAAGTCATATTTATAAGAAATTCTATTAAATATATTTTTGACTTCGATAGTTTTTGTGAATTTCATTTTTAAAGTACTTTCTTTCTGGGATAAATTTAAACTTTATTCATATGGTCTAATTGGAAGTTTTTTTTCAAGGAGGAAAGTTTTTATTTCTTGTAAAGTAAGTTTCCTATCATGAAGTAATGATGCTAAAAGTGCTGCTGATGCCCTGCCTTCTTTGAAAACATCATATATATCTTCTAAAGAGCCTGCTCCTCCAGAAGCGATTACTGGGATGTTAACAATTTTGGTGACAGATTCAGTCAGATCTAAATCATAACCATTCTGCGTTCCATCGCCATCCATTGAAGTTAGCAATATTTCCCCCGCACCTAATTCCTCAACTTTCTTTGCCCAACTTAATACATCTATACCAGTATTTTCTCGCCCTCCTTTTACATATACCTCCCATTCGTCAACCTTATTAACTTTCCTTCTTGCATCAATTGCAATCACGATGCATTGTGTACCAAATTCTCTAGAACTTTTAGAAATTAAATCAGGATTTTTAACGGCTGAGGAATTCAAACTAACTTTGTCCGCCCCTGCTCTTAAAAGATCATTAATAGAAGAAACAGAATCTATACCTCCACCCACCGTAAAAGGGATTTTTACTGATTCTGCTGTCCTAGAAACAAGGTCAATTAATGTATTCCTATTTTCCACACTAGCTCTAATATCTAAAAATACTAATTCATCTGCACCTTCATCAGAATACCTACAAGCCAATTCAACAGGATCACCAGAGTCTCTCAAGTTAACAAAATTTACACCTTTAACCACTCTTCCATTGGCTACATCTAAACAAGGAATTAAACGAAGAGCTACCATTTTAGTAAAAATTGTCCAAATGCTGTTAATCTTGCATAATAGCTTCTATTTTACCTCTTATGGCTGAAACAAAATTATTACCCAAAATCGGTAGTAAAATTAAAATTAACATTAACAAAGTAAAAGATAGACTACCAGGTAAATTAATTGATCAAATATCATCTAATCCTAAAGCCGTAATAACAGGCTATAAAATGACAGACGGCAGGAGTATTGGAATCACGGCAAAATTTCAGAATGGTGAGCAAAACTGGTTTTTCCCAGAAGAAATTGAGAAAGGTTAAAGAGTACAGTGAATGATCCAAAACAACTATTAGGAATTAAGGGTGCTTCTGAAACATCAAGTATATGGAAACTTCGTATACAGTTAATGAAGCCAATTACGTGGATCCCTTTGATATGGGGTGTTATTTGTGGAGCGGCCGCAAGTGGAAATTTTGAATGGACATTTAGTAATGTTTTAGCTTCATTAGCATGCATGTTAATGAGTGGTCCACTTCTGGCAGGTTATACACAAACCATAAATGATTTTTTTGATAAAGAAATTGACGCAATTAACGAACCAAACAGACCAATTCCTTCTGGAAAAATTTCAATTAAAGATGTAAAAATTCAAATCTGGGTATTACTTATTGCAGGCCTAATAGTTGCTTTTCTTTTAGATTTATATGCTAAACATAACTTTCCCTCCGTCTTACTTTTAGCATTAGGAGGTTCTTTTGTTAGTTATATATATTCCGCTCCACCTCTTAAATTAAAGCAAAATGGTTGGCTTGGAAATTATGCATTAGGCGCATCATATATAGCTTTACCTTGGTGGGCAGGACAAGCCTTGTTTGGGAAATTAACTATTGTGACGGCATTACTAACACTAGCCTATAGCCTATCTGGACTTGGTATTGCTGTTATTAATGATTTCAAAAGCGTTGAAGGAGACTCAAAGCTTGGCTTGAACTCTTTACCGGTAGTATTTGGAATTAAAAATGCAAGTAGAATAAGTGCTGGACTGATTGACATTTTTCAATTAGCAATGGTTGTAGTATTAGTCATTATTGGTCAACATTTAGCCTCTGTAATTTTGGTTTTATTGGTAATTCCACAAATCACATTTCAAGATATGTGGTTGCTAAGAGATCCTCTAAAGTTTGATGTTAAATATCAAGCAAGTGCCCAACCGTTTCTGATAACTGGAATGTTAGTTACAGCTTTAGCTATAGGACATAGTTTTTTAGTTGCTTAAGGTGCAAAAGATTAAATCCAAATCTTTTGTTTTAATAATTCCAATATTGATTTTTTCTGGAATATCTTTTTATATTTATAGTCTAATATTTACTACATTAAAATTTGACATATCAAAAAATAAAAGATCTCGCACAACCAAATATTCTTACGTAATATCATCCGCTGACAATAAGGTATTAAGCAAATTAAGCCGTAAATTTGAAATAGATAACAGTAATCATAAAATTCCATCTTTTCTTAAACATTCTTTTATATCTTCAGAGGATAAAAGATTTTATCAACATAATGGAATAGATTTAAAAAGTATTTCACGTGCCCTTTTTCAAAATATTAGAAGTGGTTATGTTAAAGAGGGAGGAAGTACGATTACTCAACAAGTTGCCAGATTAATTTTTCTAAATAATGATTTAAGTTTTCAAAGAAAAATCAAAGAAATATTCATATCACTAATACTTGAATTCAGATATGACAAAAATCAAATTTTAAAATTATATTTAAATAATATTTATTTGGGATCAGGAGCATACGGGGTTAACGAGGCTTCTCAAGTTTATTTTGGAAAACTTTTAGAAGAATTGACATTATCAGAGTCCGCATTAATTGCAGGATTAGCTCCAGCTCCATCAATTTATTCACCTTATCAAAATATAGAAATAGCTATCAAAAATAGAAATAAAGTTCTTGAATCAATGTATATTGATGGATATATTTCTCTTGCGAATAAAAATAAAGCTATTAAAGAGAAAATAAACTTAAATCATCAAACAGCTAATAAATTTTTAGATGATAAATTACTAATAAATTTTATTCTTGAAGAAACCGATAAAAGAATTGAAAATAAAAATGATTATAAGTTTTTAAGGATTAAATCTTCTATCAATAAGGATTGGCAAGAAAAAGGCCAAAAAATTTCAAGATATGTTGGACCTAAAGAACTTGAGTTTGCTCTGTTATCAATCGAATCAAACACAGGACTAATCAGGACAATGGTAACGAGCAGAGATCCATTAATTAATGAATATAACAGAGTGATTTCATCTGTGAGACCTTTAGGTTCTACTTTTAAAATTATTCCTTATGCTGCAGCATTAATAGAAGGGATAAAATTAACTGATAAATTTGAAGACTTACCAAGATGCTGGGATGATTATTGCCCAAAAAATTTTTCAGAAAAATATAAAGGTTCAGTATCTTTGATTGAATCATTTAAAAGTTCATCCAATATAGTACCAATATCAATAACAAAAAAAATCGGCTCTAAAAATATTATTAATTTAGCGAATTCATTTGGTCTGGGTTATAAACAAGAGTTAAAGCAATTCCCATCATTAGCTATTGGTTCCTACGGAGATAATCTTTTAAATATTACAAATGCATATTCTGCAATAAATAATGGTGGGAAGATTCAAAGCCCTAGCATAATAGAAAATATAGAATCACTTAATAATAAATCTATTTGGAAAAACAAATTTATTTCCAAGAAAATATTAGATTTAAAAGTAAACAAAAAAATAAATAAACTTCTTGAAAAATCTGTAAAAGAAGGAACTTCAAAAGCAGCCTCTATAAAAGGGAAGAAAATTTATGGAAAAACAGGAACATCCGATGGGAATAAAGATCTTTGGTTTATTGGTTCACTTGATAACCTTACAACAGGTATCTGGATAGGTTACGACGATAACAAAGAATCAGAATTATCTAGTGGAAATGCGGCTTATTTATGGAAGATATTTATAGCTGAAATTTATAAAATCCCAATTAAAAAATAAATTTTATTTTTAAGATTTGTAAGAAATGATTGCAGAATAAAATCCATCACCAGAATAGTCTAAACTAGGTAAAATTTGCTTTTGGCTAACCAATTCTAAAGCTTTATTTTTTTCAATAAATCGTTCAATTAATAAATTATTTTCATCAGGACAGATAGTACAAGTTGAATAAACTAAAGTTCCATCTTTTTTCAAAAGAGGAAAAATACTCTCTAAAAGTTTTTCCTGCAATAAAGTTAATGATTTTATTTTTTCTTTACTTAAAGACCATCTAGAATCTGGATTTCTTGACAGAGTTCCAATACCAGAACAAGGAGCATCTAAAAGGATCTTATCAAAATAAGACACAAAATTAGGATTCAATTCAATCAAACTCGATGCATCAGCCTTTAGGGTTTTTACAGATTTAAGATTTAACCTCTTTAAATTTGATTGAAGTATTTTCAATCTTTTTTCTGATCTATCTACAGCCAATATCTCAGCACTATCATTTGATAATTCTGCTAGGTGGGTAGACTTACTACCTGGCGCTGCACATGCATCTAAAATCTTTTCACCTTCTTTTGGATTTAAAAGAGGTGCTACCCACTGAGAAGATCTATCTTGAATTGTCCAAAGTCCATCAATATAGCCTGGTAAGTTTTGAATAGATCTCGGATTAGATTTTAAAGTAATAGCGTTATTTAAATTTTCTATAATTTCGGCATCAAATTTATTTTCATGCAGTATTTCCAAAAATTCTTCTGAATTAGTTTTCAGTTGGTTAATTCTCAAATCAATTGAAGGTTTTTTATTAAATGCCTTAACGATATTTTCTCCCACGCTATTACCTACCCATTTATAAAGATCATTCACAAGCCATAATGGTAATGATTCAAGGTATGAAATTCTTTCTTTTCTATCAGAGGGTATTTCCGGAAAAGTTTCTTGTTCTAATTTTCTTGACGCATTTCTCAATATCGCATTTACAGTTCCTGATAAACCATTTAAATCTGTTTTTTTAGCTACTTCTACAGTGGTAGAGATAGCGGCAGGAAATGGAACTTTATCCATTTTCAAAAGTTGATATAAACCTATATGTAAAAGCCATCTTAATTTTGGAGGCTGTTTTTTATGAGTAATTTTTGAAGTATGATCCGTCCAAAGATCAAGAAATTTTCTATACCTTATACATCCAAAAGATAATTCAGTAATAAAAGCTATATCAAGAGGATTAAATCGATAATTTCTCAAAACCTTTTCAAGGGCATGTTCAGAAAAATCACCATAACTAACTTTTAATAAAATTTCCCAAGCTGCTTTTCTTTGTAAATATCCTATGCTCAAAATATAATTTATTTTTAGAGATAACTTTAATATACAAAAATTTTATAAATTTAAACTACTTTATCAATTGAAGAACTGAACCAAATAAAACCTAAGATAGAGATTAGTGTCAGATTAAATCCTAAAAATAGAAAAATATTTAAAGAATGAATTCTTTCTCGAAAAAATAATTTTTTCTCTTTTTGATACTTCATTAATAAAATAAAAACTTAATTAGGAATTTAAACGACAACCTATGTTTATGGATCCTGCATCAAGTAATCTTCCTAACTTTATGGCTATAGATTCCTCCAGCCTTGTAAAATTAGATTGATGGGTAGTTATCCAATCTAATTCAGAAAGAGTGATAATACCGGTAATATTAATTTTCAAAAAAAGTATTCCCAGTTCCATTTAATGATTAATTATTTTTTAATTTAACATCGGCTTGTAATATTTCGTAATAATATTATATTCTTTTAATTTTTCAAAACCAAATATAGGTTAAAACTCTTAATTTATTGAATATCGCTTAAAAATTTATCGGCCGTTTTGAAGTGATTATTTAATTTTTCCTCTGACATTTTATCGAGATTTCTCGTTAACATTGCCAGACGATATTGCTTCCTAAAAAAGCTTTCATTATCTTTAATAAATTTCCAAAATAAACCATCCCATATTTCACACCATGGACCACTTTTAAAATTAGACATTTTTTTTACATAATTAGAGCTTGATATATACGGTTTTGTTGAAAAAATACCTCCATCACTAAACTGACTCATTCCGTACACATTCGGGACCATAACCCAATCATAGGAATCAATAAACATTTCCATAAACCATTTATAAACTTGATTGGGGTGAATTCTACATAGAAGCATAAAGTTACCAATAATCATTAACCTCTCAATATGGTGACAATAACCATATTTAATAATATTTTTTATAACAACATCTACAGGTTCAATTCCTGTATTTCCTTGATAAAAAGATTCTGGAATTGGCTTATCTTCAAAATTCCAAAAATTACTGTTTCTCATCTTTGTTCCATACTTTTTATAGACGAGACAAATAAATTCTCTCCATCCAATAATTTGACGAATAAAACCCTCTAAAGAGTTAATAGGAACATTATTATTTTTTGCAAAAAGTAATGCTTTATTTACTACTACATCTGGGGTTAATAAGCCGCTATTTAAAAGAGGAGAAAGTAAACTATGCCATAAAAAAGAATTTTCTCTAGAAATAGCATCCTCATAATCTCCAAATAAGAAAAATCTATGTTTAAAAAAATCATTTAACCATTCATCTGCCTCATCAAAATTAGTTGGATATAAAAAGTTATTACTTTCTCCAATAAAATCAATATCAAAATTGGCTAATGAACTTTCTGCATTAACTACAAATTTATTTTTTTGTAATTTAGGTATATCAGGTATGTTTATTTTTTTTGGTAATTTTTTTCTGTTCATTTCATCGAAACTCCATTTACCACCTTCAGGAGTATGATCAGGATTAACTAATATCTTTTGGCTTTTTCTTTGATTCTCATAAAATCTCCCCATAAGCGGTTTTTTTGAATTTGATGCAAATAACTCTTTTAAATCTTCACTGCTAATAAACATAGGAGAAGGCAAAATATTTAAAGCTAAATTATTACTTTCAACAAAATTATTAATCCTCTTCGTTATTAAAAAATCATGAGGTTCAATTAGATTTATTTGCTGATATTTATCTTTAATAAATTCCGATAAATAGTCAACTGTAGAAATATTATTCTTGTTTTCGATGTATAAAACTTTAAAGCCAGATATTTCTAAATATTTTTTATAAGCGAGCATAGATGCTCTATGAAAAACTAACTTGTTTTTATGGTTAATTAATTTATGAAATTTATCATTTCCAAAAAATAATGAGTCTTCCAAAATCAAAATCTCGCAATTTATTTTTAAGATTGGGCTTTCTCTAAAAAGTTGATTCGGGAAAATAATTGATACTTGTTTCATCTTTGCGACTTCCTATTACTACATCTTTTTGAACAGTAGATAACATCATTCCAACATTTTTTCCATTTTTTACGCCACTCAAAAGGCCTATTGCAAACAGGACAAATTTTAGTAGAAAGATTTTTCAAAATTTATAATTTTCTTTTGTGATTAGATTTAAATCTAGTTGAATCTTTAAGCGCCATATGTTTTGTATTTCTTCCCGAAACTCTCTTTCTCCAGACTTTGAATGATTTAGGCTTAAGATTTTGACGCATAATTTTTATCGCATCCTCCTCTTTTAAACCAAATTGATACTCGATAGCTTCAAAGGGTGTTCTATCTTCCCAACACATTTCTATAATTCTGTCTATTTCAACATTTTCCATAATTATTGTTCACATTGGGAGGTACAAAGTTTTTCAATATCGGATCTACCTGTAATTTGAAGTCTATATTTTGCCCAATATCTGTATACCATTCTTAATATGGGGGATAAGAATTTAATCTTCAAGGGATAATAAACCCAACCTAAACCAACTAATTCATAAGAATATGCAAGTACATCTAGTCCCCTAATAATTTCACCATTTTCCATAATCCCATGCAGGTTTGACATGGCTTCTGAATATGAGATGTCATTAAAAAGTCTTTGATCATAATCCTTACGATTAATATCAATAAATGCAATTTGATTTGAGATATCTCTCTTTTTTAGAAAATTTGTTTCTCGCAAACAAAGTGGACAAGCACCATCGAATAAAAAGGTTAATTTATTTTTCATATTTTTTATTCAAATATAGAAATTAAATAACTTTTTTGTGGGATAAAAAAATTGTTTTTTAGTACAAGCTTTATAAAGCCTTAATAATTGCCAGTTCTAATTTAGTGAAATTATATTATCTTATAAATTAATAAGCCATTGATTAAGGGATACATCAATGGTTTTAAACTATTTATAATCAGTCATCTAAAAGATGCATTCCTTCTCCAACGTCAGGAGTAAATTTACAATATTTTTCAAAGACAAGTCCAACACCTCTCATTTTTTCTCCCAATTCATCGTTAAATTTATTCCATTCTTCCGATTCACGATCAGGCAAATCCCACCCTTGTTTTTCTACCATACTGGTTATTACTGTATAGTCCCATTCTATGTATGCCATTAAGGTAATTCAAACTACTAGAATATTATAAACCAAGAGATTTAATAGGTAATCAATATTTTTTGAATATAATTTAAAAGTGTGAAAAAATTATAAATGTCAATTTTGCCAAGAAGATTCGAACGAATCAAAAGTGTTTTAGATTGCAGAATGAAAAACTTGACTGTTTTAGTTGAGGATGTCAATAAACCACATAATCTATCCGCGATATTAAGGACATGTGATGCAGCAGGAGTTTTCGAAGCAAATTTTATTAGCAAAACGAATGCCGTTAAGACTTTTAATAGTACTGCTCAAGGAAGTCAAAAATGGGTAAAACTAAATAATCATGAAAACACTATCACGGCAATATCTGATTTAAAGAATAAGGGTTTTAAATTATATGGAACGACTCTTAATAGTGAATCTGTAGATTATAGAAATTTTGATTATTCTCAAAATACATGTTTTGTTTTAGGAGCAGAAAAATGGGGACTAAGTAATGAACTTATATCAATGGTTGATCAATCAATTTTCATACCTATGAGAGGTATGGTTCAATCCCTGAATGTTTCAGTTGCTGCTTCCATATTATTATTTGAAGCTATTCGCCAAAGAAAAGATAAAGGTATATTGCCCACTAATGGAGAAGGTTTAAATATAGATGAATATCAAAAAGCACTTTTTGAATGGTGTTACCCAGAATTAGCTGCGGTGTATAAAAAATCAGCCAAAGAATATCCAAAGTTGAATGAACAAGGAGAACTTGATCCTATTCCAGATAACTAAATTTATTTAGAATTTTGATTATCAAAAATTTCTTCAAGATCCTCTCCTATAAAAGAAAGACCTAAAACTAAAAAAAACATTGCCAACCCTGGGAACAACGCTGTCCACCATATGCCAGTAGGTAAGGCGGCAAGAGCAAGATTTAAATCACTTCCCCACTCTGGGACATCTGCAGGAACACCAAGACCTAAAAATCCTAAACTTCCTAATACCAAAACAGCATCTGCCGCATTTAGGGTAAGCAGAATAGGCAAAGGTGTTATTACATTTGGAAGAATATATTTAAAAATAATTGTTTTAACATCAGCTCCTGAAACTTGAGCTGCTTCCACATAAGTTTCGGATTTAACCAATATTGTCTGATTTCTGATTAATCTAAAATATTGAGGAGAGTAAACAATACACAACGCCAAAGACGCGTTAAAGATACCCTTACCCAATACAAAAGCCACAACAACTGAGAGCAAAATTACAGGTATTGAAAAAATAGTATCCATTATAAGTGATAAGCATTTATCAAAAAAACCACCAAAATATCCACTTAATAAACCCAATGGTAAACCCAAACTTAATGAGAAAAGAATAGCTAAGAATACAACTTCTATCGCTAAGGATGATCCTTGCAAAGTTCTTAAGCAAACATCTCTTCCTAATCTATCTGTGCCACAGAAATGACTAAGCGAAGGAGGGGCAAAGATATCATTGCTTAACATTGAAAATGAATAACCAAAAAAATTATTGGCCTCTAAAAATTTCATTATTAAAACAACAAGAAGATAAAAAAGTACAATTAGAAATCCAGCTTTTCTGATATTTGCGCCGACACGATTAAATGAGTAAATATCCAAAATCTTTTTTTTACAGATATGACTGAAATATACCTAATTCTTTTAAAAATAAATAGCTATAAATTTTAAATTAAAAAAAATTACTGGTTTAATTTTAGGACTGCCATAAAAGCTTCTTGAGGAACTTCAACTTTTCCCATTGCCTTCATCCTCTTTTTACCTTTGGCTTGTTTCTTTAAAAGTTTCTTTTTCCTAGAAATATCTCCTCCGTAACATTTAGATAAAACATCTTTTCGCAATGCACTGATACTTTCACTTGCAATAATCCTGCTACCGATTGATGCTTGAATAGGTATTTTAAATTGTTGTTTTGGAATTAGTTCTTTTAATTTCTCAACTAAACTTCTGCCAATTCCATAAGCCTTATCTTTATGAACAATAGAAGTTAATGGATCTGCTCTTTCTGAATTTATTAGAACATCTAATCTAACAAGGTCATTCTTTCTGTAGCCAATCAAATGATATTCCATTGATGCATAACCTTGGGTTCTACTTTTCATTTGATCAAAGAAATCTGTAACTACTTCTGCTAATGGAATTTCATAAATCAAAGTAACTCGATCTGTTGTTATGTATTTCATATCTATAAATACTCCCCTTCTTTCCTGACATAAACCCATTAGTGTTCCATTAAATTCATTGGGAGCATAAATTTCCATTTTCACGTAAGGCTCTTCTATTGATTCTCTAAGTTGTGGATCAGGAATTGTAGAAGGATTATCAATAAAGATATATTCCTGCTGATTTAAATTAACCTTATAGATAACTGATGGTGCCGTTACGATTAGATCCAAGTCATATTCTCTTTCTAATCTTTCTTGAACAATCTCCATATGAAGAAGTCCTAGGAATCCGCACCTAAATCCGAAGCCCATTGCGCTACTGGTTTCGGGCTCATATTTTAATGCAGCATCAGATAATTGTAATTTTTCTAGTGATACTCTTAAATCTGGGAATTGATCAGCATCAGTCGGGAATAAGCCACAAAAAACCATGGGATTTGCTGTCTTATAACCAGGCAAAGGGTCATTGGCAGGTGAATTTAAAAGAGTAATTGTATCTCCCACTCTCGCATCAGCAACTGATTTTATAGAAGCAGCTAAATAACCAACTTCTCCTGCATGTAATTCATCAACTTGCTGCTGATCAGGTGCCATTATTCCTATCTCATCAAGTTCATAATTTTTATTACTCGCCATTAATAATATCTTTTCTCTCTTATTAAGAGACCCAGATATCACCCTGAAATAAACAATGACTCCTCTGTACGGATCATAATAAGAATCAAAAATGAGTGCCTTTGTAGGTAGTTTAATTTCGTCTTGAGGAGGAGGTACTCTTCTTACGATTGCTTCCAAAATATCTTTAATACCAACTCCAGTTTTTGCTGAACAATTTATTGCATTAGATGTATCAAGTCCAATAATTTCCTCTATTTCTTGCTTTATTTTTTCTGCATCAGCACCTGGTAAATCAACTTTATTTAAGACAGGAATTATTTCAAGATTATTTTCTAAGGCAAGATAAACATTAGCTAAGGTTTGAGCTTCTACTCCTTGACTCGCATCAACAACTAGTAAAGCACCTTCACAAGCTTGAAGAGATCTACTAACCTCATAAGAGAAATCAACATGCCCTGGAGTATCTATTAAGTTCAAAACATATTCTTCAGAATCGTCAGCTTTATATTTCATCCTAGCGGCCTGTAACTTGATAGTAATTCCTCTCTCTCTTTCAAGATCCATACTGTCTAAATATTGTTCTTGCATATCCCTTTGCTGCACAGTACCAGTATCTTGGAGCAACCTATCTGCAAGAGTAGATTTACCATGATCAATATGAGCGATTATGCAGAAATTTCTAATTTTTGAAACCGATATATCAGTCATATAGAAAGAAAAATTCTCCTCTTATTACATCTTGATTAATACTAGCTAATTAGAATTATGGATGGAAACCAAAAATGGAATTATTTCTTTTTTTGATGTCTTTTATGGTGGTACTGTAATTTTCAGAGAATGATATTTCTGGATAAATTAAGTCATTTATTTTTTTCTGAAGATTATGCTTATCGTTTAAAAATAAAACAGATTTTTGTAGAACCTCAACCATAATTGAAACCGCAGTACTTGCTCCTGGAGAAGCTCCTAGCAAAGCAGATAATGATCCATCAGATGAATTTACTATCTCTGTTCCAAATTTCAAAGAACCACCACCTTCAGTTTTTTTAATTATTTGGACTCTTTGACCAGCATTCTTTAAATACCAATCAGAAGGATTAGCTGATGGCATCATGTTCTTTAAATTCTCAACTCTTGAGTTATGGTTCTTTAATGATTGTGATATTAGGTAATTAATTAAATCGTTGTTCTTGAAACCAACGTCTAACATAGAAAAAATATTATTCTTTTTAATTGAACTAAATAAGTCAAAGTATGAACTTTGCTTTAGAAATTTTGTTGTAAATCCAGCAAAAGGTCCATATAAAAGAAGTTTTTTATTATCAATCCATCTGGTGTCTAAATGAGGCACAGACATTGGTGGCGATCCAATATCAGCTTTACCATAAACTTTTGAGTTATGTTTTTCTGTTAGATCTTTTTTCTCGCAAATAAGCCATTTCCCACTAACAGGAAATCCACCATAACTCTTTGCTTCTGGAATTTTCGATTTTTGCAAATAATTAATTGTTTTTCCACCAGCACCAAGAAAAACATAGCCAGTTCTAATTGAAGTTTTTCTACCCTCTGAACTAATTTCTAGTTCCCATTTTTTTTTATCAATTTTCTTTAAATCTACTAATTCTGTTTTATATCTGATTTCAATATTTTTATTTATGGAAACTAATGACAAATACTCTTTTGTGAGGGCCTCAAAATTAATATCTGTTCCTCTACCTATTTTGGTAGCAGCAATTTTAGTAAATGGATTCCTATCTTTTGTTATCAGAGGAGCCCATGATGAAATTTCATCAAAAGATGTAGAAAATTCCATATCAATAAATTCAGGATTTTCGGTCATTTTCTGAAATCTTTTTTTTAAAAAAGAAATATTATCCTGACCAGACACAAAGCTAATGTGAGGAATAAATTTCAAAAACTTTTTAATATCAATTTTCCCTGCTTCATACAATGAGGCCCATAAAGACATAGATCTTTCAAAAGAACGATTTATTGAGAGCGCTTTATCTATTTTTATATTTCCTTTTTCATCTAAAGGGGTATAGTTTAATTCGCAATTAGCAGCATGTCCTGTACCTGCATTATTAAAAGCGCCAGTACTTTCACTTCCCGGAGCATTTAATTTTTCTATAATAAGTAACTTTGTATCTGGTAAAACTTCTGAAATTAGGAGGGCTAAAGTACTGCTCATTATCCCTGCTCCTACTAACACTGCATCAAAGTAGCTATTGTCATTGGTGGGATTTTTAAATGAAGTCACAACAGAAAATTATCTTTTTTGCAATTAATCAAATTTCTTTCTAGGCTTATTATAAAGTTAATACAAAATTATGAGTACTGAAACACTCTCGCTGACAAACGAAAATGTAGAAAAAGTCCTTGACGAGCTAAGACCTTTTTTAATATCTGATGGAGGTAATGTAGAGATTGCAGAAATAGATGGTCCAATTGTCAAAGTCAGACTTCAAGGGGCATGTGGTAGTTGCCCAAGTAGTACTATGACTCTCAAAATGGGTATTGAAAGAAAGTTAAAAGAAATGATTCCTGAAATTAGCGAAGTTGTACAGGTTTTATAAAAATTTTTAACTGAAAAATATATTACTTAGTTTTTAATTCCTTCAACAAAGATGATTCCATATCAAGGCAATCAATTGGAAGTCCTTGCCCAATAGCGATTAAAAGAGGCGCAAGAATTCCTAGAGTAAAAACTAAATTTGATTGGTTTACATCATATTTACTCAAAGTAAAAGTTATCAAATAAATAATTGAAAAATATGCATGTAGTGAAAAGAATTCTTTTGGCTTTAGAACTGGCCACCTTAAAGTATTTCCCAAGAAATATAAAAAACCTGTCATAAATAAATAGTTACATGAAGATTAAACCAAATATAAACATAATCCTTTTTAGAGACTATTTATAAAAAAATTTACCTAAGATAATAATTAAAAAAATATTAAATCTTCGTTTCTATTTGTAAAAGCTAGACATCCTTAGGAAAATACGCTTATAATAATTTGGTAGCTATTGCTACTTTTTCGTTCACCCTCACTTGAGGGCGCAGTTCGAGTCATACCATGGAACGGGGGATGGCCGTGTTGTCACATCGAAACATGACTACTTTAACTTACAGAGGTAAAAACTACGTTCAAAACAAAGAAGCTGCTAAAAAGCAACTTGTTGAACTTACCTACAGAAGAAACGTATACACCAACAGAATGGATGACGCTTCTTCAAGTAATGAAAAAGCAGAATTAAATTACAGAGGTGTTAATTACACTAAATAATTTAATTTTTTTAAAAAACCCCTTTTTCAGGGGCTTTTTTTTTGGCTATATTTATCAAGAGATCTTTAAAAAATATGTCTGAAAGTTGCTGTAATACAAACACATCGAATAAAGCATCTAATCAATTCGATCATAAAGATGCGATTCAAGAAAGATATGGGTCAGCCGCACTAGAAAAAGAAAGTTGTCTTTGTACACCAGTTGGGTTTAATCCAGTTTTACTTGAAGCAATTCCTCAAGAGGTTATAGAAAGAGACTATGGATGTGGTGATCCAACAAAATATGTTCAAAAAAATGATATTGTCTTAGATCTTGGAAGTGGTAGCGGCAAAAATGCTTTTATTTGTGCCCAAATTGTTGAGAAAGAAGGGAAAGTTATTGGTGTTGATCAGAATCCTGACATGCTTTCTTTATCTAGATCAGCCTCTAAAGAAGTTTCAAAAAATATAGGTTTCAACAATACAGAATTTCTTGAAGGATCAATTGAAAAACTTGATGAATTAGATAAAGATTTAAATCCATTAATCGCCGACAAATCAGTTGATATTATTTTAAGTAATTGCGTTTTAAACTTGGTAAGTCCAGAATCTAGAAATAACCTTCTAAGAAATATAAAAAGAGTTTTAAAAGATAATGGAAGAATTGCAATTAGCGATATTGTCTCTAACAAAAAAGTTCCTTTAAGATTGCAAAATGATCATGATCTATGGACAGGATGTATTAGTGGAGCATGGTATGAGCCAGAGTTTATAAGTGATTTTAAAGAAATTGGTTTTAAAAATTTAGAATTTGCAGAAAGGAGTGCTGAACCTTGGAAAGTAATTGAGGATATTGAATTTAGAACAGTAACTTTAGTAGGCAATATTTAAAAAAATTCAAGAGTTAAAAAATATAATTTAAATTTTCCATGAGAAATAATCTAAGAGATCAAATACCAGCATTAAAAAATAAGTATTATTTCAACTATGGTGGACAAGGACCATTACCAAAATCTTCTTTAGAAGCAATTGTTAAAACTTGGGAAATTATCCAAGATTTAGGACCATTTACCAATGATATGTGGCCTTTTATTTATAAAGAAATATTGACCACAAAAAGAATCATTGCGCAAAAATTAGGTGTGAATTCAAAGAATATAGCTCTAACCGAGAATATCTCTTCTGGAATGATTTTGCCTTTTTGGGGAATAAAAGTAGAAGAGGGAGAAGAGTTGTTAATAAGTGACTGTGAACATCCTGGCGTAGTAGCTGCAAGTCGAGAATTTTGCAGAAGAAATAAATTAATATTCAAAGTTTTGCCAATCCAAAAAATTAAAAATCTAAACGACGAAAATGTAATTTTAGAGATTTTAAAAAATCTAAATAGTAAGACTAAGATCCTAATTATTTCTCATATCTTATGGAACTTTGGATATAAAGTTCCATTAAAACAAATTTCCATCGAATTAAAAAATAATCGAGAGAATTCTTATCTACTTGTTGATGGTGCTCAAACCTTTGGGCACATAAAAATTGAAGAAGAAGTTTTTTATTCTGATTTATACTCAATAACTTCTCATAAATGGGCATGTGGTCCAGAAGGACTTGGAGCTATTTATGTCTCAGATAGATTTATTCATGAAACAGATCCAACAATAATTGGTTGGAAATCATTAAAAGAAGAACAAGGCATCTATGAGCCTTCAGATAATCTTTTTCATGATGATGCAAGGAAGTTTGAAGTAGCTACCTCTTGTATTCCTTTACTTGCAGGGCTGCGTAATTCTTTAGATCTTTTGAATAAAGACTGCAATGAAAAAGAAAAAAACAAACATATTAAAAAATTAAGTGAAAAACTTTGGGATGAATTAAATCAATTAAAGGGAGTTGAATTAGTTTTAGAAAAAAAATATTTAAATGGGATTGTTAGTTTTAATCTCGAAAATATTGAAGATAAGGATGAATTTGTGAAGAAACTTGGAGAAAAGAAAATTTGGATAAGAGTTTTAGAAGATCCAAAATGGTTTAGAGCATGCGTACATCAAATGACTACAGAAGCTGAGATTGATTTACTTTCTAAGGAAATTAAAAAAATTATAAATTAAATAATTAGAAATTTTTTGATGAAAGGTACTTGCATTTCAAGAAAATAAAGAGAATATAAAGAGAATACAAAGAAAATGGCGATTCAAATGGAATCAATTAAAACCCCAAAAAGAATTATTAAGAAACAGCTTAAAAATGTTAATAAAGCAATTATTGAAATTGCAGAAATGAAATTTAAAAATATTGAAGAAAAAGAAGAAAAATTAGATGCGCTTTTTTTTTTAAAGAATCAAATATTGAGGAAGGCCGAGAAGTTAGAAATTAAATAACTAAATAATTTAAGAAAGGTTATCTTTAAGAAATAAATTTATTTTTTTCTTAATAACTTCTTAACTCAATAATCTGTATCAATAAGCTTTATTTATTATGAAGATAAAATTTGATTTACCAGGGAATTTCTGAGCTGTCCCATGCAACAAATTTTCCACTAGATGCTGGAGTTTGATTTTTAATAATATTGATCAAGAATTGGGAAGATTTTTCTTTACTAAATAATTTATGTTCTGGAACAAATTTATGAAAAGGTCTAGATAGATCAGTATCTACTGTCCCTGGATGAAGCAATGTGATAGTAGCCTTTGGGAAACGTCTAGCCCATTCAATACTTAAAGATTTAAAAAACTGATTTTGCGCAGATTTTGCAGCTCTATATGAATACCAACCTCCAGTTTGATTATCTCCAATGCTGCCCACTCTTGCACTTATACTTGCAAAATTAAAATCAAAATCTTTTGGTATAAATTCTTCAATCGCTTTAGCTAATAAAATAGGAGAAAAGGCATTTATTGAAAAACTTTCCATCATATTTTTTTTATCAAGATGTTGTAATCTTTTTTCTGGTTGAAGCGAATCACTATGAAGTCTACCTGTAGCATTAACAACTAGCCTTAATTTTGAAGGATGATTTGATATTTTATTTTTCAACTGCAAAAGGGATTGAGAATCCTCTATATCTAATTCCCAAAAAGAATTAAATTCACTCTTTCTTCCACACAAAACGACATCTAAGCCTTTTTCACTTTCATTCAGATCTTTAGCTATTTGTGTTCCAATTCCACCTGCGCCTACAACTAAGGCTAAGCCTTTCATTTCATTAAAAATAACTCCATTGATTTTAAGAAACTTTTCTTGTGATTTGCGTAAAGATCTTTAAATTTGATTAGGAAATTTTATTGAGATTTACTTTTTTCTTTTAATAATTTATAAGCTATTTTTCTATCATCAAAATTAATAACTTTATCATTGAGAATTTGGTAGTCTTCATGCCCTTTTCCTGCAATTAAAACAATATCTTCTTTATTGGCAAATTTAATAGATTCATTTATTGCTTTAAATCTATCAATCTCAATTGTTATTTTTTCTCTTCTTTTTATACCCATCAAAATATCATTTACTATCTTTTGAGGTTCTTCTGATCTTGGATTATCTGAAGTTATAAAAAGTTGATCAGAAAACTCTTCAGCTATTGATCCCATTAAAGGCCTTTTACTACGGTCTCGATCTCCGCCACAGCCAAAAACAGTTATGAGTTTTCCTTCACAAAGTTTTTTAACTGATTGCAAAACTTTTTTTAATCCATCAGGAGTGTGGGCATAATCAACAATTACTGTTGGAAGTGATCTTAAAACAACATCATTATCAATTTGTATTTTCTCCATTCTCCCAGGAGCACCTGGGAAAGAATGTATTAACTTTGATAGATCTTTTAAAGAAAAATTAAGTTTATACAAAATTGTTATTGCTTGAATCGCATTCATTAAATTAAATTCACCGACAAGTGGAACAAAAAGTTTAATTTTTTCTCTAGGTGTATGAAAAATACAGGTGGAACCACTAGAAGTAAATTTTTTCTCTGTTACGAAAAAAAAATCATCATTTTCAAATTCACTGTCAGTAATCTTTGTCGAGACTAATGAAGATACTTTTTCAAGATCAGATGATAATTTAGATATCCAAGGGTCATCATGATTTAATACACAAATTCCATCTTTTTCTTTTAAATAAGGTGGGAAAAATAATTTTCTTTTTGTTTGAAAATATGATTCCATATCTAAGTGATAATCAAGATGATCTTGAGTTAAATTAGTAAAAATAGCGGCTTCAAATTCGCAGCCTGATATCCTGTTTTGAGCAATAGAATGAGAACTTACTTCTAATATCGCGAATTCAGATTCTGCCTCAACAGCAGCATTTAATTTCTTTTGAAGTTTATCCGCGAAATCAGTTGTATGAGAAGCTACCTCAGAGAAGCCAGGCCATCTATTGAACAAGGTCCCAAATAATGCAGTCTTTTTTCCTAATTTTTTTAAAAGATATTCCAGTAAAAAAGTAATTGTCGTTTTTCCATTTGTACCCGTAACACCAATAAGTTTTATTTTTCTTGAAGGCCTATTCCAAAACTCAGCGACTATTTGACCAAAAATATAATCTAAATTTTTCTCTATAACCAAAATCTTTTCTTGATCAAAACATCCAATTTTCTCTTTTGCAACAGGCCCAATAATGGCAGCCTCCGCGCCATTTTCAATTGCCTCAATACAATATTTCCCTCCATCAACATTTAAACCTGGCATACCTAAAAATAAAGTTCCCTTTTGTACTTCTTTAGAGTTAAAAGAAATATTATTAATTTCATGATCGATTAAATCTAATGAAGGGATAATTCCTACCAAATCTAAAAGTTTATGTAATTTTATAGATCTCATATAAAAAAATTATTTCTCCAGAATGGTACTAATATTTTTTTGAAACCAATTCTTTAATTGATCATCTTTTAATCTTGGAGAAATACGAGGCAATTCTATAAACTCCTCGGACCTAATTCCTTCAAGAGCAATAACGGGTACTTCATAATCATATTTTTTATATTTATCTTTATATAAATCGACCCTATCAATATCAATTTCTTTAAGCTCCTCTAGATTAGGGAATAACTCATTAAGATTTATTTTTGCCAGTTTGTTTTTTAATGAATCACAAAGGCAACATCCCTGCCTAACAAAAATAAATATTTTCATTCATTTAGTCAGGCACAGGGTCACATCCGCAGGGGGTTAAAGGATGACATCTGCTTAATCTTCTTAAAGTTAACCACCCTCCCTTCCAAGGACCATGTCTAGTAATTGCCTCATATCCATAAGAGCTGCAACTTGGAATAAATCTGCATCTTGGTCCGAAAAAAGGAGAAAAACACTTTTGATAAAATGAAATCATAAAAAGAAGTATAGAAGTAATTGATTTATTAATAGTTTTGAACACTTTAATGATGTAAAATAATAATTCTAGTAATAATTTAGTTTAATTGAATTTAATCAATTATCCAATTTATTGCAAATTTCTATTTAATTAAAAATTATGTCAAGATACCGCGGCCCCAGATTAAGGGTTACGCGTCGCTTGGGAGAACTACCAGGTCTCACCAGGAAAGCTTCAAAGAAGTCTAATCCTCCAGGTCAGCACGGCCAAGCCCGTCGCAAGCGATCAGAATATGCAATTCGTCTAGAAGAAAAGCAGAAACTTAGGTTTAATTACGGAGTTTCTGAAAAACAACTAGTACGTTATGTAAAAAAAGCTAGAGCTCAAGAAGGATCTACAGGAACTAACCTACTAAGACTTTTAGAAAACAGACTTGATAATATTTGTTTTAGATTAGGTTTTGGAGGTACCATTCCAGGCTCAAGACAGTTAGTAAATCATGGCCATGTAACCGTTAATGGAAAGGTTCTTGATATTGCCGGTTATCAATGCAAATCAGGCGATGTAATCGGAATTAAAGAAAAAAAAGCAAGCAAAAAACTTGTAGAAGGTAATATAGAATTCCCTGGTTTAGCAAATGTCCCACCTCATCTTGATTTAGACAAACCTAAATTATCGGGAAAAATCAATGGGAAATGCGATAGAGAGTGGGTGGCTCTTGAAATAAACGAACTACTAGTTGTTGAATATTATTCAAGAAAAGTTTAATACTGCTTTTCTTTGGATTATTAAATCTCTCAATTTTTAAAAGAGAGTTTTAATTTAATTCTTATTTTTAAAATAATGGGAAATAAGGAAAATAATATAAAAAAGCCAGGTTTTAAGACCTTATCTATTCACCATGGGGAAACATTTGCAGAAGAAACTGGATGCGTTATGCCTCCTATTTTTTCTACATCTACTTTCAAACATGGAAATAAAGATAATTTCGACTACACAAGATCAGGCAATCCAAACTTTAGAATTCTAGAAAGCGTCCTTAAATCAATAGAAGATTCTAAATACTGTACAGTTTTTGGATCTGGAATTAGCGCGGTAACTGCAATTTCATCAACACTAAAATCAGGTGACAGGATACTCTGCGAGTCAAATCTCTATGGTTGTACAGTGAGGATGTTCGAAAAAGTTTTCAAGAAATTTGGACTAGAAGTTTTATACACAGATTTTACAAACGAAAATAATATCGAAAAGATTTCATACTTCGAGCCAACCTTGATATGGCTAGAAAGTCCAACTAATCCACTTTTGAAGGTACTTGATATTAAGGCGATTTGTGATGAAGCGAATAAACTACAAATCCCAGTAGTTGTGGACAACACCTTTTCTACGGCACTTATTCAAAAACCATTGGACCTTGGGGCGACACTATCACTCGTAAGTACAACAAAATTCATTAATGGACATAGTGATGCGCTTGGTGGAGCAGTACTGACAAATAATGAGGTATGGAATAGTAAGATGCTTTTCTCTCAAAAAGCTCTAGGGCTTCAACCATCTCCTTTTGATAGTTGGCTCATTACGAGAGGAGTAAAAACTCTTCCTTTAAGAATCGAACAACAAACGCAAAGTGCAAAATTAATTTCTGAAGAATTAGAGAATCATAAAATAATTAGTAAAGTAATTTATCCTTTTAATGAAAAACATCCGCAATTTAATTTAGCAAAATCGCAAATGAGATCTGGAGGTTCGATGATCACCATAAAATTAAATCTTAAAAAAGAGGATACTTTTAAATTTTGCAAATCTCTCAAATATTTCTCTCTAGCAGAAAGCCTTGGAGGAGTTGAAAGTTTAATTTGTCACCCCGCAACAATGACTCATGCTTCTGTTGATGATGAAACAAAAAATCTTTTAGGGATAGATGATGCTCTTGTCAGATTATCGATTGGATGTGAAGAAACAAACGATTTAATCTCAGACATATTATTTGCTTTAAATAAATTCTGAAAATTGAGAGATTTACTTAAAAACCCTATATGGAAAAATTTAGAGTTGGGATATTCTATTCCTGATAGTATTCATGCTGTTTCTGTAGCATTACCAACTTGGAATGATGTAATAAATTACGAGGAAAAAAATCAAGAATGTATGAATTTATTGAAGTCCATTTACCCAAGATTCGGGCTAAACCCCATAGTGAAAAGATTATGCGAAAAAGTAAAAAAGGAAAATTACTACAACAATAAAAGTATCTGGCCATATCCTAATGAAAGCATAGCTTTTAAAGCCAAAAAATACATTGATAGAAATACTTCTGAACAATTCTCATTAATAGAAAAAAGAGATAATTTAGCTCTCTTAATAACTGAAAAAGAAGGAAGTATTTATGCAAAATCTTTTTGGCAACATACTGGTCTTGGCATATCTTCAAGGGCTGCTGCTATAGAACTAGGTCTTGAAGATTGTCCTCCAAAATCTTACGTAAATGAATGTTCTCAAAGAATAAAAAATAGAATTTCTAAATCTACAAAAATTAACTCTAATGATATTCACTTAACTTCATCTGGAATGTCTGCATTGCATACATCATTGGAAATCATATATAAATTATTTCCAGCTAAACCAACACTCCAAATTGGTTTTCCATATGTAGATGTACTTAAATTACCAATGAATATCTTTCATGGAGCCAAGTTAATTACAGAAGAAAATTGCGAGGATATTGAATTAGAAATCAAAAGAATAAATCCATCAGCATTAATTATTGAACTACCGAGTAATCCAATGCTCAAATGTGTAAACATTAAAAAAATTTCAAAAATAGCAAAAAAGTTAAATATTCCCTTAATTGTTGACGATACAATTGGTTCAAATTTAAATATAAATTCCCTAGAACATGCAGATATAGTTTTTACTTCACTTACAAAAATTTTTTCAGGTAGTGGTGATATTCTTGCCGGATCATTAATACTAAATCCAAAAAGCAAATGGATTGATCAATTTAGAAATGCATTAAACGAGATTAATCTTCCAACACTTTCCGATGGAGATACAGTTTATCTAGAGAAAGTTAGTAGAGATGTAAATCAAAGAGTTTTTGAACAAAATAAATCATGTTTAGAATTAAAAAAAAGATTAGAGACCCATAGCGAGATTAAAAATATTTTCCATCCTGAAAATTGTCCAAATTTTAATTCTTTGCTCACTTCTGATGGAGGATATGGCTGCTTATTATCGTTTGAATTAAATGGAGGATTGAACAAAGCTAAGAAATTTTATGATTCTCTACAAGTATCTAAAGGACCTAGTTTAGGTACAAAATTTACTCTAGTTTGTCCTTATGTTTTACTAGCTCATTATGACGAGTTGGATTGGGCTGAAAGTTTTGGTATACCTTCGCACCTTATTAGAGTATCAGTTGGATTAGAAGACCAAGATCAATTATGGAAAAGCTTTTCTGAAGCACTAAATAATTTCTAAATTCCTAGTATTTACCGTATAGAAACTTATATACTCTTTTTCTGAATAATAGTTAGTATTAATATATATTTTCTCAATATATAAATGGCAAAAATTTATGAGGACAACAGTTTTGCTATTGGAAACACTCCATTAGTAAAATTAAAATCAGTTACTAAAAACGCGAAAGCTACAGTACTTGCAAAAATTGAAGGTAGAAACCCTGCTTATAGTGTCAAATGTAGGATTGGCGCAAACATGATCTGGGATGCAGAGAAAAGTGGGAAGCTTACAAAAGACAAAACTATTGTTGAGCCAACTTCTGGAAATACAGGAATTGCTCTAGCTTTTACTGCTTCAGCAAGAGGTTATAAACTAATCCTTACAATGCCAGAATCCATGTCAATTGAAAGAAGAAGGGTAATGGCAGTATTGGGTGCTGAAATTGTATTAACAGAGGCATCTAAAGGTATGCCTGGAGCAATAGCTAAGGCTAAAGAAATTGCAGAAAGTAATCCTTCTCGATATTTCATGCCAGGTCAATTTGATAATCCAGCAAACCCTGAAATTCACTTCAAAACTACTGGACCAGAAATCTGGGATGATTGCGATGGTGAAATTGATGTTTTAGTGGCAGGGGTTGGAACTGGTGGCACAATTACAGGAGTTTCAAGATACATTAAGCAAGAAAAGGGTAAAAATATTACTTCTGTAGCTGTAGAACCCTCTCATAGTCCTGTTATTACTCAGACAATGAATGGGGAAGAGGTTAAATCTGGGCCACATAAAATTCAAGGTATTGGAGCAGGATTTATTCCTAAGAACCTTGACTTATCAATTGTTGATAAAGTCGAACAGGTAACAAATGACGAGTCAATCGAGATGGCTCTTAGATTAGCTAAAGAGGAAGGTCTACTAGTTGGAATATCTTGCGGAGCTGCTGCTGCTGCTGCTGTTAGATTAGCTGAACAAGATGAATATGCGGGTAAAACTATCGTAGTTGTTCTACCTGATTTAGCAGAGAGGTATTTATCATCAATTATGTTTACTGAAGTTCCAAGCGGAATCATTCAAGAACCAGTCAAAGCCTAAATCTATTTTTCTCCAGTAATGAATCTGGTGAAATATACATAGCATCGCCATAAGAGAAAAATCTAAATTTTTCTTTTATGGCTTTTTTATACAAATTTAATAATCTTTCTCTACCAATCATTGCACTTACTAATAGTAATAATGAACTTTTAGGAAGATGAAAATTAGTTAATAACCCATCAACTACCTTAAATTCATAACCAGGCTTAATTACTAAATCCACGTATTTCGCTATGGGAATAAAGTCATTAATTTCGTGAGAATAACAACTTTCAAGAGCTCTTACGCTAGTTGTCCCAATAGCAATAATTCTTCTATCTGTTTTTTTTATTCTTTTAATTTCCTCCACTACTTCCTTATTAACACTTACCCATTCTTTATGAAGTTTTAAGTCACTTAGATCTTCTTGATCAATTGGTTTGAATGTTCCATAGCCCACGTGCAAAGTTATCGGTAAAATTATTACTCCTTTTTTTTTTAAATTGGAAAGAAGACTTTTGCTTAAGTGTAAACCAGCAGTTGGCGCGGCAACGGCCCCTGGATTAGTTGCATACTCAGTTTGATAACTATTCTCATGAAAAGATTCTTCTTCGGAATTTTTTATATAAGGCGGTAGAGGTATTTCCCCGTATTTATCAAGAAGGTCATTCATTGAATTGAGATCAATTATATTTTCAGGAAATTTAATAAATCTCCCTCCAGTTTCTTCATCAACCCCATCAACCATCAAATTAATATCTTGTGCAGAAGGAAATTTTAAAATTATTTTTCTATTTATTTTTAACTTTTTCGCTGGCTTTGCCAAACATAACCAAACACATTCATGGGATCTTTCTAAGACTAGTAATTCGACTAAAGTCCTATTTTCTAATTCAACCTTTAACCTTGCCTTCATTACTTTAGTATTATTTACAACCACAAGATCGCCTTTTCTAAATTCATCTAAAAGATTCTTGGTAAATTTATTAGTTAAGCAATTCTCTTCTAAAACACTATTTCTAACTATCATCAATCTTGATTCATGCCTTATTGCAGAAGGTTTACTAGCAATTAATGAAGGATCTAGAAAGTAATCATAAGCTTCAAGCTTATAATCTCTTCCTTCATTATTAATTTGAGAAATCAATTAAATTTAAGATACAAGTGTCTCTGGCTCATTTTCAATCAGGTAGGCCAAGTCTTTCAAGAATGAAGCACCATCAGCTCCATAGATAACTCTGTGATCAGCTGTAAGATTTACCTGCATTATTTTTTTAACAGATATTGAACCATCACTATTAGCTGCAACAGTTGGTTTCGATGACGCTATCGCTAAGATCGCACCGGTTCCTGGGGGTAGTATTGCGTCAAATCTATCAACACCAAACATACCAAGGTTAGATAAGGTAAATGTTCCCGTTGAGTATTCATCTGGTTCTAATTGTTTTGATCTCGATCTTTTTACGAGATCTTTCCATTCCCTAGATAATTCAAATAAATCAGTATTGCATGGTTCTTTTAATACTGGAGTTATTAGTCCCCCATCTTCCATCGCAACAGCAACAGCAATATTTATATTTTCTGGATAAGAAATTCCATTTTCTGAAAAGCTTGAGTTAACTTGAGGGTGTTTCTTTAATGTCTTCGCAACTGCCTTTACAAGTAAAGCAGTCATAGTCACTCCGTTCTCTTTTACCTTTTTGTAGAAATTATCTAATTTATCTGTATTAATAGAGTAACCCACCCTAAAACATGGAACATCTAAACTAGATTCCATATTTTTATTTACCGCTTTTTGAAGAGTATTAAATTGAACTGTTTCTCCAGGATTACCAAAACTATGTCCTGAAGTTTCTAGTTTACTTTCAACTCCCAAATTTGCACCAGGAATACTTGCAGGAGAATCACCTTCGCCTATCCATGGTATAGAGACAGGTTGGCCATTAGCTTTTAAAATATCATCGGCTTGAATCCTTCCGTGAGGGCCAGATCCATGAACCTTTGCTAAATCAACACCCATTTGAGAGGCTAGTTTTTTAGCTCTTGGAGATGCAATTATCCTCGAAGAAACATTACTTGTAGCGGCATTAATTTGATCAGTATTAAAAGATGGTAAAGGCTTTTCACTCTTTAAGACGACTTCTTCAGCTTCTTTATTAATATTTTCAGTCTGGACTACTGGTTTTTCTTTGGTTTTATTGCTTACCAATTCAAGTTGGTCAGAACTAGAGACTTCGGGTTGATTCCCTTTATTTTGTTCTTGAACAGAAGCTATCTCATCCTCATTTTCTACAATGAGTCCAATAGTTTCTCCAACAGGTGCAGTGCTGCCGGCAGGCATTAAAACTGCTGCAAGATATCCATCTTGAAAAGATTCAACATCCATATCTGCCTTGTCAGATTCAACAACCAGGACAGATTCGCCTCTTTCAACCTTATCTCCCGGATTTTTCAACCATTCCACAATCTTGCCCTCCGTCATAGTAGAACTCAAGGCAGGCATGAATATTTCGTGAGACATAAGAAAATTGTTATTGCATAAGTTTTAAGGGATTTTTACCAAACTTTCAAAAGTTTTTATGATTAAGAACCCTTTTAACTCTTGATCTAATTATACGAAATCATGCTCACAGTGGGAACTCTTAAAACTTAAGAAAGTAATAATTTAGATCGATAAGAATTTAAAACTTTTGCAATTAAAATTTACTTATTTTTATAAAAAATACTAAATCTTTCCTTTAATTATTATCTATAGATTGAATAACTCCATCTTTAACGGTAATCGAGACTTGCATTTTTTCAATAAGATTGTCGCCCACAGTGACATCACAGAAACTATCCACTTGCCCTTGATCAACAATTTCGTCCATTTTTAATTCGCGAACTTGACTCTGTTGTTGAAGTAGATTTCTTTTTTGTTCTTCAATTTCATTTCGTTTTGCTGCGACTTGTTGTTGCACCTGACTAACCTGTTCTTGAACTCTTGGATCTAGAGGGTTAACCGATTGAGATCTAATGTTATTTACTATTTGCTGCCCCTCTTGCTCAAGTTGAGATAATTGCTGGTCAATGTTTGAAATTGCTTTACTTAATTCTTTTTCAGCATCTTCCTTCCAAGTTGGAGTAACTATAGCTTTAATAGCTATTGAGCGCTTTATAGATATTGAGTTTTTTGTTTCCATAAAAAGTTAAATTACCTTTTCAATATAGAAAGAACAAATCAATTTTTCTTACTAAATTTCTGTTCATACATATTTTCTATTTGTAATAAATACTTTTTTTCTATTTCTTTTCTTTTTTGTTTAAGAGTTTGCGTCAACAAGCCATTTTCTAAAGTAAAGGCATCAACAAAATAACAATCTAATATTTGTTCTTCTGATCTTGCTCCTAATCGACTTTTAAGCAAATTATTAATTTGTGATTTAAAAAATGTTCCAATATTCTTATTTAGGTTTAATTTTGAAAGGTCTCCTTCCAAAAACTTGTTTTTAACCAATTCGACATTAGGCACTACAAGGGCTGTTAAACATTTCTTATCTTGTCCTACTAGTTGAATTTGATTAATAAATTCAGAACTAAGGATTTCGGTCTCCAGCGGATTCGGTTCTATATTTTCACCACTTGATAGCACTATTGTATCCTTGGCTCTTCCTGTTATAAAAAGGGAACCATTTGGTATTAGAAAACCTAAATCACCAGTATCAAACCAACCATCCTTGGATAAAACATCTTTTGTAGCTAATTCATTATTAAGATAACCTTTCATTACTTGTGGCCCCTTAACAAGAATTTTTCCGACTTCTCTGAAATTCAGAATCTTTTTTTTCTCATCATTCACTATTTTGATTTCAGTAAATGCTAAAGGCTGACCGGATGATCCTCTAACATTTAATTCTCTTCTCCTACAAGTTAATACTGGACTAGTTTCTGTGAGTCCATATCCCACCAAAACATCTACACCTAAAGATTCAAAAAAAAGATCCACATGTTCTGGCAATGCACCTCCGCCGTTAATGGGAAATTTCAGTTTTTCTCCGCATAGTTGTCTAAGAATATTCGGCCATAAAAAAATAGTAGACAATTTATGTAAAGGATATCGGCTAATAACAGAAACCATTAAGGGGATTTTTGATTTAAAGGTTATTTGATTGATATCTAAATTTCTTATCTTTCTTAGACTTCTTTTAAAAACTGAACTATTACTTATCAACAACTTAATAAGTTTTTGCTTTTTGGAAGGCATTTTTTTCAACGCCTGAAAAAAACCATCATGTATTGCCTCCCATAGTCTTGGTACAGTAGCCATGACAACAGGTTTTATTTGTGTAATATCATCTTTAAGGAATTTAGGAATTGTATAGTATTGAGAACAACCACATGAAAAAAAGAAGTATTCAGCACTCCTCTCATAAGAATGCCATATAGGCAATACGCTTAATACAGCGGTCCCAGGTTCTGGATCAGCGATATAGGCTAAATTGATTATTTGATGTAAAAAATTTGCATGAGTCAACGGGACACCTTTAGGTTTTCCTGTCGTCCCAGAAGTGTAAAGAATAGTAGCGACATCATCAATTTTTGGATTAAATTTTTCAAGATTATTACTTTGTGAATTTTCTTTTTCTGATGCACTTATAAATTGATTCCAACTTATTAAACTTTCAAATTGTTCATCTTCTAAATTAATTACAAATTTCAGTCTTTTTTTTAATTCTTCTTTGTTTTTTAACTTTAGCCAAATCTCCTTAGATTGAACTATTAGACCTACTGAATTAGAGTGTTCAATAATATAATCTAATTCTACTGAAGGAGAATTAATACCTCTCACTGCATTTATAGCTCCTAAACGCATTAAGCCTTGATCTACTACTAGCCATCTTGGAGAATTTTCAGATATTACAGTAACTACATCCCCCTTTGCTAAACCATAATTTTTAAAAGAAAAAGAGACTTTTGTTATTAAATCAGCCAGCTCAGAATAAGAAATTTTTTCTTTGTATTTTCCTCTTAAATCGCAAACAGCTAAGGTATCACCACATTTAAATTTTAATTTTTCCCAAATTTGATCTATATGATTAAGGTTCTTAATAAAATCTCTATTTTTAGCAAATTTATCTTTTTTAGAGAGAGGTTTGGCTGAAGGCCAATACGCTAAATCACCCATACTAAATTGATTTTGAAATTTTAATTTCTATTTTGATACAAAATCAAAATTAAATTCTTCCTTAATGATTTTTTTAACAATTCTCTTGACTTCATGAATATTTAAATTTTTGTTGTAATCAATCATATTTGCCATAAGACAATTTTCTATTCCACAAGGAACAATTTTATTAAAGTTTTCTAATTCGCAGTCAATATTGATTGAAAATCCATTTATTGTAATCCATCTTTTACAACCAATGCCAATTGAAGCAATTTTCTTATTTCCTATCCAAACACCAGTAAATCCTTTTCTAGAGTGACAATTTATATTAAAAACTCCAAGAATTTTTATAATAATTTCTTCAATTTTTCTTAAATACCAATTTAAATCTTTATTAAAATTTTTCAAATCTACAACCAAATACGTTACTAATTGTCCTGGCATATGGCAAGTAACCTCACCACCTCTATCAATCTTAAAAACATCATATTTATCATCATTCAGAGAAAATAATAAATTATCATAATTAGATCCTCTACCCAACGTATAACAGAGTTGATGCTCCCCTATCCAAATAAAATCAGGGTTAGAGTTATCTAAAATCAATGCCTCCTGATATTCTTTTTGTAATTTATAAACATCATTAAAAGAAGAAATCTTATCAGGTTGTTTAATTATTGCTGTTCTATTAAGCATATTTAAGTAGATTTAGAAAGTAAGTAAATATTTTTAGATTTGTTATGAAAATTTTAATCCATGGGAAAAATCTTGAGCTCACTGGAGCATTAAAAGAATATACTGAGGCAAAGATAGAAAAAGCAACACATCACTATAAGGATATCGTTAAAGAAGCAGATATACACCTTTCAATAGAAAAGAATCCAAGAGTCTCGTTCCAAACTGCAGAAGTTACAATTTTTGCGAATGGTATTGTAATTAGAGCTGAAGAAAAAACTGAAAATCTGTACTCAAGCATTGATTTAGTTTCAAATAAACTTTGTAGAAAATTACGTAAATACAAAGAAAGAAACAATAAAACAATCCATAATAATCAATTTAAAAATAAAGAGTCTTTCCGAATTGAAAATATGGAATCAAGATTTTTAGATGAAAATTTCCTTAAAGAAGGAATAAAAGCAAGTCTGCCTGAGCCATCGATAAAAAATAAATACTTTGAAATGAATCCAATTTCATCAGAAGAAGCAAGAAAACAATTAGAACTAATTGATCATGATTTTTATGTTTTCCGAAATAAGAAAAATAATGAACTTCAAGTTATTTATAAGAGGAATCATGGAGGTTATGGACTGATTCAATCTAAATAACTTTTCAATGCCAAATATTGAATATGAATTAAACGAAAAAATTCATGCAATTATTATTAACCCATACCTAACCTGGGATGATTTCTGCACAAATTGCGACTTAATAAAAAAATATAATCTCAAGAATATTTCTACTTCACTTAATTATCTTGCTTATTTCAAGCACTATTTGGGTAATTACGACGCAAATATAAACGCACTCATTTCTTATCCTTTAGCAGATTTACCGGTTTCATTTATTGAAGAATTTGTTTATTTTGCAAAAGATAAAGGTGCAAATGGAATTGAATATATCCCAAACTTCATCAGTTTATCCAAAAGGAATTTAGAAACTTTTGCTGCTGAAATTGAGCAAGTTAAGCTATCAGGTTTACCAGTTACAATAATTATAAATAAATTAAAATTACAAGAAGAAATTTTGTACAATGCGATAGAAATATCTTTAGAACTAGGAATAAAGAATTTTCAATTCGGAGACGGTTTTGGGTCTCCTATTTCATCGAATGATGTGGCAGACATATTAAAATTGATAGGGAACCAAAATCAGATTAAAATTGTAGGTGGTATAAAAAAACTTGTCCAAGTTATTGATTTGTTCGATGCAGGAATTAATTGCGTAGGTACTTCCAATTTTTGTGAGATTTTTCAAGAAATAAAAGGTATTTGAATGTCTGGTTCTGGTGAGTTTAGATTAGAAGGTTTATGTATTAAAGCTACTCCATTAGGTGAGAATGATAGAATAATTACTATCCTTACAGATGAGCAAGGGATTGTTAGATTAGCAGTGCCTGGGGCTAGACGTCCAAAAAGTAGTCTTGCGGCAGCCACTCCCTTAACATATTTAAGTTTGCAGATTTTTGGCAAAAGAAATCTTAAATCTGTACGTCAAATTAAAATATTAAAAAGTTATTCTGGTTTAGGAAAAAATATTGAATGTCTTGCAGCCGCACAAGCAATAACTGAATTAACATTCTTATTAATAGGGAATAATGACCAACAGCAAAACTATTTAACTTGTGTTCTTGCTCATTTAGATAGAATTTATTTATATGAAGTTTCTAAAGAAGAAGATTTTAAAATCCTTTCAATTAGTATGCAATCTTTAATCCATCTTTTAGCAATCGGGGGGATTAATTTACCAATTCATCATTGTTGTAAAACGGGAGCGCCTATTATTCCCCCTTTAGGAAATTGGAAATGGAATTGTTATTATTTGCCAAGTGAAGGATTTTCAACCATCGAAGATCCCCAAAGTAATCTAAAAATTAATGCATCTGAAGTTGCTTTAATACAGAGACTGCTCTTCCCCGAATTACCAATAAAATCAAATGGAGAGTTATTGGGTCCAAAAAAAGTTTGGCTTAAAATATTATTTATTATTGAAACTTGGATCTCTACTCAACTAGAGAAAGATATATCTTCACTAAAAATGTTGAAAGAATTATATTCTTAGCATATTGATGGACCATTAACAAATTTCAAAATTATGTTCTTTGGGGCTCTTACTGTTAACTTAATAAGTAGTTAATTCAATTAATGTGGTTCATATTGCTTGGTTGGGTAAAAAATCTCCTTTTTGTGGAAATGTAACTTATGGTAATTCAACTACTGAGGAATTGAAGGCTAGAGGGCATAAAATTAGTTTTATTCATTTCGACAATCCCTCTAGTTCAAATTCATCAAAACCATTATTTCTGGCAAATGATCCTGAAGTAAGTCTCCCATACTTAATTAAGTCACAGGTTTATACAATACCCTCCCCAAGAGCAGAAAAAGAGCTAAGGCTATCACTAGAAAGATTAAAACCCGATATCGTCCATGCCAGTCTAACTTTATCCCCTTTAGACTTTAGACTACCAGAGCTTTGTAATGAAATTAATGTTCCACTTATAGGAACATTTCACCCACCATTTGATGCTAAAAATAGAAATTTAACGGCAAGTACTCAACAATTAACGTATCAACTTTATGCTCCGTCACTAGCAAAGTTTGATAAAATAATCGTTTTTTCTGAACCTCAAAAAAATGTTCTTAAGAAATTAGGAGTACCTAATGAAAAACAAATAATTATTCCAAACGGAGTTAATGAAAATATTTGGAAACCTTTTTACAAAAAAAATACAAAATATGATCAGATAAAAAATAAACTAGGAAATAAAAGAATCTTTTTATATATGGGAAGAATTGCAAATGAGAAAAATATCGAAGCACTTTTACGTTCTTGGCGCCAAATAAAAAACAATAATTGCAAATTAGTTATAGTTGGAGATGGACCAATGAAGCCAACACTTGAAAATAGTTTTTCTAACCTTAGTAAAGAGAAATTAATTTGGTGGGGTGCCGAATTAGATTTAGAAGCTAGAGTAGCAATAATGCAAATAGCAGAAGTATTTTTCTTACCAAGCTTAGTAGAAGGTTTATCATTATCACTTTTAGAGGCAATGTCTACCGGAACTGCATGTGTAGCAACAGATGCTGGGGCTGATGGTGAAGTTTTAGATAACGGGGCAGGAATAATAATTTCAACTGATAATGTGGCTGCACAACTAAAAACTATAATCCCAATTCTTGTCGAACACCCCTCATTTACCAAGGATCTTGGCCAAAAAGCTAGAGAAAGAGTACTCGAGAGGTATACAATTACTAAAAATATAAATTCTCTTGAGAAAGTTTATATGAACTTAAAAGACAATTTCAAGAACTAGCGAAACTCCTTACTTCTATTACTAGCCGAAACTATTGATTCAATTAAAGCAGACCTTATACTTTTTTTTTCTAAAACCCTTAATGCAGAAATAGTTGTTCCGCCTGGAGAGGTCACTAAATTCTTAAGCTCAGAAGTAGTTATTTTTTTTTCTTTGATTAGACTTACAGTACCTAATATCATCTCCATAACGAGTTCTTCTGAAAGTATTTTTGGTAATCCACCACTCAAACCGCCATCACTTAAAGATTCTATTATCAAAGCAATAATGGCAGGTGCTGAAGAAGTTAAAGCTAAAAATATGTCTAGGTAATCTTCAGTAAATTCGTAAATTTTACTAGTATTTTCAAATAATTTTTTTGTAAATTGTTTCTGATCTTCAGTAATTCTCTCACCCCAAGCAATTCCTGTTAAGCCCTTTCCAACAGTGATTGGAATATTTGTAACTACTCTCACACATTTATGGTTGGGAAATTTTTGATTAAGTCTATCTATTGAAACTCCAGCAAGAATTGAGACTAATAAATTATCCTTAGTTTGTATATTTTTAGCCTCACTTATATCTTTAAGATGTTGAGGTTTTATAGAGAGAAGTTTAACCTGACAATCCCAAATTATCTTTGCATCTTTAGAACTAGATTTATAGACGTTTATATTATGTTTGTATGTTTCTTTTATATTTTCTAAACTTTTTTCTGTGTTTACAACACAATAAACATTCTCTGGCTGAATTAATTTTTTATCTAATAATGGAGTTATTATAGCATTTGCAATATTTCCGAAACCAATAATCGCAATTTTATCAGTCACAGATTAATCATGAAAAAGCACTTAATTTAGAATCTCCCCATGCTGGTTCTGGAGCTGTGTTTTTTTGAAAACTATATTGTGGTGCGCTTTTTGTAGTCATATTTGAGGGAGAAGCTTCTTCAGTGAAAGAACTAGTTACGTTTACGCAACTTGGAGCAAAAAGAAATATACTTTCACCAACTCTCTCTTGATGTCCATCGATTGCGTATGTCCCTCCAGCAATAAAGTCTACCGCTCTTTGGGCTTGATCAGGATCCATCATAGTTAGATTAAGAATTACAGTTTTTCTCTCTCTTAATGCTTGAATAGCTTGAGGCATCTCATCGAAACTTCTTGGTTCCATTAAACTTACTTCTGAAGATGAATTTGAGATTCCAGGCATTCCAACAACTTTTGATGATCTATTGTTGTTCATAAATTCAAATGGATTTGTATTGGCAAGAGCTTTAGAGTTTTTCTGACTTTGCTTTAAATCATTAATATCATTTAAATCATCTTCTGATGCATAATCAAAGTCATCAAAATCATCATCGAGATACTCATCACCTGCAACAACAGCCTTTAATCTAGAAATAAGTGACACCTTTTAAATCCTCTTGAAATTGATTACTAAGGTATAAAAACCTCAAGCAATAGATTCATTTCTTAAATGAATAAACTACCTATACTTAAATAACGTTACTTGCACTTAACTGCAAGTTAATAGATAAGATTTTTATAAAAAATAACTAAATTATCCCCTATCGCCAAATATTATCGAACCTAATCTTAACCATGTTGATCCAGCTTCAATAGCTTCTTCCCAATCCCCTGACATTCCCATTGAACAATCTGGAAGTTGAAGCGAATCAGAGAGAGCGCGGCATTTTTTAAACAAGTTTAAATTTTCCTTAGAGCTTAGTTCTTTAGGATTAATAGTCATCAATCCTTTTAATGTAATATTTTTCAATTGTTTAATTTCTCTCCATTGAGTCACTAAAAGTTCAGGATTAAAACCACCTTTAGTAGGATCATCACTTAACTTGACCTGCAACATTATTGATGGATTTTTCTTCTCCTCAAATGAAATCATAGAAATCTTTTGCAACTTCTCAAATGAATCAACTGAATGAATATATTTAAAATTTTGAACTATCTTTCTTATTTTATTACTCTGTATTCTCCCGATAAAGTGCCATTTAATTTGTTTAAAGTCTTTTAAGATCAATTGCTTTTCAAATGCCTCTTGGAACTTACTCTCACCAAAATCATTCTGACCCATATTTTGAATAGTCTTGATTTCTTGACTTTTAAATCCTTTGCTTACAGCAAGTATATTTACATTTGAAGGGATTTCATTCTTAATTTTAAAATAATTTGAAAGATCCACCTTTTATAAAAAAGTTTGCGTAAATAAATTCTCCCATTTTTGCAGCTCTTCAGATCCTTTCCTCCTTGCTTTTTGAAGATTTAATTCAGCTTGATTACGAGCATCTAAATAAGGTATAACTTCAAAAAAAACTTCTCTTTGTTTAATTTCTACTAAAAAAAACATTTTTTGGGCATACAAAGTCGCATAAATATCTCTTCCATCATTTCCAGGAGAGACTTGGTACAACATGCCAAATGTTGGATGGTTTAAATAACGCTCGGAACTCAAACTTAAATATGGTGTTCTTTATAATGCACCATACAGTTTTCTAAGAAAAATTGCTATCGAAATAAAACATATCGATAATGTATTTAAAATTACATTGAAGGATCTCGAAGGATAGGAGGTTCTGAATCTATCAGTTTTTATAATAATTTCTTTCTTGGAGAGCAATGATTCTGCCCCTTGATCAATTCTCAGAAATATATTTTGAAATAACCTTTCCACTAAAAATAATAAGACATTAAATGATTTCTTAAACCCTAAATTTCTAAAATTTATTGATCTCACTGACACTGATTTAATTATATTTTGAAATTCTTCCTGTACTAGAGGAATAAAACGTAATGCAATTAATAATTGAAAAAGCCACTTACTAATTGGCAATCCAATCTTTCTTAATGGATACATGAACCAACTTAATGCCCACACAATATCTTCTTGTAATGTAGTCAAAAGCATCAAATTAACACTATGAATAACAGTAAATATCAAAGTGGAGGTTTTAATTCCTAATTCAAGGGCTTTTCTTGATAAGTTATATGGACCAAAATTTATAAACCATATCTTCTGTGAAGGAATTTCCAATATATTCCATTTTTTATAGTTTTCTATTACTTCTTGCAACTCATCGGGATTTCTTAAGTAGCTTTCAAGAGATTGAATATCAGAAGAAGCGAGTATTGATATAAATCCAATTAATAATGATAAGAATGTGAGCAAAAATAATGATCGCCACCATACTCTAGATGGCAACAAACTTAAAAAAGTAATTAAAAGTAAACAACCTACTAGACTCAACCTATATATTGGACCTGCCCAAATTGGAGTAATTAGAAATATCATTACTATAATTATTTTTAATCTACTATCTATAATTCTTAGCCAACTTCTATTGCCATAAACGTATTGTCCAACAGAAAATTTGGTAAGTATATTCATCAATCTTTTTGAATTAACTCAATATTTTCCCTTTCGACTTCTCTATTTAATGCTCTTTGCTGTTTTCCTCTCCAAAGTAAAATTAGAGGTGTACCTTCAAAGCCTAAATTGAATCTAATTTGTTTTTCAATATATCTTCGATAAGTTATTCCGAATAATTTAGGGTCATTTACAAAAAGAGTAAAAGTGGGAGGTTTGTTCTTTACTTGAGTACCGTAATAAAGCCTACCTTGCTTGCCACTTCTTTTCGTTGGAGGACTTTTCCAACTAATTGATTCTTTAAGCACTTCATTAACAACAGACGTTGTAACTCTTCTCCTATGTTGATTAACAGCATTAAGAGCATGTTCAAAAATATTTTCAACTCTTTGGCCAGTTAGAGCAGATATAAAAATCATTTTTGACCAGTGTAAAAAATACAGTTTAGATCTTAGTTCTTTCTCTACTTGATAAATTGTTGAACTATTTTTGTCTACAAGATCCCATTTATTAACAACAATTATGCAAGCTCTCCCTTGCTCCTCTATTCGCCCTGCCAACTTCTGGTCTTGATCAGTTACTCCATCTATAGCATCTATAACTAAAACACAAACATCACTTCTATCAATAGATTTAAAAGCCCTATTAATACCAAAGAATTCAGTACCATATTTGACATTTTTCTTTCTTCTAATCCCTGCAGTATCAACAATTTTCCATTGATAATCACCTTTTTTAATAAGAGTATCTATTGAATCAGTTGTCGTTCCACTAATATCACTAACTATTGCTCTTTTTTCTCCGGAGATTGAATTTAACAAACTAGATTTACCAACGTTTGGCCTGCCAATAATTGACATCATTATCTTTTCTTCTTCATCCTGAATGTTATTTTCAGGAAGTTCGCCAATAACGAGATCTAAAAGATCCCCAGTACCTGAACCATGAATAGCTGAAACGGGATAAGGTTCGCCCAATCCTAATTTCCAGAACTCTGAAGCCAAGGAGATTCCAAGAGTAGTCGATTCACATTTATTAACAGCAACAATTGTTTTACAGCTTGAGTTTCTTAGCCATTTTGCTATTGATAAATCACCATCAGTAACACCTTGATTTCCATCTACCACAAGTAAGGCGATTGAAGCCTCTTCTAGAGCTAAGAAAACTTGAGTTCTTATCTCTGGAAGAAATTCACTATCATCATCAAAAACTAATCCCCCAGTATCAACTATTTGAAATTCCTTTCCTCCCCATGACGCATTCTGATAAGTTCTATCTCTTGTGACACCAGGTTTATCAAAAACAATTGCATCATTACTTTGGCAAAGACGATTAACCAAAGTAGATTTCCCTACGTTAGGTCTTCCTATGATTGCTATTGTAGGGAGAATCAATTTTTCTCTCCAAAAAAAGTATATCCATTACAACTATACCTTTATTAGAATCATTTACCTTACTCAAAAAAATTTATTTAATTTCTGGATCACCAAAATGTCCTTTAGCTGGATCAACAGGTGTCGAACTCGGAATTGGGATTACGCTATTCTCATTTGAAAAACAATTATTTTCAATAGACCAACAAATTAACCAATTTACTGCAGTAGCTCTTCTAGTCCTTCTTGGATAAAGTTCGTTAATTTTATAGCCTTTAAAATTAAGAAAATTTTTCAATCCCTGCTTATAATCCTTTGGAATTGATCGGGTCAAATGTACTGAGGCTATTCGCTCTGAAATGATTTGAGGAGCTTTTACGAATTTTCCTGACCAATAAGCAGAAGTTAATTCACTAGAAATCCAATCATTCGTATTTTTTTCTCTAATGTAAAAAAGTCTTTCCCAGACCAATTCACAAACAAAAACATCACTTACTTTATCTTCAAGAACGAGAAATAATAGTTTCCTAGATATTGGCCATGTAAATTGTTTTCCTGCGAAATTTTCCTTTTTATTCATTAATCAAACCTTATCAAAATTAAAGAGAAATAAGGCATGAAGTCCTTTTTATATTGAGATGCATATTGAATAATTTGATTAGGCATACCAACACTTAAAGCTATAAGTGATTTATTAATAATGTCCTCTTTTTTTAAGATTTCTCTTACTAAATTCCATCTTTTCCCAACTTTCATAATTGCCAAAACAGTTTTACTTCCTCTACTTTCCGTGATAAGGGATGTTAATTCTGAATTTAAAGAAGGGCATTCTTTTATTATCAAGGTCTCTCCTTTTTTGACTAAATCAAAATCATTCAATGCTGCTGTTGCTGACAGAGAAGAAATCCCGGGTATAGTTTTGGTGATAATTTCGGGATAAGTTTTTTTTATTATCCTCAAAATATTCGAAGAGCTTGCAAATAGCGAAGTATCGCCAAGACAAAGTAAAACAACTGATTCACCATTTTTTATGAATTTCACAATTTTCCCCACAGCATTTGACCATATTTCATCAGGATCAAAACCCTCTCGGGCCATTGGAAAGATGATAGGTACATTTTTTTTAAATTTGGTATATTTCTTGACTATTTCTGCAGCAAAACTCTTTTTATTATCATCTGATATTGGAAAAACTATAACTTTAGCTTTTTTTATTGCATCTACAGCAGCAATTGTTAAAAGTGATGGATCTCCAGGCCCAACCCCAACGACGGTCAATGATGCTGAATCTCTTTTATAACCTTTAAATACTGTTAAAAATTGTTTTATTAACATTCTTAATTTAATTATTTCTAGCTGTGGACCCTTGGCATCATAAAAGTCTCAGCAAGGATTTCTGACTCAATTTCAGACAATTCCTCTAACCTTTTGAAAGTTTGATTTTTAGAGAATTTTTTTTGCGCAAGTTTCCAATAAATCCCAAAGTGTCTTGCTTCACTCTCAAGCAAAGACTCATAAAGGGCTTTAAAAGATTCTTTTTCAGAATTCAGCGCAAGCAAGGCTAATCTTTCATGACTTCTTGCTTCAATAAGTCCTGCGATCAAAAAACTATCAAGCATTCTATAGGGCTCTTCCTTTCTTATATTCTTGGACAATTCAGCTCCATATGGAGGCGGTTTTAAGGACTCAAGCGAATGTCCAAGATCCTTTAAAAAATAAAGTATTTTTTCAAAATGCTCTAATTCCTCTCTCGCTATTGGACTTAGAACTTCTGCCAGATTTGGTTCTGATGGATATCTAAACATCAATTGAATAGCCACTCCTGCTGCTTTTCTTTCACAATGAGCATGGTCAATAAGAATATCTATTGGATTAGATAAAGCGAGTTTGATCCACTCATCTGAGGTTAATGAGGATAAATATTTAATATGAGAAGAAGGCCTTTTAAAATCGACTAGCATTTAATCTTTACTACTTAAATATCCAATAATTCCTTCAAGAGCTAAGGAATAACTTGTTATTCCGAATCCACTAATAATTCCTATAGCTTTATCTGTAAGAAAAGATTCTTTACGAAAATCTTCTCTACTGAAAATATTTGAAATATGTAACTCTACAAACGGAATTTTTGATCCAATTAAAGCATCTCTAATGGAAATCGAGGTATGAGTAAAAGCGCCAGCATTTATAAGAATAGCTTGGATACTTTTTACAGACTCTTGTATTTTATCTACTATTTCTCCTTCGTGATTACTTTGAAAACATTCAAGATTAATACTCTTTTCTTTAGCAACTTTTGTTAGATCTTTTTCTATATCGCTCAATGTTTTATTACCATATATTTCAGGTTCTCTAGTCCCCAATAAATTTAAATTTGGTCCATTTATCAATAAAATATTCATCATCAATAAAGTCATTTCTTTACAAATGCTATCTAGAAAGAAGCAAAAAAACCAAAACAATTTCACACAAAGTGTCCATTAACTGATAAGTTCAAATAGTGGGGGTCGGTGCCCGAGTGGTTAAAGGGGGCGGACTGTAAATCCGCTGGCTCTGCCTACGTTGGTTCAAATCCAACCCGGCCCACTTTAAAATTGCCCTTGTAGCTCAGCGGTAGAGCACTCCCTTGGTAAGGGAGAGGTCTCGGGTTCAAGTCCCGACGAGGGCACTCGCGGGATAGCTTGGTATCAAAGAGATTACCACTATCGCACAAAGAAATTATTCAGAATTGGACGTCCGTTTTCGGGTCCATTTTTTCTGTTTTAAAGGTAGATAATAGATCTTATATATTATTATGATTTCTTAATTTCTTATAACTCAATAAATAAATTAACTAATATATAGAACAATACTTTTCCTCCTTGATGAAGGTTCTTTTAGCAATATTTATTTTAATTTTTCCTTATGAAGCAAAAGCTTCCAACATTCCAGATTTAATTGAAAAAACAACAGTTTATTTAATTAAGACATGGAATGATGATGAGAATCTGAAGAAATGGTTTCCTCCTCAGGTAATTACGGTGCCAAGTGGAACGAGATTATTTGGAGGAGGATGTAAAGGATCAAATGAGGGGTTTGACGTCGCCGGATCTTATTATTGCCCACCCGATCACACAATAGTTCTTGACCCCGTTCAACTTAAAACTTTTATAAAGGCGTTCGGAAACTCCAGCGTTGCATATGTAGTTGCTCATGAATTCGCCCATGCCTTGCAAAATGCTCTGGAGATAAGATTAAAAGATCCCAATCATGAACTTCAGGCTGATTGTCTTGCAGGTTATTTTATTCAGAAAGGAAATAAAGAATTAGGAGTCACCCGAGAAAATATTCTGGAAATGTCATCTGTTGCTTATTCAATAGGAGATAAAACTCATGGATCGGGAGCTCAAAGAACCTATGCACTTTTATCAGGGATGGGGAGAGTTGATGCTGATTGTTCCTACGCTTCCATAGAAAAATTAGTTAAGGGAGATATAGATGATCCTCTTTATAAAGCATTCACAAGAACAAGGGGATCTGGTAAATCAGTCGATCTTGAATCCTCACCATACAAAAAAGATGCTTCAGGTCTTCTGGGCATAAATCTAAAAACCTCAAAAGTTGATACAAGATTCAAATTCTGAAATAAATGATTAAGTATCTTTTATTATTATTTTTATTTTTTTCCAGTCCTGCAAATATTTTTAGTTTCAAAGCTCTTGAAGCGGAAACCAAGGAATCTTTTTTTGAAAGCGGCAAAGAAAATATCTCTAAGAAAAAATATTCAGATGCTTTGGATGATTTTAATAAATATATAAAATCAAATCCAGATAACTGGAGAGGTTATCACTACAGGGCGATAAGTAAAGAATTTCTTGGAGACTTTTTAGGAGCGATTGCAGATTATTCAAAAGCAATTGAATTAAATCCAAATCCCTGGGAAAAATCTTTTTTCTGGAGAGGTTATCTTCATGAAAAAAATGAAAATTACGAGAGAGCTATTTCAGATTATTCATCTGCAATAAAAATAAATCCCGAATATGAAGAAGCTTATTTCTTCCGAGGATATTTAAGATATATATTGGAAGATTATGAAGGATCTATTGAAGACTATTCCAAAGTTATAGAACTTAATCCCAATAATGAAGATGCGTATTCTGGTAGAGGTGCATCTAAAAATCAATTAAAGGATTTTGATTCCGCAATTAAAGATTTTACAGAAGCAATTAATATCAATCCGAATAGTTATTTCCTAAATTGGAGAGCCTATTTAAAACTTCAGATAGATGATATAAAAGGATCAATAATAGATAATACAAATGCAATAAAGCTTGACCCAACTTATACAAAAAGCTACTTAGACAGAGCGTTCGGTAAATATCAACTTGGAGATTTAGAAGGTGCGATAGCAGATTATGAAGCAATTATAGATTTTGGGGAGCCAGAAGAAATCCTTTTCGCAATTAATTATTTAACAAACACTTATATATCAAATGGTATTTATCAAGAAGTACTACCTCTAATAAATAAGGGAAAAAGTTTATCGAAGAATGTTAAAGAAAAAAATGAAGATTATTTAGATCTATTTTATAAAGAGGCTATATATTATGGAACCATTGGGGATAATGATAGAGCTAAACAAAGCCTTAAAAAATGTCTTAAGGAATCTGAAAAAATAAAATTAGAAAATTCTCTTAAAACAAACGATTGTAAGAAATATCTAGCGGACATTTATATTTTTTCAGACAATAATTATGAGGATGCCAAAAAACTTTTTAAATTCAGATCATTAGAAGGACAATTAATTCGTTCAAACATAGCATTCAAAGAAAAGAATTTTAATAAGGCCCAAAGGATATTAAAAAGGCTTTATGATTTACAAATTAAAAACAGCAAACAAGACAAGCCTGACTTATCTTTATCAGAATTACTTGGCTACGCTTATTGGTGGGACGGAGAAAATAATAAAGCAAAAATCTATCATAATCAGGCATTAAATTTATATGAAGAAGTCTTTGGGAAAGAAAGCCACTATTTGATACAACCTCTACTAAATGTAGCGATGGTTTATTTTAAAGAAAAAGATTATGAAAAAACTGACTATTATTTAAGAAGAAGTTTAGCTATCCAATTTAAATATATTCAAGATCAAATTCCATTTTTACCAATCTCAAAAAGGGAACAGTTTATTAAGACATTAGGAATTTCATATCAAGCAATTTTTACAGCTACGGATATTCATCCACTAGGGAAGAATCTTGCATTATTTGCAAGATTAAATAGACATGGATTACTAGAGGAGATCGAAAAGAAGCAAATCACATTAGCGAGCTTAAAAGGTTCTGAAAAAGACCTAATGGAAAAGATTAAAGATTTAACAAATCAGCTTTCTTCAACAAATCAGGGTAATAAAAAATCTATTGATCAATTGAAGATTCAGAAAGAAAAATTAGAGTTGGAATTATATAAATCACTTCCACAATTAAAATCAAAAATATTTAGTTTGAGCGATATATCAAAAAAAATACCTGACGATGCAGTACTGATTGAATTTCAGAAATATAGACCTTTTGTTTCTATCGATCCTGATCAGAGTATGGACGAAAATACTTGGGGAGATGCAAAGTATCAAGCTCTAATTTTATTCCCAAATAATAATGTTGAAAGTATAGATTTAGGAAGCGCAGCTGAAATCGATCAGTTAATATCCCTTGGCTTAGTTTCCTCTGAACAGTCTTTAATTGATGCACAAGATATCTGGCATGAATTAGGTTCAAAAATTATCAAGCCCCTAGAGAAATATATTAAAAATAAAAAAACCTTATTTATTTCCCCTGATAGTGAATTAAATAAGGTCCCTTTTGCTGCAGTTGGAAGCTTTAATAAAACAGATTTATTGGGAGATATTTTTCAACTTAGATTATTAACTACTGGAAGAGAACTAATAACTTTAAATAAAGAAAAGAATTTAATTAATAAACAATCAATAGTTTTTGCGAATCCAAATTTCAACTTATCTGGAAAAAACTCAAGCAATAGCAGAAAAAACTTATCACCAAAAAACTTTAATGAGCAAAAAAGATCATTTGATCAAAGAAACCGATTATGGGGTTCTTTACCTGGAACAAAAAAAGAAGCAGATATCATATCAAAAATTACTAATGCCAAATTATTTCTAGAGGATGAAGCATCTGCTTTAAATATTCAAATGGAAGAGTCTCCAAAAATCCTTCATATTGCTACCCATTCTTTTTACATAGGTGATAATAAAAATGAAAATTTATTTTCAGAAAATATATTTTCAAATTCCATAACCAACAATAAAAGAATCGAAAATCCTTTATTAAGAAGTGGAATAGTTTTAGCAGGAGCAAATTATCCTGATAAAAATTTAAAGGACGATGGATATCTTACTGCTCTAGAGGTAAGTAAATTAAATTGGAATGGCACAGAATTAGTAGTCGTTTCTGGTTGTGAATCAGGTCAGGGTGATCTGCAATCTGGGGAAGGAGTTTACGGACTAAAAAGAGCAATTGCAGTTGCAGGTGCACGATCAAGCCTACTTTCGCTTTGGGAAGTGGATGATAAGGCAACAGCAGAATTTATGGAAAGTTTTTATTTAAAACTTAAATCAGGAGAGAGCAGATCAAAAGCATTATCAAATACTCAAAAAGAATTTAGAGAGCACCCTATTCAAGCTTGGCAACATCCAAATGTATGGGCTGCATTTCAATTAAATGGAGATTGGAGACCAATTAATTGGTAATTTGGAATCATTAAAAAATTTGAGAATTATATTAATTTGTAAAGAGCAAAATGCTCAACAATCAAATTAAATCATGACAAACTCAACTTTAGATTTGATCCCTAATGATCAAAAGAATATTCAAGGTTTAACTACTTATGAATATAAACATATTCGTCTTGACTACAAAGGTAGAGGAATAACTCAAGAAATAAATCTCTTAGACATTGATGGAGAAAGAATACGCTCCTGGAGAAATAATTTTGGTGATGACGTGATTGTTCCAACTCTTCACGAAATACTTAATCAGCTTGGTGCTGCAGGATGGGAATTAGTAAGTCATGTAGTTAATCAAGATGTTTCTTCAAATGGTGTTACTTTTCACTATTACAATTTCAAGCGACCTCTTAATTAGATATTTTAAAGGCTCCAATAATGGAGCCTAAAAATAAAATTCATATATAAAAATCATGAAAAAAGAATTTAACGAGTATTTAAAGGAATATTCAAAAAGAAAGACCTCTTCCAAAAAAAATAACTTTTTTTCAATTACTTTTGGTTTAATTATTGGATTAATTCCTTGCTTTTTTATTCCACATTTATTTTTATTTTGGATACCAGCAACTCTTTATTCGTTTAGAGAATGGCTTGGATAAAAATTAATTTAAAATTTGCACTTTAAAGATGAAAAACAAACAATCACTCAATACTGATGAATCAAAAATAGATGGTTTATTAAACAAAGTATTTGAAGAAATTGAATCAAGATCACTTGGCAATTCAGAAGCTGGCAAAGCGATGAATTTTTATGATTTAGATGCGATGACTCAAGGAATATCTCCAGGAAATCTTTATATTATTGGAGGACGTCCTTCAATGGGTAAGACCTCATTTGTACTAAATATCGCAAAAAATATAGGCCAATTTCATAATTTACCAGTATGTTTTTTCTCCCTGGAGACAAGCAAAAAAATGCTTTCTTATAGATTACTTTCAATGGACACTGGCATAGAATCTGGTCGACTTAGAACAGGAAGATTAACTCAGGATGAATGGCCATTTTTAGGAGAGGCAATAAATTCATATAGTAAGAGCCCAATATATCTAATTGATAAATCAACGATACAAGTTTCAGAAATTTACCAATTTTGTGAGGAGGTAAAAAATAATCATAAAAAAAATCTTGGTGTAATAGTTATTGATTTTCTTCAACTATTAGAAGATAAGACTTTAGGTCAAAATATTTCTAGAGAAGATGAGCTTTCAAAAATCCTGAACGATTTAAAAATTTTATCTATAAATCTTGAAGTACCGGTAATAATTACATCTCAATTAAACAGAGAATTAGAAAAAAGACTAAACAAAAGGCCTATGCTCAGTGATATTAGAGACTCAGAAGTAATTGAAAATAAAGCTGATTTGATAGCTTTTATTTATAGGGACGAATACTATAACCCAGAAACTGAGGATAGAGGTATAACAGAAATCATTGTTACCAAACAGAGTAATGGGCCAGTTGGTACAGTCAAATTATTATTTGAACCTCAATATACAAGATTTAGAAATCTTGCAATTTAGCTTAAGATATTACAAGTAGTTTAATCTCGTTTTGTCAAAGGATTACTGCAACATATATTTCCTTGATTCTTTTTCCTCGAAAGTGAAGAGAAAGGAATTATTTTTTGATCCAAATTTTGAGAAAGACCATGAACTTTTATCAAAAAAATATTCTGATACTTTTGATAAGGAACTTTTAAAAATAACTAAAAAAGAACCGGATTCAAAAGATCCGCTTCTAGCACTGAGATGTAGGGTTAGTTTTCCAATTTATGAAAAAATTAATTTGATATATAAACAGTTTTCAAATGGATATGAAAAGATTAATTTAAATGAAATGTTGATAATCTTGCTCGATGACTATGGAGAAAATTTTCTTCGCTTGCCATCAGACTCAAATAATCCAAGGAGGTTTCTAAAAAAAGTTTTCTGTTGGAATACAGTGAAGAATATGCAAGAAAGAAAATTCATAAAACCATTCAGTGCCGAAATAATCTCAGAATTCAATCCTAAATTATCCAATTTATCTACATGGACAAAAAATAAAGTACAAGGAAATTACGAACTTAAATCTTATTTAAAAAGTTGTGGACTTCTCTTAATTAGTCCCTGGGCATTGATTGCAGATAGTTCAAAAACCAGAATTATTAATTCATGGAATAGGTGCGGAGAGGGTGAATTAAAATTAAAAGAGGTTGAAAAGATATATGAATCTTATATAAAGATATACAAAAAAGAAAAAGAGAATTACAGAAATCGGACGGGTAAAATCTCAGGATGGTATCCAGACGAAGATTTCCTGCTTTCACTAGATCCTCCTCAAGAAAACATTAAGAATTTACTTCTTATAGATAAGGCCTTAAGACAATATATTGCTGGTACTGAAAATGCGCGAAATTTTGAGAATAATGAAGAATCACAATTAGAGAATTTTCAGGAGAATAATGATGAATTTTCAGGTAAGGAAATTGTAAAAAAAGTAGATCAAATATTAAATATTTATTGTTCAAAAACAATTAAGAATCTTATTGAAAATGATAAAAAGAAATGGGAAAAAGATATATCAAGAAAAGAAGCTTGGAAATTATATGGAGATGGTTTTAGTCAAAGAGATATTGCAAGCAGATGCGACCATAAACAGGCATGGGTAAGTAAGTTGATTCCTGAAAAGAAAATTTCAGAAGAAATTGCCCAAGATGCTGCATTTGAACTTCTAAGAATCAATGATTTTGCATCACTAAGAAATGATCCTGATGGAATAGAAAGATTTGTAGATGGATTAAGGAATCATTTATTAAATACGGAACTAAGAGAAGAGGGATCTATTCTAAGGAAAATTATTAAAGAGGAAATAAATAAATGAATCAATCAAATATGAATAATATTCCACAAGCTTTTCCAATTCCCGAGGACTCAATATATTTAGACCAAGAATTTAAACTTTCTAATAGAGAGCTAATCATAAAAGGTCTACAAAAAGTTCTTAAAGAAAAAAAATTAGATTTACCTCTTGGACCATCATTAGATTTAGATAATCCTGAGCGATCAATAATTCTTAATAAATTTGATATACAGATAGTATCAACAGGAATGATTTCTGAGGAAATATCTATTCCATTAAAAAACTCTAGAATTCAGAAAAAAGGTCCACAATTATTTTTAGCAGTACAAGTTGAAGATGAATTAAATATTGTTCATTTTAAAGGGGTTTTAAAGAGTGACGAATTTATGAAATTAATAAAGAACAAAAAAATAAATAATAATGAAATAACTCTTTTAACAGATGATTTCAAAGGTGGGATTGATAGGCTATTTAGATTTGTGCGACTTTTAAATTCTGATTCCATTGAGCGAACTTTCATAGAAAAAGAATCATCTTTAATTAATTTTAATACAATCAAAAACAGACTAAAAGTTTCAAGTTCCGTTATTACTGGTACTGTTGTAGTTGCATTATTTGGTCCTCAAATATTTAGGCCAAAGTTGATTGGAGGGATAGCAACATTATCTCCTGTATCTTATGAAGTCACTTCATTTACAAGAAGCTTTACAAGCCAAAAAAATAAAGTATGCCTTCTTACTCCTATTGCTAAAACAAATGCAAATGATCAACTTGAATCATTAATCAATATTGATAAACCTATAATTTATCCATTGAAACCTCTTAATGAAATAAAAATTTCTGAAAATGGAAATATTGTTTGGAGTAAGACAGCATCATCAAAAAATAAAATTGAAGGACCAATAAATTGGCCTATTAAAGAAATTAGTAAAGATAATAATTATCAGATATCAATGAGACCATCAACATCTGGAATGGGATCTAATGTAATCATTAATCTAAAAATAGATGATAAGAAAACTTTCTTAAAAACCAGTGATATAGAAAATAAACTAGGCAAATCAAAAAGATCCTGGATTAAGTTTATAGATAAAAATTTAGAGGATAATAGGAATACCTCTCTTTCTTTACTTCTATCAGAAAAGGCGCCAGATTCTAAAGTAATAGATAAAGCCCGAAAGGAAATTATTGAAAATATTAAATGTGAGTAAATTTTAATTTGGAGCCATTTAATAAGAAAATAAGAAATTTAACTTTAGTATTGGTTTTATTAATGCCAATTTATCCAAATTTAGAATTATACAGTTGCCTTTGCTTCTGCATTTACAACTAAATACTTAGTTCGTTCAATTAGAAATTCGACCACTTGGTCAACTAGTGAAATACAGTCAAAAACGCAATTTGAATCCAATATAAATAATAAAAATTTTTCAATCTAATTTTATTTTTTTCAGATAAAAAAAGCCCACTTATGGTGGTTTTTTTATGAAGTTTTTGGAATCAGTCTAGATAATTCAGAACAAAGAATTAATAGATTAATTTACAAATCATGCAAAACTTATTTTTCAAAACCAAAACTTCAAATAGCGCTGTTTACAGACCAGACGAAAGATTTAATGTTTACCAGGGCGTAAATCCAGAACATCTGACTAAGGCTTTTAATAATATATTTTTACTTTATTGGGAATGCACACCATTTAAAGATGAGCATAAAGTTCCAACAATGTTAATGAGCATTAATGATGATAAGACTGCAAATTTCAGTTATGTTGACGGCGATCCTGATGATCTTGAATCAGTAAAAGGTTGTTCCTGTTGGTACACGGTTGACCATGTGGGATACGCCCATGTTAAGGAATTTAATGAAGTACTTGATCTTAAGAATGCTGTTCACATAAATGCTATAGCAGCAACAATTATCAGAGATATCTTCGGAAATTTTGATATGGCTGAAGCAGGACAAATCTTCATTAATAATATGTTGAAGGAATCAAAGAAAAGAAAAGAGAACTAAAAGAAAACAGTTCAAATAAAGTTTACAAAATCATGAAAAAACAACTTCTTATTATCGCTGCAAGTTTATCTTTAATTCCAGTCGGTAATTTATTCGCTCAACAGAATCAGACTTTTAACAAAAATACTGAAACTGTTATCGCTAAAAATATCAGCCACAACAACCATAATGAATCTCTTATAGAAAGTGGAGATAAAAAATATTCCTCAAAAGACTATAGAGGAGCAATCACTGATTATTCAAAAATTCTTTTAAATAATCCAAATGATTATTATGCACTTTTTCAAAGAGCTCTTTCAAAAAGTTATCTGAATGATCATGAAGGTGCGATTCAGGACTATACAAGAGCTATTCAAATAAACCCTGAAAAAGCTTCAGCTTTTTATAATCGTGGATTATCTAAAGATAAATTAAAAGATTTCTACGGTGCCATATCTGATTACAACAAAGCAATTGAAATTGATGATCAGCATCAGAAAGCATTTATAAATAGAGGCTATGCAAAGTCTGACATTGGTGACCATAAAGGAGCAATTAAAGATTTAACTTCTGCCATTGAGATTAATCCTGAAGATGCATATGCATATAGTGCTAGGGGCTATGTAAAAGAAAAAGCAGGAGATTATTATGCAGCTATATCAGATTATTCAAAAGCGATAAAAATTGATCCTGAAGATGATTATTCATTTATAGGAAGAGCATATTCAAAAGGTCAGATCGGAGACAATAATGGGGCAATAAATGATTTTTCAAACGCCATTGAAATTAATTCGGATGATGGATTTGCATTCTTTGGAAGAGCAATCTATAACAATCTCGAAGGAAATTATAATCAGGCTTGCCAGGACTGGATAAAGGCTTCTGATCTTGGATATAAGAATGCAAATAAAAAAGCTAATGAATGCAGTAATGCTGGAAATGTTAAAGAGAGCATAAATAGTCTTTTATCATCACAAAACTACTGAAAAAATTCAAATTAATTTAATACCCTAGAAGTTTTAAGAGGAATCCATATTTTTGGATTCCTTTTATTTATTTTTTTTGAAAATTGAAGATCAAATAAAAATAAAAAATCCAAAAATGGAATCACTTTTTTTAATCAGAACTAAAAGAATATGTAACGGGGAACGACCCCACAATCATTAAAAAAAATGGATTTTAAACTTCATCAATTATCTGGTTCAAACCTAACAAGCATCTTTAATAATGCATACATTGAAGCAGAAACCGTAAAGGACACTGAATTCTGCGCAATAAATGGCGAAAGGAATATGCTTTTAATTGCACATAGCGAGCAAAATATCCTCCAGTATCAAAACTGGATTTACTTTAGTAAAGATTTTACAGAAGAAGATGCTAATCGTTTTGCAAAAGAAATTAATGAGAAAATGATTATGCTTAAAGCTTATGTTTCAAATACAGAAGATGGAGAAATATGCTTAGCTATTAAATATAATCATGTAATTCTTGAACACGAATCAATAAGTGGAAAGACATTGGTTAAATTAACAAGGATGGTTGAAAGACATCTTCTCTTCACAAATCAAATTTACGATGAGATCTTTCTAAAAAGATAAAAATTAATTAAAACTTTGTCGGGGAGCCTGAAACTTTCTTAAGTTGAAAGTTATAAAATACTCAAAAGAGGAAGACAAGGCGTCTGATTGTGACGATCCATCCCCCGACAAACAAAGCATCTCCTTTTAATAAAGGAGATTTTTTTTTGGATAACTATATTTATAAATCTGGAGGTTTTGGAATCAATAAAAAAGAATAGGAACAAAAGAGAAATGTAAAGGGAAAAATCCCACAATGAAAAAAAAATGGATTTTAAACTTCATCAACTATCCGGGTCAAATATAGAAAATATTTTTAATAAAGCCTACCTAGATGCAAAATTAGTAGATAAAGACTGGTGTTCTATTAAAGGTGAATTAGAAATCCTAATTAAAGCATTTGACGATCTAGAAATAATCAGTTTTTATCATGAATGTTCTCTTCCTAAAGAATTATCAGAAGAGGAAGTAAAGGTGTTAATTAGCAACTTTAACAATAAATTACTTTTAATAAAATCTAAAATTCTTGAAAGAAAAGATTCAAACAGTCCTTTTTTAATTTGTTTTAGATATGATCATTGCTTACTTAAAAGTGATTATATAAGTGACAAAACTCTTGTTCATTTATCAAGAAGGTTTGAAGAGAAAATTGAATATTCCTATAATATTTACAGGGAAAATAATTTAAAACCAAAAAAAAATAACGACATAAAAAAAATCCCTGAAGCTATTGATTTAAGTGAATTAAATAATAATACATTTGGGTTTAAAACTCATGATGAATTCTTTTCGATTCAAGAGATTTCTTACATTACTGAAACTGATATCAAAGCTTTAGAAGAAGTTATTCTTGAACTAGATCTAAAGATTGACAGCTTGTATAGCGAAAAAGAAATGATTAAAATAAAAAATTTCATCTCTGAAAAGCAAGTTCAACCTAATAACAAACTAAAAGAAGAAAATATTACCTTAAATAACAAAAAAACCACGAACGCTATAGAACTAAGTAAATCTCAACCAATCAAATATGTGCGAGAAGATTATCTTTTTTCAGAAGAAGAGATTGCATCGATAGCTGGCAAAAGTAAAGAAGCTGTAAAGGAGGCAATTTCAAATCTAAAATTATGTAATGGTGGTTTTTTTAATAAAAAAGAAAGTCTCTTATTAATAAATTATTTAGCCGAACCTCAAAAAAATACAAATCAAAAAAACAGCGTTATTGAGAGAAGCAAAACAGTTTCTAAAAGTGAGTTGGCCTTAATAATTGGAGGAACAGCCCTTGTCGCTGGAGGATTAGCCTGGTACTTCACAAGAAATAGACGCGCAGCTAAAATTGCCTCAGGGATGGTAACAAGTTATATAAGTAGCAATTGGCAATATAGTCATCAAAATAATGGTGGATCATATAGTTCATTAACAACAACTAGAAACTTAATAAGGCCATCAATTGGAGAAATAATTTACAACAACTCAGGAGGATTAAGTCCCGTTTATACGGGGCCAAGAGGGGGCCGCTACACAATAGGAAGTACAGGTAAAAAAAGATATTTCTAAAGACTATCAATTTGGAATCATCTTAAAAACTGAGAACAAATAGAAAATGTACAAGAAATTATTAATTCAATGAAATTATCAACTTTATCTAAAAGAGTAGTAGCTCCTTTAGCAGCATCTTTTACTCTTCTTTCTGGCCCTGCATTTGCCAAATCAGACCTTCTTGATAAAAGTTATGCAATAGGTGTTAATGCAGCAGCAAAATGTTATGCAGATCAGGGTTATATAAATAATTACGAAGTTAATAGATATACAAAAGATGTCCTATATCAAAATGGTTATGGACATATGTATGCTTGGTTAAACACATCAAATGGAGAAAAAGCCGTCTCTATCTTAAAAGGACATTTAAATTCTGAATGCAGATTAGGTAAAAAAGATGGCGTAAAAGCTATTAACAAAGCTTATAAATATTTATAATTTATATGTTTAGAAAATATTTACGAAGAAGATTTTCAAAAGGTACCATTCTTCTGGTATCTTTTTTACTTTTTTCAGTAGTCTCATTAATTTATTTATTAAACACAAAAGCTACTTTGAATATGGTAAAAATAAAAAATTGCTATGACGGTGATACTTGCACAACTGAAAGTGGCGAGAAAATAAGGCTTGCCTGCATAGACGCTCCCGAACTTCAAGGCAAGAATGCAGACCCATTAAAAGCTAAAGCCTCTAAAGAATTTATAAATAATTTACTATCAAATAAAAAAGTCACAATTAAAAGAATTGATACTGACAGATATGGAAGAACAATTGCAGAAATATTTCTAGAAGGGACAAATATCCAAAAACTTATGGTTAAAAATGGATTTGCGAAAATTTATAGGAAATACTCTTTTCAATGTGATTGGGCGACTTAGATAAACCCGCAAAAAAGCATTTATTTTATTTTTTTAATTAACTAATCTTGTTTAGAAAAGTGTGGTCTGATCATAATTTTTAAAGGGAGTATTGATAAATAAATCATTGATTTGTGTGATAACTGCCTCCGCTGATGCAAGCGGAAATATCTCAGTAAACTTTCCTGAAGATTTTAGTGATTTGTTACCTGACCAATATTCATCATATTTTGATTCGTTTTGAGGACTTAAATAACTAATTTTTCTTCTTAATTTTTCTAACTTCCTTATACAATGCATAGACCCTCCTTTTGCTGAACTTTCTAATAGCAAGCCAGCTTTCGAGAGCCCAGCCTGGATTCTATCTCTTGCCACAAATTGATATCTATGAGGGTTTATACCTATGGGATATTCTGATACAAGACACCCTCCAGAATCAATGATCTCAGAAGCTAAGTTGGCATTTTCTTTCGGATATATTTGATCTAAACCATTCGGGAGAACTGCAACAGTTGGAACACTCATCTTGATAGCTGCCTTATGAGCAATTGTATCGCAACCAATTGCCAAACCACTTATTATGCTTTGAGATTTAGAAGAGAAAATATTGCAAATTTCAGGAGCATAATCACAAGTATATTTTGTTGGATTTCTTGTGCCAACAATCGCTAATGTATTTTGAAAATTTAAAGCCTCTGATTTACCTTTGATAAAAATTACTAAAGGAAAATCATTTAATTCTTTAAGAGCCTTTGGAAAATCATTTGAAGTAAAAGGGATTGCTGAAATATTTTGGTCTTGTGATTTATTTAGCATTTCAAGAAATTTATTTTTTTTTGCGCACCATTCAGCACTACTGATTGAGAAATTTTCCCTTTTATTAAGGGCCTCAATAATATTGTCAGTTCTGACACTCTCTAATGATGAGAGCAATTTATAAGAATTGACTAATCCAAAGCCGTCTAATGAGAGCAAAGTTAAAATATTTGAAGTTAAATCAATCATTTATTAAAAAATTAATAATCTTGCTTAAAAATGACTTGACTTTCTTCTTAACATTTTCCTTTATTTGCTTTTTCTTAATATAGTTTTTAAAATCATCAACTTTCTTAGGTAATTTTTTACTTTTCACTTCGAAAGTCTTTTCGCTTTCTTCTTCATATTTATAACGTTTTTCTTTTGCAGTCCTTAAAGCTTCATTAAATTTTTTAAAGTCTGGATATGCATTTCCATAATTATCTTTCCTTTTTATATAGCCACATGTGATAACAATTTCATCAATATTCGAGCTTGAATGCCCGCTAATTTTTTCGAGCAAAGCCTTACCTTTTAACTTATTAGACATATCATCTTTATGAATTTCTAATTTATTAGGTTTTAGATCATCAAATCTGCCACTTGTTACTTTAGGGGGTGTTCTTTGATAATCAGATTTATTAATAGGTTCAATAGAAGAATTTGTTACTTGAACTTCATCTGCCAAAGTTTTTGGATGCCAATTCCTAGCGGTATAACCCAGAGCTAGACATGTTATTTGATTATTAAATCCTGCTTCAACAATCATTTTTTTGCAGACATCAAAGCTTTGGCCAGTCGTTACAACATCATCTAAAAGAAGTATTTGATAATCTTTTGGAATGTATTTCCCTTTAACATTTATGGTTGAAGCTAATTCTTCATTAGTAAATTTATAATTTTTTTTCTTTTCAGGTCTGTTCTTTATTGTTACAAGTAATTCAGAGCCATCAATTATTGTACCGGCTGACAATTTTCCAATTAGATAAGCCAAAGTATTTTTAGTATAAGCTTTGCTAGAGGGAACGCAACATAGATAGATTTTCTTATTAGATGGAATAATATTTCTGAGACATTCGGAATAAAACAATACTGCATCAAAACATTTTTTATTATCAAACTTGTAAAAATCCTTGAAATCTAAAAGTCTTTGATCTGAGTCACCAAAATTTGAAGAATTTTTAGGATGATAAATTTGTATAGATTGATATTTTATAAATTTAGATTCAATTAACTTAGTTGAGTTTTTCAACCAAGAAATATCATTGGGGATCAAATCTAAAGTTGAGTTTGCCATAAATTTATTTTTGTAGTTGAGCATTTTGCTCATCACAAATACATATAATTCTGGATTTTTTGAATGATTCCAAAATTATTTCTCAAACATATAATCTCTAGTTAATTGTGAGATTTCGTCTTTTAAATGTTGCAATTCTCTAGCGTTGAGATGACAATCTGAACAAGTCATCTATCATTTATTAACGCTTTATATAGTGTCTGAAGGGGATTTGAAAACAGCAAAGACACAACTGAAATGGATTGGAACACCATCACTTGGACAGGGTAGATCCAGTGGTGGTAATGCCGCAAGTGAAATTTTTGAAGCAGGCGGATCACAGAGAAAACGATCACTGCTGGAAACACTTGTTAGAGAAATCTGTCAGAACAGTCTCGATCAGAGAAAGGATAAAAAGGTGAAAATATTTTTTGATCTGATAGTGCTCAAGGGAGAGAAAAAAGAGAAATTTCTTAAATCAATTAACAGTGAAACTCTTATCCCTCATCTTTCATCAGTGAAAGGTTCAAGTGGAACTGCCCTCACCCTGAAGGCCGGACTTGAATCCATGAAATCATCTGATCTGGTGTGTCTGAAAATCAGTGATTACGGAACTGATGGTCTGACAGGTGATGACTGGGACGAGAAAGGAAATTTCCGTAAGCTATGTGTGCAGAATTTTTCAACCGGAAAAGAGTCTGGATTAGGAGGAAGCTTTGGACTCGGAAAGGCAGTCAGCTGGATGCATTCAAGAATATTCACTGTTCTTTTCTCATCAAGAATTGAAGGCAGAAAGAAATTAAGAATTTTCGGAAGAAGCGAAATTCCCGCTCATGAAATGGACGGGAAATCATGGCTTGATGGAGCCTACATGGGATCTGAAAGTGAAAAAGATGGAATTCCCATTGCACAATCCACCTGGATGAAAGAAAGAGATGCAGAAAAAATTCTTCTCAATCGTGACAATGAAACTGAGTGCGGAACAACTATCCTCATCCCAACTTTTCATGAACCTGATCGCGATGACACCGGTTCATCAGGGATAAGAAATCCCGAGGAGCTCTGCAGAGATTTCACAAAAGCTGCATCAAAATGGTTCTGGCCTGCAATCAGCTGGGAAAGACTTGATTTCAAAGCAAGAGTATTTCGGGAAGAGGGGAAATCAGCTGAATATATATCTGAAGCGCGTGCTGATGAAATATGGTCTCCATTCGTTGAGTGCGGAAGAGTCGAACCTTTCGAAGGTGCAAAATCATTATTCCCTGGCGACAGTTCCTCAATTGATGTTGAGTTTCCCATACCTAGAAGAGTGGAACCCTCAGACAATCCTGAACTTCTTCATGATGAGCTCAAAAGTACTGTCAGACTTGGAGTTACAAGAGTCTCTTCGAAAGAGGAATGTCTGCCATGCCGTTCAAACATTGCACTTATAAGGGGTTCTGGAATGGTTATAGATTATGCCGAAGGCACAAAGTTAAGTGATGGAGGTTCCTATTGTGCAGCTGCATTTGTAGGTACATCATTGAATGAGATTGCCGAATCTGACAAGACAAAGTTGAGCAAGGAAAATAACGCATTCGCTGAAGAATATTTCCGTGCAGGTGAACCAGTGACTCATGATGACTGGCTGCCTACAACAAGAAGACTGAGAGAAAGTTATACATGGAGAGGTCATGCCAACAGACTTAGAGGAATCAGATATGAGCTAAGGCAGATCCTTATTCAGAACTTACTGACTTCATTTATTGCTCCTCCAGATGAAGGACCAGAAATGCTTAAAAGAATGATTAATCTTGGAAGAGGAATTAAAGAAAAGAAAAGTCTATCCAAGACAAAAAGTTCAGCACTTGAAGTTGTTATAGATAGAGATCAATGCTCCTTCATTAAAAAAGCCAATGGATGGAGAATAGCCGGCGAATTAGTACGATCAGGTGAATCAAACAGAACTGCAAAAGTACATTTATCTTTCCAGAGCATTGCAGACAGTGGCCAGGGAGAAATGTGGGGAATAAGTGATATGCGACTTATGGGGAGTGAACAATATATTTCATATGACGACTCTGATTCAAGGAGATTTGTATTCTCTGCTGAAAACCAATTTTCATCAGTTCCTTTTGAGTGCATAGTCAAACCTCCATCTGGAGTAAACCCTGAAATTGCAGGCTTTAGGAAGGTAGGTTAATTATGCATTTTGTCCCCTGGAAAACAATAGATCTTGATGGAGCATTTCGAATAACAGCTCCAGACAGCATTTCTGAAGAGGTAATTCAGGAAGTAAGCAATGGAATTACTTTCAAGTTCAATGGCAAACTTGAAAAGACAAAACTTGAAATATTGCTAACTGCACCATTTGAATGGGAAGAAACTCTTCATCCCACAGAGAGGGAAAATCCTCCTGTTAAATTCATATGCCGTCTTATAAGCAGATCAACAGGTAGAAGAGAAATAATTGATTTAGAGGATGGTGGTGGTGGATTCTTTTTTTCCGAGACTTCTTATATACCTTTTTTAAATGGAGAAGAAGTCAGGGCAGAAGCACTTCTTGTAAGAACAGAACAATTTGCTGGAGAAAAATCAAGGAGCGGCTATGCCACAGAAATGGGTCAGATAATTGGAAGAAGTCTGATTCATACAATTCGTTTTGCTACCGCCGAAGCTAATAATGACTCTATCTTCAACATAAAGTGGCAATCCTTTCCTCCTGAAATTAAAGATCAGTTATGGAGATTAATCCCAAGTGAACCTCCAGTAATTGAAATGAATGCAGATGTGACTGCATCATTGAAAAAACTTCTGATGAGTAAGGCCTTGAGGAAAGATATCAATTCCCTTCAGAGAGATATCATCTTCACCGCAATTTGTTCCACTGTTTGGACGATGCTTATTTCGATTTCGATGAACTCCATCCAGCATATGTTGAATACAAACAGTGACCTGAGCAGTGAAGAAATTGTTGAGCAATTGCCGCCATCACAACTTCAGACTCTATCTCTATTTTCCAAGAATCTTCTTGAAACAAATATTTCTCCACATGAGGCGGTTGTTGCTCTTGCTAATGAACTTAGATCACCCGAATCTTTTCAGAAGTTTATTCTAAAAATGAGTTCAATAATCCAGCAGGAAACAAAGATTCTGGAATTGGCCGAAATAATGGCTAGAGGATGCAGTTTTGAATCAGAGATTCCAACTGACTTGGAAAAAGAGGAGGTTGCATGAGCGAAAAACTCTTCAGATTGAAATCACCTCTGATAAGTAATGGACTTATCTCTGCTTTAAGGAATCCGGATTCTGTAAGTGTAGAGGAAGTGAACTGCACGGTTGACCTTACGAATCTCTCAAAACTTATAGATCAACTTATTCTCGAAAAAATAATTGGTGCAAACCTGGATGCAAGATTAGTTGAGTGTGTTCATACAACATTCAAATCTCTGCCTTCTCATATTCTTACTGATATGAGGATGTGGCACTGGCTATGCGTAATAAGATATCCAAATATTCCGTGGCTTAGATGGAGAGGTAATATTCCCGTTGATCCTGAAGATGGATTTACCGTTGGAACAGGGAAGAAACATGTTCCATCACTTAGATTTCTTGGGACATCATCAATAAATGGACATGGCAGGAATACTTTCTCAAGACTATTTTTTGCCGCTGACAGGATGATGGAGAATGATCATTCTGACTATTCTCTAGTCAAAAAATTATTTACCAGTCAGGAACTTCATCTTGGTTTAAGTGATCGAGAATTTGGCCTGATCCCAAAGATAAATAGAATACTCACTGAAAAGCTAGTTGAATTACCAGACAGCAAAGTAAGAATTGCAATAAGAAAACTCAACTCCCTTGGAGGTTCAATATGCCTTGACCTTTTAAGTGAAGAGCAACTCCAGCAGTTAATTGATACTCAGAGTGAAGAGGTTGCATGATTCATAAAAATGCAGTTGGGAAAACTGATCCACATAGATTAAGTCCGGTAAGAGGTCCTTCATCAGAACTTGAGGCACATATAGATTCCTGCAGTTTTGATGAACTTCCTGAATATGCAGCAAAAGTTCGATCAATAAAAAAAGAACCTTATTTTGCTGTTGACCTTTTTTCAGGTGCCGGTGGTTTAAGCCTTGGACTGCATCGTGCAAATTTCGATGTAATACTGGCCTGCGATATCAGAAACGATTCAATAATGACTCACAGACATCACTTTGGTGGATGTTCATATGCATGTGATTTAAGCAAAAGAAAAGTTATTAATGAAATTTCAGAACAACTTAATAAGTGTGGAGAAATATCACTTATTGCAGGTGGACCGCCATGTCAGCCTTTCTCCCGAAATATCAAATGGAGAAAACATAACGAAGAAGTTTCTGCTCAACATCAGGAACTGAATGAAGATAGAAGAGAATTATGGGAATCATTTATTTCGATAGTGGAGCAGGTTAAACCAAAAGCTTTCCTGATGGAGAATGTTACTGATATTGCGCAGACAGGTGAGCAGGAAATATATAGATCAATAATTAATAGAGCTGAGAAAGCTGGCTATCGCATAAATCCTAAATTAATTTATGCATGGCAATATGGAGTACCTCAACTAAGGCCAAGATTATTTATTTCCGGAACAAAAATAAATGAATGCGCCCCTTTGAAATGGCCAAAGCCAAAATATGATTATGTCGAAGAGGCAGTCACATTAGACGAGGCGATTTCAGATCTCCCTCCACTTAAAGGAGGATGGGATGAAAAGTGGGATGAAAAATATAGCTATGAAGGACCAAAAAACGATTATCAGAAATTAATGAGGGATTGGTTGGATATTGATGACGAGATGATTCATGATCATCTGATAAGAAAAGTAAGGGAAGATGATCTTGAGACATTTAAATTAATGCGATCAACTGGGATCAAATATTCCCAATTATCTGAAGAGCAAAGAAGATATTCAGTTACGAGCAAAGCTTTCAGAGAAGGTAAGCAAGTAAAGCAAAATCAGAAAATGAGTTTTGGTGATAAATACAATATTCTCAAACCTAATGAACCTTGTCTGACAATAACTGCGCATATGTCAAAAGATGGTTATTGGTATATTCACCCTTACCAGAATAGAACCCTATCAGTAAGAGAAGCGGCAAGAGTTCAGTCTTTCCCAGATGGTTTCAATTTTTATGGAGGACCATCAAATAGATTCCACCAAATTGGAGAAGCCGTTGCACCGATTGTTGCTTTTGAACTCGGCAAATCTTTCATGAAATCGATTAAAAATGAGAAAGAATTTACTCAACCCGATGTAGTGCCCAAACTTAGAGAAAATCTTATTAACTGGTATGAATCAAATAAAAAAGAAGTTGAACTTATCTGGACAAAAAAAAGGGAAGGTAGAAAAATAATTCCAAGCAATATAAGGGCATGGAACGCTTGTCTTGGAAATTTACTTCCAGAGACTTTCAAAAAAAATAATAAAGAAAAAAATAAACCAGCAATCCTTGGAGATAAAGATCTTGAAAAAAGAAAAAAAGATACCTATCAAAGATTAAAAAACTTTTGGCCTGCTCCTGAGATTTTTCTGCAAGATAAAGCTAGAAAAATGAAAATTAAAAGTTTTAGTCTTGAAAAATATATCCCTTCTTTAGAACTGATTGCTGAAGAACTTATAAAAGATGAAATTGACTGGAGTGAAATCACAAGAAAAGAATATGATTTGTTTTCCAGGAATTCAGTGAGAGGCGCATTAGCTACAGTTGGATTAACCACAGAAATAAAACAATCAATATTTATTAGCAGAATTATTTCTCAGATCATGGATATTGATCATGAAATTTTAAAATTCAGCAATATGAATAGAGATATACATATAGGTCATTTACTTGAGACAGATAAGGAAGGAACAGGCTATTGCTCATTGCTAGCTCTATCGAAGCAAGAAGATACAGAAGCAATTATCAAAAATAAATTAAAGGGATTTCTTAAGGGAAGCAATAATAAAGCTGCCTGACAATAATTAAATCCGTACATATTACATATGTACGGTTTAAATGAATAACTTGACAAATATTTTCGATATATATATAGTACATAGTAAGTTTATCTGGTGTCCTGATGACTTCTATACGCAGTCTGAGAGCTATAGCACCCTTGATATGGGGTAAAGCAGGGCAGGTTTTATTGTTTTTTCCTGGGTGAGCACCAGATTTACTCTCATTTATTCATTCTATTTTTCAATTATGACTTCTAAATCTATTCCTCAAGACTTAAATTCGGTCGAATCCAGAAGAGATATTTTCTGTAGATTGGCCACCAGCCGCGTAGAAAAAGTCGCCTATGCTCTGGATATCCTCTCAAAACTTTCATCAAGAAGGTCAGACTATACAGAGGAAGATATTAAAAATATCAAAAAATTCCTTCAATCTGAACTTGATAAAGCACTTGCAGCTTTTACCCCTGCGAATGAGACGGCAAAAAAGACTTTTGTTTTGAAAGCCTAAATCTCATATATTGCATTTAATTTTTAATGCAATAATTAAATTCTTATAAACAGGAAAAGTAATTGGCTACAAAAAATAACTCTGAACACTTTATTGAATTGGCTAATAAGAGAGTTCCAAAAGCTCTCAAATATTTAGACCTAGTTGGAAATCTTGCAAACAAAAGCAACTATTCCTACACAGAGCAACAATCGCAACAAATTAAAAAAGCTCTTAAAGATAAAGTTAACGAGATTTGTAGAAAATTTGATTCCGGTACTAACAGCGATTCTTCATTCAAACTCAAATAATGTCTCAAACTGAAAATGCAAAGAATTGGTTCTTCCCTCCTTTAAATGGAGGTGAATTCCAAGGTTTTAGTGACTCAAGCACAGATAACTTTAAAACAACAGATAATTTAGGGAGAGAAAGTGCACAAAATAGTATTGGCGCTCTTAGAGATGGATGTAAGACAGTCTCGATGAAATATACACTAAAGACAGTTGATACAAATCTATTCCCTGGAAGAGAAAATTATTTAAAAAGACTTATTGCTGCTCGAAATTTTTATTCTTCATCAGATAAATGGACAGGGGATGAATTAAGAAAAATTGATAAGGCTATTGACACAATAAAACAAGATAAAATTCGAGTTTTAGTGATAAGTGATTTTAATACCACTGGACTTTATGGTGAAGAGGATTCAGAAATTGATCCTTATTTCAAATTTTTCAAGTCACAAAATCTCAGTACTTATAGTGAAATGAGTGCCGGAACATACGGAGAGGGTAAAAACGCTTTTATAAATTTCTCTACACTTAGAGCAATAACTGTCTATTCAAAACACATTCAGCCAATAAATGGGAAAGAAGACCTTTATGTTGGCAGATCAAAATTATGTTCTCACCTTGATCCTTCCGACACTAAGGAAACTCAGAAAGTTGGGTATTATGCCGTTACAAACCCTAATGGTGACGGCTGGAGTTCATATAGAGGTAATGAAATTGATTACTCTATTGTTCCTATTAAAAGAAATGAATATGGAACGGACATTTATGTTTGGGGATTTAATGATTTAGACAACCTAAAGTTTTGGGATATAAGACTAGCTATGGGATTGATGTATGCATTTTTTAAAGCAGTTAGAAGAAAAAAAATTGAATTCGAAATATTTGATGAAGATCAATTACTTTATAAGTTCAACTATGAAAATTTAAATGAGTTCCGAGAGATTGTTGAGCAAAATTGTATTGAAAAACTTGGTCAAGAATATTGGGAGAGAAGCGATGCATCGCTAGTTAAAGGATATTTAAAATGCAGTGATGAACATAAATCAAACAAAAAGCAAATCTCTCTAAAAACAAAAGATTTTGGAGATGTAGACCTAACGATCTATGCGGATAAAGAAGATAAATCTCTAAAAAATCAATATTGCATAATGAGAAAACCTCTTATGACAATACAAAGTTTTTCTAGAGGAGAATCAGGTTTCCCTTATCAAGCTGTATGCGAGATAAATGATGATGCAGGAAATATTCTATTATCCAGATTAGAAGATGTAACTCATACAGATCTCCATGCGAAACATGTCAAAGGTAGCCCAAAAGATATACATAAATGCACGTATGCTCTAAGAACTCTTAAAAGAGCTATTCATGAAAAAATTGATGAATTAACTCCTAAAATCAAAGATTCAACTGATATTCCAGGTTTATCAGAGTTACTCTGGGGAGATCCTATTCATAATTTTGACGGTAACTCAATAGGAGGGGACAATAATTCATCAAATAATCAAGATGACCTAGAAACTTTAGATCTGATAATTGATCCAAAAATTATAGAATCGGTTCCTTCTTATAAGAAGAGAAAAAAGCCTTCTATTGTCATACAGAAGACACCCTCATCTAAAGGAGATTCTGGAGGGAACGAAGGAGATCATGGAGGGGATGGGATTGCTAATGATGGTAAAGGTCATGGAGCAGGAGAAGGAAAAGGAAATGCTCAAGAAAACCCGGAAGGAGAAAACCAATCACTTATACCTTCTGAACTTGTCCAAATTATCAGAACAAGAAGTAAATATGATAAAGAAGTATCAAAATTCAAAATCAAAGCTCTAAAGAAAATAAAAGGAAAGCTTAGATTAGGATTTGCACTAGATGAAAAAGGAAATCAATTTATTCCTATTAATCAATTTAAGTTAATAAATTCAGATAAAATCATCAAAGATAAAAATCTTTTAGCATTTGAAAATATTGAACTTTATAAAAATGATTCCTTTGAATTTGAAATAAAATTCTCATCAGAATTTAATTTTGCTGTAGGTGCTTATTAATGGTTAAAAAAATATCCTACACAAATCCCGTTTTAGGAAATAACGAGGACTATCAAGACAAAGCTATTTTTACTTTTTCTAAAATTAAATGGACTTTACATGAAAATAATTTAGGTGTTACTTTTTCTTTTCCTAAACCTGAAATCAATGATGATGTTCTATTAAATCTTTTCAGAGATGGTGAGGCTCATCTTACTTTGATAATTAATAGTGCAAGAAGCTATTTTCAACAAACTTCTAATATTTATTTTGATGATTTTAAAGATAATGAATTTAATATATTTTTTGAATTTGGGAAATTGAATGGTGATGTTACTTATCAATTCTTTCTTAAAAGTAATGTTGAAAAACTTATTAAAACAGAATTAGTATCTGAAGATTATGATGATCCTTTTTTTATTTCGATGAATGATATCTTAGCTAAGACCCCTGAATGGAATGACCTTATTGACCATAAATTTGATCCTTATTTAAGTAAACCTACTAGTTTCATTCAAGTTACTAACTTTGATGAGCCAGAAACTTTAGTAAGTTTTGAAAACGATGAAATAATTATTAGACTGCCTAATGAGACTTATGAGCAATATGGAAATCTTGATCCGACAACCGGACCTATTCTTCATAGCTCAATTGTTCTACCAGTCTTAACCCAAGCAATTGGATTTATCAAAGATAAGAAAAATGATACTTTCATTAATGAAGATTGGTATTCAAAATTATTGCAAATGATTGAAGTTAAAAATTTATCTAATGAAGAAGAACTTAAAATTGCTTCAAAACTTCTTAAGGATCCAATCAATAGAGGTATTGCATATCTTTCCAACAACGCAAACGCAAGAAAAAATTCAGAGGAAGAAGATTAATGACCGCAATAAATATAATTAAAAATACAAAATACAATGACCTTTTTTATCAAGTTCAAAAAACTGAAATAAACGAATTATTTTCCAAATATAATGAAGATGAAAATTTTTTATTTGAGGAAAAGTCTTTAACCCCCACAAGATTAGATATTGATATAAATTTGATAACCAGCCAATTAGATTCAGATGTAAAAGGTGATTCTAAAAGCGGCATTATAATTTATGAAGCATTAAAAAATTTAACCCCAATAGCTGCTTCTAATAAGTGTTTATGGGCCACTTTAACCCATAGAGAATTTAAAGAATATACGATCAAGCGTTGGCCATTAAAAAACAAAGAGCAAGATAGAGGTTTAATTAATTCACATTTCTTTTTTGATAAGGATGATAGGCGGGCATTTAGAAGAAATGCTATTTCAAGATTATGGTGGGGTACATTTTTAACTGTTTCACCTTGGGAAAAAGATACAAAATTATTATTTCTTCAATCAAATGACAAATATAAATTTACAAAAATAATGCTGGGTTCTCAGCAATTATGGTTTGACGTTCAAGAAAGGAGATGGGGATGTGACGTTGTATATAGAACCTGTTTTTTAGAGGCCTTCTACAGGTTGATAATTTCGAAAATGCATGAGAAATGTTCTCTAAGTCCAACTGATTTTAGTAATGAATTAGCAAAACTTTTCACAGCGTCCCTAGTTCATGATGTCGGCTTAGTTTTAAGAAGTGAACCTGAAAAAATAATTGAAAATATTTTCGAATTAAGCAAAATTTTATTGAATAGATCAAAAACTAATTAAGTAACCTTTTAATTTTTTCCTCCAAAGGTTGGATATTGTGAGTTTCGCACTCCCAGATAATAATAAATTTCCATCCTAAATCTATAATTTCTTTTTGTATTTTTTGATCTCTTTTTTTATTAGAGTTAAATTTATTTTCCCAGAATTCCTGTCTTGTTTTTGGAGTAGAAGTATATTTACAATTCTCATGCCTATGCCAGAAACATCCATGCACAAAGATAACTGTTTTATATTTTGGGAGGACAATATCAGGAGAACCTGGTAAATCTTTTCTATGTAATCTGAATCTATATCCCATTGAATATAAAAGTTTTCTTACAGCGATTTCAGGCTTTGTATTCTTTGATTTTATTGCAGACATATTTCTTGATCTCTGATTACTGATTTTATTCATTGGATTGATGGATTTATTTGTATTCTCAAAAATATTTTTTTGGCAAGTCAAAATCATCAGAAACAGGATCTATATAAAGACCTTCAAAAATCTCCTCAAAATGTTTTCTATCCTCAACTATGATTTCTTTCAAAGCTCTAGAAATCAATTTTGATAAAGACTTATTCTTAGGAAACTTTTTAGATAATTGAAGTACTTCAGCTGGTGTCATAACTTTTTATTAGATTTTACATAAAGCAATCTAATAAATAAAAATAAACATTTAAAGGGCCAATTAAGAATCTAGAAGTTCTCTGAGAGTATCAATATTTTCATTTCTCTTTTTTGTACTGGCTCTCATCCACTTTATGAAATCATTAACTTGTTTAGATGATAGGCTAAACCATTCTTTCCCTCCTCTTTCGGGCGAATGCCAAAATCTAAATTTTTGATGAAATTTTCTTTCCCAAAACAAAGCTTCATTTCTTGTTAAGAACCATGTTATTGATATTCCTCTTAAATCACCAACGTTATATTGATTTCTAATTTCTTTTTTTCTTTCAGCAGGATTATTACTAATACCGATCTTAAAATCTCCACTAATTGTATCTTGAATAAGATATAAAGCACATTGCTCTAATTCATTAATATTATTTCCCATGGTTACAATTTACTAAATCAAATTAGTATTATTTTTATGATAATTTAATCACAAAATAAATAAATAATGTAAATTAAGAATAATTAATAAAGTTCTTTAAATAAAAACTTTTTAAGAAAATCTTTGATTATGGTGAGCAAAAAGGATTGGCTAAAGAAGATTGGTAAATGGTTTATTGATCAGTCTAATAATAATGATGAAGATATAAATTTTGAGTCAAATAATTATGGAAATATTCAGGAAACTGAAAGAAAGTTAATAGACGATAATTCTCAGAAAGAAATCCCAAAATCTATAGAAATACCAATAGATAGGGCCTTTAAATTATTTTGTTGGGCTTGGGAAGAGGAAGGTCATAAAACTGATTGTTATTTAAGTGGGGAAGATTTTAAAAAAGCCATTGGATCTTTAGATGATACTTTTAAATCTGAAATCTCAGAATGGCTTATAAAATGCTCTAATAAACCTTCTTTAATAAATAATCTTGAAAAAATAGTCTCTTCAGGCGAAGTTAACGGTCAAGACGATTTTGAAACCATACAAGCATTTTCCTTTCTTTCTTTTTTGATAAAAAAAGAAAATATTGCTATAAAACCACAAATAATTAAAGATAAACCAAAAATAGAAATTGAGAAAAAAAACGAAAATCTTAAAAATTTAAATGTATCTAATGCAGAATCAAGTAGACCTGATAATTTCTATTTTCAAACCAATGAATTTAAATTAGAAAAGTCATTTACCGAATTTGACGAAAGTGCCTTTTTAGAGGTTTTAAATGGTAATAATAAGAAGAAATCAAATGAAGGAATATCCAAATCAACTTATTCTGATGCAGATAACTTAAATAATGATGAGTTAAAAAAATCTCATTCAAAAAATACTATTAATAGTAGTAATATTTATACAAATATTGATCTAGATACAAAAGATAAATTAGAGGATATAAATACAAATCCCATATACAGTAAACCTATACATGAATTAGAAAATGTCTCTTTAAAAACTATTAATTCTTTGCGAAGAAATCATTATGAGAAATTGTCAGATTTAATTGGAATTAAAAAATCAAAATTACTTTTAGGTAAGAATTTTGGTTCTTCATCTTATGCAGACTTAAAACTTGGTCTTCAAAAGATTAAAGTGGATCTAGATTTTATTTTGGAATTAAATAAAGATTCCTTTGGAAAAATAAATAATATTTCCAACATTTCAGGTAAAGATTTAAAAAAGGAATTTTGGCAGGAAGTTACTAATAAATTCGCTAATTCCAATATCAATATAGAAAATTTAGATTCAAAATTAAATGATTTTTTTAATATTAATATCAGAGACTATGAAATAATTTTACAAAAACAATTTTTTAATCTTCTTAAAAAAATTGAGTTTTACATATATGAGAAAAATAAAAATAGTGGCATAGAAATAAAATATCTCAAATTAACAATATTTAAATTCTTAATATCCCATTTTAATTACGAAGATGCGTCTATATGGCTATCAAAATTCTACCGAAATTTAACTAGACAAATGGGTATTAACATTATCATCATTGCAAAAATTCTTTTCAATGAGGACAAGTCAGCAATAGCAAATGAGCTTGGTATTAGCTATAATTTTCTTCAAAATAAGGAAAAATCTTTCCTCGAATCCTTAAAAGTTAAGGGTGAAGATTTTTATAATGAATTGTCGATAATAAAGTCGAATCGAGATGTTTTTTTAAACAATAAAGAGCCTCACCAATTTAAATTTGGAACAAAATTACTTAATAAAGAACTGGAAAATTGGAATAATATTAAAAATCAATATTCTAAAAAAAAGTTAAATATTGAAAATATCGATAAGAACTTAGAAGAATTTTTTCTACTTTCTACAAATGAAACTTCTAGAACTTTAAAATCTTTATTTTACAAAATAAGCGATTCCTTAGATGAGTTTGGAGTCGAATATAAAAATGAATATAAATATCTAAAATTAGAAATCTTCAAATTATTCATATCTGAATTCGAAGAAGAGGAGGGTCAAAAATTAATAAGAAAAATATTTAAAACTATAATTAGAGATAATGGAAAATCAGTATTTGTCATATTGGAAAGATTAAAAGGCAAAACATTACAAGAAATATCAAATAATTTTAATTTATGTAGAGAAAGAGTTAGGCAAATCGAATCTAAAATGTTTAAATCAATGGAGGTTGATTTGGCAAGAAAATTTTATGAAGACTATTTAATAGAAATTGAGAGTATAAATTTAAGAGAGGAAGAAAAAATAATAAAAAGTTTAATAAGTGAATTCGGCAAATTACCAATTAAAGAAGATCAAATTCCCACAAATTTTAATTATAAAAAGTTATGGGATTCAATAATTCAATATAATTTTTTTGAGAGAATAGAGACTTATAAAAAATTTAAAATTGATATCCCCAAAAAAGAATATGATTATCATTATCTCTTATTAAATAAGAAGAATGAGCTGGCTGATGTGGGAAATGGTTATTGGAAAGAAATCAAAAATCTAAAGGAATATCTCTACAGGCATGCAGAATTCTTGGGAGAACCTAAACTAATGCCTAAACAAACCACTACTCCTTATAGGATAAAAGGAGTCGTTCAAAGGTTTGGTGGCCAAAGTGTAGTGGCGAATAAGATAGGTCTTAAGTATCAAGGACAACTTGTAAATACAGATGGGAGCAGAATTTATTGGACAGATAAGCGGTTATTAAAATTACTTGATGACGTAAATATTTTTTCAAGTCAAAAAATCGAAATAATGCCTAGTTATTCACAAATAATTGATTTTTTTAGGAATACTGAGATAGAAGAATACAAAAATAAGAAACCAAATTCAGCTGTGGCAGCATTAACAAAAATGGGGAATTTAGCTTGGCTAGAGGTCGCCCAGAGATTTAATAAGCATCATTTCTCCGGTATATCGCAGAAAGTTACTGTTCAGTTTATTAAAGCTTTCGTTCGAGATCTTGGAGAACATCTAGCAGTTTTAAGTCCTTCAGAATTATATGTACTTTTTCAGGCTCAAGGAATAAATAGGAAAGAACAAGAGAAATTTAGCAGGACTTTTGATGTTTTAATTGATGCTGTTCAAACTGGCGTTGTTAATAAGAAAGATCTCGAGGATTGGTCGAATAATCTTGAGGTCCCATCTATTAAAGAATTATTAAATCTTGGAGGTGAGGTAAAACATAAGTACTCTAAAGAAGAAAAAGAATTAAGACTTCTTAAAAGAAAAGCTAATATTTTAAAAAGAGAATATCAAGACTCCAAACCTATAAAATTAAATGAAATTACTGTTGATGATCTTCCTAATCTGGATCCCGGTAAAACTCTTAAAGCACTTGATAAAGCTGCAGGGGTGATTGAAAGTTCTGGAACTGATGCTTCAAAAATTGAATTCCTTAAGGCGAAAGCTTCATCTAAATTATGGGATAGTTGTTTCGCTAATGAAGAGCTTCTTATAAAAAAATTAGAAGCAAACATTTCTGAAAAAGATACTTATAGCGACGAAGTTAGAACAAAATTTCTCAGTGAATATTATGGCGCCAAAAAATTATCTATACCTCATTCATATCAATTTAAAGATTTGAAAGGTAGAAATAGAGAACCTAAATTAATGCAAAGACTTGTTTCTTATAGATTATTAAAAGATAAGCGAATTCTTAATTTAAGTGGAACTGGCACGGGTAAAACACTGTCAGCAATATTTGCCTCTCAAATATGCAAATGTCAAAGGATTTTTATTTCGTGTCCAAATGGGGTTATAGATAGTTGGATAAGAACATTTAAAACAGGTTATCCAGAAGCTGTTTTACATATAAAACCTGAAAATTGGATTATTGAACCACTACAAAACAAAATTAATGTAGTCATAGTTAATCATGAAAGATTTCAAAATAGATTCTCCGATAATCTTTTGCAATTCTGTTCAAACTTTTCTCCAGATATGATCGTAATTGACGAGATACATCAATCAAAAAAAAGAAAAGAAACAGAATCAAGTCAGAGAAGAAGTCTTATAAATCAATTCATTCGTATATCCCTCAATTTAAATCCAGAGATTAGAGTTTTAGGTCTATCAGCAACTCCTGTGATTAATAATATTTATGAGGGCAGATCTTTAGTTGAACTTGTAACTCAGGAAACACTTTTTGATGTAAAAGCTAATGATGAACTTAATTCGTGTATGAATCTTTATCAACACTTCATCATTAATGGAATAAGAATGAATCCTGGAAACTTGTCTAGGACTGAAATCATACCTAAAAATGTTGATGCTTCTTCATTGCTTCCTGAAATAATTGCATTTACAAGAAGAGGTTTGTACCACGAAGTGGAGAGACTTTTAGTAAAACCTAAATTAAGTGTGCTAAGAGATTGTATTAAAAGAGGTGAAAAAACAATTATTTTTATAACTCTTATAAAAGGAACATTAATTCCGATAACAAATTGGCTTATTAAAAATAATTTTACTTACTGTGTTTATACAGGAAATGATAAAGATGCTACTGATGACGGCTTTAATGACTCTCTTGATGAATTTATAAGAGGAGATGTAGAAGTGTTGGTAGCATCTGTGCAATGTGCTGGTACAGGTGTTGATGGTCTTCAATCTGTATGTAATAAAGCTGTATTTTTCCAGTTACCTTGGACCTCTACAGAGTTTGAACAGTCTATAGGAAGATTAGATAGAGATGGGACAGAATATGAATCAATAAGTGTTTATCTACCTCTTACTAATATAGATTTGCCAAATGGTGATAATTGGAGTTGGTGTCAAAATAAAATGGAGAGGATTAGATCAAAAAAAGATATTGCAAAAGCTGCTGTTGATGGAGAGATCCCTGATGCTGATGCAATATTTACACCAAGCGAAGCGAGCAAATATTGGTTGGAATGGCTTAAAAGATTGGAGAGTGAAAGCTAAAAAAAATTATGTTCATTTTGGAATTAGTGCAGGACAATATTTTTTAATTTCTTTATTAATACTAATAGCAAATAATCATTTCATGAAATTTATATAATAGTTAACTTGATATATCTTGTTTAAAAATAATTGCAAAGTTCATTCCTTGATTTTTCCATTATCTATAAAGTTTTCTAGAATTTAATATTCATTTATTATCTTTTACCCCTTCTTCCCGTGTATTATGGTGGGGTTTCGTAATCCATTGCTATAACATGGATTTCAAAGGTCAGCATTTTGCCTTGAATTCAGATATATTAAATAGAGGTTGTCTTTATTCATGCCACTATCGTCACACCGCATGCATAAAATTTATCTTGCAGCGATCATGAATTATGGTCTTGGCTCTGATGATCCAGAAGAGTTGGCCTATTACAACAAGCTAAGAAAAGAAATGGATGAGATAGAGAAAGATGCCGTTAAAAAAGGAATACCTCTTACTTGGGATATTCCCGATGGAATGGATTAATGAATCTGAATACTTTTTTATTAATTGATGGGAGCCTAATGCTTATTGGTCTACCTTTGCTGATGATTCTAAAAGGCAAAAAACAGACTCCCTGAGTATCTACTTAACTGCGAAAGTCACCCCCATAACGGCAGTTATGTCTTTCTTGATAGTAGTTGTATCATAAGAGCCCCAGCTGCTGACCCTAGTGGAATTTGGAACTGTGATCTGGAAAACACCGGTATTCACTTTCTTCAGACCACCCACTTCGGATCCTGCCTGTAGAGCGATAGCTTCAGCCCTAACTCTTGCATCCTTTGCTGCCTTAGCAAGCATGTCAACGCGTTTATCAGCCAGCTTTGAATAGGTGAATTCAGGACGGCTTGGTTTAACCCTAACCCCTTTTCCAAGCAATTCTGTTATCTGACTATGAGTCTTCTGGATGTTATAAACATCCCTACTTTCAATCTCAATATTCTGATAAGTAATCCATTCAGTTCTAATGATTTCATTAGTTTTGGGATTTCTGGTTTTATATTCACTGATACTCGCAGGTCCAAGATAAACATCCTGCTTTACACTGTCCTCAATTCCATTGGCTTTAAGGAATTCCATTGTCTTATTAATGGACTGCTTATGCTTGGTAAATGAGTCAATTTGTGTTTTCCCTGAGGTCTTTACCTGTACAGACCATTTTGCAATATCACTCTCAAAACTTTCAGTACTTGCACCGGTAACAGTGATAGTATTCTCAACCGTTCTGAACCCTCTCACAAGGACCGTGGAGGCGCCTATAAATCCTCCAAGAGATAAGACAGCCATTGCGAAAACAAGTGGCGGAGTGCGGCGTATAACGCCCAGAGAATCGCCTGGCAGCGACCTGAGTCTATTAATAATTTTCATTGTTTATCAGTATGTGTGTAGGAGCTTTTTAACAGCTGAACCGAAAGAAAAATATTATAAAAATCCCTGACTTTTATTCCTTCAGTTCTATCTGGCCATTAATGGAAACATCTTATGTTGATGTGCCAATTTTGGAGTCGGTTTCTTATATTGCCAAATGAAATAATTGTTCGCAAGAAGTATATTTGTATTATGAGAAAAGTTATTTAGAACTAAACAAAGCATTCAAAATAGACAATATTGACCAGCAAAACTATGGAACTATTTACAAGAGAAACTATTGGTAATTACACGAGTGATCCTTACGCAAAAAATGATCATAAATACTCCAAAGAGATGCAAGAAGTAAGAAAAGAATTACGCAAGCTAGATCAAGAGACAAAAAAAGATGGTGGAGTAGTTGACTGGAATCGTATGTTGAACGATTTCATGTGATGGTGAAAAGAGGCAAGCCAAAAAGAATCATTAGGAGCGGTAAACCTGCTGTTTGCCCTGAGTGCGGTAATAGGAATTTTTTAATTGTTGTTTATGGCATGCCAACTCAAAAGGTCTGGGATGATACTGGGAGGTATGACTGTAGAGGATGTTGTCTACCTCCTTTTGTAGAAGTTGTTGAGTATAAAGATGGCAATATTTATCATTGCCCAGAGCCTAAATATGTGTGTAGTAAAAAGAGGTGCGGTTTAGAAGTTTATATGAGAAAAGATGCAGAGATAATGCCGCCAATAGATGACTCATCATATTTCAATGGCAGAAAATGGAAGCAAGGGGATTTTGTAATTCAAAGCCAACAGGCAGCAAGGTTAAGAAATAAAGTATGGGAGCATGGTGGCAATGGCGAAGAAGCATTGCAAAAAGCATTTAAGACTAAAACTATCCGGCAACTAAACCAACTACAAAGAGAATATTTGGGCAATAAAAATAAGGATTGATGAAAATAAAAATTAATTAAAGAACTACTTTGTCTTAAAAAAGATTTCCTTGAATTTCTTCACTATCATCTTTCACAGAATTACATACCAACTTGGCATATTGCTCGGAATAAGCGCAGTTTTTACAGGATAAATTTGGTTCAGGAATCTGGTCATTATTCATCAAAGAAACCATTGAATCTATTTCTTCTTCAATCCAATCAATATTCCAATCATAAGGAACTAAATATTCGTCAAAATTCATTCTTTTATTAAATTCTTCATCATCTCTTTTTGCATTACAAACTAAAAAATAGGATGTTTTATGGACATCAAATCCCATTCCTTTTAGAAGATATGCATAGAAATCCATTTGGATTTTATATCCTTCATGATATGGATCATCAAGATAATCTTGTTTATCTACTCTCCCAAGTTTTGCCTGAGATTTGTAATCAACAACTATTAATTCCTTTGTAATCTTATGCTGCCAAATATCATCAACTCCTCCAGTCAAGATTATGTTTGTTTCCTTATGACGAAGCATCAATCCTTTGTGGAGTGAATTACGCCAATCATCTATCTCAGGATGATCAAAAGGAACTAGATGACTTAAATCATTATCGATAAATAATCTATGTGGAATTTGTCTTTCTCGGCAATAATCAAATTCTTTTTTTAACAGTAAATCAGTAGTTTCATTTAAAGTCCATCCAGGTGTTCCAGGTGGGTCTAAACCTTTTACTCTATCCAAGTAAAAACATCTTTTACAGGTTAAAAAATTGGAAAACCTTCCTCTACTTATTTTGAAATCCTCTTTCTGATTAGGAGAGTAAGAGGAAGATGCTCTCGTTCTTAATCCAGTTGCTCTTACAGGTTCCTTTTTACTATTCCTTTTCAGATCTATCATGACTTTTAATTCAAATTAGTATCTCAAGTTTTCCATTGTTGAAGACATCTAATGGAGCAATAGCACAACCTTTAGTAGTCATTTCTTTAAACATCCAATTTGCTGCTTCTTTATGTAAACATGGTTGAGGTTGTTCAGATTTTACAGAACAACAGTACCAAGGATTTAATTCCCAGAGATTATCTCTACTCCACATTATTGAGAAGAGAGAATATGAATAATGTGGATGTGGTTCCGGGAATGAGCAAACATAAAAATTTATTTTTTTTGTGGAGTATTCTTTGTACACAAAAGTTGCAACTTTAATGGTATCCGGAGGCAAGGAACTCTCTAGATTATTAAAGTCAGTTGATTCACAGAAATCTTCTTTTGGTGTTTCTCTCTCACCTAAAATGCCGAACGCCGTACCAAAAGCGGTTACCTCGTCATGCCAATATTCTTCTATTCGATAAGTTTCTTCTCCCATTAATCAAAAATTAAACTTAAATAAGAATGTTTCATGACTCTTATTTTAGTTCTGATATCAAATAAAAAAAATACTTAAAAGAAAAGTTGAAGTCTATGAAAAATATTCAAATTATTAGTTCTAATTTGCCTTCTATAAAATAGTCTACCTCTGCGAAACCAGAGCCTTTGGTAGACATTCTTTTCAACATCCAATTTGCTGCTTCTTTATGTAAAGGTGGTTGAGGTTTTTCAGATATTACGGAACAACAGTACTCAGGTATTTTTTCCCAGTGACTCCATTCTTTATTCCACCAGATAGAAAAGAGTGAATAAACTTCCATATGAGATTCTTTCCATTGTGTTTCTGTAAAAGATGCGACATAAAAATATGTTTTTTTTGGGGAGTACTTTTCATAAAAAAAAGTTGCCACTGGAATTGTATCTTCAGGATTCCAACTCTCTAACTTATATCGGTCAGATGAATACATCTCATCTGAATTGTGAGCCAGGCTACCTTTGGGATTCATCGCTCCAGCAAAAGCTACTGCCTCATCATGAAAGTAATCTTTTATCTGATAAGCTTCTGCTCCCATCAAAAAAAAAAATAAAAAAAGAGGGTTTTATCCCTCTATGTTAGATCGACTGTCAATCAATAAAATTATCCCATTACAGTAAGTGCAAAGGCAAAAAAGTGGACTGAAGATAAGTTACAGCACTCCCTAGAAATAATTTGACAGCCACAGAAAGGCCTTCTAAATTTATTCTGCACACTTCAGAATCATTGTGCTGCAGGTAGTCTTGATTGGTCCAACCCGGCCCACTTTAAAATTGCCCTTGTAGCTCAGCGGTAGAGCACTCCCTTGGTAAGGGAGAGGCCCTAAGTTCATGTCTAGGCGAGGTTATAGCCCAATAAAACTAATTAGTCTTAAATAACATTTATATATTTTAGAATTTAAAACATTGTCTTAAGAAATGGCATTATCGTCATACAAGATGCACAGAATATATCTTGCGGCAACCATGAATTATGGTCTTGGTTCTGATGATCCAGAAGAGCAGGCATACTACAACAAAATCAGAAAAGAGATGGATGATATGAAAAAGACCCCCTTAAAAAAGGGATAACTCTTAATTGGAATATCGACGAAGAAATGGAAAAATGAATCTAAATATCTTCTTATTAATCGATGGGAGTCTGATGCTTATTGGTCTGCCAATGCTGATGATTCTTAAAGGGAAAAATTGAACTAAATTCTTAACATTTTAACCATATTCAAATTCAATTGTTGATCCTTTATCCGTATAAGTTAGTACCTCAAACCGTACATATTTATTAGTCGAATGGCTTGTCTTACTAGTTAGAACATAGTTGTAGTCGTCATGAGCAAATGTCTACCAAATCCACCCTAAAAGAAGATCATAAATCTGAGATTGAAGAAAGATCAGAAGAAGAACTTCTTGAAGAAGAAATCAGGAATCAGCAAACATTAGATAGCTTTGTTGAATCTGATAAAAACTGGAGCTGATCGAAACTTATTTATTAGGAGAAAGTTATGAACTTACAAAGATCACCATTCTCAATCTTGAATAAAGAGAGTAGAGAAATTGACTATATCAAAGGAGTTTACAAGAGAAAAATTCAAGCTGAAATTGAATCTTATAAAGATCCCGAAGATGAAGATAAGAGAGATACAATCCAAGTTCAAGATGTATTGATGCTTGATAGGGTCTCAATTTAGTTATTCTTTTTTTTCTTCTTCTTATCTTTTTTTTTCTTCTTTACCTTTTCATAAACCTCATCAGCCTTCTGTTCAATACTGTCAAGCTTGTTTGAAAGTTCCCTGATAGCTTCTGCTTTTCCTTCTTTAAATACTGTATCTTTTACCTCAATAATTTTAACTGGCTCTTGATGAACTACAGTATCATTTGCCTTTTCAGTTTTAATTACAAACTTACCTTTAATGAAATTTGCTATAAAAATAAGAACAGGTACATGGGCTAGACCGCCTATTACTATTCTTGTTTCTGAATAAGCCATTTAATAGTTAAAAGAACTGAGATATTTAAGCATAAATTTAATTTTTAAATTCCTTTTATTAAGCCAACAAAAATTTGTAATCATCTCTTGATTCGTAGATCAATAATCTTGCTATTAATTAAGTAGAGACTTTTCAAAAAATGCGATTAGACGTATTTCTAATGAACATGTGTGTAGTGGTAATAGCGTTGCTTATCAGAAGAGAAATCAAACTTAAGAAGGCGAGATAAATTATGAAAACACAAATTTTAAAAGAGTATTACATTCCAAATATCCATGCTATTACTATTTTACTAATGATTCTTCTATGTCTATGGTTACCTCTAGCACTCAGATTCTTATTAATAATTTAGTCGAACTAATTAGTAAATACTCTTATTCCTTAAACTCTGCTATAACCAAATTTTGTTTTAAAGATCTTATATGGAACTCCTGTTGCATTCATGGCTTCAATAACTTTATCTCCCACAGTTCCGTAAAATTCAACCGAAAGATCAGTTCCCAGTTCAACATGAGCCTCAAGATAAACACCTAATGCTGGATTAGCTAAATGAGCCAGTAAAGCATCATCATTTTTATAGACTTCTGACCATACAAAACGAAGAGGATCATCAGGATCTTGATCAAAAGTATGATGGAGCATTCCTGGTTCCTCAGTTTTAACAGCTTTATCTGTCTTATCTGCAATTTCTAAGTATTCTGCAACCTTATCTTCCTTAACTTTAAGTTTTGCAAGAAGCATAAATGGAGTGTCTGATCCAAAACTAGACATAAAAAAAAGACTCTTGCGAGCCTGGGTGATGGGGATTTCCATCATGACAAATTAATTAGAAACAAACAACTCCACCAATAGTAAATTTTTATTACTTACAAACACCATATGTAGTGCTAGGATTTTATAAAAGGCCGGGTGATGGGGATTATCCTGCTTTTTGACTGGGGCGAAGCTAACGCCCTTTTTTTTATGGATACAATTTTTTAATAGCTTCTTGTTGTTCTTGTTTTTTTATTTCTTCAGAATCATAAACAGGACAAGAATTCTTATTAAGTGATGAGAAAAAAGCACTTCTTTTAAAACTTTTGAATATAGGAGTCAATAGTAAACGTTTCATTTTTTATCTTTGCTAAATTGCTCAAACATGCTTATCTCCCATTTTTATTCCAAACTTCCTCAGTTTTACTCCATCCATGAGAGATTAACCTTTCATAAATTTCTCTAGCCAAATCTATATCTACAGAAATTGTTGTTGTCATTACAGGTGGTTCTTTTCCAAACACACCAACTATTTTTCCAGTATCTACAAACATGTACTCAAAAACACCCTCTACACTCTTATCATTTTTGATAAATCTTTTTACTTCTGTTCTTTTTGAGTTAATCAACCAATAAGATTTAGTCATTAATTAAAAGGTATAAGTAGTAAGCCTTTCATTAACAATATAGAGCTACTGTTTGATGTAAATCTGCACAAGGTTCAATAGTGAATTCCAATATCTCTCTCCAAGGACTCCACTGTTTCCAAATAGTTTCTAAAGAATCAGCATCTATAACAGAGTACCCATTGCCATGTTGAGGTAAGAAAATCCAAGATTTAACGTCATAACCCTCTGGTCTATTTTGTGGCCCTCCTTTGTCGTACCATTCTTTTAACATTTTGGATCCCTTCTCTTGGGCATTTGCATCAGTAAATTTATTAGAAATTAGAAACAACATAAATAAATAGTAATCTAAACTTATTTTATGAGTGAAATTTAAAAGTAACTTGATATGACAGTTGAATCATAAATATGACCTGCACTCTCAATTAATGGTTTCACTGCTGGATCTTCAAACATAGCTATTGATGTACCTTCTTCACCCTGTTCAATGAGAATTACACTGGTTGTATCATCTTTCTTAACACCTTTATATAAGCAAACAATTCCACGTTCTTTATTCATTTGTATATTTTCTTGGCTGTCATAAACTGCAGCCCATTCTTCATAAGGGACGCTTATTTTGAATGTAAAAACAGTAGTTTCAAGAGACATAAAAAAAGGAGCTAATTGCTCCTTATTCTAGATCGACTATCAATCATTTCAATTATCCCATTGCGGCAACAGCATCAGCAACTTGTTTGTTTCTTTGAATAACCTCATCATCATTTAAAACGGCAGTGATATTCCAATCAAGTCCAAATTTCGCTCTCCACACTCCAAAATGTTGAGATATTGCTAAGTGATTATCAGCCTTGAAAGTTACAAAAACCTCCCCTGTTTCAGGCGCATGGAATCTACTTATCAATTCAAATCCATCAAAATTATCCATTGGTGCACCGGAAGCAATATACTGCTCAAACATTTTGTAACCTTCGGACTGAGAAATTCCGTCTGGAATAAGTCCATGAACGTGATAGTAAGCCATAGATAAATATCATGAATGTAATTTCAATTTAAAAACCATATTTTAAAAAGCATTTAAATTATCTTTAAATTTAGATTTTTAAGCCTTTTCAATATGAATTCGCAAAAAAAGGATCTTTATTTGGTATAGCATGTACCGTTTATATGTTTTTTGGTAGCTATTAATTGGATATGAGTTTTTTTGCCGAACCAAACCATATTGAATATGATGCATGGTTCGATGAAAATATCGATCCAGTAGATCTTGTGAATTACACAGATGAAAAGGATTTCAGTGATTCGGTACACTTTAAGTTCCATAAGATGTCCACTAGAAATTTAACGATTGGTTCTTCTGATAATTTTCACTGGTAAGTAAAAGATTTTTAACTCCATAGATATTTATGAATCTTATGCAGAATATGTTCCATCACTTTCTCTTCTTGCCTTAGCTAATACAATTTCATCTACAACTTTTTCAATAATATATGCACTTTTTTTACCAAAGCATTTTTCTTTTTTAATGCTCTCAAAATCATTTGGGATAAAATCATTATGTTCACAACAATCACATTTAATATCAATTTTCTTACCTCTGGAAACCTCCAAAGCCCTAGAAAAAATCCATTGCTGAACTGAAATACTTTCCCAACTATCAAAATTAGACCATTCATCAAAATCCCTATTAAGGATGTCTTTTAATCCATCAGCCTGATTTACATATACTATGTATGAATCTTTTCTTGATTCATCTTTAATCCCAATTGTTTTGACAGAATTTTGATTCATTCAATATACATTGATTAAGTAGCCCTATAAATCTAAAGGAAATTTCTAAAACTATAAACTAAAAAATGTTTTAAATAAGATCATTAATTGCTTTATCTAATCTAGAAGTATGATTTGTATTTCTTAGCAATTCAAAATCCTTAAAATCAAATCCAGGACCAACACAACAACTGACCAAAGTAAATTCTCCTTTACTTTTTGCTGCTTGCCAGTATCCAGATGGGATCATTTCTACTGGATTATTAGAATCTAAAATTAAATTTCTTATTAACTTATTATCATTATCTAAGCACCATAAATTCAGAGGATCGCCCCTTAGATAAATCCAAATTTCATCTGCATTTTTTACTCTGTGCCAAGCACTTTTCGCATCTCTCTCTAAAAGATAATAAATTCCCGTAATAAAGTTTCTACTTTGGCCGTCTTCCCTTATTAGATAATTTTCGCTCCTTACTATCTCTCTATACCATCCACCTTCAGGATGAGGAGATAAATTAAAATGTTTAATTATTTCTAGGTTTTTTTTATTAGGATTCACATCAAAAAATTATCTTTTAAATTTCTCTTATTGTTAAAAGCTGCCTGAAAAAAAATCAAAATTTATTTTCTAAAAAATTAAGCACAAATAACTGACAAATCTACGAAATTTTTATTTTCATCTGCCAGTTCAGTAATGATTCTATTGAGCCATTCAGAAGTCGTTTCACAATAGCCTACATTTAAAATAGTTTTTTGCTTTGCTGTTTCTTCTTTATTCATGGTTAAAGTATTTTTTTATAAATTAATCTTTAATTAAATCTATGTGAATAAGTCTTAATTACTATCTATTTCAAAAAGTTGTATTTAATACATATTTAAGAACTACTAGTAAACAAATAAAATTAAATCGTTGACAAGAAAATGTATACAAGTAAGAGTAGAACAAATTTATTATTTAACCTATGAATAACATCAAGATTGAGGAATTGATGAAAGTAAGGTTGGATGGTATTGCTAATAGAATTGGGCAATTAAGCAAAAGGGAAAGTGAGTCTTTATTGCTTGAGCATCTTGAGTGGTTGGAGGGAGGATGGGAGACAGAAGAAATCTTATTTTTAAAAAAGCCCTACAGAAAATGGTGGTTTTAGCTCCACTTCTATAAATAATTAATGATGGCCTAAGGGACCAGGGCCAGATCCTATTTTATAAGAATTTTCTAAAGATTTCTCAACAAATAATTTCGCTTTTTCTATGGAATCAAGTAGACCAAAACCTAAAGCCTTATAACCACAAATAGCAGCACTCAAAGTACAGCCGCTACCGTGGGTATTTTTTGTATTTATAAAATTATTAAAGAGCCACTCTTTTCTACCATTTAAGTCAAGAAAAAAATCCTTCCCTTTCATATCTTTCAAACCGCCACCTTTTATAAGTACGGCTTTTGCTCCAAGACCAATAATATTTCTTGCAGAATTTTCAATATCTTCTTTACTCCTTATTTCTAAACCAGAAAGTAGATTTGCTTCATAAATATTTGGAGTTACCAAATCCGCAATTGGTAATAAGAGTTTTTTATAAGCATTAATTGCAGAATCTTCCAGTAATTTAGAACCAGTTCTTGAAACCATTACTGGGTCAATAATTTTGGTTATTTTATATGTATTTAATTTTGAAGCAGTATCATTAATTATCTTTTCATTTAACAACATTCCAGTTTTTAAGGTATCAATACCAAAATCAGCAAATAAAGTATCGAACTGACTTAATAAAGTATTCTTATCTACTGGTTCAACACATGTCACCTCCTTACTATTTTGTGCAGTAATACATGTAATGACAGAACAGCCATGTACTTTAAGGGCCATAAAAGTTCTCAAGTCAGCCTGTATACCTGCTCCACCCCCGGAGTCACTGCCTCCTATTGAAAGTGCAATTTTAGAATACATAGTTTAACAAACTAGGATTTTTAAATATCATAAAAATATTCTAAATTTAAATTAGAAATCTGAATATGCATTAAAAAAATCTAACTCCAATTCCATAGCTCTCCTGTATAAATATTTGGCCTGATCAATATCATATGTTTCTTTATTAGTCTCAATAAGATTTTCAAGTGAATTTGCTAGCTTTTCAAAGCTCTCATCAGAGTAAGTAATTATCCATTCTTTATATTTAATGTCAAAATCCTGCTTGTACAAACTTTTACCTATCCAAGAATAAAGTCGCATACATGGCGTCATCGCAAACATTATTTCAACAGAGCTAAGTCTTTTGGAAGTATCATCAAGGAAATCTGTATAATTTTTAGTAGCTTTTTTTATATAGTTGTTAGACAAATCAATATCCCATTCTTTTGCATAAGTTTCATGTAGTATTAACTCCTCTGAAACGCCCATTAACAGTTCACTCAACTTCCTTATAGAGTACTTATCTTTTGATTTAGAAACGGCAAGACCATATGCCTTAGCAAAAGTCTCTAAAAAGAAATAATCTTGAGCTAAATATTCTTGAAATATATTTTTAGGTAGAATTCCATTCTTTAAACCTTGAACAAATTTTGTATTTAAACTTAGTAAAGCAATTTCATAATTATCCTCCCAAAGTTTTTTTGTTATTTTCATTTTTGTTTTTTTAGTTATTCTAAAATTTTTATATTTTATACCTACAAACTTAATCTTATTTTTCTAGGATTAAAACAAAAAATTATGAAAGAAATAAATATCTTATGGTTTAAGAAAGATTTAAGAATTTTTGACAACGAAGCTCTTTGTGAGGCTATAAAAGATAATGATATTTTACCTATTTATATTATTGAGTTAGATATTTGGACCCAAAATACTCATTCATATAGACAATGGCAATTTTGCAAAGAAAGTCTAATAGATTTAAGAAATGAACTTGCTGAGATTGGACAACCATTAATTGTTAGGACTGGAAATGTTACTAATATTTTTGATGAAATTAGTTTAAAATTTAAAATCAAGGGCATATATAGCCATCAAGAAACCGGAGATTGGCTTACTTATAAAAGAGATCAAAAAGTAAGAGAATGGGCTTTAAGCAAAAATATTATTTGGAAGGAATTTCTACAATTTTCAGTTTTTAGAGGAAATTTAGATAGGAATAATTGGTCTAAAAATTGGCTAAAAAATTCCGAAAAAAACTTACTTAAAGCTCCATTAAAAATTACTACTATTAACTTTGATATTGGAGAAATACCCTCAGACGGAATTTTTACCTTTAAAAGAGAAACTTGTCCAGGAAGAATGCAAGGTGGAAGAAAGAAAGGTTTAGAGAGAATGCAATACTTCTTTAGTAATAAATTAGATTCTTATTCAAAAGATATTTCTAGCCCAGAAAAATCATTTGATAGTTGTTCAAGACTATCCCCATATATTTGTTGGGGATGCATTTCATTGAAAGAAATTTTTAATCAGGCAAATATATCAAAAAACAATAATTCCAGGATGTTAAAAAGTAGATTAACTTGGCATTGTCATTTTATTCAGAAACTTGAAAGTGAACCAGAACTAGAGTTTAGGGAATACCATCCTTTTTTTAAAAATATTAGAGAAAAAAATAATGAATTACTCTATTTATGGAGTTTAGGTAATACAGGCTTTCCTTTTATAGATGCATGTATGCGCTCATTAAATTTCAATGGATGGATTAACTTCAGGATGCGAGCTATGTTAATGTCTTTTGCTAGCTATAATTTATGGTTACCATGGCAAGATTCAGGTTCAGAATTAGCAAAAAAATTTATAGATTATGAGCCTGGAATACATTGGAATCAATGCCAAATGCAATCTGGGACTACATCTATAAATACCAATAGAATTTATAATCCCATTAAGCAGGGAAAAGATCATGATCCTCAAGGAAAATTTATAAAAAAATGGATACCAGAATTAAAGGATATTTCACATAATTTCATTCATGAACCATGGCTATTATCTAGATTTAATAAAGAAGAATATGAACAAATTAACTACATAAGACCAATAATTGATATCCGAAATAGCACTAAAACTGCAAAGAAAAAAATTCAGGAAATCACTAAAAAGGAAGGATATTGGGATATCTCAAAAGAAATTTATTTAAAACATGGCTCTAGGAAAAGGCATAGAAAAAATATAAATAATAAAAAAATTGTTTTTAAGAAAAAGGAAATACAATACGAACTGAAATTAGATATCTAAATTTTATTATCAGAAATACCCAGATTACTTTTAGTGCTTTGTAAGGTTTTTAAAATTTTGTAATTCAATATATAAATCCACGATGAAGTAATGCAAGCTTTAATGTATTTATTAGGATTTATTAATTATGTCTGAAAGATTTGAATGGGACGATACCAATAGTTCAGGTATATGGTGGAGTACTAATGTAAGTATTAGAGACGAGTGCATTTTGCTTAAAGAAGATACGCAATGCGAAGATTCTGATATCGTCGAACTTCTTAGGAGTATTGCACAAAATATTGAAGATAATGGCCTTTAATTGTTAAAGGAATATTCTCTCTTTTAAAGATTTTGAATTCCTTTTACAGCTTTTATTAATTCGATACTGATACCTTTTTCACTCATAGAATGACCAGCATCATTAACAATAATTAATTCAGAATTCTTTAATTTCTTATTCAGATCCCACGCACTCCTAACAGGACATACAACGTCATACCTACCTTGAATTATTTTTGTTGGAATCGATTCTATTGTTTTTATATATTTCAAAATAAAATCATCTTCTAAGAAAATATTATTAATAAAATAATGACATTCTATCCTTGCAAAGGCATCTGAAAAAGAATTAACTTTGGACTTATCAAAATCGAATTTTTTATTTATTAAATGACTAGTTGAGAGTTCCCATTTTGTCCAAGCTGCTGCTGCTTTTGATCTAAGATTGGCATCTGAAGATGTTAGATATTTATAAAAAGAACTTATCAAATCATTTCTTTCTTCTTTTGGTATTACAGAAATATATTCTTCAAATTCATCAGGGAATATCTCACTTGCACCATATTGATAGAACCATAATAATTCAAACTTTCTACATAAAAATATTCCTCGCAAAGTTAAGCTCATAACTCTTGAGGGATTTTTAATTGCATATATAAGTGAAAGTGTTGAACCCCAAGATCCACCAAACAAATGCCAACTATCTATTTTTAATAGCATCCTTAATTTCTCAATATCATCAACTAAATGATTAGTCGTATTTTCATTTAATTCGGAGAAAGGAGTTGAATAACCGCAGCCTCTCTGGTCAAATTGAATAATATCGAATTTATCTGGATCAAAGTATCTTCTATATCTTGGTTGACTTCCTCCTCCTGGACCTCCATGAATAACAAGTATTTTTTTGCCATTTGGATTACCAGATCTTTCCCAATATATAGTGTGAATTTCACTAACTTGTAAAAAACCCTTTTCCCGCACTTCAATTTTAGGAAACAAGACTTGATTTTTCATTTTGAAATATTTTTAATCACTTTTTATCTATTTTATCCAAAAATAAGTATAGTTTTGGAATAATTTCCAAAAATAAAAAAGGACTGTTTGAGCAGTCCTTTTTAATATCTCATTTCCTTCTTACAGGATTAAAGTTACATATTTTTAGTCTATTTACTCATAAACCTAGAATACGTGAATTAGGGGATTTCTCTCGATAATTTCAGTCCCTATTGTCGCTAGTAATTATAAAGCGAAGTCTTATCAGACTAATTGATTGAACTTTAATTTTCGAATAATCCCATTCTCAGGAATACGCTTCCTATATTTTGGAATTTACTAAATTTCAGGCGGACTATCAATCATTTAGATTGCCTCCGAATTCAACATTTATAAATTACTCCTTTTTATATTTTCAGTAAATCCGTAAATATGCTGATTTACTTTTTTCTTAATCTGTAAGAGAATTTTAATGACGTTTTGTTTTTTATAGAAAAATATAAAAATTAAAGTCTATAATTTCTCCTTATTCTGATTCATAAAGCAAGATAGATTCTATTACTCTTTTATCACTATCAAAAAGTTTATAATCTCCCAATTTCCACTGAACAAACTTAACACATTCATCAAGAGAAGGATTCTTATCCTGGCACTTTCGCCACTCTCTAATCCAATCTGCTAAAGCAAAAGTTATTTTTGTAGTAAGCATATTTAGCAATAAGGGTAATTAAAATCTCCTCCAAGAGGTTCTTCATAAAATTCACCTTCTTTTATACCTTTATCATATTTTTCAATAACCTTTTTATAAGATACTACTGAGGGAAATAAATCTCCTAAATATATGGCTTCCATCTGAATTGCTATAATATTTTTAATTACTTATTATCTTATATAAGAATTTTATAAATAGATTATTGATATGCATTATGGATTTCATTAAAAAGAACAAGATCTTAACTCTAATGGCGGCAGTTGCAGTTTTATCATTTGCATTAGAAAAAGCAGGCATAATACATCCTTAAATTAGTTAAATTTTTTGATAAATACTTCCTAATGAAATAAGAAAACAGATACTATTACTGCAAAAATAAGAAATGGAGATAATAATGTAAAAATTAAAGTTGAAAGATTAATAAGCATAAATTTAAAATAAATACACAAATTTAATAAACATCACTTTTAGGCATTTGCAATAAGTAAAATTTAAATTATTACGATATAAATAAAAATTTGAATAAAAAAAGATATAAAGAAGAATATGAAGAGGGCTCAGAATTACTATGGCCTAGTGATAAAGAAGATAAAATAACTCGCCAATTTTATAAAGATTTATCTCATCTTTCAAAAAAAATAAATTTTACTAAAAAGAAAAAGCTGAATGTTTTTGAACAATTATTTAGCATAATAAAAGGCAAAGGGTGGGGTAATTAATATTAAAACTAAAATGAAAAATATAATGATATTAATTAAAAGTTTTTTTCTTTTAAGGCCAAGATTCTTATCCACTTTATTTTTTATTCCAATTCTTTACGGCATTGGCTGGGCTTTATCTCAGCCATTATTATTGTTTAATTTTAAAGAAGAACAATTATCATTAATTGGTACTATTATAGCTTTCTTACTTTTTATCTTTTTACTCTCAAATTGGTTTTATATCAGATGGAATATAAAAAGTGCATGGGTACTTATTGGGATAACTAAACACAAATTCTTAAAAAACTTTGTCAATTTTTCTCAAGGTATTTTATTTGCTTTAGTTTTAATAATTCTAATTCTATTTCCACTATTGCAAAAAAACTATATTTCTTGGACAGGTGAATTCTCGCCTATCATATTGTTAAATTCTATTGCACTTGGATTAGGGGTTGGATTCGCAGAGGAAATAATTTTTAGGGGCTGGTTACTAGAAGAATTAAAATTTGAATATAGTATAAAAATATCAATCGCTTTACAAGCTATAGTTTTTAGCTTCGTTCATAATATATCCACTGAGATCTTTTGGAACATAATTGGATTGCGTTTAGGATTTATTTTACTTGGGATATTTCTATCTTTTGTAAGAATCAGAGATAAAGGTTCTTTGTGGAATTGCATAGGAATTCATGGAGGACTTGTGGGTATTTGGTTCTTTATAAACAACGGATTAATAGAATTTAAAGAAAATACACCTTCTTTTTTAGCAGGGCCTTTTACACAAAATATCCCAAACCCAATAGGCAGCTTTACTGCGATTTTAATATTACTATTATTATGTATTTTTTATGCCATAAAATCAAAAAATATTTTTTCTAGACCTTCTTAATTAAATATAAATACTGATTGATTTTTGATTAATAATTGTCAGACTAAAATAAAGCTTAATAATCATATAAACTTTGAGGCAGGAATAAGATTTATTGTCTTTTTAGTACTCTTTGGAGTTACAAACTATTTAATGATGTTGAGAAGATATGAATATGACATCAAAAATAAGAAATTTTTACAACATAAAAAAAATTTCCAGGCTATAGCCTAAATATTCATTTATTTTCTGAAATTAAAAAAATTTAGTTTTGAATTTCTTCACCATTTTTTACTAGTTTTTTGCCAACCTTCATTTAACAATTTTTGCCATAATAATCTTGCTTCTTCAATAACAATTTTTTTTCTAGTTTTCATTAATGGAGGATTTTCCCCATGAATTCCCATAATAATCCCTTCTTCAATAAACATATAAACGATAGATTTATCAGAATACTCTTTATCTTTATAAAAACGCATCACCCCCACAAAATTGGAGTCAATTAACCAAAAATCTTTATTTGAATTCAATAAACCAAAATGAAATTAAATTAATCATATGCTTTCATTTCAATTTGCAAGGGAAATATTTATTTATTTTTCTAATACTTGATATATTTTTTCCTTTTGTCTACATTTTTTCAATTCGCCACGTTTTTTCTTAAACTTAATTCTTTTCTTTTGCGATGCTTTAGTAGGTTTTGTAGATTTTCTAAATTTAAATGATTTATTTAAACCATCTTTTATGATTGAACTAAATTTCATTAAGGCTAGCTGCCTATTTAGTAATTGATTTCTATGTTCTTGAACCGCTAAACATAAACTATTTTTCACTAATTTGTTTTTCAAATTAATCTTAAGAATTGCTTTCTGATAATCATTTAGGACTTTTGAATCTTCTAAATTAAAAATAATCTCCACTCTGCTTTCAATTTTATTTACATTCTGACCTCCAGGACCCGAGGATCTGGAAAATCTCCACTTAATTTCATTTGATGGTATTACTAATGTTTTAGTAATTTTTAAATCCATTTTTAGTTCTTTTTAAATTTGATTTTTAGAATGATCTCTCTAACACTTTAAAACAAACCTTAAAATTTGATCGGTAAATACTGGGCGGTTATGTTAGGTAAACCGAAATTCGGTGTATTTGCCGTATCAATATCTTCGGTTTATATCCTTTCATATTTAAAAAAATTATTAGATACTGAATTTGTACTAATACAAAGGTCAGTTATGTATTCAATGTTTGATCTTCTTTTTGAAACACCTTCATATCGCCCAGTATATGTTATTTCTGATAGTGAAATGAAGGAGCTAAAGAAAAACCAACATCAAGAAGAACTTGATGAAATTAAAACACAAAAAGTAAGACTTGAAGATGCTTTTAAAGCCCAATTAAAACATCTTGAACAGAGAGAAAAAGAAGTACAGAAAGAACTTAAAGTACTCTCAACCTCAAAAAATAAATAATTTATTTTTAGAAAAATTACTTTTTTTAAAGACGGTTTTAAACCGTCTTTTTTAATTCTTCTAGTTTTAAAGTATCCATTAAATCCACAGATTTTAAAAATATTTTCCATAATTAAAAAATGAATAAAAATAAAGAAAAAATAAGAATGTTCCTACCCTTTAGTTGGGTAATTTGTGCAGTAATATCTTTTGCATATATAAATTCACATTTAATAAATACATAACATAAATGTCTTATCCCTCAAGAGACGAAATACTTGCATCCTCAAAAGGCTGGGTAGCATCTTTTTTAAATTTTCTTCCTGGTTTAGGATCGGGTTACTTATATCAAAGAAGATGGAAACCCTATTTTTTTACCATTACTGCTAGTACTGCATGGTTTGCTTTAGGTTTTTTTTTACAAGGAGATTCCGAACCTTCTCAAAGTGAACAAATAATTGGAATTTCTGGTCTTTTTTTCATATCAATAGTTACGGTTATAGAAGCAAACTTGGCATTCAAAAAAGCAAGTAATAAAACAAAAGCTGAAAAAGAAAAAATACTATCCTCTGATAAAAAAGGATGGTTTAATTAATACAAATAATTAGATCTAAGAAAAAATTTAATTAATTCTCAGTTTCTTAATTTAAGTAAAAAATTACCATAAATATTGTTCAAGATAGATTTTAAAAATTATTTTATTTTTTTTAGTTATAAAAAAATATAATTTCCTTTTCTTTAAGACCTTCCCATCCTGAGTCAATTAATAATTGATTTAATGTTTCTTTATCAAAATGCTTAGAACCAGTTTTGACGCATCTATTCCTCATTGATTTTTTTACACCACTCCTTTGTCTTTTATTCTCCTCATCCATAATTCTGTTATATAGATCTAGCATTTTTGGAGGGATTGGAGTACCGTCAAGATCCACTCCATTTTGAATAGCACGATCAACAGCCTGCATTCCCGTTCTCTTCATATACTAAAAAAAAGCTAAAACTATAATATAACAAAACTTATTCATCTATATTTCTGTGAATAATAATTTATTGATTTTGAATTTCCTTAAGTACTCTAATAGCCTCTTTAATGTGTTCTGGACCATTCAATAAATCTCTAAAAATATGCCTAACTGTGCCTTTGCGATCGATAACGTAAGTTACTCTACCATCCATAATACCTAATACTTTGGGAACTTTAAAAGTTTTCCGAAGAGAGTCATTCGTATCGCAAAGTAGTGGATATTGTAATTTATTTTTATTGGCAAATGCTAAATGACTTGAGGTACTTCCATTACTTACTCCCCAAACTTGCGCACCTAATACTTTAAATAAGTCATATTTATCTCTAAATCCGCAAACTTCTATGGTACAACCAGGGGTATCATCTTTTGGATAAAAAAACAACACAAGGGGATTTTTTAATCCCTTATTTGATCTTTTAATTCCATTTTGATCCAGTAAAGAAAATTCTGGAATTTTATCTCCGATCTGCAAAATAGTTCTTATAAAACTTCATATTAGAGGTTAATATGTTTTTTTTGTGGCCTGCAAAGTAAATAACTATTATTAAAGTCAGTTTTTTTGTTTTAATTGATACTAAAAAATTATTGAAATAAACTAATGTGAATTTATTAATTCAACATTATGGAATTAATAATTTATATTTTTTTATTTATGATTCTTTTTTTGGGAATTATTTTTAATTTAAAAATAACTAATTTTAAAAAAGTCAAAGAAATTCGAAACAAAGCTAAGGATAATTCAAAAAATAATAATTAAATATATTACTAAGATTAAAATTCAATTTTTTCATTTGGAGTAAATACTGAGCAATATTTTTTTACTAAGACCTTTGGCTCATTGGAAGAAGAGTTGATTAATTTTAGTTTTTCTATAGCTTCATTAGCATTAATCTCACCAAGTCGATATCTTGCACAAGTATCCAATACTTTAAACATTTTTGTGGTAACTGCTTCAGCTGGATAAACTAGAAAAAATAGGTAAAAAACAAAAAATAAGTATTTCATCTTTTTTAAGAAATTAGATATTTAGGGAATAGTTTCAATAATTTAGGAAAAAAATTAAAATTTAATAGAATAATCTATTTTGAATTGAATCTAGGTATACTCTAGAAATAATAATAAAAGAAATTAAGATAAATTAGTGATCGTAAAAATAATCTCCATGAAAATGAGAAAATTAATAGATAAACATAAAACTCTTATAAATTGGTACCAAAAAAAATTTAAATTGAGTGATTATCAATTACTTTGGATAGTTTTCTTTAAAGGGGTATTAATAACAATAATATTTATCAAAATTTTTTAATATTAATAAAGCTATTCCAAGAATGAAATTTTTACATGATTTGACTATATTTAGTATTAGATTTCCTCATTGGTTTAATATTTATCAGCTATGAATATTTTTGGTGTAGGTTTGCCTGAAGTTACTGTAATACTTATATTAGCTCTTTTAATTTTTGGTCCAAAAAAGCTTCCAGAATTAGGAAAACAGCTTGGCAAAACTTTGAAAAGTCTTAAAAAAGCTTCGAATGAATTTCAAAATGAAATCGATCAAGTTATGAACGAAGATGATAAAGAGGAATCTCCTAAATCAACAGAAAACAATCAAACAAATGAAATTAATCAAGAAAAAATAGATTCAGAAAACAAGAATGTGTCAAATAAAGAAAACAGCAACAGCTAATATCTTGGATAGGCCCATTACCCCCATAGACGAATTTGAAAGAGCATTAGATAAGGCAGCTCTTACTAAAGAAGAATATGAATTAATTGACTATATCCGCTATACAAGCGTTTTTACACAGTCAAGTCTAATTAAAGATTTAAAAAGGCCATCAAAGCCGCCTCTTTTATCAGTTCTATGTCAAATTTGTAGAAAAATTGGTTCAGAGATGCCAGATCATTTCAAAAATGTAATTGCGTGGTCAATTGAAATTAGTGATCACGATACAAAATGGGATGCTCATTTAATTTGCGCAGAAGCATTGAATATAGACAAAATCCCATTAAGTCCTATGCATGGAACAACTTTATTTGATGTTCTTGTTGTACACAAAGAATTATTTCTAGGCTTTGATTAAACTAAATTAATCATCTAAAGGCACAGAATCAGTATCTATAACTTCAGAATCATCATAATTATTTATTTTATTTTCAATCCAATTATTTATATAACTAACTAAGGGCAATGATCCTCTAAAAATCAAAATAGAAGTAGGCAAAGCGCTTAATAGACCAAAGACGGGACTTTTAAAAAGTAATCTTCCAGCTTTAATATTAAATAAAATAATAAGAGCTGAAGGAACTATGACTTTAACTACTGTTTTGAGCGCTTCAAGCCAACCAACACGATATGTCCACCATATTAAGATTATGCCAACAACATAGAGGAATAAGTAATTCATAGGCATATTATAATGATTATCAATTTATCTTGTTCTTAATAAGAAACAGATTTTTATAAATTTTTTAAAATCAATTAATCAAATTCTAGTAATGAGTTTTTCTGAAATAAGAAATTTTTTAATTAAGATGCAATCTGATGAAGACTTAAAAAAGCAGGTTACATCATCCTCCACAGCGGATGATATAGCACTAATAGGTCAACGCTTGGGATATAACTTTTCAGGAGATGATCTCTTAAGATTTAATGGACAAAAAGTTGATAAAGTTACCGTAAGGAAGATGGATCATCCTGGGGAATATCATTAATTTAGGACTTAACCCATATTGCAAGACCGCCGCCCCTGCCTCGTGCACACAACCATTTATCATTAGTGCTGATTCCTACAAGTGAGAAAAATGGCATTTTTTTATCTTCAGGTTTTTTTAATTCCTTTTTGAATATTGGAAAATTACTAATACTAACTTTCAATTCTTCAAAATAAAAAATCAATAAAGGTCTAAGCCCTTTTAGTTCTGCGCTACCTATAAATATAATGTTTAATAAGCCTAAATTAATTGAATTTTTTATTTCGAAATTCGGTTCATCCTCTTTGCTTTTTTCTTTTAATTCTAGTCTTGCTGACAAAACTTGGAGAATCGAACTGGGTATATTTTTGATTCCATCTGAATCCTTTCCCCATACATACTTAAACTTCCATATTCCCAACAAGTCTTTATATACTATTCCGCTACCATTTTTTTGAGAATTTTTTTCTAATAGTTTTATCTTTTTGATATCAGGTAAGTCTTTCATAAGAGACTATAATCTAAGAATTCAATACTAAGATAACTTCATAAAAAATGTTCTTAGTTAACAAGAGCCCCAAAAAAATTTCTTTGTTTCAATATATTTCTAAAAAATATTTTTTTTGGCACACATAAGGAACAAAATATCGTTATTATTTACATAAAGTAACTAAATCAATGGATTTTATTTCTAAAAGTCAAGGATACATACCTTTAAAAGCAGTTCCTTACATATTTTTCCTAGCAGTTGTATTAAGTATAACAACTTCAACAAATACCTTTGTTTAAGACTATTTAGATTCAAGGGAGAATAAAGTTAATAATTAATGCAGAAATATGATGTTGTAGTTGTTGGTAGTGGAATAGGCGGTTTATGTTGTGGCTCAATTTTAGCTTTATCAGGCAAAAAAGTTCTTATCTGTGAAGCACATACCCAGCCCGGAGGTGTTGCTCACAGTTTCAAAAGAAAAGGTTACACATTCGAATCAGGTCCTTCATTGTGGAGTGGAATAGGTAAATGGCCAACTACTAATCCCTTAGGGCAAATTCTTAAATTACTTGATGAAGAAGTTGAACTATTTCAATACAAAGGTTGGCAAGTAATTGTCCCAGAAGGCAATTTTAATCTTGATGTTGGGGAAGAACCTTTTAAACAAACAATTAAAACTTTAAGAGGTGAGAAATCTGTTAAAGAATGGGAATCATTTATTTCCGGAATAAAACCTCTTAGCCAAATAATAAATGAAATACCGTTACTCTCATTTTCTCCCGAATCAATAAATTTCTTGGATCTAATAAATTTAACCTCAAAATTTTTACCTAATATCAAGCAAATACCAAAAATTAATAAGGGCTTTGGGAATTTAGTAAATAATCATCTAGAGGATCCTTTTCTCAGGAATTGGGTTGATTTATTGAGCTTTTTGATAAGCGGTATGTCAATGCATGATACAAATACAGCTGCGATGGCTACTTTATTTAACGAATGGTTTGAACCAAATTCATACCTTGAATACCCTAAAGGAGGTAGTGAATCTATCGTAAAAGCCTTAATTAATGGACTTAAAAAAAATGGAGGAGAACTAATTCTCTCTTCGAGAGTAGAGACAATTAACTTCAATAAAAATTTAGCAACAGGTATAACTCTTAAGAATGGTTCTAGTTATAGTTGCGAATCTGTTGTGACGAATACTGATGTTTGGAATTTAAAAAAGTTAATTCCAAATGAAATTTCAAAAAAATGGAATACAAAAGTTTTGAACCCTAATAAATGTGATTCTTTCCTTCATATACATCTAGGTTTTGATGCTGATGGTCTTGAAGATTTGCCAATACATGCGATACATGTTGATGAGTGGGCAAAAGGTATAACCGCAGAAAGAAATATAGCTGTTTTTTCAATCCCATCTGTTTTAGATAAAAATATGGCCCCTAAAGGGAAACATGTTCTTCATGGATATACTCCCGCAAATGAACCTTGGGAAATTTGGGAAAACTTAAATCCAAAGGAATTAGAATATAGAAATTTGAAAGAAGAAAGATGTTCAATATTCCTTAATGCAGTGCGAAAATTCATCCCTGACATAGATGAAAGGATTGATTTAAAGATGCTAGGGACCCCAATCACGCATAAAAAATTTACCAATACCTATTGCGGTAGTTACGGACCTGCATTATCTGCAGCAAAAGGTGTTTTCCCAGGCTGCAAAACTCCAGTGAAAAATTTATTTACTTGCGGTGCAAGTACATTTCCAGGTATTGGAATTCCTGCCGTTTCAGCAAGTGGTGCTTACGCAGCTGAAAAAATTATTGGTAAAAAAGAATTTAAAACTCTTCTTAAGAAGATAAATTTATGAATTAAGTTTTTTTTTATAACTCTACAAATACTTAGTTAAGAAATAAGAATAAAGAAAGCAAAAACGTTCAATAATGATAATCTTTAGCTGAACATAAACTTAACTTATAGCTCTTATATGTTTTTCTTATCAATTCCTCAAGCCTGGCATCTAGTTGGCACTTGGTCAGAACAACTTCCAAGCGAGTCAAATCTTATAGGAATGGGCCAAACAGAATTAATGATGACTTTACATTCAATATTCGTTCCTCTCTTACTTGTAATTTCCTATTATCTATTCAATAGAATTAATAAAAACGAATCAAGGAAAATTAAAGGATGATCGTTTAAGGTTTATTTAGCTGAACTTCTTCTAACTACTTTTCTGCCTGTAGAAGTATCAACTCCGCTTGAATCTTTAGTTTGTGAATTAGTTTCATCATTATCAACATCACTCTTATCCATTTCAGCGCAAACACCTACTACCATTGCAGCTTGCATTTGATCTGGTAAATCTCCAATGGTTAATAAAGCCTTTAAAACTAATTGAAGTCGAGTTTGCCGATCTATTTCAGGTCTTAGTTTTTTTACAGTATTCCAAAGTTCTTGGGTAACTTCTTTTAAAAGTTCTCGATCTACAGCCAAATTAAATCCTTCTTGTATTTCTACTAATCTAACAAAAAATTGGTTCTCATAAAATAATATTCAATAAAAAGATTGTTAGTTAATATTTTTCTATCCAAATACAAGTTGCATTTGTTGATGTAATTCATTCTTCTGTTGCAAAATTTGATCTTTTTCAATCTTTTTTAGAGTAAAAGTTCTATAAAATTTTTTTTGAATCTTTATTGGAGTATTTTCGAACTTTGCATTTTTGCTAATTAGAGAATTCCACTCTTTTATATTAAAAGGGGCATAAGGAGAAGATGAAATCACTTTCATATCTTAATAATACATCTGTACTAATATTAGTACAATTTTACTATAGCGCAACAACTGCGCCCACTTATCTGAATTTCAAAGTATCCTTATGAATAGATTGATTTTTTTTATCTAACTTGCAGGAATTATAAGTTTGATAAATGAATAAAAGTATCATAAGTAACTTATTGATCCCGTTTTTTAGCGTCTTAAGACTTTTCTTGCTTAAAAACCTTTTAGAATAGTGATTTTGTTGAAATTAACATTGACAAGATATATTTAGTAATCCTTCCTATAAAAGAATAGTGATTTGATCAAACAATGCTTCTTAGTAATGCTAAAAGACTAAAGATCCAAGGAATAATTAAAAGAATTGCTCAAGATAAATCAATTACATTAGAAGAAAGGATATATGTTGAGAAATTTGCACACCATAATTCGACAATTTCTCTTTGGCTGAAAAAAGCCAACAGCTTTAGAAGGAATGGCACAAAAAATGATGGAGGGATTGATAACTTCTTACAATCATTTGGGATAGATGGAATAGATAAAGAAAATCATTTCAACCCAAATGAAGATGAGATATCGGATTGGTTTGGCGGTGCTCCTGGTTGGCTAAGGAGAAGCTAGATTCATTAATTATTCAACTTACCCAGGCTATCTTACACAAATACATACTCACCAAAGATATAAATACCCAAAAAACCCATGGTATAAATTTAATGGGGACTAAATATTTTTTTGTAAAGGTTTTCATATAGATTTTTCTTTTAGATTATTTCTTCCTTACTGTTTTTGAGAATAGGTTTAATTGCTCTATTTAAGAATTAAACAATATTCGAAACCTCAAAGATATTAAATCACTTTAAGTAGATAAAGTTAATCAGCCTTGATAATCACAATCTAAGCAACTTTATTTTCAATGCTCCTTGTAAAATTTACTATTTTTGCCTCATCATTGTCTAAATCATTCCAATATTTTATAAGTCTTTCTAATTCTTCAATCCTCTTTTTGGCATTTGCAATTTTTTCAGTAGTTGTCATATAAAATTTTTATCTATCCAATTAATGCATGAAAAAAAAATATTTCAATGGAAGTAACAATTTTTAGACTATAAATATTAATTTTTAGTTAATTAATTAAATACAATATAGTCCTCGAGCAGCTGAGTAATTATACTTAAAGAAAAAAGAAATTTATGAAGAAATTAAATTCTTTGATTTTGAATAGTACTGTTAAACTCTTAGACTTCATATACTCTGGTAGATCTTTACAAAGATTTTGGGTTTTAGAAGTAATAGCTAGATCACCTTATTTTGCATTTCTTTCAGTTCTTCATTTTAAAGAATCCCTAGGAATTAAAAATGAAAAAACAATGATTTTAATGAAAGAACATTTTTATCAAGCTATTAACGAAACTGAGCATCTTAAAGAAATGGAGAAAAGAGGAGGAGATAGGTTCTGGATTGATAGATTTCTTGCGAGACACCTTGTGCTTGTCTATTACTGGATCATGGTTTTTTATTATTTCTTCTCTCCAGCCAATGCTTATGATGTCAACATAAAAATTGAAGAACATGCATTTGAAACCTATTCCAAATATTTAATAGATAATCCAAATGATCAAAAAATAAAAGAAATTGCTCAAGATGAATTAAATCACGTCCAAGAACTTAACGATGCTTTATCAATGCTTACTACAGTTTAGATTAGTTCTGAGAAATCTATCAGCAATATTGAGAGCATCACCGAAGAAGATATTAATCCTAGGCTAATCATCAATGAAACATATCCTTTTTTTCTAGGCAATTTATAAAAAGATATTCCAATAATTAATATCATTATTAATGAGAAAAAAATTATAATTTTTTCATTTACTAAATTGAGATGTATAACTAAATTTTTTTCTTCAAAAAATTTGAGAAATTCTGGTAAAACTAATTCTTCTTCTATTTTCTTAAAATAGTCAAATAAGCTTATAAAAGAAGAACTTAATAAAGATAATGCAACTAGTGCAGTAACTGGCTTTGTTAACCTGTTAAGTGTTCTGTTAAAACTTACCAATAAAATAAAAATAAATAAAGAGGTTACTAAAGGTATTAAAGGTATAAGAGTTGTTGAATTTATGAAATTTCCCACGAAAATAATATGTATCTAACTTAAAATTTTATATTATTTCGACGCGTTATTTTATTAAATAAGATTTTTTAAAATTTTAAATGTAATTAGTACCTATTGCATTCTGTGTAAATTGATACCAAAATTCAATTAGTATTGAAAAATAAAAATGTTAGCCATTTCTGAAATTATTATTGCAAGTGCTATCTTCCTAGGAATTGTATATTGGGAAGTTAAATTTCTATATACCAAAACTACTGTAGCTAAATAACTTAACTCAAAACAGGAAAATTAAAAACACAGAAAATTTAAATAAAATTTAAGAATTTAAGTTGACAAAAAAAGCTCTATATATGAGAGAATAAACACAAATATCCAGGCCCCTCTAATGAGCGAAGTCCAAAATTCTAATTCTAACTCAACTCAGCAGCAGCAACAGCAGCAGCAGCAATCCTACTCAGACAGCAAAATTAATTCTGCAGAGAGCGAGAGGCTATATCTTGAAATGAAAGAGGCTTGGCTTTAAATATAATTCGTGTTTGAAATAATATTTCTATAAATTTGTAAATTTTTTTTAATTTTGAAGTAATCAATACTTTTTTATTTTCTATACCCTTTAAGTTTTGTTTAACTGCAAATTAATCTGTTGAGAAAACTAAAGCAATTAGAGAAAATTAATGGAAGACTTGCAATGGGAGGGTTGATATATTTAGTTTTTACAAAATTAGTTTCCAACCGTGCCGACATATTAGACCAGCTTAAATCTTATTTGATTTAAGAAATGAATTGGAAGTATTATCCAGGAATATTTCTTTCTATATAAGCGTCAGTTAAAGCTAAAATTAACCCCAATAATGTTGAAAATATAGCAATTTCAGCTGATTCCATTTTATTTGTGAATTACCCCTAGTTTGCTAAATAACTCAAAGCTCGGCAACAAAACTAATAACTTACTATAGTACATATATACTATAAACTATTTATTGTGGGCTCAGCAACTCCTGAGTTTCTTTTCGTTAGGCCTGGTGATTATGTCGCAATTAAAAAAGAAAATTGCGAAAATATTAATGAAAAGAATAAAAATTATTGGGTCGGTCAAGTTATCGACTGTATTGGGGGAGCTAGGAATCCAAATTCATGGACCTTGTTTCAAATTGCCAATATTGATAATGGAGAGATCACTATAATCAACGCGGATATTGTAGAAAAAATTTTGAAACCTTCTGAAAGTTAAGCTTATGGATAATCAAACAAACTTCTTTCAGTATTACAGAAACAAAAGGTAAATTGAACGCTTTAAAGGAAATCACCCCAGTTCCAAGCAGGCAAGTCCGTATACTTGATTCATTGGGCAGGGAGGTTGAATGCCTTTATACATTCTGTAAGTTTTTGATATTTCCTCAAATCCCAAGCTTGACAAAAGATAATTTGCATAAGGATTCAGATTGGAGCAATCCAATAAGATTTGGCCATCTAAATCACCGACTAACTCCCTTATTAATAGTTCAGCAAGTGGTGGAGTATCCGCTAAAAGAGGTCCGATTCTCCAGCCTTGTTCATTATCCTCCAATACACAAGGTCTGATTCTTCCAAATCCATGGCACATCCGATTATTATCGACAATTGCACTGACATTACCATGAGAATTTTTCAACCAGTCATTTAGAAAATGTGGCCTTGGACTAGGTTCTCTTTGATCATCATAAATTAAGACTGCTTCAGAGGAAATTTTATTACCCGGGACAACTTTAAAAGAATGAAATTGATCTTTATAGAAATTTCTCAATGGCAAATCTTGAGAACCATTTAATTTCCATCGATTTGTAATGGAAGATTTTCTAAACCCCCACTTTGCGTAATCATTCAATCTATCTGGGGCAGCCTCAAGACCAATACATTCAACATTTTTCAAATATTCGAGAGCATGTTTCCATAATCTCACTCCATAGCCATTATTTCGGAATTCTTTTTTAACGATAAATAAACCTATAAAACCATACGAGGAATTATATTTTATACACGCAATAGAACCTATAGGATTATTGTCGAGACAAGCTACCCACAAACCTTGTTTATCTGTATTTCTATAAATTGATACATCATCCATTCCAGGAGAAAACCCTTCTAACCTTGCCCAGTTTGTGACTTCTGGTATTTCATTTTTAGATATCAATCTAATTGAAAATTTTTCCCTCATAGAAATATACTAACCAAGAAAAATTTGAATTTTTAAAGACCATATTAATAAATTTGATTATTTCTCATAAATCATTCACTTTGATTTAATTGGCTAAAAACATTAGTTATTTACAATTTATTCTCTGATATATTTAATACTATTCAAATGAAAAAAATGAATAATTCTGATAAATTTCATTTAGAAGACATTTATAAATTAAAAAATACAGTTCTCGCTGGTGAAACTGAAGATATAAAATGGCGGATCCAACATATCGATATAGTTTCTAAACTTTTGGATGAAAATAAAAAAGAGATAATAAAATCACTTTTTATTGATCTAGGTAAATCAGAAATTGAAGGGCTTTCAGAAATCCTTTTAGTGAAAGAAGAAATTTCACTCATAAAAAAGAAACTCAATTCTTGGATGCGACCAAAAAAGATTGATACACCTTTTTATCTATTTCCATCATCCTCCAAAGTTATTTATGAACCTCTTGGGTGTGTCTTAATTCTTGGTCCTTATAATTATCCATTACTTTATATTTTAAAGCCATTAGTAAATATTTTCTCAGCAGGAAATACTGCAGTTATAAAACCATCAGAGAAATGTCCTGCGACCTCAAAACTTATTAAAAAGCTTACTATCAAATATTTCCGTAAAGATGTTCTAATAACAGTAGAGGGTGATTATAAGCAATCCAGAAAATTAATTGAACAAAATTTTGACCACATATTTTTTACAGGAAGTACTGAAACTGGAAAATCTATAATGAAATTAGCTTCAAAAAACTTAACCCCACTAACTCTTGAGTTAAGCGGAACAAATCCTGTAATTATTTTCAAAAATGCAAATTTAGAAGTGGCAGCTAAAAGAATTGTTTGGGGAAAATTTTTTAATTCTGGTCAATCGTGCATGGCTCCTAATCATATCTTTGTAGATAAAGAAATTGAAACTATTTTTATAGAAAAATTAAAGAAATACATAGTAAGTTTTTACGGAGATAATCCAATTATTTCCGAAAACTTATCAAAATTAGAGAAAAAGCAATTTACATCAACTATAGAAATTCTAAGAAAATATAAAAAAGAAAAAAGAATTTTATTTGGGGGGACTTTTAGTAAAAAAAAGTTGAAAATATCTCCTACAATTTTGAGATCTAAATTAAATGAAACAGATATCCTGCAGAAAGAACTATTCAGTTCACTACTTCCAGTAATTGGAATCAATGATAAGGAATCAGCTTTAAAACAGATTAGTCAAACATCAAAACCATTAGCAATCTACTTATTTGGAGGAAATAAAAAAATTCATAATCATATTTCAAAAATAACCAGCTCAGGAACAATTTGTATAAATGATGTGATGTTACCAGTCCTTATTCCAAATTTACCGTTTGGAGGCGTTGGGCAAAGTGGTATTGGTAAATTTCATGGAGAAGAAGGGTTTCGAAATTTTTCAAATCAAAAATCTATTACTTTTAAAGGTTTTTTATTTGATTCAAATCTGAGGTATCCCCCCTACGAAAGAGTAAAGAAATTTTTAAAGTTTATTTTTCAGGTTTAAATTACTTAAATTGTTTTCAAAAACCTAGCGATTTTAAATTTAAAGATTATCTTTAAATAAATAGTGAGTTTTATGAAATTTGCATTTTTAGTAATTGCCATATTTATTAGTTTTTTTAATCAATCATCGATAAAATCAGAAGAAAAGATATTTTCAGAAAAAAATAAAATTGAGAATATTGCTAGAAAAGAATCAATTACTGAAGAAAAAACTGAAATAAAAAAAATTCATATTGTAAAAAGTGGAGATACAATATCGAGTATTTCAAAATTCTATTCAATAAATAAAGATTTAATTATTAAATTGAATAACTTAAAAGACGAAAATTATATATTTGTTGGCCAAAATCTTATTATCTCCAAATCTAGAGAAAATCTTACAAAACAATCAGATTTAATAAATAATTATCATATTGTTCAAACTGGTGAGAATCTGACTGAGATATCAAACAAATATGATTTAAAAGTAATCGATCTGATAGAGATTAATAATCTCAATAATCCTGATTCAATAAAAGTTGGTCAGAAACTCATAATAAGAAAAAAAAACATAATTAATTCAGAAAATCATGAAACAACTGAAAATAAAAAAAATAATGAATTATTTGAGTTAGATAAAAAAATTTATGGCCCTTTAATTATCCAAAGTAAATCATATAAAGATATTAAAGGTAGAAAAGTTTTAAACGTACTAAATCAAGAAAATAAAAAACTGATTATTTCAATCAATTGTGATACAAATGAATTAGATGTAAGAATACCTGGCAGGAAATGGATGGGAAGTAAGCCTGCTAAAGAAGAATTCGAAAATAATTTAATAAATGATTTTTGTGAAAACTTTTAATTAATATGTGTGAATAATTTGTCTAAGAATATTAATGATGGGTTATTCTAAAAAAAGTTAAATTAATAGTAATGGCTATTTCAAGAGGAGATCTCGTAAGAGTAAAAAGACCAGAATCATATTGGTACAATGAAATAGGTAAAGTTGCTTCAGTTGATACCTCAGGTATTAAATACAACTGTGTAGTCAGATTCGATAAAGTAAATTACGCTGGGATTAGCGGAACTGAAGGTGGAGCAAATACAAATAATTTCGCTGAAAGTGAATTAGAGAAAGCTTAAATAATTGCCTGAATTACCTGAAGTAGAGACAGTTCGCAGAGGTTTAGAGCAAAAACTTAATAACTTTATTATTAAAAAAGTAGAAGTCTATAGGGATTCAACTGTAGCTTTTCCTCCTCAAAAGGAAGAATTTATTAATGGACTTCATAATTCGCTTTTGCAGAATTGGAATAGGAGAGGAAAATATTTAATTGCTGAACTAAAAAAAATTGAAAATGAGAATATTCAATTTAATGAAAAAATAACATTAAAACATAATGGATTTCTTGTAGTTCATCTAAGAATGACTGGATATTTCAAATTTATAAATACTTCTACTATGGCTTGTAAGCATACAAGAATAAGATTTTTCGATAAAAACAATAATGAGCTTAGATACATTGACGTAAGAAGTTTTGGCCAAATGTGGTGGATTAAGCAAGGGTTATCGCCCAATAAAATAATCAAAGGATTAGGCTCATTAGGACCAGAACCATTTTCTGATGAATTTGATACAAAATACCTTAAGAAAATTATTTCAAAAAGAACAAAATCTATAAAAGCTATTTTATTAGATCAAACAATAGTGGCAGGTATAGGTAATATTTATGCTGATGAAAGTTTATACACCGCTGGCATCTCACCTTTTAGGGAAGCTCGAACAATAAAGAAGAATGAGTTAATAAAGCTCAAAGAATCAATCGTAACTGTATTAAAAAAAAGTATAGGTTCTGGGGGAACAACTTTCAGTGATTTTAGAGACTTGGAAGGAGAGAATGGGAATTTTGGTTTACAGACAAATGTTTATAGGAGAACAGGTAAAGAATGCCGTAAATGTGGAAATTTAATTGAAAGGCAAAAAATTACTGGAAGAAGTACACATTGGTGTCCTAAATGCCAAAAATAAAAAAGGGCTTACTCAAGCAGAGTAAACCCTTTTAAATATTTTTACCTGGCATTGAGCTATTTTCTCAAGGGGCTACCCCCTAAATATTTTCGCCGCTGATGCGTTTCACAACCGAGTTCGAGATGGATCGGAGTGGTTCCACATCGCCATGAACACCAGGATAGTGTGAACCTTGAGAACTGCATAGAAATAGTATATAAAAACAATAAATTAAGTTTATTTGGTCAAGCCCTCGGTCTATTAGTACTCCTCCGCTGCACTTGTTACCAAGCTTCCACGTAGAGCCTATCAACGGGTGTTCTTCCCGTGACCTTACTGGCTTAAGCCATGGCAATACTCATCTTGAGGTGGGCTTCCCACTTAGATGCTTTCAGCGGTTATCCACTCCGCACATGGCTACCCAGCGTTTACCGTTGGCACGATAACTGGCACACCAGAGGTGCGTTCCTCCCGGTCCTCTCGTACTAGGGAGAAATCCTCTCAATATTCCTGCGCATACACCGGATATGGACCGAACTGTCTCACGACGTTCTGAACCCAGCTCGCGTACCGCTTTAATGGGCGAACAGCCCAACCCTTGGGACCGACTTCAGCCCCAGGTTGCGATGAGCCGACATCGAGGTGCCAAACCTCCCCGTCGATGTGAACTCTTGGGGGAGATCAGCCTGTTATCCCTAGAGTAACTTTTATCCGTTGAGCGACGGCCCTTCCACGCAGAACCGTCGGATCACTAAAACCGACTTTCGTCCCTGTTCGACTTGTAGGTCTCACAGTCAAGCTCCCTTCTGCTTTTGCACTCAACGACTGATTTCCAACCAGCCTGAGGGAACCTTTGTGCGCCTCCGTTACCTTTTAGGAGGCGACCGCCCCAGTCAAACTGCCCATCAGATACTGTCCGCTTCCCGGATAACGGGTAAGCGTTAGAACCCTAGCTCTAAAAGAGTGGTATCTCACCGATGACTCAATAGTACCCACAAGCACTATTTCAACGTCTCCCACCTATTCTGCGCATTCAGAGCCCGAGCACAATATCAAACTACAGTAAAGCTTCATAGGGTCTTTCTGTCCGGGTGTATGTAGTCCGCATCTTCACAGACAATTCTATTTCGCCGAGCCTCTCTCCGAGACAGCGCGCAAATCGTTACACCTTTCGTGCGGGTCGGAACTTACCCGACAAGGAATTTCGCTACCTTAGGACCGTTATAGTTACGGCCGCCGTTCACCGGGGCTTCAGTCGCCAGCTTCACTAAAAGCTAACCGGCTTCCTTAACCTTCCGGCACTGGGCAGGTGTCAGCCCCCATACATCGTCTTGCGACTTAGCGGAGACCTGTGTTTTTGGTAAACAGTCGCTTGCGCCTCTTCACTGCGACCAGCTCTCGCTGGCACCCCTTCTCCCGAAGTTACGGGGCCATTTTGCCGAGTTCCTTAGAGAGAGTTATCTCGCGCCCCTCGGTATTCTCTACCACCCCACCTGTGTCGGTTTCGGGTACTGGCATTTGTGTCTTAACGGGTATAGGGCTTTTCTTGGAAGTATGACATCACCAACTTCGCTGCCGTAGCAGCTCGTACTCACGCCTTAGCTCAAGATGTTTTCTCCATCTCTCAAAGCCTTGAACGCTTGAACCAGTAACCAACATCTGGCCTGGCTAGCCTTCTCCGTCCCCCTTCCCAAAACACAACTGGTACAGGAATATTGACCTGTTATCCATCGACTACGCCTTTCGGCCTCGCCTTAGGTCCAGACTAACCCTCCGCGGACGAGCCTGCCGGAGGAACCCTTAGGGTTTCGGGGCATGGGATTCTCACCCATGTTTTCGCTACTCAAGCCGACATTCTCACTTCTATGCTGTCCACGTCCGCTTACGCTAACGCTTCACCCTACATAGAACGCTCCCCTACCATAAATAAATTTATCCGCAGCTTCGGTATAACGCTTAGCCCCGTTCATTTTCGGCGCAGGATCGCTCGACCAGTGAGCTATTACGCACTCCTTTGAGGATGGCTGCTTCTAGGCAAACCTCCTGGTTGTCTGGGCAATCCCACCTCCTTTATCACTTAGCGTTAATTTTGGGACCTTAGCTGGCGGTCTGGGCTGTTTCCCTCTTGACTATGGAGCTTATCCCCCACAGTCTGACTGCCTAGTTACACACAGGGTATTCAGAGTTCATATCGATTTGGTACCGCTTTCGCAGCCCGCACCGAAATGGTTGCTTTACCCCCCTGCTGGAGCACTAGACGCTACGCCCAAACGTATTTCGGGGAGAACCAGCTAGCTCCTGGTTCGATTGGCATTTCACCCCTAACCACAGCTCATCCGCTGAATTTTCAACTTCAGTCGGTTCGGACCTCCACTTGGTATCACCCAAGCTTCATCCTGGCCATGGTTAGATCACCAGGGTTCGGGTCTATAAACACTGACAAACGCCCTATTAAGACTCGCTTTCGCTGTGGCTCCACCATTTCCGGTTTAACCCGCCAGTGCCTATAAGTCGCCGGCTCATTCTTCAACAGGCACACGGTCACCCGATTAGTCGGGCTCCCATTGCTTGTAAGCTCACGGTTTCATGTTCTATTTCACTCCCCTCCCGGGGTTCTTTTCACCTTTCCCTCGCGGTACTGTTTCACTATCGGTCACACAGTAGTACTTAGCCTTACGAGGTGGTCCTCGCAGATTCACACGGAATTCCACGTGCTCCGTGCTACTCGGGATACAGCTAGTTCAACTTACCTTTCGATTACGGGGCTTTCACCCTCTGTGGCACGCCATTCAAACGTTTCTTCTAGACTTGTTGATACATATTGCTGTCCCACAACCCCGATAGTCAAGACTATCGGTTTGGGCTTTTCCCCGTTCGCTCGCCGCTACTGAGGGAGTCGTTATTTACTTTCTCTTCCTCCAGCTACTAAGATGTTTCAGTTCGCTGGGTTAGCTCGCACCAACCTATATATTCAGTTGGCCGTACATGGGGTTGCCCCATTCGGAAATTCCCGGATCAAAGTGTGCTTCCAACTCCCCGAGACTTATCGCAGGTAACCACGTCCTTCATCGCCTCTGTGTGCCTAGGTATCCTCCGTGAGCCCTTTGTAGCTTGACCAATAACTTCAAAAATTGAAGCATCAGCTTAATAGAATTGTTATTAATGCAGTTGCAAAAATAATAAATCTGCATCATTAAAGATGCTTATTGTCTTTATAAAATCTATGCAGTTGTCAAGGTTCTCTGAAAACAATGAAATTACTTCAATGAGTCCAGCATCTTAATGATTTTATTAGGAAGCTAGATTCGTTCAGAATTTGATCACATCTCAAAAGATTTCCTCAGAATTTATGCAAGAGGTGGTAATCAGTGGAGGTAAGCGGACTCGAACCGCTGACATCCTGCTTGCAAAGCAGGCGCTCTACCAACTGAGCTATACCCCCAACATAGAGATATGGGCCATCCTGGACTTGAACCAGGGACCTCACCCTTATCAGGGGTGCGCTCTAACCACCTGAGCTAATGGCCCAGGAAAAGTAATGGGTGTGACCTAGAAAAACTTAGGAAAAGAAATTCTTAAATGATTTAAGAATGTGAGATACCGATCGACCTAAGGTGACAAAATTAATATAAACATTTTGTTGTCTCCCTGTTAGGAGGTGATCCAGCCGCACCTTCCGGTACGGCTACCTTGTTACGACTTCACCCCAGTCATTAGCCCCACCTTCGGCGTCCTCCTCCACAAGGGTTGGAGTAACGACTTCGGGCATGGCCAACTTCCATGGTGTGACGGGCGGTGTGTACAAGGCCCGGGAACGTATTCACCGCAGTATGCTGACCTGCGATTACTAGCGATTCCTACTTCACGTAGGCGAGTTGCAGCCTACGATCTGAACTGAGCCACGGTTTATGGGATTTGCTAGCTCTCGCGAGTTTGCTGCCCTTTGTCCGTAGCATTGTAGTACGTGTGTAGCCCAGGGTGTAAGGGGCATGATGACTTGACGTCATCCACACCTTCCTCCGGTTTATCACCGGCGGTCTTTCTAGAGTGCCCAACTAAATGCTGGCAACTAAAAACGTGGGTTGCGCTCGTTGCGGGACTTAACCCAACATCTCACGACACGAGCTGACGACAGCCATGCACCACCTGTCACTGCATTCCCGAAGGCACCCTCAAATTTCTAAGAGGTTCGCAGGATGTCAAACCCTGGTAAGGTTCTTCGCGTTGCATCGAATTAAACCACATACTCCACCGCTTGTGCGGGCCCCCGTCAATTCCTTTGAGTTTCACACTTGCGTGCGTACTCCCCAGGCGGAACACTTAACGCGTTAGCTACGACACCGAAGGGGTCGATTCCCCCGACACCTAGTGTTCATCGTTTACGGCCAGGACTACAGGGGTATCTAATCCCTTTCGCTCCCCTGGCTTTCGTCCATGAGCGTCAGTAATGGCCCAGCAGAGCGCCTTCGCCACTGGTGTTCTTCCCGATATCTACGCATTTCACCGCTACACCGGGAATTCCCTCTGCCCCTACCATACTCAAGCCCTTCAGTTTCCACTGCCATGATGGAGTTAAGCTCCACGTTTTAACAGCAGACTTGAAGAGCCGCCTGCGGACGCTTTACGCCCAATAATTCCGGATAACGCTTGCCACTCCCGTATTACCGCGGCTGCTGGCACGGAATTAGCCGTGGCTTATTCCTCAAGTACCGTCATATCTTCTTCCTTGAGAAAAGAGGTTTACAGCCCAGAGGCCTTCGTCCCTCACGCGGCGTTGCTCCGTCAGGCTTTCGCCCATTGCGGAAAATTCCCCACTGCTGCCTCCCGTAGGAGTCTGGGCCGTGTCTCAGTCCCAGTGTGGCTGATCATCCTCTCAGACCAGCTACTGATCGAAGCCTTGGTGAGCCATTACCTCACCAACAAGCTAATCAGACGCGAGCTCATCCTCAGGCGAAATTCATTTCACCAATAGGCATATGGGGTATTAGCGGTCGTTTCCAACCGTTATCCCCCTCCTGAGGGCAGATTCTCACGCGTTACTCACCCGTCCGCCACTAACCCGAAGGTTCGTTCGACTTGCATGTGTTAAGCACGCCGCCAGCGTTCATCCTGAGCCAGGATCAAACTCTCCGTTGTGTTCAAATCCTTTTGTAGATAAATCTACTCAATATGAATTGCATTCTCCAAATAAAAATTAAGATTGACTTAAGTTATTTAGGTTCAGCCTCCTTAAATAATTAAGGATTACTTTGAGTGCACATTAAAAATATTTCTAAAGTGACTTTCCAAGATCTCAGATCCGTTGGTTTCCAAAAACTAAAAGTTAGCAATTGAAAACAATTTATATATTCTTGACGGGACCTCACACCTTTATTGCAAATACATCTCAAAATTATCAAATCTAAATTTGATAAAGTCTTGACGCAATAAAAGCATCAGTTCCTAAGTTTTTAAATTTTCTAGGTGCCGAGTTAAACAAGTATTGGATAACTCAATTTGGAAGGAAAACCCTCCTTCTGGCTGAAAATACTGACCGGAATCAAATTTCCAAAATATTCATTCAGTTACCAAAAATCAGATTTAAGATAATTGTTTGAATAATGCAAAAAGAATATTTCTGCCCAGAAGAAAATACTAAACCATCCAACTGTAATTGTGCAACCTTTTATACAAAAATTTTTTATTAATTTTTTATTTGTTCAAAGTCTCATTAAACAACTAGGCTTAAATAGTAAGGATATAAATGAAATGGCAGAAAGATTTAGTCAAAAAAATTTAAGAGTTAGGCCAAGTTCAGAGGAGGAGAAAATTGTTACAAATGCAAAAATACACTTCGAAAAAACTTTAGTTGAAATATCAGGCGAGATAGTAGGGAGTGTTGCAGCACTAGAACATCCGACAAAAAATAATAAATTAAATTACGGAGAAATATTTTTAAGAGATAATGTTCCAGTAATGATTTATCTCATAACCCAAAAACGTTATGAAATTGTGAAAAGGTTCCTAGGTGTATGTCTTGAATTACAAAGCACTAATTATCAAACGCGTGGAGTATTTCCTACAAGTTTCGTTGAAGAAAATGGAAAGCTTATTGGAGACTATGGTCAAAGATCAATTGGCAGGATTACGTCCGCTGATGCAAGCTTATGGTGGCCAATTTTATGTTGGTATTATGTCAATAAAAGTGGTGATTATGAATTTGGGAAAAGTCAAAGTGTTCAAAGAGGTATTCAACTTTTATTAGATCTAGTTCTACATCCAACATTTGAGGGAACTCCAGTACTTTTCGTTCCGGATTGCTCATTTATGATTGATAGACCTATGGATGTATGGGGAGCGCCTTTGGAAGTTGAAGTTTTACTTCATGGATGTTTGAAGAGCTGTATAAACTTAATGGAATTAAGTCGAGCAGATCATGTAAGTAGATTATTAGATCAAAGGCTTATTCTTACAAAACAATGGGTTAAGGATTTAGGAAGTTTTCTTTTAAAACATTATTGGGTTACCAGCCAAACGATGCAAATCTTAAGGAGAAGGCCAACTGAGCAGTATGGAGATGATCAGCACTTCAATGAATTTAATGTTCAACCTCAAGTAGTACCTTCATGGCTTCAAGATTGGTTAGAAAATAGAGGTGGTTATTTAATAGGAAATATTAGAACAGGAAGGCCTGATTTTCGATTTTACAGTTTAGGAAATTCTTTAGCTTGTATGTTTGGAGTACTTCCACCTTCTGAACAAAGAGCTTTATTTAGGTTAGTTTTACACAATAGGCAGGATTTGATGGCTCAAATGCCTATGCGCATTTGTCATCCTCATATGGATGTCGAAGAATGGCAAAATAAAACTGGATCTGATCCTAAGAATTGGCCTTGGAGTTACCACAATGGTGGTCACTGGCCTAGCTTACTTTGGTTTTTTGGAACAGCTGTGCTTTTACACCAAAAACAGTTTCCTTCTGATGATGTAATTCTTATGGAAGAAATGAAATCTTTAATCGAGGAATCTTATTGGTGTCAGCTTAATCAATTACCTAAGCAAGAATGGGCAGAATATTTTGATGGTCCTACAGGTACTTGGGTTGGGCAACAATCAAGGACATACCAAACTTGGACTATTGTTGGTTTTTTATTGATGAATCACTTTCTAAGAGAAGAGAATGATGATTTAGATATGTTTAAAATTTGATATTAAAATAAACCTAGAGTAAGAGATTTATCAATAGGTAAACAAGCCCCTATCCCGAGGTATATTGTTAAAAAAGTGCCAAATAAGAAGAGTGACATAGCTATTGGTCTCCGAAAAGGGTTAGAGAATTTATTAACGTTTTCAATAAAAGGTAGAATCATTAAACCGAGAGGAATTAATGTTTGAAGCGCAATACCCAAAAGTTTATTAGGAACTACCCTAAGGATTTGAAAAACCGGATAAAGATACCATTCAGGAAGAATTTCTAAAGGCGTTGCGAAAGGATTTGCTTTATCTCCTAACATTGCAGGATCGAGAACTGCTAGTCCGACAACACAGGCTATCGTACCTAAAATTACTACTGGAAAAATATATAAAAGATCATTTGGCCAAGCTGGTTCCCCGTAGTAGTTATGACCCATACCTTTAGCTAATTTTGCTCTTAACTTTGGATCAGATAAATCTGGTTTTTTTAAGGTAGACATTTGATTGCGGTGATAGTTTTATTATAGGGACTTATAAAGGGCCTGAAATACCTTGTTTACGAATCATTAGAAAATGCATCAACATGAATACTGCTAATGACCATGGCAAGACAAAAGTATGTAAACTATAAAATCTTGTAAGAGTAGATTGTCCAACACTTTCTCCACCTCTAAGTAGTTCAACCATAAAGTCACCAATTACTGGTATTGCAGCAGGTACTCCTGAAACAATTTTAACTGCCCAATAGCCAACTTGATCCCAAGGTAAAGAGTAACCTGTTACACCAAAAGCAACAGTTATGACTGCCATTACAACGCCTGTAACCCAAGTTAGTTCTCTTGGCCTTTTAAAACCACCCGTAAGATAAACTCTAAAAACATGAAGAATTAACATCAATACCATCATAGATGCACTCCATCTATGAACAGATCGTATTAACCATCCAAAACTTACATCAGTCATCAAATAACTTACTGAGTTATAAGCCTGAGTAACTGTTGGCTTATAGTAAAAAGTCATTGCAAAACCTGTTGCAAATTGAATTAGGAAGCATACTAAAGTTATGCCTCCTAAACAATAAAAAATATTAACGTGAGGGGGTACGTACTTGGAAGTTACGTCGTCAGTTATGTCTTGAATTTCAAGCCTTTCTTGAAACCAGTCATAAACAGATGAAGAATTCGCCATCCAAAAAAAAATTAGCTTTGATATAAAGAGCTTACTTAAAATTCTTATACTTGGTGTTAACACTTAACCCAATGAATTCATCTTTTAACAAACTTTTAACATTCAAAACATTGATCACTGCATTAATGATCGTTGTTTTTTCTACCAATTTCTTATTAATTGAAAGCGTAGATGCACTCAGTGATAGCAAGCAATTAGTCCTTGACGCTTGGACCTTGGTTAATGAGGGTTTTTATGACCCAGAAAAGTTTGATGAAATACAATGGAAAAGAATTAGACAAAAAACCCTACAGAAACAAATTGAAACAAGTGAAGAGGCTTATTCAGCAATTGAAAATATGTTGAAACCTCTAGAAGATCCTTATACAAGAATTTTACGCCCAAAAGATTATGAACTCCTTAAATCAAGCAATTTTGGTAGTGAGATTAATGGTGTTGGGCTCCAATTAGGAGAAGATGAAGAAACCAAAAAAGTAAAGGTTGTTTCCACTCTTGGGGGATCACCAGCAGAAGAAGCTGGAATACTCAGCGGGGACCTTGTAGAGACAGTAGATGGAATTTCATCTGAAGAATTAGGCCTTGCAAATACTGCCTCTAAGTTGAGAGGTGAATCAGGGACAAAAGTTTTAGTTGAAATTTCTTCGAAATCAGGAGAAATTAGAGAGGTCGATTTAGAAAGGAGATCTGTAGATCTAAGGCCAGTCAGAACAAAAAGATTAAGAGATGACTCTCACACAATAGGATATTTAAGGATTACTCAATTTAGCGAAAGTGTGCCCAAAAAAGTTGAGGAGGCTCTTCAAGAGTTAAAAGAAAAGAATGTTGAAGGATTAATATTAGATCTCAGAAATAATTCAGGTGGGCTAGTAAGCTCCGGAATAGCAGTTGCAGATTCATTATTGAGTGAAAGACCCGTCGTTGAAACAAAGAACAGAAATGGTATAAAAGATTCAATAATCTCCCAAAAAGAAACTTCTTTTAATGGCCCAATGGTAACTTTGGTGAATAAAGGCACCGCAAGTGCAAGCGAAATCCTTGCAGGTTCATTACAAGATAATGATAGGTCAACTTTAATGGGAGAAAAAACTTATGGCAAAGGTTTAATTCAATCACTAAAAAGTTTGGGAGAAGATAGTGGAATAGCAATAACAGTGGCAAGTTATTTAACTCCCAAAGGCAATAATATTCAGGGTCAAGGTATTACACCTGATAAGTTACTTGATCTTCCCGATGCAAGTGAATACGGGAGTTCTGAAGATAAATGGGTTAGAAATGCAGAACTATTCTTAGAGTCACTTCTAGAAAAAGAAGAAGTTCCAATTGAAACTAATGAATTTAGTAGTGAGGTAATAAAACCTGAAGTAGTAAAAGATTGATATAAATACCAAACGCTATGAGTATTAAAGGAATTTTTCATGATCCAATTCACAAAGAAATAGTATTTGATTCAGGGAAGCCAGAAGAATTAATGATTATGGAATTAATTGATACAATTGCTTTTCAAAGACTAAGAAGAATAAAACAATTAGGGGCCGCATCATTACTATTTCATGGTGCAGAATCAAGTAGATTTACCCACTCAATTGGTGTTTTCTGTATCGCAAGAAAAATTTATAACAGATTAATTGAGAGTAAATCTTCATTTTGTGAAAATAAATTCATTCTTTATGGAGCAGCTCTATTACATGATTTAGGACATGGACCTTTAAGTCATACCAGTGAAGCAATATTCGATCACAACCATGAACAATGGTCTAGAAATTTAGTTGAAAATTATTCTCCAATAAATTCAATTCTTAAAAAGTATGACAACGAATTACCTAGACAAATCGGTGAATTATTTCAAACAAAACAACTATTTTCTAAACCTTTAAAAACCTTGATAAGCAGTGAAATAGATTGCGATCGTCTCGATTACCTTTTACGCGATAGTTACAACACAGGTACCAAATATGGCTTGGTAGATTTAGAAAGAATTATTTCAGCTCTTACTTTTTCACCTGATGGCAATATTGCAATCAAACCAAAAGGAATGATTGCTATTGAACATTTCTTAGTACTAAGAAACTTGATGTATAGAACTATTTATAACCACAGAATAAATGAAATATCAACATGGATTTTAGAAAAAATAATTTACACAATAAAAAATAAATCCGAGAAGAAAATTTGGTTAGATAAATCTCTTTCTAAATGGATATTTTCTCCTACTGAGATTAATTTTGATGATTTCATAAGAAATGACGATATAACCTTTTACTACCACTTGATTAGATGGAAAGATGAATCTTTTAAACCGCTATCTACCCTATGTAAAATGTTTATTGATAGAGATTTGTTGAAAGCATCAGATATAAGTTTTTTAAATAAGATTGATAGACTAAATATCCTTGCATTTGCTAGAAAATTATGTGAAGAAAATAATTATGATTCAGAAATATTTTGCGGAATAAAGGAAAGATCATTTAAAGGTTTTGAATCTAACAATGCATTAAAAATATGGGATGGCATCTATCAAAGTTCATTAGAAAATAGTTCTGAATTAATAAAAACTTTAATGAAATCTCAGGAAAGCGCCTTTATTATTTACCCGAATGTGATTAAAGATAAAATTAACAAACAAATTTCATTAATTAGAAATAAATTCATAGTTTAATTCAATGAAAATCGTTATAAATAGCATTATTAGTAATTATGTAGAAACTATATCTCTTGAAAAGCTGGACAAAACGTATGAAATATTCAAAAAATTTTCTGATATAAAAGTACCTCTAAAAGCAAAAATTTTCGCAATCAATGAGTCAATAAGTTCTCATCAATTATTAAAATTCAAAAAAATTTTTGACAATATTAATATTTGTTCTCTGTGCATTTACTCAAATAATAGAGACACAATATTAGCCGGAAAGTCTTTAAAAATAGATTCAACTTTTGTTAAAGAAAAAGAGGTTAAAAACAAGTTAATTCTACTCGAGTCAAAAAATAAAGACGATATTCTTCATCAAGGAACAATAAGATCAGGAGATAGAATATCTTCGAATGGAAACTTATGTATTATTGGAGATGTTAATCCAGGTGGAATAGTATCCGCCAAGAAAAATATTTATGTTTGGGGCAAACTACTAGGTATCGCTATCGCTGGCAAAGGTGGGAATAATAATGCTTCCATAACATCACTTTATTTAAGCCCATTACAGTTAAGAATTGCGGATGTAATAGCTATTGGGCCAAAAGATAAACCCAAAAATTATTATCCTGAAATTGCTGTAATAGAAAAACAAACAATTAACATTAAACCTTACCTAGTTGAAACTTAAAATTTATCAATCTTTTGAAATAAATTAATTCAAAATTTTAAATTTAAGAATTACTTAACCTTTAAAATATTTAACTTTTTGAAAGTAGCCTTATTATTTAAAAAATTATTAAATTCTTGGCGGAAAATACTCGCACAATTCTAATTTGCTCAGGAAAAGGTGGAGTTGGTAAAACCACTCTAACTGCTAATTTAGGCATAGCACTTGCTAATAGCGGAGCAACAACTGCAGTTTTAGATGCTGATTTCGGGTTAAGAAATTTAGATCTTCTTCTAGGATTAGAAAATCGCATTATCTACACAGCTCAAGATGTTCTTGACAAAAATTGTCGTCTTGAACAAGCATTGGTCAGGCACAAAAAGGAGCCTAATCTAGCTCTTTTACCAGCTGGAGATCCTAGAATGTTGGACTGGATGAAGCCTGAAGATATGAAAAAAATTAGTGGGATGCTTAGTGAAAAATTTGATTTTGTTCTAGTAGACTGTCCTGCTGGAGTAGAAGATGGTTTTAAAAATGCTCTTGCCGCCTGTAAAGAAGCCATTGTAGTTACCAACCCGGAATTATCTGCAGTTCGTGATGCCGATAGAGTAATAGGTATTCTTAACACCTCTGAGATTGAACCTATTCAACTTGTCATAAATAGAGTTCGCCCTAACATGATGGCTAGTCAAGAAATGTTATCTATAGAAGATGTTCAAGGGATCCTTTCTTTACCTTTATTAGGTATTGTTTTAGAGGATGAACAAGTAATAATAAGTACTAACAGAGGAGAGCCTCTAACATTAACAGATAGTAGATCTCCTGCGAAAAAATGCTATTTGAATGTTTCTCAAAGACTTACAGGAAAAGATGTTCCAATTATTGACCCCAAAAATGAAGGTAAAAGTCTTAAAGATAAATTCATGAGATTAATGCAAACAAAGGTTTTTTAAAATGATGACTCTTCGAGACCTTATAAACAAATTACTTGGCAGAGAAACGGCTAGTGCAAATACGGCTAGAGAAAGATTACAACTTGTGCTTGCCCATGACAGGGTTGATATGAGTTCTCTAACAACTGATCTTTTAGATAAAATGAGGAAAGAAATTCTTGATGTTGTAGCTAAATATGTGGAGATTGATTTTGAAGAGGTAGCAGTTAGTTTAGAGACTGAAGATAGAATGACTGCATTAGTAGCCAACTTACCTATCAAGAGAACTCTTTCAGGAGAGATAAAGTTTAAAAAAAATGATAAAAATGTTAAAAGAGATAAGGATATCAAAAAGTAATAAATTTTAAAAACCTGCAAAAATACTAAATAATTGCTCGCCTTAATTGTAAGATATTAATAGTGCCGGCTTAGCTCAGCGGTAGAGCAGCGCTTTTGTAAAGCGAAGGTCATCAGTTCAAATCTGTTAGCCGGCATTTTAGTAAATTTATTTAATTTTCCTCAACATTTTTTGCCGAAAATAACAAAATCAAACTTATTAGAGTAAGTATAGGAAATATTCTTATTTCGAGAACATACTCTAAAGAAGATACTAGGGGTTGAAATATCCAATATGTAAAAAATTGAATTAATAAAACAAAAAATAATAATATAAGCATTAATACAATTCCCTAACTAATACCTCTCCCTCTCTAATAATCCTCCAATCGCCACTTTTCTTCCAAACTATAATAGTACTGGCTTTTCCACTAATTTTTTCCCATGGAATAGGGCCTAGAATGTTTAAAGAAGGAAAGTCTAAAGTAATACCCTCAACTGTTATTGATCCGGTAAACCCAGAAATATTTGCACTTGAAGTTAATAATGGGCCTGTTTCTCTAATGAGAGATTGAGCAATAAGTGAATTTGGGATTCTCAACCCAAGAGTAAGATCATTGCTTGTAAGGATTGCAGTCTGCTTTTCTGAAGCAGGAATAACCATAGTCAGAGCGCCAGGCCAATATTTAGAAGCTATATTTTCACAATCTTCTTTAGCTGATTCGTGAACATAATCTATTAATTGCTTGAGTTCTGATCCCATAAGAATTAATGGTTTATTTCTATCTCTTTTTTTAAATTCATAAATAATATTTGAAAATTTTGGCAAGCATCCTATTGCAGGCAAGGTGTCTGTTGGGAAAATTATAGGTAAACCACTATTGAGAGTCTTCAAAGCTGTTTTGCAGTCTACTAAATTCATTAAATTAGAATCCAATAATCTATTTATATCTTCCAATAGTAAACCTACCAATACCTGAAAAATCATTCACGATTTCTATTGATGTAAATCTATTTTTAATAAGAAGTTGTTTTACTTTTTCACCTTGATCAAAATGATTCTCTAAAATCAACCATCCCTTGTCTTTTAAAAATAATGGTGCTTTTTCAATTATTTCCGTAATATGTTCTAAACCATCTTCACCTCCTAATAAAGCAATTTTTGGTTCGAAATTTTTTACTTCTTTGGGTAATATTTCATAAGTGTCTATAGGAATATATGGCGGGTTTGAAATAGCCAGATCTAATTTTCCTTTAAACTTTTCAAGAGGGTTCCACCAATTTCCACAATAAAATTTCAAATTTGTTTGTGTAGAAGAATTTCTATAATTTTCAGTTGCTATTTCTAAAGCATCTTCATCTATATCAGTCGCTATTCCATCCCACAATGGATAGGCTAATGCTAATGCAATACTTATAGCTCCTGATCCAGTTCCTAATTCAGCAAATAATAATTTTTGTGATTTCTTTCCAAATATCTTGCAGACAATATCAACTATCATTTCGGTCTCTGGCCTAGGGATAAGTACTTTATTTGTAACTTTTAATTTTAAGTTTCTCCAAAAAGTTATTCCACAAAGGTATTGAATGGGGGAATAATTAAATAAATGATCTTCCCAAACAGATTCTAAAAAGTCTAAAGTTTTTTTTAAATTTAAATTTCCTTCAGGATTTATGCTTAATAAATTTAGATCACTAGTCGAAATACCGCCAATACAATCAAGTAAAACATCAAATGATTGTTGATTGCCTCCTTTTAAAAGTTGTTTTTTTTTCCAAAATAAAAATTCTTTTGCAGGAATGCTAAGCATCTAAAGAAGTTTAGCGTTTTGGACCAAGTTTACCTTTACTAGAATCAGAGTAGAAGCTAGATTTTTCGCCATCTTGAGTAGAGATAAATAGACCTATGAGGAATATTGTTGGAACTCCTACAAATAAAAGACTAGCTACGAATCCAAAATTGGTTGTTTCCATTTAAGTTGACAGTTCTATTAGTTAATTAAGACTATAAACATATAACTTGAAATAAAGTGGAAAAATAAACAAATTTTATCAACTGATTAACAGTCTTAAACAATTTAGCGAGATAATTTTTTATTTTCGCTGATTTTTTTTAGTTCCTCCAAATTTGAGGGAGGGGATTGTGGTTTTGTTAAAATTACTGCAGATGATTTTATTAATGTTTGGCATGCAAGTCGCCAATTTTCTGGTCTATTTTTAAGTTTTTCTTCTTCAACGGAAGTAAGAGGGCTTAAAGAATTTTTATTTCCTCCTTCAACTGAAACAAAACAAGTACTACATTGACCTGCTCCTCCACAATTACCTAGAATACCTTTTAAACCATAAAGCTGTAAGTTCTCTTTCATTACTAATTCTCTTAAGTTTTCACCTGAATTGCATTGAACTTCTAAATCCTCTCGGATAAATCTGATAGTTGCCATTTTTTTTGTTATTTTTCTTATTTTGGCGTTTTACTTTGAGAATTGTGACCAAAATATTAACAATTTTTAGCTTGAAATTCCTTGTAAAGTCAGTTCTACAAATTGATTTGCCCAATTTTTGCAAGAAAATAAATTTATTTACAATAATCCCTTTAATACTAAAAAACCCTTACTATCGTGATGTTTAGCTGTTTATTCAGCATAGTTACTAGAAATTAACCGATGGGATTGCCTTGGTATCGAGTTCACACAGTAGTTATTAATGACCCAGGTCGACTACTTGCTGTGCATCTTATGCATACTGCATTATTAGCCGGCTGGGCCGGTTCAATGGCTCTTTATGAATTAGCCATTTTTGATCCTTCTGATGCTGTTCTCAATCCAATGTGGAGACAGGGAATGTACGTTATGCCTTTCATGGCAAGACTAGGTATCACAAGTAGTTGGAACGGATGGGATATTACGGGTGCTACAGGAGTTGATCCTGGATTTTGGAGTTTTGAAGGAGTCGCAGCTGCACACATAGTGTTTAGTGGACTATTGATGTTGGCCTCTATTTGGCACTGGACATACTGGGATTTAGATTTATGGGAAGATTCAAGAACGGGTGAGCCTGCTCTTGACTTGCCTAGAATATTCGGCATTCACCTCCTGTTAGCTGGAATCACATGTTTTGGTTTTGGAGCATTTCATTGCGCTAACGTTGGTATTTGGGTTTCTGATCCTTATGGATTATCTGGTCATGTTGAACCAGTAGCTCCTTCTTGGGGGGTAGAAGGATTTAATCCTTTTAATCCAGGAGGCATAGTTGCTAATCATATTGCAGCTGGACTTATGGGGATCATTGGAGGTATTTTTCACATTACCAATAGACCTGGAGAAAGACTTTATAGAGCATTAAAACTTGGAAGTCTTGAAGGAGTTCTAGCTAGTGCTTTAGCAGCAGTACTGTTTGTTTCTTTTGTTGTTTCCGGAACAATGTGGTACGGTTCAGCAACAACTCCGGTCGAGTTATTTGGTCCTACTAGATATCAATGGGACTCAGGCTATTTCAAAACTGAAATTAATAGAAGGGTTCAAGCTGCTATAGACAATGGTGCCACTAAAGAAGAGGCATATGCGTCGATTCCAGAGAAATTAGCATTCTACGATTATGTTGGAAATAGTCCTGCCAAAGGAGGATTGTTCAGGGTTGGAGCTCTTGTTAATGGTGATGGCTTACCAACTGGTTGGCAAGGTCACATTGCTTTTCAAGACAAAGAAGGTAACGAACTAGAAGTTAGAAGAATACCTAATTTCTTTGAAAATTTTCCTGTCATTCTTGAAGACAAAGAAGGTAATGTAAGGGCAGATATTCCATTTAGAAGAGCTGAAGCAAAGTATTCATTTGAACAAACTGGCATTACTGCAACTATCTATGGAGGAGACTTAAATGGTCAAACATTTACAGATCCTGCAGTAGTTAAAAGATTAGCCAGAAAGGCTCAACTTGGTGAAGCATTCAAGTTTGATAGAGAGACTTATAAATCTGACGGTGTATTCCGAAGTTCTCCAAGAGCGTGGTTTACATATGCGCATTTATGTTTCGGATTGCTATTCTTGTTTGGCCACTGGTGGCATGCCTCAAGAACTCTTTACAGAAATTCCTTCGCTGGTATTGACGCTGAGATTGGAGACCAAGTTGAATTTGGTTTATTCAAGAAACTTGGTGACGAAACCACAAGAAGAATCCCAGGAAGGGTTTAAACTAAACTTTATTACTTAATATTATGGAAGCTTTTGCCTACGTACTAATTTTAACTCTCGCAGTTGTAACCTTATTCTTTGCTGTCGCTTTTAGAGACCCACCTAAATTTGATAAAAAATGAACTCAGAAAAAAAACCTCTTGTTAAAGAGGTTTTTTTTTACTTTTCATAATTAAAATATTACTCTACTATTAGAGTTGAGTGCACCTTATTTCGCCACATGCAGTGTCCAACCTGTCAAAACACAGATAGCAGAGTTTTGGAATCAAGATCTGCTGATAGTGGTAAAAGCGTTCGAAGAAGAAGAGAGTGCTTAAATTGCAGCTTCAGGTTTACAACCTATGAAAGGGTTGAAACAATGCCAGTTTCAGTTGTTAAAAAAGATGGGAGCAGAGAATTATTTGATAAACAAAAATTATTTACGGGCATATCAAGAGCTTGCGAAAAAACTACCTTCACTAGTGAAGCAATTATAAACTTTGTAGATGGAATTGAATCACAAATCGTTCAAGACTCTAATAAAGATATAAAATCTTCACAAATTGGGGAATTAATACTTAAAGGTCTAAGGAAAGAAAACGAGGTTGCTTATATAAGATACGCTTCAGTTTACAGAAAATTTAATGGAGTAAAAGATTTTGTTTCTACTCTTGAGTCTCTAAAAGGAAGTTCAAAAAACCAATTAGCTTCAATTTTATAAAATTCAGCATCTTAAAGTGTAGAATACTTAACACAACTATTTTTGCTATCAGTTTGCAGGCTAGTAGCATTCCTTTCTAACTACCTTAGGTAGTCTGCGATATAACAAATGAACGAAAATTCTTCCCAAACTATTAAAGAACTTTCTGAGGATAAAAAAGTTAAAAATTCTTCTTCATTAGATAACGAATCACCATCCCTAAATGAGGAAGATTTATCATTTGAAAAGAATGATATCCCTTCAGCAGATTCTTCTTCTAGCAGAAGAAATACAGATTTTGACAACGCAGGGTTCACTCAAGAAGAATTCGCATCACTTTTGGGAAAGTATGACTATAATTTCAAGCCTGGTGATTTAGTAAAAGGTACCGTTTTCGCTTTAGAGCCCAAAGGGGCCATGATAGATATAGGCGCAAAAACAGCCGCTTTTATGCCTGTTCAAGAAGTTTCAATAAATAGAGTTGAAGGACTTAATGATGTTTTACAACCTTCTGAAAGCAGAGAATTTTTTATAATGAGTGAAGAAAATGAAGATGGCCAATTAGCCCTCTCCATTAGAAGAATTGAATATCAAAGAGCATGGGAAAGGGTTAGACAGCTTCAAAAAGAAGATGCAACTATATATTCCGAAGTTTTTGCAACAAACAGAGGAGGTGCTCTTGTGAGAGTTGAAGGCTTGAGAGGTTTTATCCCAGGCTCGCATATTAGTGCACGGAAAATCAAAGATGACTTAGAAGGTGAATATTTACCTTTAAAATTTCTTGAAGTTGATGAAGAGAGAAACAGATTAGTTCTAAGTCATAGGAGAGCCTTAGTTGAGAAAAAAATGAATAGACTTGAGGTAGGAGAAGTTGTTGTAGGTTCTGTAAAAGGTATTAAACCTTATGGAGCATTTATTGATATTGGAGGAGTTAGTGGTCTATTGCACATTTCCGAGATCAGTCATGAACATATCGAGACACCTCATAATATTTTAAATGTTAATGATCAAATGAAAGTCATGATAATTGACCTTGATTCTGAAAGAGGAAGAATTTCCTTATCTACTAAAGCACTTGAACCCGAACCAGGCGATATGCTAACTGACCCTCAAAAAGTTTTTAATAAAGCCGAAGAAATGGCTGCTAAATACAAGCAAATGTTATTTGAACAAACTGACGACATCGAAGAAAGTACCACTGCGACAGGTGAAACAATATAAATACACTTATTTACGTTAAGTAGGAATATGTAGAAACAAATGGTTTTTTATGCTTGAACAAGTATTTTTTAAATTTACAAATATTGATTAGTAACGATAGTCTAATTTAGGATGAAGATTAACTTAAAATTATGTATAAATGAGTGATTTCATCTTCACTTCTGAATCCGTTACTGAAGGCCATCCTGACAAAATATGTGATCAAATAAGCGACGCTGTTTTAGATGCCTTATTAACAGAAGATCCAGAAAGCAGAGTTGCATGCGAAACTGTTGTCAATACAGGTCTTTGTTTACTTACTGGAGAAATAACTTCTAAAGCAAAAATTGATTATATAAAACTTGTAAGGAATGTAATTAAAGAAATTGGATATGAAGGCTATAAAGCAGGTGGTTTTGATGCAAATAGTTGCTCTGTTTTAGTAGCGCTTGACGAGCAATCGCCAGATATTTCTCAAGGAGTAAACAATGCAGATGATATTAATGATGATTTGGAAGATAATACTGGAGCTGGTGACCAAGGCATAATGTTTGGTTATGCATGCGATGAAACACCTGAGTTAATGCCATTACCGATTAGCTTAGCGCATAGATTAGCCATTCAACTTGCCAAAGTAAGACACGAAGAAGTCCTCAATTATCTCCTCCCTGATGGTAAAACTCAAGTAAGTATTGATTACAAAAAAGGGGTGCCAGTTTCGATTAATACCATTTTAATTTCAACTCAACATAACCCTGAAATAGATGGGACCACTAATGAAGAAGAAATTCGTCAAAAAATCAAAGAAGATCTATGGAAGAATGTTGTAATTCCAGCTACAGAAGATTTAGAAATCAAACCAAGCATTAACGAAACAAGATTTCTGGTAAACCCAACTGGAAAATTTGTCGTAGGAGGTCCTCAAGGAGATGCAGGACTTACTGGCAGAAAAATTATTGTAGATACTTATGGTGGATATGCAAGACACGGAGGAGGGGCATTCTCAGGTAAAGATCCCACAAAAGTGGATAGATCAGCCGCTTATGCAGCACGGTATGTAGCTAAAAGTATAGTTAAGGCAAAGTTAGCAAAAAGAGCAGAAGTACAATTAAGTTATGCAATTGGAGTTGCGAAACCGATTTCAATTCTTGTTGAAACTTTTGATACTGGTATTATTTCACAAGCTAATTTGACTGAGCTTATTAAACAGTACTTTGATTTAAGACCTGCAGCAATTATAAAAGAGTTTAACTTAAGAAATCTACCAAAAAAAATGGGTGGTAAATTTTTCAGAAAGACTGCATCCTATGGACATTTTGGCAGAAGAGATCTTGAACTTCCTTGGGAAAATGTAGAAGAAAAAGCAGCCGAATTAGCGGAGGCTTCCAAGGTATTTTTATAAAATATATATTCTATGCCTGATAATTTTTATGGCGGTTTAGATTTCGGAACCAGTGGTGCAAGAATATCAATAATTAATTTTCATAAGAAATTAGTATATTCAAATTCTGCACCTTATTTATACAGCTTTAAAAATCCAAATTCTTGGATCAATTCTTGTGAAAATCTCTTAGTTAGTTTACCTATTGAGATAAAAATTAATCTTGATAAATTGGCTATCTCTGGCACCTCAGGAACTTTAATAGCATCCAACTTGCAAGGAGAGTCTATAGGGGAAGCAATACCTTATGACCAAGCATGTAATGAACATAAGATCCTTATTGAATCATTAACTTCTGGAGAAGATCATCTGCGAACTCCATACAGTAGTCTTGCTAAAGCATTGAAACTAATAGATAAATATGGGACAAATATACTTTTACGACACCAATCTGATTGGATCACCGGTTGGTTTTTAAAAGATTGGACTCTTGGAGAAGAAGGCAATAATCTAAAACTTGGTTGGGATCTAAAAAAAGAATCGTGGCCAAAAAGTTATCTCGATACTTCATGGCAAAAATGCCTACCTCATATAATAAAAAGTGGAAAAATTATTGGACAAGTAAATCTTGATTTGGCAGAGAGATTTAACTTGAACAAGAAATTACTATTAATCTCTGGCACCACTGACTCGAATGCAAGTTTAATAGCTGCTGAATTAGGTAAACAAGATGGTCTCACAGTTTTAGGAACAACAATTGTGGTAAAAAAAATTATTGATGATCCTATAAAAAAAAAGGGAATTACAATACATAGAATAAACGGTGATTGGATATGCGGAGGAGCATCAAATGCGGGATGCGGTATCTTGTCTAAATTCTTTTCTGATTTAGAAATAAAGGAACTTAGTCGACAAATTAATCCATCGAAAAACACTTCTTTGAATCTTTTACCTCTTAATAGTAAAGGAGAAAGATTTCCTGTTAACAATTCTAATTTAGAGCCTATACTTGGTCCTAGACCAGTAAGCGACTCACTTTATTTACATGCATTATTTGAAGGGCTAGCTAGGATCGAATTAAAAGGATGGGAAAAACTAAGCGAACTAACAGGTTCTCTTCCAAAAAAAATTATCACTATTGGTGGAGGTTCACAAAACCCACAATGGAGAAAAATAAGAGAAAAAATTATCAATATACCAATAGTTTCATGTAAAAAAACTTCTTCATTTGGTACTGCCTTATTAGCGGTTAATGCAAAATAATAGTTTTTTGAATATTTGATGAAGATATAAAATTTTTAATAATAGGGTTTCACAAACTACACATCGTAATTTAAAGTATATAGGTTAGAGCCGGGATAGCTCAGTTGGTAGAGCAGGCGACTGAAAATCGCCGTGTCCCCAGTTCAAATCTGGGTCCTGGCACCTTTAAAACCCTGTCTTTGGCGGGGTTTTATATTTTCTAGGCATTTAGAAACTAAATTTTTTCTTTTATTTTTTTTTCAATTCTCAATTTTCAGTTTTCAACTCTGCAAACTTGACCAATAACACCCAAAATCAGTTTATCTCCATTTGGATCTTGCCAATCAGCTAAATCATTAAAATTAGTATTTACTTCATCTATAGATACATCAACGTCTCTAAATGATTTCTCAAAACAATTTATATCCATTGTATAGAGAATATCCTTAGTAATTTCACTTTTTGTTTTGGGAATAAATTTACTCAATACTCTCACAGAACCATCCTTATTTCTTTTAATACTTTGTCTATCCCACAACTGTTCTCCATATTCACTTTTAGGGACTCCAACCCATTCATGAGGCAAAGCATTTGCTTGTTTTATTGAAATACAAATTGAAACGATCATGGAAAGGACTAAACCAATGCTATTTCTGAAAAATATTAAATTAACTTTATTTTTAGAATCAACCATGAATACTTTTGAAATACAAAAATCTATTTTAAGGAGTAAATATAAGATTAAAAATTTGTAAAAATTTTTATTGATTAGTATTTCTATTATAGATACAATCAAATATTAAATTAAGAATTTTCTCCCAATAAATCTACTAGAAAATAATGAATAAAATACAGAAGCTACTTTCAATAGTTTTCTTTGTCGCGATATTGGTTGGATTAATCTATTTAGTACAAAACTATGGCATCGAACCCTTAAGGAGCAAAGTCGAGAGTATGGGCTTTTGGGCCCCTCTAGGAATATTTATACTTAGAGGAATAAGTATAATTCTTCCTGCCCTACCAAGTTCGGCTTACTCATTACTTGCTGGATCACTATTAGGTTTTCAGAAAGGTTACATAACCATTATTTTTTCTGATATAGTTTTTTGCCAAATAGCCTTTTTCATAGCAAGGTACTTTGGCCGCAAACCTGTTCGTCGTTTAGTCGGAACAAAAGCAATGAAAAAGATTGAAAGCTTTAATCAAAATCAATTAGAGGAAAATTTCTTTCTTATGACTGGTCTTTTGATGACTGGTCTTTTTGATTTTCTAAGCTATGCAATTGGAATTGGGGGAACTAGATGGAAAATATTCACTCCAGCTTTATTAATAAGTCTCTTAATCAGCGATTCCATTCTTGTAGCTGTTGGGGCCGGAGTTAGTCAGGGAGCTGGATTATTTCTTGGAATAGCACTTTTAGGTATGTTTGCTCTTGCTACCATATCAGGCCTATCAAAAAATCCACCTCAATGGTTCATTTATTTGCTTAGCTATATCAACGAATATTTATCTCGGTTTTTATACTCTTTAACTAAAGGCAGATCCCCTATATGGTTCATTTATTTGCTTAGCTATATCAACGAATATATATCTCGGTTTTTATACTCTTTAACCAAAGGCAAATCCCAAAATTATTAGAAATAAGCATTTACCAATCATAAAGACAAGATATAACATTTTTGCAAACATTAACTATATAAATAAGAATTCATGCAAGAATGTAAAACGACTGATTTTTAAAGTTATTAGATGACTCCATTTAGACCAACTTCATATGATCGCCCTGGAGAACAAATATCAACCACTCCTTCTGGATTAAAAGTAACTTCTGCGAAGAGATTAATGGTGGATTCAATGGTAAGAATGATTCAAAAAGCAGAAAATCATTCAGCAGAAGATAAACTTGACGAAGAATCTAACAACAATTAATCAATTTATCGATAAAAGTTTAGGAGAGTGGAAATCGATAAGAAGCTCTCATACTTTAGCTTTTCAGGAATTTGAAAACTCAACAAGTAAAATATATATAAAACATATCAACTCTAAAAATAAAAAAGTTATTGAAATTTTTAAAAATTACCAATATAGTACAAAATTAGAAAGCATAGCCATTTCTATAAAATGGCAAGCTATTAGTGATTGGGATGATGATGATTTGAGTGAGGGAGATGAAACAGTTTTGATATTTTTACCCAAGGATGAAAATTCAGGAATTGTTTTACGAAATAAAGGTTATACGGAATCTTTTATTTCATCATCGAATTATTTCGTTGACGAACAGAATAATTTACATATTAAAACTTTTTACAAGTCAACAGTTTCTGAAGAAAAAATTTCCTTTTTATCCGCTCACGTAAGATCCAGATTTTCTACTATAAGAAATCTTGGGAATAACTCAGTAATACAGACTTCCCATACTTCTGAAATAAGAAATTTAGCTAGTTTAAAAGATTAATTATTCTTTCAAATTGAAGCTCTGTATCAGAAATTAAATCAGGAAGGAAGCCTGTGTTTCCCTTCATATTATTAACTGTAGAATTTAAATCAGAGATTGTTGAATCTCGCATTAATTCAATAACCCTTCTTGCATTTCTTAAAGGTACCCCAAGAGCAAAATAAGTATTTTTAAGATCCCTCAAACAACTTTTTTCTAAAACTGATTCGTCATTAGAAATTAAAAGATAAGCAACAATCCTGAGGATTATTTCTCCATCTCTTAAACAAACGGACATCTTGTTAGTTGTATTTAAAGATATTTTTGAATTAACTGAATCTTGATTTTCGCAAATCATTGCTGTTACAGCGTCTGCTGCAATTGCATGTGAATTATTGGTAATTGAGCATATTGCATCTAATCTTGAGTTTGCACTATTAATGAAATCTTTTATATTGCTTAATTCATTTAATTTCTTATCAGTGGAAAATAGTGGATTATTCTTTAAAACTGACATTATTAAATTAAAAAAATTAAAGATTGAATCTCAGAATAGTACAAAGCAAGTAAAAAAAATAAAATTTTAAAATTAACGCAACGCTTCTTAATTAATAACTTCATTCCAAAGTGATAGTTGAAATAATTCAAATAAAAATTTTTTTTCCGCTAATATGAAACTACTTTTAACTAAAGTTTTGGATCAACAGGATTTAAAATTATCAAAGAAACTTATCTCCTCATATAAAAAGAGATTGGAAAAAGAAATTCTTAACCGAAGTATGAAATTAAGGATGCCTCAAAATAAATTTGAAGAAATAATTGATAATAACAATGAACTCATAAATTTAAAAAAAGCGTTAGAAGACCTTGAAACCGAATCTGAACCTCATAGCAAAGTCTGATTTTTGAAAACCCATCCAAAAGTGCCTCAAACCAACAATTTTCTTTTTCAATCTTTAAATAATGAGCAACTTCAAGCAGTAAGACATGTTTATGGGCCACTATTAGTTGTAGCAGGTGCTGGTAGCGGAAAAACTAAGGCTCTTACGCACAGAATTGCAAATCTTATTGAAAATAATTCTATAGATCCCTATAACATCCTCGCAGTCACTTTTACTAACAAAGCTGCTAAAGAAATGAAAGCAAGATTAGAGGTTCTTCTAGCCCAAGAATTAGCTTTTAATCAATTTGGTCAGCCTTGGACAACTCTCAAAGAAATTGATCAAAATCAATTAAGAACAAACGTTCACCAAGAGAGGCTTCAGAACCTTTGGATAGGTACTTTCCATTCTTTATTTTCAAGACTTCTGAGATACGATATTGAAAAATATACTGATCCAGAAGGCTTAACCTGGACAAAGCAATTTTCAATTTACGATGAAACAGATTCGCAAACATTAGTAAAAGAAATTATCAGTCAAGATATGAATCTTGACCCGAAAAGATATGATCCCAAAAAGATTAAAAGATTAATAAGTAATGCTAAAAATCAATGTTTAACTTCTAATGATCTTTTAGAAAAAGCAGATAATAATTTTGATAAAACAGTTGCAGAAGCCTACAAGAGATATAGAATTTCACTCTCAAAAAATAATTCTTTAGACTTTGATGATCTTCTACTTTTACCTGTTTTCTTATTGAGGCAAAATGATATAGTCAGAGATTACTGGCACAAAAGATTTAAACATATTTTAGTTGACGAATATCAAGATACAAATAGAACACAATATGAACTTATAAAATTAATTACGGCCGGAAATACTGAACCAAAAAAATTCTTTGATTGGGAAGATCGCTCAATTTTTGTAGTTGGGGATGCTGATCAAAGTATTTATAGTTTCAGAGCAGCTGATTTCAGAATTCTAATTGGTTTTCAAGAAGATTTTAAAACTTCTTTCAACGACGATAAAAAATCATCTTTAATTAAATTAGAAGAAAATTATAGGTCATCTTCTAATATCCTTGATGCTGCAAACTCACTAATTGAAAACAACTCTGAAAGAATTGACAAAGTTTTAAAGGCTACTAAAGAAAAAGGGGAACTTTTAACATTACTAAGCTGTGATGATGAAATTTCCGAGGCAGAAGCAATTACAAATAAAATTAAATCACTAAACAATAAAAATCAGAAACCAATATGGAAAAATTTTGCAATATTATATCGAACCAGAGCTCAGTCAAGAGTATTAGAAGAATCTCTTGTGAGGTGGCGCATTCCTTATACAATTTTCGGAGGATTGCGTTTTTATGATAGAAGAGAAATTAAAGATGCAATAGCATATTTGAAAGTTCTGGTTAATTCTTCAGATAACGTTAGTCTTTTACGAATCATAAATGTTCCTAGAAGAGGGATTGGTAAGACTACTATTCAAAAACTTAATGAACTATCTAATAGGTTAAATATCCCATTATGGGAGGTTCTTAATGATAAGCAAAGTCTTGAAGAAACAATAGGCCGATCATCAAAAGGAATTAATAAATTTACCGAAGTTATGAATGATCTACTGTGTTACTTAGAAAATTCAGGTCCTGCTCAACTACTTCAACTTATATTAGAAAAAAGTGGTTATTTGAGTGACTTACTCTCTAGCGGGACTGAAGAATCTGAAGATAGAAGAAATAACTTACAAGAACTAATTAATGCAGCTACTCAATATGAAGAAGAAACAGAAAGTGGAGATGTAGAGGGATTTCTTTCTACAGCAGCCTTAACAACTGATAATGATACGAAGAAAAATAATCCCAACTCTGTAACTCTCATGACTCTGCACAATAGTAAAGGTTTAGAATTTCAAAATGTTTTTATCACTGGGCTAGAACAAGGTCTCTTCCCAAGCCATAGATCAATTGATACTCCCTCACTTCTTGAAGAGGAAAGAAGATTATGCTATGTAGGTATTACTAGAGCTAAAGAAAGAGTTTTCTTAAGTCATGCCAGGGAAAGAAGATTATGGGGTGGAATGCGTGAAGCAACAATTCCTTCAATATTTCTTTCAGAAATACCTGAAGATTTAATGGATGGCGAATTACCACAAACTGGTGGTGCTTCAATTAGAAGAGATTGGCATCTTGATCGTTTAACTAGAGTGGATCGAAACAATCCAAATGAATTTGTTAACCAACCAATAAATGGAGTGAGGAAATTATATTCAGGGCCCAGTAAAGGAAAAAGCTGGATAGTTGGAGATAAGCTAATTCACTCAAAATTTGGGAAAGGTGAAATCATACATATTTTTGGGAGTGGGGAAAAAATATCTTTAGCAGTAAAATTTGGTGATAAAGGAAGTAAAATTCTAGATCCCAGATTAGCTCCAATTCGTTATGTAAGTTAAAACTCATGAACGATATCTCTGATTACATTCAAGGGGAATTAATTAAAACTCCTTTTAATCTATATAACCTAATTGCTAAATACATAGAATCTAATAACAAAACTAAAGTTGCTTTTGTTGGCGGTTATTTAAGAGATTTATTAATTAGTAAATTCCATAAAAAATCTTTTTCTAAACCTGTAGATATTGATCTTGTTATTGAAGGCTCCTCTATTTCTCTGGCAAAATTTATAAAAAAAAATATTGTAAATGTAGATTTATGTTTAATCAAGGAATTTAATTTATACAACACTGTAGAAATAAATATTAATGACTATAAAATTGATATTGCTTCTGCAAGAAAAGAAATTTATCCTTCCCCAGGCTTAAATCCCACAGTAAATAAAAGTACTATTGAGGAGGATCTTAAGAGGAGAGATTTCACTATAAATTCTATAGCCTTCGAGGTCTCGACAAGGAAAATCTATGATCTTTATGGAGGAATATCTGATATAAAAAGTAAAAGATTGAACTTACTTCACAGCAATAGTATTTCAGATGATCCAAGTAGATTAATTAGATGTGCAAAATATGCTTCAAGGTTAGGTTTCAATATTTCAAATAATTCTCTCAAACAATCTCAAAAAACAGTTAGACAATGGCCATGGAAAAGTTCAGAGACTAATCAGACAATGATTTACCCTCCTGCACTAGGCATACGGATAAGGATGGAACTAGCTGAAATATGCAAACACGATAATTTGACTAATGTAATTTCGATAATTCATAAATGGGAAGTTATCTCAATCTTAAATGAAAATATTAAAGTCGATAAAAGGTTTTTAAGAGGACTAAATTGGATTAAGAAGTTAAAGGGAAATCATATGCTTTACTTATTAAAAGATTCAGAAGATTTAGAAACAGCATGTCAAAGATTTTTAGTAAATAAAAGTGAGATAAAAATATTAGAAGATTATTTAAATATCAAAAAGATATTAAAAACAAACCAAAAAAATTTCAATAACTTTTCTCCTTCAAGTTGGGCAGAATTTATTGAGAATAGAAACCTTAATGATGAGACAGTCAAATTATTAATTTGTGATGGAGGACCTTACTGGCGTAAATTGTTTAAGTGGTTATTTATTTACAAATTCATAAAATCAAAAAAAGATGGAGAAACATTAAAAAAAGAAGGATGGGATCAAGGGAAGGAGATGGGAAAAGAAATCAAAAGATTAAGATATTTGGAAATTGACAAATTAAATAGAACTTAATTACATTTTTACAACTTCTCCAACCTTGTACCATTTATCCTTTAGAACATTTTCATATTTACTATTGCAACTAATCAACAAGGGGCCACATGTTTGAGGATCTAATAGTAATGATATTTTATCGTTAAAAGTCTCTTGATCTAATGAATTTTCGTTTAAAAAATTAATTATTCTTTTTTTCTTATTTACTTTATAAATTTTGTCAAAAATTTCTTTATTAGATTCAAAGAAAGTACTCTTAACATCTTTTCTTATTAAATCAAATACTCCAGGATAAGCTTTAAATGCAAATAAATCCAATATAACTTTTATTGGCTCAAGATTATTTCTTTGCCTATATAAATTAGATGATTCAACCATCTCTTTAAGATGTCCAATAAATCCATATCCAGTAATATCAGTCGCAGCATTGACTAATGATTCTTTAAATTGATTTTGAAAAAGATAAATTTCATCAATCAAATATTGCTGACTCTTTAGTAAATTATTAATTATTTCAGAAGAACTACCTAGCATATTAATATTTTGCATTTGACTGGCAAAGTAAATCCCAACGCCTAGAGGTCTAGACATCATGAGAATATCTCCATTATTCATTCCAGATTTAAGCCATGGTTTTACTCCATTTTTTAAAATACCTTGAACTGTTAAAGAAATATCTATTCCTAATGCATAAGGTTTATTTACTAAACTTCTTGCCTCGAAAGTATGGCCTCCAAGTAATTCACCTCCATGATCCTCAACTGTTGATTTAATACCTTGAAGGGATTGAGAAAAAAGGTAAATCTGATATTCCCTTTCAACTTTTGGTAATGAAATTAAAGCCTGAGCGGATGAAAGTTTTGCTCCGCATGCCCACAAATCTGAGAAAGCATGCAAAGTAGTAATTTTTGAATTAAGCCAAGGATCACTTACCAAAGCAGGAAATCCATCTACACTTTGCAAGATGATATCTTGACCATTTTGATATATCTCAACTGAATCTTCAGGTGATGAAGCAAAAGAATTTAAATTAGATTTTATTAATGATTTATTCAAAACAAACTGAGGAATTTTAGCTGCACATCCTCTGCAGTCATTCAATGAAATATTTTTTTCACTACTTTTCATAATTAGCCTTTTTGATCTGAACTTTTTAATAAAGTTGAGATCAATCTTATATTTTAAAATCCAAAAAAGAAAAGAAGGGCCGAAAGCAAAATTGCGATAAATAGCAAAAGCCTTTGGATGATGGCTTGGAAATATATTTACTATTTGCAATCCGATCTTTTGAGGAAACCACTTTTTTAATGATCTCCCTTCTATATCTTTTTTTAGATTTTGGACTAATGTATTTACAACTTTTACTGCAAAAACTCCTGATGCTGGTCTTTTTGCTGAACCTACAACTGCGCAATCACCGACAGCAAAGATTCCCGAGAAACTTTTTATCTGCAAATTCTGATTTGTGATTATTCTGCCATGAGAATCCGAATCTAATAATTTTTTTTGTGCCCATAACGGAGATGTATTTCCAGTACATAAAAGAATCTTGCCATGATCAAAATTAAGTTTTTCAACTAAATCAATATTGGAATTCCGTAAACTTTTTAGAATTGTATTATTAATTTTTCTTGAATCACATAATAGTTTTAAATGTCTATCTCTCCATCTTTTTCTCAAAGCATATGATACTTCAATTGCAGCAAGGCCACTCCCAACAATTACAAATGGAAGTTCATTAACTGAATCAAAAATATCCTCTTTTAGTATTGAGTCATAAGCCCTTAAAAAAGGTTTAATTGAAAAAGCATCTCGATTTTTAACTAGTAATTCAAATTCTTTTGGAATTATTGTTTGACTACCATAATTAAGCACCAACTTCGAATAATTAATTGAAGGTCTATTACTTAAAACAATTTTCTTTAAATTGAAATCAATATCCTTTACTTCTTCTTCTATAAAAGATACTTTTGCATTTTTTGCTAAAGATTTTATATCAATTAAACTCTCTTCTAAAGCGATTGATTTTGAAATCACCGATGGGAATAGCGCCGAATAAACCAAATGAGAATCCCTAGATATAATTGAAACAGGAATTTCTGGCATTAATTTCGGAAACATTAACCATTTCTTCAATAAAAGAACATTTGTGTGTCCTCCTCCAATTAGTACTAGATGATTAAAAGTCATTTACATCATCATGAATAAAGAACATTTATTACCAATTGAAAAATCAAGATTAGGAATAATTGGTGGGAGTGGATTTTATTCAATGGATCAGATGGAATACTTAAGAGAAATTGAAATCAATACTCCCTATGGTAAACCTTCTGATTCAATAAGAGTATATAATCTTGGAAATCTAGAGATAGCATTCATTCCTAGACATGGCAGAACACATAGACTAAATCCTACTGAAATCCCCTACAAAGCTAATATTTGGGCTCTAAGGTCAATAGGAGTAAGATGGATTATTGCTCCATCAGCAGTTGGTTCATTACAAGAACAAATAAGGCCACTTGATATAGTGGTGCCAGATCAATTTATAGACCGGACAAAAAATAGACCAGCAACATTCTTTAACGAGGGGGCTGTAGCACACGTAACGATGGGAGATCCCTTCTGCACAAATTTATCTCGTATATTAAGTGAAATCGGAGAAAAAAATATTCCTGGTGGTAGACAATTACATAGAGGGGGTACCTATCTAGCAATGGAAGGACCCGCTTTCTCAACTAGAGCAGAATCTAATTTATATAGAAGTTGGGGATGTTCAATAATAGGAATGACGAACCATACAGAAGCAAGATTAGCTAAAGAGGCTGAGATAGCTTACTCCTCATTGTCTATGGTTACTGATTATGATTGCTGGCATCAAACGCATCAAGAAGTTTCTGTAGAGATGGTTTTAGATAATCTTAGATCGAATACTGAAGTAGCTAATAAAATAATCTTCGAAGTAGCTAAATTAATTGAAAAAGAAAGGCCAAAAAGTAAATCTCATTTTTCATTAAAAGATGGATTGATAACCCAAAAAGAAAATATCCCCAGTTTCACAAAAGAGAAACTAAAGATATTTACTGATTCTTATTAGACTTGTTAGATTTAAGTGATTATGAGGCCAAGGTAATGATTTTGTTAGCCTCCAGCTCCAACTCCTTGGTACGAGCCATAGAAGAAGATTCCTAAAACGAAGATAACTGCAATTCCACCTGCTGTAGCAACAAGCCATAGAGGAAGAGTTCCTTCAGTCCATCTTCTTTCCCATGCAACTGCTGGTCTACCGTCGGGAAGTCTATCTGGAATTCTTCCATCAGGTCCTTTTAATTTACTCATAGTTTTAATTTAATTGAAAAAGTAACTGGAAAATAAAATTCCCAATACAAAAACTGATAATAAGCCTAAATAAAGGCTTGTACGATTAAGTTCAACTGGAACTTTGTTAGGATTTTCGTTTACTTGCATGATTGTTAAATTTATCGGGCTACGAATTGCATTGCAGCAATAGAACCCAAAAAGAATACTGATGGGATAGCTAAAGCGTGAACTGCTAGCCAACGAACAGTAAATATAGGATAAACGCGGACTTCCGCAGCCTGCATTGGAGCTTGAGAATTAGACATAGTTATTTTGTTCTTAAATCAAGTTGAGACTTAGCATCAAATCTTTGTGTTACAACAGGAGCTTTTGCTTCAGATGCCTGAAAATAACTATCCGGACGAGGAGTACCGAAAGCGTCGTAAGCCAGACCTGTGTATACGAATAAGAAGCCTGCTATAAAAATAGCTGGTAATGTTACTGCATGAATAATCCAGTACCTAATACTGGTGATTATTTCAAAGAATGGGCGTTCACCCGTTGAACCTGCGGCCATAATCACAAATGTTTACCATATGATCTTACAGTGTAAAATCATAAGTTCGTGAAGAAATTAACAGCTTGGTTACAGACAGTTGTTAAATTCATCCAAAATTAAGATTTTTTTTATTATTTACTAAAGTTATTACAGATTTAGCCATTCCATTTAAGAATGTAACCACGCTCACCAAGTATGAATCCTTTCTGATTATCTAAAGATTCCTTATCAAGAAAAATTATTTTTATATAGTTAGTGGGCAATGCAGAAGCAAGAGGATCTGAATTCCAAGTTTCACCTTGATCTTTACTTACTATTAAGGTGCCATTACCACCGCCTGCCCATATGTCACCATTTGGATCCCAGCCCATATCTAAATAATTGTAACCATTAAGAATAGGTATTATGGGCTTTGTCCAACTTTCTAGATTATCAGAATCTTCATTAAATCTAATTTCCGCACCTCTTGAAAGCATCCATAAACTTCCTTCTGGATTGAAACCAATGCTTTGCACTCTCTTACTACTTGCTCTTTGGTGAGCAATCCAAGTATTGCTATCTCCATCAAGAGTAGAGAAGAAATTTCCAAGACTGCTTACGCTCACATAATCGCCGCTAGATGTTCTTCTTAAATCTCTTATACCTCCCTGTTCCGAAGGGTCTGATACTTTTGCCTCCCATGTTTCACCACTATTGGAAGTTTCATAAATAGCTGCAGAGGTTGTCGCCAATTGAGCAACTCCTTCATCAATAGTAGTAACTAAAAAAGGCTGGCCTGGTAACTTCCCAAGTGAAAGCCTAGTCCAATTTTTACCTTCATCAACAGTATGCATAACTAAAGAGGGTTGTCCTATTAACCAACCTTCAGAACCCTTGAAGTCAATATCAAGAAGGCGAAAGTTCTCTTCAGCAGAAATATCTAATGATCTTTTTTCCCATGTTTCACCACCATCAGTTGATTCCATAATCAATCTGTTTGAGCCTACTAAAAACCCATGATTATCATCTATGAAATCAACATCTAAAGCATTAGCCTGATCTTCAAACTGAATTGTTTTCCAAGGGCTGCTTTCATTCATCTTGACACCTGTGGATGAACAACTGCTTAAAACAAAACAGAGAACTACAGATAAAAGAAGATTAGGAATACTGGTAAAAAATTTTTTCATTTAATTATATTAATGCAAAGAGTACAAAGAAAGGAACATAGCAGCAGCAAACGCCAACCCTCCAAAAATCAATATATTTTTTTGTCCAGGAGGTAAACTATTAAATCCAAATCCATAAACTAAATTCTCTTCAAATCCACTAGGTTTTGCTCTGGGTCCAATATCCTTATAAAAGTTTTTACCGGCTCTACAAACAGGGCAAGCAAAAGTATTGCCATCCAACTCTGAAAAAGGTGTATTTTTAGGTATATTTAATTTTTTATTTCCTTCGGACGGATCATAAATGTATCCACAACTTCTACATTCAAATCTATTTTGTTCTAAATTAATAGAGGATTTCTCAACATTTACTGCTGAGGAGTTTTCAGAAAGATTTTCTTTCTCAAGTTTTTCAACTATTTTGTTTTCCTCAGAGGCTGGTTGAATGTTTTCACTCACGGTTTATTATTGTTCTTTAAGAACTTTAAAAGATTTTGCTTAATTAAGCGAATTTTATCCAAAATTAATTTTTTAAGATGTTTGTTTTAACTGGCTATGAATATTTCTTAGGTTTTCTTTTAATAGCTGCTGCTGTTCCAATATTAGCTTTAGTTACTAATCTAATAGTTGCCCCTAAAGGCAGAACTGGAGAAAGGAAATTAACTTACGAATCAGGCATGGAACCAATTGGAGGTGCTTGGATTCAATTTAATATTCGTTATTACATGTTCGCGTTAGTTTTCGTTATATTTGATGTTGAGACAGTATTCTTATATCCTTGGGCTGTCGCATTCAATAGGTTAGGCTTACTTGCATTTATAGAAGCTTTAATATTTATAGCAATACTAGTTATTGCTTTGGCCTATGCTTGGAGAAAAGGAGCTTTAGAATGGAGTTAAAAAATTGAACCAACCATTATCCCCCAAAGCAGTTAGAGAGATTAGAGAAGGCACCTGTAACCCTCTTGGAGCTCCTCAAGTGACTACTGATCTCAGTGAAAACATAATATTGACTAGTTTGGATGATCTTCATAACTGGGCAAGATTAAGCAGTCTATGGCCACTTCTTTACGGAACAGCTTGCTGTTTTATTGAGTTTGCAGCATTAATCGGTTCAAGATTTGATTTTGACAGATTTGGCTTAGTTCCAAGAAGTTCCCCTAGACAAGCAGATTTGTTAATTGTAGCTGGCACAGTGACTATGAAGATGGCTCCTGCCCTAGTAAGGCTTTATGAACAAATGCCTGAACCAAAATATGTTATTGCCATGGGTGCTTGCACAATCACAGGAGGAATGTTTAGCGCAGATTCTACAACTGCTGTAAGAGGCGTTGACAAATTAATACCAGTTGATTTGTACCTTCCAGGATGCCCACCAAGACCAGAAGCAATTTTTGATGCTGTAATTAAATTAAGAAAAAAAGTTGGTAATGAATCAATTTTAGAGCGCACAAAAACAGAACAAACTCACAGATACATAACATCTGATCACGAAATGAATCTTGTTTTCTCAGAAAATACAGGTGAATATCTAAACAAAACTTCAGCTAACGTCATTCCCTCCTCAAAAAAAGAGAAAATAACTGAATTACCTGAAAATAACGAAAAAACTGAAATTATTAATACTGAAGAAGTTTAATGGAAAAAGACGGTTTAGCTAAATCCTCAGATACTTCAATAGAAAAAGAAGGGTTCATAAGCCAATCTTTGTCTAAAGATGGAATTCCAAATCAATCTTTATCTGATGACCATATAGGAATTGAAAACATCTCTGTGGAACCTAATAAATTGTATGAAGCAGTATCGGCTTTGAGAAATTACGGTTTCAACTATCTTCAATGTCAAGGTGGCTATGATGAGGGGCCAGGCAAAAACCTTGTTAGTTTTTATCATTTTATAACTGTTGATGACTTACAAAAACTCAAAAAGATTAAAGAAGTAAGATTAAAAGTCTTCTTAAAAAGAGATTCTGATTTATCAATCCCTAGTTTGTATAAAATTTTTAAAGGAAGTGATTGGCAAGAAAGAGAAACATATGACATGTATGGAATCAATTTTATTGATCATCCAAATCCCAAAAGACTTTTAATGCCTGAAGATTGGAGAGGATGGCCATTACGAAAAGACTATATTCAGCCAGATTTTTATGAACTTCAAGATGCATATTAATTTAATTTCTTTAATTTACGGTACATAAACATAACTGCTCTTGCGAGCCTTCTAGGATCATGCCTCAAGGTTGGAGTAATTCTTTTTGAATATAATGGTGCCTGCAACACATAATAACCCTCAGATAATAATTTTTCTTTATGACATTGGACAGGTTCTGCTCCTCTACTTTTGTAATAGTCTAATAATGGAGACTTTTCAAAATGAATCTGTGATAAGACGGCGTTAAAAATTCTAGTGTTAACCCCAAAATTTGATAATTGTTTTTCAATTGATTTGATATGCTGAAATACATCAAGTCCATCAGTTTCTCCAGGTTGAGTCATTAAATTACTTATATATATTTTGGGAGCATTACTCTGCAATAAAGCATCTACTATTTCTGGCACTAATAAGTTTGGCAATAAAGAAGTGTATAAACTGCCTGGACCAAGAACAATTAAGTCAGCTTCTTTTATAGATTCGAGAGCACTTGGAAGAGCAGAAGGGTTTTCTGGCAGGTAACCGATCCTTGAAATTGATTTTTGAGATTTGCTGATATTACTTTCTCCGAAAATTTTCTCACCATTCTCTAATTCGGCCCATAACATAACATCAATATTTGTTGCAGGCAAAACTTGACCTTGAACTGCTAAAACCTTACTAGAGGCTTGAACTGCTTTTTCTAAACTCCCTGTAATGGTAGTTAAAGCTGACAAAAATAGATTTCCAAAACTATGGCCCTCTAGACCACTTCCTCCTGAAAATCTATATTGAAATAATCTTGTTAATATTGGCTCCTCATTAGATAAAGCAGCTAAACAATTTCTAATATCTCCAGGAGGTTGCACACCTAATTGTTTTCGAAGAATTCCACTACTTCCTCCATCATCAGAAACAGTAACTATTGCTGTAATATTGCTACTGTAATTTTTTAAACCTTTTAATAAAGTAGATAGTCCTGTACCTCCACCAATTGCAACAATATTAGGGCCTCTGTTTAATTTACTCTTAACTCTCAATGCATCAACTAAAAATGTATTTTTTTCAGGAACAAGTGCTTTTTGTATAGAGTTAATGCTTCTATTTTGTCCAATCCCGATTAATAAAAGTCCAATTACAAAAATTAATGGGCCCAATAATGAAACGGGCAAGATACTAGTTAAACCAGTTATTACAGAAAAGAATACTTCAATAAGCCAATAAAGTGGCCTTAAATTTGTCCATATCGCAAGGCCTAATAATGTGGTCAAAAATCCTATTGCAGATGTCATCATCCATCTTTTTATTACCAGTCCTGGTAAAAGCCAACTCAAAATTCTTAAAATTTTATTTATAAGTTCAAAATTAGACTTTTTAAAATATTTAAAATATCTCCTTACTCTTTTTTTACGCTTATTCATTAAAAACCTCTTTAATTATTTTTCACAAATAAAAAACTTAATAAATTTATTATAAATCAAATTCATACATCCTTTTTTTATTTTAATTAATAGGCAAAATGTAATAGAAAGGGAATTTTTTCGTTATATAAATTTTGAAAAAATCAAAGCACGCAGTTGAAACAAAAAACCTCTCAATAAGCTGGGGTGAAGTTAATGTACTGAATCAACTTAACTTTAAACTTAATGATGGAGAAAAATTAGCAATTGTTGGCCCGTCAGGTTCTGGTAAATCAACTATCCTAAAAATATTGGCGGGTCTAATTTTACCTACCAAAGGAGAATTAAGAATTTTTGGTGAGAAGCAATCTTATTTAAGATTAGATCAAAATAATCCTCCTGATGTAAGACTAGTTTTTCAGAACCCAGCATTATTAGGATCTTTAACTATTGAAGAAAATGTAGGTTTTCTTCTTAGGAGGAATAAAAACCTAAATAAAAAATTAATTCATGAAATAGTATGTGAATGTTTAGCAGAGGTGGGATTATTCAATATTGAGAACAAACTTCCAAATGAATTAAGCGGAGGAATGCAAAAAAGAGTGAGTTTTGCTAGAGCTTTAATAACGGATCAAACTCTTAATGCAAATACTAAGCCTTTATTACTTTTTGATGAACCAACTGCAGGTCTTGATCCAATAGCTTCATCAAGAATTGAAGATTTAATTAATAAAACAAATAATAAAGCCAACGGATCATCTATTGTTGTTAGCCATGTTCTTAGTACTATAGAAAGGACTTCAGATAAAGTTTTAATGCTTTACGGGGGCAAATTTAGATGGGCAGGTTCTATTGATGAATTTAAAGAGAGCAATGATCCCTTCGTATTTCAATTTAGGCATGGGAAACTTGATGGCCCAATGCAACCCAAAGACATTTAAAAATTATGCGTAGAAGCTTACGAGATTCAATAGTTGGATTTTCCTTATTAGGAGGAATTTTAATATTCACATTTTTTTCTTTTTGGCTAAGAGGAGTAAGATTATCCTCAAAAAATTGGCACCTCTTTGCTGAATTTAATAACGCAAGCGGATTATCAAAAAAGTCTCCAGTTACTTACAGAGGAATTTTAGTAGGTTCAATAGAGGACATAATATTTACCAATGAATCAATTAAAGCAAAAATAGTTTTAAACAATACAGATATTATTCTTCCAAGGCCAGCATTTGCGAGAGTAGTAACTAATTCTTTCCTTGGAGGAGATGTACAAGTCGCTATAGAAACTAGTGGGAAAACAATTCCAAAAAATATTGCAAAACCTATTTCTGAAAAATGTAATTCAAAATTAATTGTTTGTCAGGGAGACATTATCACTGGAAAACAATTATCAAGTCTTTCGAATATAACCAATACGCTAAGTCAACTTTTAAAAGAATCAAATCAAGAGAATTTAATTGAGAACATTGTTACCTCTATTGACCAATTTGATCGAACACAAGAAAATCTTGATGAATTAATTTTTTTATCAAAACAAGAAATAAAAAGAGTTAAGCCTTTAATAAAAGAAATTACAATTGCTGCTAATCATTTAAATAACATTTTGTCTACTATCGATGACAAAGAAACCCTTAATGACATTAAACTGACAATCAATGCTGCAAGATCTATCTCCAGCAAAATAGATGATATGAGTGATGATTTTGAAAAATTAACTCAAGATAAAGAATTCACTAAATCTTTAAGAGATTTAACAATTGGACTTTCAAAATTCCTTAACGAAATTTATCCATAAGAAATATTTAGAATTCATTTATAGCATTTAAGGCCATTGCTGCGATTGCTTTATCTGTAGCTTTTGGGAGTTGAACATATTTTCCTTGAGCTGCCTCTGCTAATTCTTTACCAAAGCCGCTTGCAATAAATTTTCTTTCAGTATCAATTACTAGAAGTTTTATACCAAGCATCGGATATTTTGAAGCGATATCAAGAACCTCTTGTTTTAAATCTACATTTTCATTTTCATTTTCATTATCTTTTGCTTCAGAATCATTTTGTCCTAGAGATAATCCTAATGGCACATTTCCTCTTCCATCAGTAATACCCACAACAATAACTTGGCCAATATCTCCTGTTGAAAGAGCATTTTTTGCTACTTTCGCTGATTGTGTTAGTCCATGTGCCAAGGGGGATCCTCCACCGCAAGGCATTGTTTCTAACCTTCTTTTTGCTGCAGTTATAGATCTTGTTGGAGGTAAAAGAACTTCGGCTTGATTACCTCTAAAAGGAATAAGAGCTACTTCATCTCTATTTTCATATGCCTCTGTTAAAAGTCTTATTACTGCGCCCTTAGCACTTTGCATTCTATTTAGAGCCATAGAGCCACTAGCATCAACAAGAAAAATGACTAAGGCGCCTGCCTTTTTTTGAAGAAGTTTGGCCCTAAAATCATTTTCTTCAATAATTATTGATTTGTTAGGGTTCCTTGATCTTCTAGATTTTTGATAAGGGGCTGCAGCTCGAAGAGTTGCATCTACTGCAATTCTTTTTAATTTACCTCTTGGAATAATAGGTTTTACATATCTTCCTCTACTGTCACTAAATATCACGGATCTACTACCACTATTTCCCGCTTTAGCTTTAGCTGATGAAAAAAGTAATAAATCAGGATCAACCATACATGCCTCAGGATCTAATATGAATTCTTCAGGTATTTCGGGAGTAGATTCTTCTTCTCCATCAGAATTATCTTCTTCTTGTTCTTGCTCTTGCTCATTATTAGTTTCATTATTCTCAGGTTCAGACTCTTCATTGTTTGATTGAGGTGGAGGGGGTGGACTCTGATCCTCTGGAGGGGGTGGTTGAATATCATCATCTTCTGGAGGTAATTGCATTGCTCGTGGAAGAATAACTAACCTTACTGCAACTTTTAGGTCTTCAGAATTTACATTTTCATCGCCTCGAAGAGCTGCATTCGCCTTAGCCACTTTCACCGCAAACAATTCTGATCTATGACCTTCTACTCCTCCTCTAAGAGCTTCATTCACTAAATAGGTTATTTGCTCCTTTGTTATCTTGACATCCTTTAACCATTGCCTTGCCAAAATTAATTGAGTGGATAAATTATCAGATTCTTCCGACCATTTTTCTGAAAATTTAATATTATTTTCTGCATGTGATAAAACAGATTTTGTAATCTCAACCCTTTGAGCATTATCAATAGATTGATCTGCGGAAAGCACAATCGCAAAACGATCTAAAACATGATCTCTTAAAGTACCTTCTTCAGGATTATAAGTTGCTATTAAGAGTGACTTACAAGGATGAGAAAGGCTTAAACCATCTCTTTCAATATTATTTTTCTCTCTTCCTGTAGCTTCAAGAATTAAATTTACAATACCATCATCCAATAAATTTATATCATCTACATATAGAACACCCCTATGAGCCTCTGCCAAAATTCCAGGCTGAAAAACTTGTTCCCCCGTACTTAATGAGGCAGCGACATCAATAGATCCAACAAGTCTGTCTTCAGTTATTCCAATTGGGACTTGAATAAATGGTGCCTCTCTTACTTTTTTTGGAATTTCTTCAATTTGATTCAAATAATCACTTCCAATTGCCTCCTCTAACAATTTATTTGTACTAATATCCCATTCCTCTGGTTTATCTGGATCTAGGTTTCTACCAATAGGTCTTAATGAAGTATTACTATTTATCTTAATTAGCCTTTCCAGTATTGATTCGTTATCTAATACCTCTATAGGAGGGAGTAAAGTATGCAAACCTCTTGCTAATACGGACTTTCCAGTACCTCTTCCGCCAGCGATAATCACTCCTCCTAAACTGGGATCGACTGCTGCCAAAAGCAAAGATAATTTCAATAAGCTATGACCTGTAATTGCCGCCAGAGGGAAAGCTCTAAAAGAATCCTTTGATTTCATTAAATCTTTTATTTCTCCTTTTTCTTTTAAATCGGAATTCAAAATCACTTTAAAAATGCCTGATATAGAATTTACCCAATAACTTTGTTTTTTGTAGTGGAATTATCAAATCTTAATATCAAAAATGGACTATGTATATCCCTTGGAGCAAATATTGATAGTAAATTCGGAAGCCCTCTTGAGTCACTATTAATTTGCAAACCAAAAATAGAAGAATTAATAAATGAGTGGGGAGATCTTTACAACAACAAAAAAGGAGAGAAAAGAAAATTTCATGCAAACTTTTTTTGGTCTTCAATTTATGAGACATTACCTCATGGAGTTAAAAATGAGCAGCCAAATTATTTAAATACTTTATTGCTTATAAAAAGTAATTCTTTTCCTAAACCATCAAATAAAAACGCGAAATTACTTTTAAAAGAGCTAAAAAAGTTAGAGAGATTTTTCGGACGAGAAGAGACGCCAAAGGGTAAGAAATGGCTATCAAGATGTCTCGATTTAGATATTCTTTGGTGGGAAGATTTTCGTACGGTTGACGAGGAATTAACATTACCTCACCCTAGATTCATGAATCGGAATTTCGTTATTACACCACTATCTGAAATCTTAAGCAGAAGCCAAAAAATCAAAAAGTTTGATGTCCCAAAATGGTCTATATAAATGATTTACAAAACCAAAAAATAACTGTTAGGCTGTCATTATTTAAAAATTATGGGCAACAAAAACTTTATAAGAAGATCCATTTTTAAAGAAAAAATATCTGAGTTAAAGTCAAAAAAATTTAGTTTCGAAATCAATAGAATTGAGCTTCCAAATGGACATGAAGGTGAATATGGATACATTAAGCATCCTGGGGCAGCATTAGCCGTACCTATTACAAAAGACAATAAAGTTATCATTCTTCGGCAATATAGATTTGCTGTTTCAAGGTATTTATTAGAATTTCCAGCAGGTACATTAGAAATAGGTGAAACACCTATCAATTCAATTAAAAGAGAAATACAAGAAGAAACTGGATTCAGTGCAAACAAATGGGATGAATTAGGAACTCTTGTTCCTGCTCCTGGCTATGCAGATGAAGAAATTTATTTATTTTTAGCTCGTGATTTAAACAAACTCAATTCCGAGGTTAAAGGAGATTTAGATGAAGATATAGAAGTATTAATTTTAGATCCCGACAAACTAGATAATCTTATTTCTAGTGGGGATGAAATTCTTGACGCAAAAACCGTTACTGCTTGGTTTAGAGCTAAACAATTTTTAGATAAATTATGAATAAACCTAGAATACTTTTTTGGCATAGAAAGGATTTGAGAATATTTGATAATCAAGCTTTAATCAAAGCATTTTCATTATCAAATGCTATTACTTCAACTTATATATTTGATAAAAATTACTCACACGATTTCAATGCAAGTTCAAGAGCTTGGTTTCTAGGAAATTCGCTTCAAGAATTAGGAAATAATTGGAAAAAAATGGGTAGTAGATTAGTTATGGAAGAAGGAGATCCGATATTAATAATTCCTCAATTAGCAAATAAAATAGATGCTAAATTTGTTTTTTGGAATAGATCAATTGAACCTTATGAGATTAATCGAGATTCAGAAATAAAAAATAATTTAAAAGAACAAAATATTCAAGTTATTGAAACTTGGGATCATTTAATAGTAGAACCTTTAAAAATATTTTCAGGGAATAATAATCCTTATTCAGTTTATGGACCTTTTTACAAAAACCTTAAATCAAAAATGAATTTATTAGGTTCATTTGAACAAGATAAAGTTGTTTTCCAGTTTAAAGATATAGATAATAAACTTAAAGAAAATAAGACAATAAATTCATCTGATTCGGTCCTAGAAAAATTTATCAAAAATATCAAATTTCCTGGTTCGAATATTTGTCCATGTAGACCTGGAGAGAATGCTGCGCAAACATTATTAGAAAACTTCATTAACGAAAAAAAAATATATTCTTATAATTCTGCTAGAGATTTTCCTTCCCATAATGGGACATCATTTCTAAGTGCATCTCTCAGATTCGGCACCATAAGTATTAGAAAAGTTTGGAACGCCACATTAAAGTTAACTTCAGATTTCTCAAATCAAGAAAATTACCTATCAATTGAAACTTGGCAAAAAGAACTTGTTTGGCGTGAATTTTATCAACATTGCTTATTCCATTTCCCAGAGCTTGAGAAAGGTCCATATAGAAAAAAATGGGATCACTTTCCATGGCAAAACAATTATGAATGGTTTCAACATTGGAGCAACGGAGAGACCGGAGTACCTATAGTTGATGCTGCAATGCGTCAACTTAATAGTACTGGCTGGATGCATAACAGATGTAGGATGATAGTCGCTTCATTTCTGGTAAAAGACCTTATATGCAGTTGGCAAATGGGTGAGAAAAAATTTATGGAGACGTTGGTTGATGGAGACTTAGCTGCAAATAATGGGGGATGGCAGTGGAGCGCCAGTAGCGGTATGGATCCAAAACCACTTAGAATTTTTAATCCATATACCCAAGCAAAAAAATTTGATCCTATTTGCGAATATATAAAATATTGGATTCCAGAATTATCTAAAGTGTCAAATTCAGAATTATTAAATGGGGATATATCTAATTTAGAAAAAATTAATTATTCAAGCCCTATTGTCAATCACAACATACAACAAAGATTATTTAAATCTCTTTATGCTGAAATTTGAATTTCCTCTATACAATTCTTTAAAACTTTATTTAAATTTTCTGCTACATAAACTTGCTCTTCATAAGAAATTTCAGGAAACATTGGGAGACTAAGAACTTCTGTACAAATTCTCTCTGTATTTATGAGTTTTGTTCTAGAAAAATTTTTATTTTTATAAGCTATTTGTGCATGTATTGGAATTGGATAATAAATAATTGAATTAATACCTTTTTCAAAAAGTTGTTGTTTCACCAAATTCCTTAAGGAATAGTATTTTTTGCAATCAGTATCAAATAAATTTGAAAAATCTTCATTTAAAAAATATTTATCGTTTCTTAATTTAATGACAAATTGGTTCCAAGAATGGGAAATTGAATCAGAGCTAATTTTTGGAAAACTAATAAATGGATTTTTTTGTAATAAATTAAGGTAATTATTAGCAATTTTTTGGCGATTATTAATCCACTTAGAAATATATTTAATTTTAATGTTTAATATTGCAGCTTGAATGGTATCAAGTCTGCTGTTATATCCAATTCGGGTATGGTGATATCTTATTGGACTGCCATGAACAGCCAGTTCTCTAATTTTTTTGGCAATCTTCTGATCTGAAGTTGTTACTGCTCCACCATCTCCAGCAGCTCCTAAATTTTTAGTAGGGAAAAAGCTAAAACAACCTATATCACCGATACTACCAACTTTGGAATTTTCCCACATTGTGCATGTTGCCTGAGCACAATCTTCGATTACTTTTAAGTCATATTTATTGGCCAAAGATTTTATTAAGGTCATATTCACTGCATTCCCAAATAAATGAACTGGCATAATTGCCTTGGTATTAGAATTTATTTCTTGTTCTATTAGTTCAGTATTAATGAGATAAGTTTCTGGATCTATATCTACCAAAATAGGATTAGCACCAACTGCACTAATAGCCTCTGCAGTCGCAAAAAAGCTAAAAGATGAGGTAATAACTTCATCACCCACACCAATATCTAATGCGCGCAAAGCTAATACTAAAGCATCAGTTCCACTATTACATCCAATAGTACTCTCAACACCAATCAGACTAGAAAAACTCTCCTCAAATTTTGCAATTTCTTGTCCTCCAATATACTGCCCCCCTTTTAAAACTTTAGAAACCTCACTCTCAATTTCTGTGCCAATCTCTTGGTACTGCCTATTTAAAGTAAATGGAGGTATCTGCATAGTGAATATATTAACCCTAAACTATATTTCTATGGGTAAAAAAAATTTAATTCATTTAAACCAACTCGGTTCTTTACCAGGAGTCCATTTTATATTACAACCTAAAGAAGGCATCTGATTTGAAGGATAAGAATTATCTTGATTCAAATCTTTTATAGCAGAGCGCAAATCTTTTCCAGACATAGGGATATTATTACCTGGTCTACTATCGTCTAATTGGCCATGATAAAACAATAAAAAATCACCATCTCCTTCATTTGAGAAAAGATAAAAATCAGGGGTGCAAGCCGCTTTTAATTCCTTAGCAAAATTTTGATTTTCATCATATAGATAAGGAAAACTCCATCCCTGTGATTGTGCTTGTAATCTCAAATTTTCAGGAGAATCTGAAGGATGTGTGACAATATCATTACTAGAAATTGCAACTGTTTGAACTGTATTTTCAATTTCTTTACTTAAGGTGAAAATTTGATTCTCAATATATTTAACAAATGGACAATGGGCACAAATAAACATTAAAAGTAAATGCCGATTATCTAGATTATGAGAATTAAAATATTGATTATTAGAAGAATTAGCATTTAACATTTCGAAATTAGGTAATTGAAAACCTAATTCCAAAACCATAGAATTTGTTTTGACCATATTTAAGTTAAATATTTTTTGATATTTGAAAATTATTGTATATTTTGCAGTAATCCGTAAAGATAGGTACTTTGATATAGGAGAATATATAGAAATAATAAACAAAATGCTTCTAAATCTATCTGGCAAAAGAATTCTTGTTACAGGAATTGCCAATAACCGTTCAATAGCATGGGGTATTGCTCAACAACTATCAAAAGCTGGCGCAGAACTTGGAATCACATATTTGCCTGATGATAAGGGAAGATTCGAATCTAAAGTTAGAGAACTAACTGAACCGTTAAACCCATCCTTATTTTTGCCTCTTGATGTTCAAAATCCAGCTCAAATTGAAGAAATCTTTAAAAATATAAAAGACAATTGGGGGCAAATTGACGGATTAGTTCACTGCCTTGCATTTGCAGGACGCGATGAATTGATTGGAGATTATAGTGCTACCACTTCAGAGGGTTTTGATAGGGCTCTTAATATAAGTGCGTATTCGTTAGCACCTTTATGTAAAGCAGCAAAGCCACTTTTTAGTGATGGTGCTGGCGTTGTCTCATTAACTTATTTAGGATCAGAGAGGGCGATCCCTAACTACAACGTAATGGGAGTTGCAAAAGCAGCTTTAGAAGCTTCAGTAAGATATCTTTCTGCAGAACTTGGGCCCGAAAAACAAGTCCGAGTCAATGCAATAAGTGCTGGACCTATAAGAACACTTGCTAGTTCTGCCATAGGTGGCATTTTAGATATGATTCACAATGTTGAAGAAAAGGCTCCTTTACGCAGAACAGTCACTCAAACGGAAGTAGGTAATACTGCTGCTTTTTTATTAAGTGATCTCTCTAGCGGCATTTCAGGCCAAACAATTTATGTTGATGCGGGTTACTGCATTAATGGAATGTAAACTAAATTTTTTGCATAAAAATGTCATCTCTAAGGCAATCTGAAATAAAAAGAAAAACGAATGAAACAGATATTTCTGTATTTATAAACTTAGATGGGAATGGGATTTCCGAAATTGAAACCGGGATACCATTCTTAGATCATATGCTTCATCAAATATCCAGTCATGGTTTATTCGATTTAAAAATAAAAGCAATTGGAGATACCCATATTGATGATCATCATACAAATGAAGATGTAGGAATCGCGTTAGGCAAAGCATTTTCAAAAGCCTTGGGAGAAAGAAAAGGAATCAGTAGATTTGGACATTTCTTTGCCCCATTAGATGAAGCATTAGTTCAAGTTACTTTGGACTGTTCCGGCAGACCACATCTATCTTACGATCTTCAATTAAAAGCTCCTAGAATTGGCAATTATGATACTGAACTAGTAAAAGAGTTTTTTATCGCATTTGTAAATAACAGTGGTATTACTCTGCATATTAATCAAATAAGAGGTAGCAATTCACATCATATAGTTGAGGCTTGCTTTAAAGCTTTTTCACGAGCAATGAGAATGGCTACCGAAATAGATCTAAGAAGATCTAATTCAATTCCAAGCAGTAAAGGAATGCTGGAAAATCAATAAATAGGAATTTTTTCTAATTAGCCACAATTTAGTTGATTTTTGGCGAAGATAGAAAAAGTTGTTATTTTGTTGTGACTAATTTACAAGATAAAAAAATTGATAAATTTAAAAGTTTTAAAAAAGAAGATTGGTCAAGTGCGTATCAAAATGTAGAAAAGGAGCTAACCAAGGAACCTCTAAAAATTAGCAAAGGTAATAATATTAAAAATTTGAATGGAACATTATTAAGAAATGGACCAGGAATATTAGAGAGAGGTGGACAATGGGTTCATCATCCATTTGATGGAGATGGAATGATAACATCCATAAAATTCGAAAATGGTCAGCCATTCTTAACAAATAGATTTGTTAAAACTAAAGGATATTTGGAAGAAGAAAAAATAAATCAGTTTATTTATAGAGGTGTTTTTGGGACTCAAAAAAATGGAGGGATTTTAAATAATGCATTAGATCTAAAATTCAAGAATATCGCTAATACTCATGTTGTTAAATTAGGAGATGAAATTCTCGCGTTATGGGAAGCAGCCGGTCCACATGCAATGGATCCTGATAGTCTTGACACTATTGGTTTAACAACATTAAAAGGGGTACTCAGGCCTAACGAAGCATTCAGTGCACATCCCAAAACAGACCTAAACTCAAATGCATCTTCAGAACTTTTAGTCACTTTTGGAGTTCAAACCGGCCCAAAAAGTACTATTAGATTAATGGAATTTAATAATGCTGGTAGAAATTCTGGAGAGCTCATTTTCGACAGAAAAGATACTTTTAATGGCTTTGCATTCCTTCATGATTTCGCAATTACAACTAATTGGGCAATATTTCTACAGAATGCTATTGATTTCAATCCTCTTCCATTTGTAATGGGTCAAAGAGGAGCAGCACAATGTCTAAAGTCAAACCCAAATAAAAAGGCAAAGTTTTTTATCATTCCCAGAGAAAGTGGATTATTTAGAGGTCAGCCACCGTTAACAATAGATGCTCCAGAAGGATTCGTTTTTCATCATGTAAATGCATTTGAAAAAGATTCCAAAATCATATTAGATAGTATTTTTTATGATGATTTCCCATCAGTTGGTCCAGACGAAAATTTTAGGGATATCGACTTTGATAAATATCCAGAAGGAAAACTGAAAAGATCAATTATCGATTTAAAGAAAAAAACTAGTGTACTCGAAACTTTAAGTGAACAATGTTGTGAATTTGCTGTTGTTAATCCTAAAAACTTAGGATTAACAGCAACTTTTAGTTGGATGGCAAGCACCTCTCAAAAGCTGGGGAACGCTCCACTTCAAGCAATAAAAAAAATAAATTTAACTTCCAAAGAAGAGATTTTTTGGTCAGCTGGTCCAAGTGGATTCGTAAGTGAACCAATTATGGTTCCATCAGAAAACTCTTCAAAAGAAGATGAGGGATTTTTATTTATACTTATATGGAACGGAGAAAGAAGAGGAAGCGATTTAGCGATATTAGACGCAAAAGACTTAAAAGAATTAGCTGTTTATGAATTACCCATTTCAATTCCTCATGGCCTTCATGGATCTTGGGTTAATTGCATTTAAGAAAAAATTTCAATTAAATCTGGAATAATTTTTTTTAATGCTTTACCTCTATGACTACAAGAGTCTTTAATATCATTATTCATTTCTGCGAAAGTTAATCTGGTAGAACTCTCCTCAAAAATTGGGTCATATCCAAAACCACCTTTTCCTCTCGGGTTTAAAATAATTTTGCCATGACATTTGGCTTCAGATTCAATAATCACTTCACCATTTGGAGAACAAACACAAATATTGGCAATAAAGAAAGCACTTCTATTTTGAACTCCATCAAGTTCTTTTAAAACTCGTTCAATTCTCTTCTGATCATTTTCTGCATATCTAGATGAGTAAATGCCAGGCTTACCATCTAGTGCTTCAATACAAATTCCTGAATCATCTGCTATTGAGAAATTATTTGTTTTTCTCGAAACTACACTCGCTTTTTTAATTGCATTATCTCTAAATGTCAGTCCATCCTCTTCAACTTCTAATGATTCTGGCTGGAGTAATAATTTACAAGTAACTCCAGCAAGCAATTTCTTATATTCTTCAATTTTACCTTTATTCTTACTCGCTAAATATAATTTTTTCATCCTTATTTTCCTGCCAAATTTATAAATAATTGACCCCATTCTAATAATTCATCTAAATAAGATTCTTTTGGTGCTTCACAATATAACCTTAAAAGAGGTTCCGTTCCTGAAAACCTAAAAAGGAGCCAAAAATTTTTATCAATTCTCAACTTTATTCCATCAATCTTTGAGAAACTTTTTAACTTGTGATTATTAATATTCTCAGGAATATTATCTATGATAAATTCTTTTACATTATTTTTTTCTGACTGATTTGGAAATTTAATATCAATTCTTTTATAAAAACTTGGCCCAAAATCTGCTTGAATTTCATCTAAGGTTTCATATAAATATTGAGATTTTTCAGCAATTCCATTTAATAAAACCATCGCTGCATATATAGCATCTCTTTCAGGCATAAAGTCACCAAAACCAACACCCCCAGATTCCTCTCCTCCAATAAATATTTTCTCTTTAATCATTTTTTCAGCAATATATTTAAAGCCAACTGGAAGTTCAAAAACTTCTCTATTTTGACTCTCTGATATATTTTTAATAATATCTGAACCACTAACAGTCTTTAAAACTGGATAAGAATTATTTTTAATTTCGCCCAAATAGCTAATAAAGTATGGGAGTAAATCTTGAGTACTAGAGTATCTTCCTTTTTCATCAATTGCCGCGATTCTATCACCATCACCATCAAATATAATTCCTAGAGTTTTCACTTCATTTGTTGAATTTTTCATTAGTATTTGATTTAGATCATCTGCATAATTTAAAAGAGGTTCAGGAGGTTTTCCTCCAAAAAAAGGATCAGCATCTTTCCTAATTTCAGAAATAACTTTTAAATCATTAGAAGCAAAAATATCAGCCATACAATTTGCAGCTGAACCATGCATAGAATCAACAAAAATTCTCAATTTCATTTTTTTCAATCTATTGGAAATAAAGTCAATATCAAAAAGGGATTTAATTCTATCTAAATGAAATTTCTTAATATCTACCAATTGATTAACACCATCTATTTTTTCAATTGAATTTCCAAACATTAATCTTTTTTCAACTTCACTTGTAAAAGATTCATCAACAGAACATCCATTAAAGCTCTTTATTTTTAGACCTAGCCAATTATATGGATTATGACTTGCTGTAATAACTAACGCTCCAAGACAACCGACTTCTTTGGCATAGAAACTACAAGAGGGTGTTGTAACAAAGCTATCAGATAAGATCGGTTCGAAACCACATCCTCTTACAAAAGGCACTATTTGCTTGGCAAATTCACAAGCCATAAATCTACGGTCATATCCAATAATAATTTTCTTTGAATTAACTTCTTTATAGTATTGATAATGTAATTCCTGGCATGCAGCAACTACAACTCTTGAAAGATTGGATAAATTAAAATCAAATCCAATAATTCCTCTCCACCCATCAGTTCCAAATTTTATCTTATCTAATTTATCAGCTGTCAAATTTAAAATTTCCTTGATTTCTTCTAATTATCTATACTAATTTATATGAGTAAATTTTAAAACCGCTCTTAAATAATAATTTGAATTCTCTTCATTTAAAAAGTTTTACAAGATGTAAAAGAAAAGCATGGCTAGATTATAAGGGTAAAAAATCTTATGAAGTTTGGTCTCCCCATAAAGCTATAGATAAAATTAATCAGTTTCAAATTTTCTCTGAATTTTGTAATAGTGAAATATATACAGGATTAAAAGGCTGTGAAAATGGTTATCAAGGGGTAATTGGATTAAAAGTAAAAGGGGATCTTTTCCAAAATATTAACGCAGAGATACGTCCACAATTACTTGTAAAGACTAAAGGTAAAAGTAAATGGGGACAATATAAATATTTACCTGCTGTTTATAAGTTAGGCAAGAAAACCACTAAAGAACATTTATTCGACTTAGCTTTTAGTTCTATGCTGTTGGAATCTTTTCAAGAATCTAAAATTGAGAAAGGATTAGTAATTTCAAGTTTTGATAAAAAAGTTAATGTTGAAGAAATTTATTTAAATAAAAAATTAAGAAAAAAAGTTTTAAATGTTTTATTAAGTTTGAATGAATGCTTGGAGGGATTCATGCCAGAAATAACTCAAGATAGAAAAAAATGTACTATTTGTTCATGGCAAAAATTTTGTGACAAAGAAGCAAAAGAAAATGGATATCTAACAGATATAGATGGAATAGGCTCCAAAACGGCATCATTACTTATAACAAATGGAATATCTAATACCCAAACATTAGCTTCGTATAGCGAAAAAAAACTTGGAGAAAAATTATCTAAATTCAATGATCAAAATTATGAAAAAGCGTCCGTATTTATAAAGCAAGCACAAGCTTATATTTCTGGGGAACCATATCGCATTTCCAATAAAAATGCTACCAGCGATCTACTAGAAAAAACATGTTCGGGATTTTATATATTTGATATTGAGTCAAATCCAGATGATAAGCATGACTTTTTATATGGTTTTTTAAAAATAAATAATTTGTATACAAAAAAAGAAGATCATAATTATAAACCAATTTTGAATCTCAAAAACAATAAAGGAGAATCTTACAGGAAAATTATTGAAATACTTTTTTTACAGAAGGAATTGCCAGTTTTACATTACGGAGAAACTGAAAAGATAGCAATAATTAATATTGCTAAAAACCTAAATTTTAGTTTTGAAGAAATTGATTCACTTGCCTCAAGATTTATAGACTTACATACCTTAATACGAAAGTCTTGGATATTACCACTAAAAAACTATGGCCTAAAAACTGTTTCTAATTGGCTTGGATTTGAATGGATGCAGAAGAATGTAAGTGGCTCGAAAGCCCTTTATTGGTGGATTCAATATCAAATTACAGAAAACGAAATATTTTTAAAAAAAATTATCCAATATAACAAAGATGATTGTTTGGCTACTCTACAAATTGCAGAATATTTAATCAAAAATCAATTAAAGAAAAATTGATCCTACAGATTTATTAATAATAATTTTTCCAAAAATTTCTGAAAAAAAATAACTTCCTTCCTCTAAATATTTTCTTTTTATCATTGCTAAACCTTTTATTTGAGAATCTGATTTAAAAAAACTAGTGATTTTCCCTACAGAAATATCCTTTGCAGAATTTATATATAAATTTTTATCTTCTACGTCTAAATTCAAATTAGATTCAATTGAATTCCAAATTCTTATTTCCTGTTTTAAAGAAGAAACATTTTTTATTTTTGACATTGTTTCTTGTCCTAAATAACAACCTTTATCAAAATCTATAAGATCTTTTAAACCAAGCTCAAGAGGATTATTTTTTCCGTTTATTTCGATTTCTAATGAGGGTATTGCCTGATTAATCTTCCAAATTTTTAAATCATTGGGATTTAGTAAATTTAGTTTATTTTTATATATTTCAAATTCTTTATCTTCTGTTTTGAAGAAAATAGGCTGGTAAGTTCTCCATGAACTAAATTCATCAATTTCCTGAATTCTATTTATCAAGAAGGGTTTACTTAGAAGTACATCGTCCGCTGGAAAAATAATTTGATTAAAGTAATCAATTATTTCATTAGTGTTACCCGCCAAGATAATTACTTCTAAATTTCTTTCTAAAAAAATAATTTCAATTAATGACCTTAAAACTCCATTTGGAGTTAACCAACAAGTTTTGATAACTTCATTTTGTGAATTAAGAATATTACTAGTTGTTATCCCATTCAAAAATTTTCTGGCATCTTTTCCAGTAATAGAAAAACAATCAAATTTTTCAAGCCAAAACTTTTTTTTTATATCTTGCATTTTTAAATGATTATAAAAAGTCTTTTATTGTAAAAAGACTCTTTAATTTAATATTTTCATCTTCAAGGGCTTCTAATCCCCCTTCTTGCCTATCAACTATAGATAAAACTTCCTCAACAACATAATTATTTTCACGTAACTTTTTTATAGCTTTTATCACTGAACCAGCAGTTGTAACGACATCCTCTAAAACAGTTACCAAAGTTCCTTCTTCTAATGTAGGGCCCTCTATTCCAGCTTTGGTACCGTATTTCTTTATTTCTTTTCGAATTATTAAACCATCAAGGTCTAGGCCATGCAAAGCTGCTTTGACAATTAATCCACTTACTATAGGGTCTGCACCTAATGTCAATCCTGCTACAGCTTTTGACCTTGAGTCCTTTAACTCTAGAAATAAATCACTTATTAAGTTTAAGCCTTCGCCATTTAATGACACTGGTTTACAGTTCAAGTAATGACTGCTTTTTTTTCCTGAAGATAAAGTGAAGTTTCCTTTCTTATAAGATTTTTCAATTAACTGTTTTAACAATTTTGCTTTATTTAAATCATACTTATCCGAAAATTTGCCCATTAGTAAAAGTTAAATTTATATTTAAAGATTAGAAGAAAAAAAAGAAATCTCACAAAAACTTCCAAATGAGGTGGTTTTTGAAATATTATTTTTATATTGTATATTTAAATTCAATGTAATTAAACTTACAGAAACTCCTTGGGGGGTGTAGCAATCTGGTGAATGCACCAAACTCATAATTTGGCTAAGGCGAGTTCGATCCTCGCCACCCCCATTATTCATTTGTCATTGAATGAAAATAACACTACTTTTATTTATTTTATTTTTCCCAGCTTTTTTCGCAGCAAGTGAACTCTCTTTTTTGTTAATAAGGCCAAGCAAAGTTTTAAGGCTAATAGAAGAAAAAAAGAAAGGAGCATTTGCAATTCTTAAAATTCAAAAAAGATTTAGATCTTCCTTAATTGCTTCACAATTTGGAGTAACAATTTCATTAATTGCTATCGGATGGCTCAGCAATAGCATTGCGAATGATTACTGGAAAATAAATATATTGCCAAATAGATTTTATGATCTTCTGCTATTTTTATTTGTTGTTTTAGTAGTTACTCTTATCTCTGGACTAATTCCTAAGGCCCTAGTAATTAATAATCCAGAATCTGCTGCATTAAGGTTAACCACAATATTCAATGCCGTAAGAAAAGGTATGCAACCTATAATTACGATAATCGAATTCTTTGCCAGCGCCTGTTTGGGTTTATTCAATTTAAATAACAAATGGGATTCTTTAAATTCAGGTTTATCAGCAAGCGAATTAGAGACTCTTATAGAAACAGATAATGTTACAGGTTTAAAGCCAGATGAGAAGAATATTCTTGAAGGAGTTTTTGCTTTAAAAGATACACAAGTAAAAGAAGTAATGATTCCAAGATCTGAAATGGTAACTTTACCCAAGAACATAACTTTTTCAGAACTCATGAAAAAAGTAGACGAAACTAGACATGCACGCTTCTTTGTAATTGACGAGTCTCTAGATGATGTATTAGGTGTATTAGATTTGCGTTATTTAGCTAAGCCAATATCTAAGGGAGAAATGGATGCCCATACATTATTGGAGCCTTTTCTTTTGCCAGTGACAAAAATAATAGAAACAAGTTCCTTAGCAGAAATATTACCAATTGTCAGGGAATACAATCCTTTCTTACTAGTAGTTGATGAACATGGTGGAACAGAAGGTCTCATAACTGCAGCTGATCTAAATGGAGAAATAGTTGGAGAGGAAATGCTCAATAGTAGAATCTATGCAGATATGAAAATGTTAGATAATTTCTCTAGAAAATGGTCAATAGCTGGAAAATCAGAAATTATAGATATTAATAAAAAGTTAAATTGTTCAATTCCAGAAGGTGCAGACTACTATACCCTTGCTGGATTTCTGCTAGAAAAATTTCAAATGGTTCCAAAAATTGGCGACGTTTTAGATTTTGATAATATTAAATTTGAAGTTATTTCTATGTCAGGCCCTAAAATTGATCGTGTTAAAATAATTCTTCCTAAAAGCTAAATTTGGCTTCTTATAGAGGATAATGATACTTAAACAATAAGGATTTAAAGTTATGCAACCAACCTCATCACCCGTAAAGGTTGGAGTCATAGGTATTGGAAATATGGGATGGCATCATGCTCGAGTTCTCAGTTTACTCAAAGATGCTAATCTCATTGGAGTTGCAGACCCAAACGAAGAGAGAGGTAAGTTAGCTATTGAGCAATTTCAATGCGAATGGTTCAAAGACTTTAAGGACTTAATTCCGAAAGTTGATGCTATTTGTATAGCTGTCCCTACACTACTTCATCAAAAAGTAGGACTAGATTGTCTTAAAAAAGGTATCAATGTTCTAATTGAAAAACCAATTGCAGCAAATGAGTTAGAAGCAAAATCTTTAATAGAGGCAGCGAATGCAAGTAATTGTCTATTACAAGTTGGTCATATTGAAAGATTTAATCCTGCTTTTAGAGAATTAAATAAAATAATAAATAATGAAGAAATTGTTGTTTTAGAAGCAAGGAGGCATAGTCCTCATGCAGATAGAGCAAATGATGTTTCTGTAGTGATGGACTTAATGATCCATGACATTGATCTTGTTTTAGAGCTTGTAAACTCGAAAATACAAAAATTAGCAGCTGTTGGGGGCAGAAATAGCGAAGGATTAATAGATTACGTGAATGCTACTTTAGTTTTTAAAAATAATGTTATAGCTAGCTTAACTGCCAGCAAAATGAGTCACAAAAAGATTAGAAGCTTAAGTGCTCACTGCCAAAATAGTCTAGTAGAAACTGATTTCTTAAATCACTCTCTTCAAATCCATCGAAAGTCTCATGAATCCTACACAGCAGAGCATGGTGAGTTAGTTTATAGGAATGATGGATATGTCGAAGAAGTTAGCACAACTTCTATTGAACCTCTTTATGCAGAATTGGAGCATTTTCTTAAATGCGTTCAGGGCAAAGAAATACCTGAGGTAGATGGTGAGCAAGCCTCAAGAGCTTTAAAAATAGCTGATTTTATAGAGAGTGCTGTAGAAAATTCTGGAGATGCGATTTTACTTGAAAACCCCTTCTAATACAAATTATTTTAAAAAAAAAGAATTTTATTTAAATCCAACTGCAGCTTGCCAGACAAAAACCAATAAAAAGAAAAATAACGGTATAAGTGGAAGAACATCAACAGTTGGAGCAAAAGCCTTGTATGCTTCAGGCAATTCAGCGAATGTATTAAATAGAATGAGCACCTTTTTAATAATTTAATTAATTATGATAAGACGTTACCACGTATGGTGAGCAATAGAGGATGTTTTCCAAGGAGCGAAATCAATTGTAAAACAATTATCTTTTATTGCATTAGAAATTGCATTTGTAAATCTTATTAAATGAGCAATATTATGCAAACTAATCAAGGTGAGACCTAATATTTCATCATTTCTAATTAGATGATGCAAATATGCACGAGAATAGGACTTACATGTTTCGCATGTACAAGTTTTGTCAATCGGAGAAAAGTCATTTCTAAATCGAGCATTACGTAAATTCAATCTTTCATCATTAAAGAATGCAGTCCCATGTCTTCCAAGTCTTGTAGGTAAAACGCAGTCAAACATATCAAATCCTTTAGCAACAGCTAAAGAAATTTCTCTTAAAGAGCCAATTCCCATTAAATATCTTGGTTTATTTATTGGTAAGAATTTCGGGATGTAATTAATTACACCATGTATTTCTTCGACTGCTTCACCAACACTGACTCCTCCTACCGCTATTCCAGGGAGATCAAAAGAACTTGTGAATTTTGCACTATATTCTCTTAATTTCTGATACTTACCACCTTGAACTATTCCGAATAATGCTTGATCTGATTTCTGATGAGTCTCAACACATTTTTGCAACCATGAATGAGTTCTTTGTAAAGAGTCCTCAATATCATTTTCGTTAGCTGTATGCGGAGGACAATGATCAAAAGCCATCGCGACATCAGAGCCAAGATCCATTTGAATCTGCATTACTTTTTCAGGTGTTAAAAATACATAACGACCATCTCTTGGATTTTTAAATTCCACACCTTTATCAGAAATATTATTTAATTTAGCCAAACTAAAAACTTGATATCCTCCTGAATCAGTAAGGATAGGTTTATGCCAATTCATAAACTTATGTATCCCTCCAGATTCTTTAACTAGTTTTTCTCCAGGTTGTAGATGAAGATGGAAGGTATTTGTAAGAATCATTTCTGATCCTGTGGAGGTTAACTGATTAGATGAAATTCCTTTAACCGTGGCCAAAGTACCCACAGGCATAAATCTTGGAGTATTTACTTGACCATTTGGAGTATGAAATATACCAGTTCTTGCCTCAGTATTAATGCAATTAGATGTAATCTTAAATTCAAACACGATTAATTATAAAATTTTTTTATCCTTTTTTATTAATGTACCCTATTATTTAATACTGAATCTATTTTTATCTCATCAAAAAATATTTAATAAAAAATTTAGCAGGGTCTTGGATTTTCTATACGACATTTCCAAAGATACCTTTTATTAATCCCGAATTTAAAAATATTGCACAATTTGCTCCGCTTTTGGGATTTTTTATTGGAACAATACAGAGTTATATTTTTATATTTTTTAGAGAAAACTCTTGGTCTATTTATTCATCAGCATTAATTTGTTTAGCTTCAGGATATTTAATTACTGGTGGTCTACACATTGATGGCTTAATGGATACTTTCGATGGTATTTTTGCGGGCAAAAAGAAACGTTTAAAAGCCATGAAAGACAGTAAAGTTGGTTCCTTTGGCGTTCAAGCTTTAGTTTTTATCACTTTAATGCAGATTGCTTGTATACTGAAAATTCAAAACCTAATAATTTTTGTTTTACCTATATGCTTATTTTGGGGAAGATTTTCAAATTTATTTTTTATAGAAAAATTTAAATATATTAGTCATAAGAAAAAATCTATTAGCCATAAAAAGTTTTGGAATGGATTTAAAAAAGAATCTTTGATCTCCTTTATTTTTCTTTTAATTTTCATTGCATTCCAATTATTTTCAATTACATCCCAAGCAATATTAATTAAATGTTTAATTCTTATTTTGATTGGTCTTTTTCTAAGCTATTCTATCCCAAACATACTGGGTAATAAAATTGGAGGCTTCAATGGGGATGCCTGTGGTGCTAGTGTTGTACTAGTTGAAACTGCAATGTTGTTTATGCATGCAATTCTTTTATAGGTAGTTCTAAATAGAAAATATTTCTCTTCTTAAGATTTTTTAATTTTTCAGTATTATCAATAGTATTATTTTCCAGCAATCTCAAATCTCCCCCAATTTGTTTAGCTAATTTTCTCGCCAAAAAAAGTCCCACACCAGTGCCGTCCTTCTTCTTAGCGGCAGATCCTCTAAAACCTTTTTCAAAAATTTTTTCGTTCTCGTTTTTAGTAATTTTTTTACCATCATCAAATATACAAAGTCCATTACTTGTAATTGCGAGTCCAATCTCAGCATCTTTTTGGGCATATTTAAAGGCATTTTCTAATAAATTTGCCACAATTTCCGCGATTACAGCATATTTTGCCTTTAATGGTGAAATAGTCCAATCTGGCCAAATAGAAGGTTCAGTCCAATCTCTATTCTCTAAGTCCGCATTAGCTTTACCCCTCTCTAATATTGGCCTCAATAAACTTTGAACAGTTATTACCTTTTTATTATCTAAATTTGGTGGTAATAATAATCTTTCCTCTCCAATTTCTAGAGGCAGTTGAATAGCTGAATTTAATTCTGCGAAAGAATCCATATATTGATTAATTTGTTTTTGCTCTGTTATCATGCGTTCGACTATTTCAATAGAGTCATCATCTGAACCAAGTCTTTTTATTAGTAATTTTGCATATGTTCTAATAGCAGCCAATGGATTTCTTAATTGATGGATTATGACATTGACCTGATTTTTTAAATAATTGATTTCTTCATTTTTATTTTGACGTTCTAATTCGATAGAAACGCATTTAGCTAAAGATATTGAAAGCGCTTTTAATCTAGAATCAAGAGATACTGGCCAATTCCCTCCTTTTAAATTAGTTTCTACCCTTAGGACACCAAGTAGAATATCGTTTTCTTGTAGAGGGTACCATCTTCTATTAGGAGATGAAACTTTTAGTGAAGGATCATCTTCTATTGACGCAAGTAGCCTATCAATTTGTGGCCATTGACCAATCATTTCAAAAGATGCTTTACTTCCTTGCTTAGCTGAAGCAAGATACATAACTAAATTAGTCACACCCATTGAGCAACCAAAACTCTCTAGCTGCTTTATAATTAATTCTTCAAATTTTTTTGAAAGATTCATAATTAATGAAATTTTGAGAAATTTTTTTAAAAAAAAACTTGAAAAAGGGCTTGTAAAATATGAAAAAAGTATTAAGATATATAAAGAGGTCTGACTTTAGCCAGCCTTAAATATGAATATTTAATCATATTTTAAGCTACATAAGGGGTTGATGGGTCCTCTATGTAATTTGAAGTGAATTTAAAATCACATATATAAGATTAGTAAAAATAAATAAGACTAATCTGATAAATAATTTCTGGAGTACCAATCAATGTCAAAAAAAAGGAAAAGAATCAGCAGAAGAAGATTGGCTGGCCAAAGAGTAATGGCACATGTTCCTATCTATCATATCGAAACTGGCAAACATAAACCAGTTACAGCAGCAAGAAGATTCATAGCAGAAAATGCTCTATCTGCGCCTTCAGTTTTCAATGTCAGAAGAAATGAACATACCACCGATAGGTTTTTTTGGGGTGAAAAAGGGTTATTTAGCGCCCAGTATGCTGAAGAAAATCATTTTCTATTTCCATCACTAAAAGTTGTAGTTGAAGGAATTGGTGAAGAAAAAATATTTGAGGGTCTAGAACTTACTGCAGATGATTGGGAAGAGATTGAAGAATACGAATATGCTTTTGTTTAAAAAATATTACTTATATTTAGACTTATAAAATTAATTAAATTTGAATCAATTTGATGAAATCCATCGAATTCTAATAATTCACATAATTTAGAAGACTTATTCTTTACCTTTTCATAAATATTCCTAGAAGCGTCTATAGGCACGACGTCATCAAATAAACCATGACTAATAATCATTGGGGAGCATTTTTCACCCGGGGACCAGTTAGGGTGAGGATAACCACTACAAGCAACAATTAGTCCAAAATTTAATTTAAATCCTGCATCAATTGCCATTGCCGCCCCCTGAGAGAAACCCAACAAAATTGTTTTTTTTAGTGGAATTTGATCAGTATCAAAATTTTTTAATGTAGCTAAAAGTTTATTAACTTCAATCTCAGCTCCATTCCAATCATGTGGGTATAATCCATACCACTGCCTTCCCTGACCACTTGGATGTAATCCAGGAGCTCTCAAAGAAATTACCTCAAAATCAAGATTTATTTTTTCAGACATCTCTTTTCCAAATGTTAAAAGGTCATCTGAATCAGCTCCCCAACCATGCATCAAAATAATTCTATGAGTTGCAGTTTGAGAGCTAATCGAGACAAATTCATGATTGATAGCATATTTCATGTTTATATTCTTAAGTAAGTAAACTTTCCCATAATGTCTCCATTAGCTTTAGTAAGTGTCTCTGATAAAAGAAATATAATCCCATTTTGTAAAGAATTGGTAGAGCAATTTAATTATAAAATTCTATCAAGTGGAGGAACTGCTAAACATCTTATAGAAGCAAAAATTCCAGTTATTAAAGTTGCAGATTTTACTAATTCTCCAGAAATTCTTGGAGGAAGAGTTAAAACTTTACATCCAAAAATTCACGGGGGAATATTAGCCAAAAGAAATGACAAGGAACACAAAGAAGACATAGAAGCTAACAATATTGAGTTAATTGACTTAGTAGTTGTCAATTTATATCCTTTTAAAAAAACTGTAGATCAAGGAGCTAAATGGGAAGATGCTATTGAAAATATAGATATTGGAGGGCCATCAATGATTCGTTCTGCAGCTAAAAATCATAAAGACGTTTCCGTTTTAGTAGATCCTGGTCAATATCAAAATTTTCTTGAAGAAAGTAAAAAAGGGGAATTAAAGGACTCATATAAAGCAAAATTAGCCTTTGAAGCTTTTCAACATACAGCTGACTATGACACCGCAATTTCTAATTGGATAAGTAAAGAAAAGGGTCTACAACATTCCAAATATATTGAATCTTATCCACTAATCAAAACCTTAAGATATGGGGAGAATCCTCATCAAAAAGCTTTTTGGTATGGTTTAAGTAATATTGGATGGAACTCAGCAGAACAGCTACAAGGTAAAGAATTAAGTTATAACAATCTATTAGATCTTGAGTCGGCACTTTCTACAGTTTTAGAATTTGGCTACGAAGAAGAAAAAAGCAAGCTTACAACAGACACCTTTGCTTCTGTAATCCTAAAACACAATAACCCTTGTGGTGCCTCTATAAGCAATTCAACCTCTCAAGCATTTTTGAATGCTTTAAAATGCGACACAGTTAGTGCATTTGGAGGAATAGTTGCTTTTAATGCAAATGTGGATACTGATACCGCAAATAACCTCAAAGATATTTTCTTAGAGTGTGTCGTTGCCCCATCTTTTGATGCAGAAGCTTTAGAAATTTTAAAAATCAAAAAGAATTTAAGAATTTTAAAGTTATCAAAAGATAACCTTTCAAAAAAGAACCAAACTTCTACTAAATCAATAATGGGAGGATTACTAGTTCAAGACACTGATGATAGTGAAGAACAAACTGAAAGTTGGATTTCAGTAACTAGAAAAATTCCTAATAATCAAATGGCTTTAGATCTAAATTTTGCATGGAAAATTTGTAAACACGTGAAATCAAATGCAATTGTTATTGCAAAAGACCAAAAAACTATTGGTATTGGAGCTGGACAAATGAATAGAGTTGGAGCCGCAAAAATTGCATTAAAAGCTGCGGGAAGTTTATGTTCTGATGCAGTATTGGCAAGCGATGGATTTTTTCCTTTTGCAGATACTGTAGAACTTGCTAATGAGTATGGTATAAGGGCTATTGTACAACCTGGAGGAAGTCTAAGAGACCAAGAAAGTATCGATATGTGTGATACAAAAGGAATCTCAATGGTATTTACGCAAAAAAGGCATTTTTTGCATTAAGTTAAGTTGATTTTGGATAATATGTAATTTTGTTAGTCTTTCTAAATAAAGAGAGTCTGCCAGGACCTGCACATAAAAAATATAAAGAAATAGCTCCATATATAAAAGACAACTCGAATGCGTAATTATGTCCTTCAACTACTGCAAGAGGAAAACCTTCTAGGCCGGTATCTAATAGATGAAAATAAACAGCAAATGCCATTGTAGAGAATAATCCTAGAGAAGAAAGCCTTGCAAATATCCCTAAAGCCAACCCTAATGGGCATACTAATTGAGTGATCGCTGCTCCAAATGTCCAAATAACAGGATCACCTGGCAAAAATGGGAAGTATTTACCAACTACAAACTCAGCAAATCCTTGTGGATCCTGAAGTTTCTCTAAGCCATGATGGATCATCAAAGCACAAAAACCAATTCTTAAAACAAAAATAGATAGTTCCCCAAGAATATTTACCTCAGAACCTGAAGATGGATTAGCAACTACAACTTCAACTTTTTGGGGTGCTTTATTTCTATTCATACTGGCTGATTGAACCTGATTAGATTGTGCTTTGTCTTCCATACTTCATAAATTATTTTTTATATTCTAAATAATAAAGTAGATATTTTGGAATTATCTAACTAATAAATTTAAAAAACTAAGTAAAGTTATAAATTAGATGACAAATTTAAGAAGTAATATCAACTAACTTCTCAATAACATCTGCAACAACCCTATCAGGAGTTGATGCACCTGAAGTAATTCCAACATTAATTTTCCCACTAGGTAAAAAATTATTTTTAAGTTGTAAATCTGATCCTAGTGGCTTATGTAATATTGAATTTTCTTCAACTGATATTCTCTCTGGTGTATCTATGTGAAAAGAAGAGATATTTTTTGTAATTGCTATTTCTTGTAAGTGAGTAGTATTTGAAGAATTAAAGCCTCCTATAACGACAAGAATATCTAGGTCTTCATCAACTAATGAGAACATAGCATCTTGTCTCTCTTCGGTTGCATCACAGATAGTATTAAAAGCTAAAAAGTGGCTATTTAAGTTTTCTGGGCCAAATTTTTTTAACATAGTTCTTTCAAAAACTTTTCCAATTTCTTCGGTTTCACTTTTTAGCATAGTTGTCTGGTTAGCAACTCCGACTCTATCTAAATCTTTATCAGGATCAAATCCATCAGAACAAGCTTTAGCAAATTTATTCATAAATTCATTTCTATTACCTCTACCCATAATGTATTCAGATACATAATTTGCTTCTTCAAGATCAAGTACAACTAAATATTTACCTGCGAATGAGCTAGTGGCCAGAGTTTCTTCATGCTTGAATTTTCCATGAATAATTGATGTAAAAACATGTTTCTTATGTTTTTCGACTGTATGCCAAACTTTAGAAACCCATGGACAAGTTGTATCAATGATATGGCAACCTTTCTCATGAAGGAGCTTCATTTCTTGAACAGTGGCTCCGAAAGCAGGAAGTATAACTACATCACCATTAGAAACTAACGAAAAATCTTTAATTCCATTTTTAGCTGAAATGAATTTTACATTCATTTTTCTTAAGTGATCATTAACCGAGGGATTATGAATTATTTCGTTTGTTATCCAAATATTCTCATTAGGATAATGTCTTCTAGTCTCATAAGCCATCGCTACCGCTCTTTCAACCCCCCAACAGAAACCAAATGCTTGAGCTAACTTAATATTAAGTCTACCTTTAGTGTAAGTAAAACCATTATCTCTTATAGAACTTATCAAATCACTTTGATAAGCCTCCTCTAAAGCTTGAGCTCTTTTTGTTGGAGAATCAAAGCCCCTTCTATTATATCGATCAGAATGATGAAGAGACCTTCTAAAAGCTTGTGTGTCCATCCTTTGATAGTACAACATTTCAAATAATTTTTCGCAAAAAAAAAGAAACCTGACATAAGTCAGGCTTCTAAAGTTAATTTTAGATTTGATTATTTAGCAGATGCAAAGTCTGGATATGCTTCCATTCCGTGCTCTCCTATATCTAGGCCTTGAGTCTCTTCCTCTTCAGATACTCGGATTCCACCGAATAATCCTCCAATTACAGACCAAGCGATCCAGCAAGTAACTAGTGTCCAGATAGCATAAGCTGCAGCACCAAGGGCTTGAATTAGAAGAAGGCTAATACCTCCACCATTAAACAATCCCATACCAGCGCCATCACCTTGTACAGCTGTACCCCATAGACCGATAACTACAGTACCCCATACACCACAAACTCCGTGAACAGAGAATGCACCTACAGGATCATCGATCTCAGCAGCATCAAGAGCTGCAACAGAGAATACAACGATAATTCCACCAACTAGTCCTGCAAACCAGGCCCCAGCAAGTGTCATATCGCCACAACCAGCTGTGATACTAACTAATCCTGCAAGGATTCCGTTAATAATCATTGTAAGGTCAGGCTTACCAGAAGTTAATGTTGAAACAATAGTTGCTCCAATAGCACCAGCTGCTGCTGCCAAAGTAGTTGTTACAGCAACATATGGAACCCATTGGTCCATAGCAAGTTGAGAACCAGGGTTAAATCCATACCAACCTATCCATAGAACTAATGCACCCAAAGTAGCTATAGCCATATTATGTCCTGGCATTGCCTGTGGTTTTCCATCAGAGTATTTGCCAATTCTTGGTCCAAGAAGCATTGCTCCTACAAGACCTGCCCATGCTCCAACAGAGTGAACAATTGAAGAACCAGCAAAATCAACAAAACCTAAAGAATCAAGCCAGCCACCATTCCATTTCCAGCTACCAGCAATTGGATAAATAAATGCAGTTAATACAATCGCAAAAACAACAAATTCTCCAAATTTAACTCTTTCAGCAACAAGACCGGAAACGATAGTTGCTGCAGTTCCTGCAAAAGCAGACTGGAACAAGAAATCAACAGTTGGGACTAATCCAGCATCAGTTACCATATCTGCAGTAACTGTTGGATCAAAAAATAAGCCGCCAAAATAAAGCCAACCGTCGGCAACACTACCTCCGTACATTAATGAATAGCCGATAAACCAATAAGAAGTTACAGCTAGAGCAAATACAAAGAGGTTTTTAGCAAGAATGTTAACAGCGTTCTTAGAACGGCACATACCTGCCTCAACCATAGCGAAACCGGCGTTCATAAAGATCACTAGAATAGTAGCGATCAAAAGCCATAAATTGTTAGCAAGAAAAGCTGCATTCAACTCAGGTAAATCAGCTGCGTGAGCTGAAAGATTAAAAATACCTAAACCAAACAAAGCTAGGGGAACAGTTGCAAGCCACAACATGGAGCGGTTTGAACTAAATCCTCGAATACTCCTCAAAAGGAGCATAGGTCCATTCACAAGACTTGCATCTTGGAGTTTGGACCTAGAGCGCCTTTGAGGCGTTTGCAAAGCAGTGGTCATAAAAAAAAATTAGATCTGCAAAAAAACAGTTTTACTGTTTCCTTTCAAATTTAAATTTATTCAAAAAACTTATCGGTGTCTAGTAGTTGTTGATACCATTTTTATAGTTGCACCTTAAAAAAATATTTGTTAAATTAAAAAATTTGATTTTTAGAAGTTTCAAAATATCAAGATTTTATTTATTTCAAAGGTTTAATTCCTCTCCATGATATGTGGTCTTTATGAAATTCAAAGGAACAAGGAATGGTTATCATTCCTGCACTTAAAGATTCTCTAAAAAGATTGCCGTACAAGGGATCTGCCTCATCTCCAGGGGCGAAAAAACAAGCGTCTTTTCTTGTAATACAAAGTACTAATATACTTTTACTTTCAGGAATTAATTCCTTTAATTCTATGAGGTGTTTTTGGCCTCTTTTCGTTACTGTATCAGGGAATAGAGCAACATTTTCTCTGATCCAAGTCGTATTTTTAACTTCTAAGTAAATGTTACGTTTATCAGGATTTGAAGATTTTGGAGTTAAAAAAAAGTCAATTCTGCTTTTTTTATCTTTTCCATAGGGAACTTCAGATTTTATTGTTTCTATTTCTCCTATTATTTCGTCAAGCAAATTTTTCTCAATAACCTTTTTGATTAACTTATTTGCAAATAGAGTATTAACTCCAACCCATACCTCCTCATTTTTTGAATCTGAAACACATATCTGTTCCCAAGTAAAAGGTAATTTTCTTTTTGGAGAAGGGGAAACACTTATTCTCACCTTTGCTCCCTCACTCAAAAGTCCCTTCATTGGGCCTGTGTTGGCGCAATGAGCAGTTACTACCTCTCCGCTCTCTAATTTTATATCTGCAAGAAACCTTTTATACCTCTTGATTAAAACTCCTTCGATTAATGGATCAAATTCAATTATCCGATCATTCATAAATATGTCGTTAGTTAAAAATCAAATATAATTGAAACTTAAACTTCTTGAAAAATTTAGGCAAATCCAAATGCATTCATTTTTAAAAAATAATGTTTTTTCAATTTCATTTGGTACTAGTCTTAGTAAATTAGTTGGATGTATAAGACAAATATTTATAGCTGCTGCTTTTGGAGTTGGGGTAACATACGACGCATTTAATTATGCCTATATAATTCCAGGTTTTTTGCTAATAATCATTGGAGGGATTAATGGTCCCCTACATAACGCAGTCGTTGCAGTTCTAACTCCCCTTAACAAGAAAAATGGCGGAATTGTTTTAACTCAAGTAAGTATAAAACTTTCAATATTATTAATTGGGTTAGCTATATTGATATATATTAATTCCAGTTTACTAATTGAATTATTAGCCCCCAATTTAAGTTACGAAGCTAAATCAATTGCCACTTACCAATTAAAAATACTTACACCTTGTATCCCTTTGTCCGGATTCATAGGTTTAAGCTTTGGCGCCTTAAATTCCCAAAGAAAATTCTTTTTATCAAGTATAAGTCCAGCAATAACAAGCCTAACTACTATTTTTTTTATTTTATTAAGTTGGATTATCAATAAAGAAAATGCATATTCTCATTTCTTTAGGTACACGGGATTACTAGCTTTTGCAACTTTGACCGGAACGTTAATTCAGTTTGTTGTTCAAATTTCGGAAATAAATAAAATTGGTCTTTTGAGGTTAAAGTCAAAATTCCAATTATTAAATGATGAAGAAAGGAGGATTTTCAAACTAATTATTCCAGCATCTATCTCATCTGGTCTCAGTCAAATTAATGTTTTTATAGATATGTTTTTCGCTTCAAGTTTTCAAGGAGCAGCATCGGGACTAGCTTACGGAAACTTTCTGATACAAGCCCCATTAGGCATATTATCTAACTCTTTGATTTTGCCATTACTTCCAAAATTCTCAAAATTCAGAAGTGATAAAGACTATATAGGCCTACAAAAAAAATTGATCTCTGGAATAGAGTACTGTTTCTTGACCACTATTTTTTTAGCCGCATTTTTCATAACATTTAATAATCAAATAGTACAGTTAGTTTTTCAGAGAGGATCTTTTGATTATTCAGCGGCTTTAAAAGTAAAGAATATATTAATTGCTTATGGAGTTGGCATACCTTTTTATCTTTATAGAGATTTATTAGTAAGAACTTACTATTCAATAGAAAAAACAACCTTCCCTTTCAAGTCATCATTTGCAGGTATAGTGTTAAATATTTTTTTTGATTGGTTGTTAATCGGTGCCCCAATTAATAATTTTGGAAATCTTTCTCCATATAATTTCGGAGTAATAGGAATAATTTTATCTTCAGTAATAGTCAACTTTATAGTTTGTGTTTTGCTTTCTTTTAATCTGAGAAATGAAAATATCCACTTGCCTAACTTGGATTTATTTAAGAAAATTACCCTCATGACATTAGCGGCATTTATAGACAGCTCCCTTTGTTTTAGTATTCTTAAAACTACAAATAACTTCAATTCAAATCTCGGAGAATTTTTATTATTAATATTTGGATCTCTAACTTTTTTTGTAATCTATTTTTTTCTTACAAAATTCCTGAAAGTAAATAAATTTAAAGTTTATAAAAAAAAGATTTAGTTTGCAAAAAAACTTTCCAAAATCTCCTCTAATTCTAGAATTTGTGAGTTAGTTATTAAATTTATCAGTGGAATACTGTTAACACCATCCCCTACTTTTACATTTATTGCTTTCAAACTTATTTTCGCAGCCTCCAATGGCCCTTGATCTTTATTGCTTATACATTCAATAGCGAGATTTCTTGCTAGGCCAGCATCTCCAAGATATAAATTCCACTTTTCTATTTTTATAAAAACCTTTTCTGAAATAATATTTTCTAGATCACTTATTCGTACCTGATAGTCCATAAATTAAAAATTAATTAAATTGATTGTTTTGAAGTATCTTTAGGTTTTTTCATAATTACAAATAGTAAATGGGAGGCTAAAAGAATTGACCAGAAAATTGCAAAATTATTAAAAAAAGCTATTTCATATTTAATTTCTTTTAAAAGCCAAGTGCCGCTTACTATCGCAGTAAATATCATGCAGTGAATAACAAAATTTACTATTCGAGAAAAATGTTTATAGATGGGATCTTCTAAATCACCATTTCCGTACCACTTTATAGGCATATTAATAATAAGATTGTTAATAATAGATATTTTACCTGAAATCTAGTTGACTAAGAGACCCTGAAACAGAGATATTACATAATTATGCGCCTGTAGCTCAGTGGATTAGAGCACCTGACTACGGATCAGGGTGTCGGGAGTTCGAATCTCTCCAGGCGCGTTTAAAATTATGAAATATTCTTTTTATATTTTTCTAAAAAATATCGTCTATATTATGGGTATTACTTATCAAATTCAATGAATATTCTTCAAAATCTTAAAGAAAGTGATCCAGTAATATCAAATTTTATCAACTCTGAAAAAAATAGGCAGGAAACTCATCTTGAGTTAATCGCAAGCGAAAATTTCGCATCAATTGCCGTTATGCAGGCTCAAGGTTCCGTCCTTACAAATAAATACGCCGAGGGATTACCTCAAAAAAGATACTACGGAGGATGTGAATTTGTTGATGAAATCGAAGAATTAGCGATTCAGAGAGCGAAAAAATTATTTAATGCAAATTGGGCTAATGTTCAACCCCATAGTGGAGCACAGGCAAATGCTGCTGTTTTCCTAAGTCTACTTAAACCTGGTGACACAATCATGGGGATGGATTTATCTCATGGTGGACACCTAACTCATGGGTCTCCAGTAAATATGAGTGGTAAGTGGTTCAATGCAGTTCACTATGGTGTAAATAAAGAAACTAGTGAATTAAATTTTGATGAAATAAGAGATATAGCACTTGAAACAAAACCAAAATTGATCATTTGCGGATATTCTGCTTATCCAAGAAAAATCGATTTTGAATCATTTAGAAATATTGCAGATGAAGTTGGTGCTTTCTTAATGGCTGATATTGCACATATTGCCGGTCTTGTAGCAAGTAAACTTCACCCAAATCCGATCCCTTATTGTGATGTAGTAACTACAACTACTCATAAAACATTAAGAGGTCCTAGAGGGGGACTTATCTTATGTAAAGATGCAGAATTTGGAAAGAAATTTGATAAATCTGTTTTCCCTGGAACTCAGGGTGGTCCCCTCGAACATATAATTGCAGCTAAAGCAGTTGCATTTGGAGAAGCCTTGCAGCCAGATTTCGTTAATTATTCCCAACAAGTAATAAAAAATGCAAAAGTTCTAGCTTCAACTTTAATGAATAGAGGTATCAATATCGTGAGTGGAGGAACTGACAACCATATTGTTTTACTCGATTTAAGAAGTATAAATATGACTGGTAAAATTGCTGACTTGCTTGTAAGTGAAGTGAATATTACTGCAAATAAAAATACTGTTCCATTTGACCCTGAATCACCTTTTGTAACCAGCGGACTAAGGTTGGGAACTGCCGCCTTAACTACTAGAGGCTTTAATGAGAATGCTTTTGCTGAAGTTGGCGAAATTATTGCTGATAGATTACTAAACCCAGACGATTCACTCATTGAAAGTCAATGTAAAGAAAGAGTATTAACCTTATGTAATCGTTTTCCTCTTTATGAAGGCAAACTTGAAGCATCAATTAAATGAGTCCTAACTCCAAAGGAGTTGAAATTCTTTCTATTGGAACAGAGCTACTCTTAGGAAATATTATCAATACCAATGCTCAATGGATTTCTGAACAGTTATCTCAATTAGGCTTAAATCACTTTAGGCAATCAACTGTAGGCGATAATTATGATCGAATTATAAAAGTAATTCAAGAAATATCGAAAAGAAGTAATCTTCTAATTACAACTGGTGGCTTGGGACCCACCCCAGATGACTTAACTACTGAAGCAATAGCCAAATCTTTTAATGTAACTCTTTTTGAAAGACCGCACTTATGGGATGAAATAAAACAAAAAATGCCAACCTCAAAACTCCAGGACGATTCATCTAGCTTAAGGAAACAATGTCTCTTCCCAAAAAATGCTCAAATAATTAATAATCCAAGGGGTACTGCCCCAGGAATGATATGGGAACCAATAAAAGGATTTACTATTCTTACTTTCCCTGGAGTACCAAGTGAAATGAAAACTATGTGGGAAGAGACGGCGTGTGATTTCATTAAAACCAAATTCTCAGATAATTCTTCCTTTTTTTCAAATACTCTTAAATTTGCAGGTATTGGAGAATCTAGTGTTGCAGAAAAAATTAATGATCTATTAAATCTTAAAAATCCTACTGTAGCTCCATACGCAAATTTGGGGGAAGTTAAACTAAGAATCACTGCTAAAGCAAAGAATGAAGTGGAAGCAAAGAATATTATTAAACCCATAAAGGAAAAATTAAAAAAAAAGTTTTCAAAGTTTATTTTTGGAGAAGATAATGATACGCTTCCTAGCGTTTTAATAAAAGAATTAACCAAGAGGAACCAAACTATTGTTTTTGCCGAATCCTGTACGGGAGGCCTCCTATCATCATCACTAACATCAATATCAGGCTCGTCTCAAGTTTTTAAAGGGAGCATTGTTTCCTACAGTAATGAGCTAAAAAATTCATTATTAAATATTTCGGAAGAAAAGCTTAATAAATATGGAGCTGTTTCTGAAGAGGTTTGTGAGGCTATGGCAATTAATGTCAAAAATACATTAAAAGCAGACTGGGCAATTGCTATCAGTGGAATTGCTGGTCCAAATGGAGGAACTCAAGAGAAACCTATTGGACTAGTATATATTTCGATTGCAGGACCAAATAACCATATTACCAATATCAAAAAAATATTTAACGCAACCCGAAATAGAATTGAAATTCAAACACTAAGTGTAAATGTGTGTTTGAACAGCTTAAGATTAATCCTATTATCGAATAGTAAGTAGCTTTTTTTACAAATTGAGTCGAGATACATTATTTGATAAAGTTTGGGATTTACACAAAGTCTCCAGTCTTCCTGGCGGCTCGGACCAAATTTTTATTGGTCTTCACCTCATCCACGAAGTAACAAGTCCTCAAGCATTTGGCGCTTTAAAAGACAAAAATTTAAAAGTAAAATTCCCTAGTAGAACTGTTGCTACAGTTGATCATATTGTGCCAACAGATAATCAAAGCAGACCTTTCAAAGATAATCTTGCAGAGCAAATGATTGAAACACTTGAAAAGAACTGCTTACAACATAAAATAAAATTTTTTAATATTGGTAGTGGAAATCAAGGAATAGTTCATGTAGTGGCTCCAGAATTGGGATTGACACAGCCTGGTATGACAATAGCTTGTGGAGATTCTCATACTTCAACTCATGGAGCTTTTGGCTCAATTGCTTTTGGCATAGGTACAAGCCAAGTGAGAGATGTTCTTGCTACCCAAACCATCGCGATGAACAAATTGAAGGTAAGGCAAATTTGGTGTGAAAATAAACTATCTCATGGGGTTTATGCTAAGGATCTAGTGCTTCATATTATTAATGAACTCGGTGTAAAGGCTGGTGTAGGTTTTGCATACGAATTTGCAGGACCTGCTATTGATGCTTTATCAATGGAAGAGAGGATGACTATATGCAATATGTCAATTGAAGGGGGAGCGAGATGCGGTTATATAAATCCTGATGAAAAAACCTTCAATTATATTCAAAATAAATTATGTGCTCCCAAAAATGAAAATTGGAACAAAGCACTCTTGTGGTGGAAATCATTAAAAAGCAATGAAAATTCTATTTATGATGATGTAGTTAAATTAGATGCTTCGAAAGTAGAACCAACCGTAACTTGGGGGATTACTCCCGGTCAAAGTATAGGCATTAATCAACAGATACCTCTTATCGATGATTTATCCTCAAATGACCAATTTATTGCTGAAGAGGCATATGAATATATGGGTTTCAAGCCAGGCCAATCAATAAAAGATACTCCAGTTGATGTTTGTTTTATAGGTAGTTGCACCAACGGTAGAATAAGCGATTTAAGAGTTGCTGCTAAGATTTTGAAACACAAAAAAGTATCTAAGAAAGTAAAAGCATTTGTAGTGCCCGGTTCGGAAAAAGTAGCTATTGAGGCAAAAAAAGAAGGTCTTGATAAGATCTTTGAGGATTCTGGATTTCAATGGAGAGAGCCAGGCTGCTCAATGTGTTTAGCAATGAATTCAGATAAGCTAGTAGGTAATCAAGTTAGTGCTAGTTCGAGTAATAGAAATTTCAAAGGCAGACAAGGATCTCCAAGCGGAAGAACACTTCTAATGAGTCCAGCAATGGTTGCCGCTGCTGCAATTAATGGCAAAGTAAGTGACGTTAGGGAATTTATAAACAAATGAATTCGCAATTTAGCTCACCAATTGGAAAAATTTCACAAATAAAAGGGAAATGCATTTCATTGATTGGTAACGACATTGATACGGATCGAATAATACCTGCCCGTTTCTTAAAGTGTGTTAATTTTGATTCACTGGGGAAATCAGTTTTTGCGGATGATAGAAAAAATTTAAAGGGAGAGCATCCATTCGACCTAGATAAAAATAAGAATGCCTCAATACTTATTGTTAATAGCAATTTTGGATGCGGTTCCAGCAGGGAACATGCCCCCCAAGCACTCATTAGATGGGGTATAAAAGCGATTATAGGAGAGAGTTTTGCCGAAATTTTTTATAGCAATTGTATTGCTATTGGAATTCCTTGTTTCACACTTTCAAAAAAATCAATACAAGATATTCAAAAATATAACTATAATAAAAGTTTGTTTTTCGAAATTGATCTTAAAAATTCATTAGCAAAATCAAAATATTTAAATTTTGACCTTGATATTAAGGAAAGCACAAAAAAAATGTTTTTATCAGGAGAATGGGACGCAACTTCAACACTCCTTGAGAATGAAAATCTTATTGAAAATAAATATAATAATTTGCCCTATTTAAAATTTAATGCTCATCTCTTTTAGCTATCTAAATCCAAAAAGATTAAAAGAAACACCACCTGCTTGGTTGTGAGGTTGATAGTAAATGCCTAATTCATAGCTTCTTTTTTTCCAATTTAATGATATTTTCGAATTTATAAACTCACCGTAATTTTCTGCATCACTTGTTAAGTTCAAAGTACCTTCACTTTTTAGAATAATTGGTCCAAATAATTGCTGATCATAAGCAATATTTAAAGTGAAATTATCATTATTTTGATCGAATTTAAAAACACTCTCTCCACTGTTAAATCTATAAAAAGGAAAAAGGCTAATACGAGTATAGTCGAAAGTTTTATTTTTAAAATTTCCCAATGTTAATTCTGGGCCCATACCTAAACCTAAATAGTCTTGATGTTCTCCATTTTCATAGAAAGAATAAGAAGCTTCTAATCTTGTATTAAGAGTTAATCCTTTTGTGATTGGTTCAGAAATATACTTATATGAAACATCTACAGATTTACTTTTCGGATCTTTGATACTCAAAGGGAATTCTTGGTCTAAAGCATAAAATACATTACCTTTTAGGTTTGTTACAAGAATTTTTGTATTTAAAGCCTCTGCTGTTATATCTGCCAAACCTAAAGAAAAAGTTTCTCTCTTTTTAATGCCATTAACCACCCAACTATTTTCTTTTTGTAATTTTGAACCATAACCTGAGTAAATTTCAGCTTCACCCAGTGAACCATTCCAAACCCTTTCTCTATAAATTCCGTAAAGGCTTTTATCCCAATTTGAATCTAAAAAATTTATTTCTTTACTAAATTTAGTTTTTAACCTAAAAGCATCTGAAAATTTTTCAAAACTAAAAGAACTCAAATTCTTGTCTATTTCTAAGTCCCAATTATTTATTCTGCCTTTTATTTTAGATTTTAGGGCGAAATAATCTTCTAAATTTGCATTTCTCTTCACCCTCTCTGAAGTTATTGATTCGCCATTATTTACAAAGCTTTTTGTATAACCCTTTAGTGAGCGTTGAATTAGGAATTGCGGCTCTAAATCAAGAGTAAAATCATCAGATATATCTATAGGGTTAAATTTTCTCCCTATAAAATACCCATCCTTATCTAAATTTTCATATCCTAAATTCCATCTGTTATCAACGTTAGAGATTCCTCCAGCCCTACTTAAAGTTCTATCTCCAACCCAAAATGGAATTGATAATTTTTCATCAAAAATTAAATGATTTATAGATGACTTAAATCGTAATTTCTCTGCCTCAGGAATCACTTCTAATGAATTGATTACTATTCTAACTTGTTTAAATTCAAGTAAATCATTACTAAATACAGCCTTTTTACTTCTCCATTTTTCACCATCTATAGTTATTTTATCTGTGGAAAACAACCAATTTACAACCTTTCCAGGGGTATTTAATACTTCCGATTTTTTAAATTCCAGTAAAGTTTTTATCTTGTTAAGATCTGATGAACTAAAATTTGCGGATAAGTCATCCATTAAGGTATCAGTATTAAAAGATCCCTTAACGTCTAACAAATAACCTTTTTCATCAATAAAGCTGTATTCTAGCTCGGAAGTTTTAAAAACTTGATCCTCAATTACTAAAGCAATATTGCCATTCGCACTAATTTTTTTTAACGACTTATCATAAATTAAATTATCAGCTTTAAGAATTTTTCCTCGGTATTCAACGATTACGTTACCCTCTGCATAAATAATACCATTTAATTCAGATTGTTGATCGGATTGGATTAATATCTGATTGTAATTGTCTTGAATATCAGCTTTTAATGGCCCAGAATTTTTATTTAACAGTTTATGATTAGAAGATATTATATGAAAAGTATTAGAAAATGAATTTGAGAAATTAAATGATTTTTTAATATCTACCTTTTTTGATAAATTCCCTTTAGTAGAACCATTATTAATTTTTTGTAAATCAGCAGATTTTGTTGGCTGTATAAAATTAATAAATAAAAAAGATGTAAAAATAAACTTTTTTGCTATTCCTAAAGTCAATTTATAAAAATTAAAAGTTTAATCTTGAGGACTTTCTAGATCTTTTCTATTAGGGGTTCTTGTTGGATCACTTGCCAAAAATCCGAAAAGAAATATTCCTACAAAGAAAAAAACAATCGTGTAAACAGAAATTTTAAGAGCGAGCATGAAACTAATTAATTAGGCTAAATAGATTTATATCCTATTAAATTTATATTTAAATTATGGTAAAAGGTTTACTTTTTGTATTTTTGGTAAATTTTGAAATACTTTTTTCTGCAGTTATCAGAGTATTACTGGTTCAATCATCATGATCATCCCAAGGATCTGAAAGCTTGGCTGCTTTGGGTCCGAAAGCAGTCCAAAGACCAAAGCCTGTTAAAGCCAGTAATATTGCCAGTATTGTAACTGCTATAGAAACAGCGGGATCTGGAGCTGATGATAAAGTTTGCATCAATTTTGATAAGTTTGTAAACAAATTATGTATTAGTTCTTATACAATAACGAAATAATATTCGATTTTGTGAATTCATCATGGGTCAAAAAACTGCTTTAGGAAGCCTTTTAAAAGCAATTGGCAATTCTGGTCAAGGTAAAGTTGTTCCTGGTTGGGGAGCTGTTCCAGTTATGACAGTTATAGGTCTTTTACTTTTAGTCTTTTTAGTTATTCTTCTACAAATTTATAACCAATCTCTACTACTACAAGGTTTCTCAGTAGATTGGAACGGAAACTAAACGACTGAGACTCTCTCGAGGAGCTACTTTATCAATCTAAAAATTTTTAAACTAACTCTTTGGGATTAAGGTTTAAATTTACTTAGTTATAGTTTGCTTATATATTATTCTCAATGAAAAGAGATTTAGAAATACATCATGAATGATATATATTTAATAGGATTGGGTAATCCTGGAAAAAAATATTCTAAAAATAGACATAATATTGGTTTTTTGATACTTGAAAGTCTCGCAAAAAAATATAATTCAAATTTTATTTTAAAGGATAAACTTAAAAGTTCATGCTCTGAATTCAAAATCGATAATTCCACTTACAGGTTATTTTTACCAAATACGTTTATGAACAATAGTGGTGATGCTGTCAAAGCAATAGTAGATTGGTACAAAATTAACTTAGATAAGATATTTATAGTAGTAGATGATAAGGATCTTCCAATTGGAAAAATAAGATTTAGGAAGAAAGGCAGCTCAGGTGGTCATAATGGTCTCAAAAGCATAATTGAAAAATTGCATACTCAAAACTTTAATAGAATAAGAATTGGTATTGGTTCACCTCCATTAATTAGCAGTACAAATAATTTCAATACTATTTCTCATGTATTAGGGAATATTTCGCTAGAAGAAAAATCAATCCTCGATAAAGTATATAAAAAGGTAATTGAATCACTAGAGCAATTAAACACTAAAAATGAAGAATTGATAATAAACGAATTAAATTCTTTTAATCAAGACCAATTATAAAAAATGCGATCCAAACCAGAAACAATTGCCCATGTAAGTATTAAAGAATATTGCTTTACAAAAAAGCAAATTAAGGGTGTTGTACAGGCCAGTCAATTTAAATGGGATTTTACATGGTCTTTTTATAAAGGCGTATTGTTAGTAAATCCTCCTTTGGGAAGAGCATTAATTGAGGACTCCCTATTAAGATTTTTATTGAAAAAAGATTATGAACTTGAAGCAGGCAATGAATATAAGTTCCTTATTTCAGCCAAGTTTTAAAGTCTATATTTTGATTAAAAGTAAACTTTATTTTGTAATAATCTTCTAGAATAATTAATGCTGATATCGCATCAAGATTTTTATTAAGAATAAAAACCTCCCTAGGTATCAAAAACATCAAACCTCTAATTGGGAACAGTTCAAAATATCTTTCTTTGGCTCTATAAGTAGTATTTTTTTCTTCAAAAGTTATTATTTCTTTTGTAAAAAGATTTATTTTTTTTATGATATCTCCACTGGTCGTGCCGTTACCAATAATAATTTTAGATATGTCTTCAACTTTAATTAAATTTTTTACATAATCTTCAATTAGCTCACTTTTAAGAATGATGGCTTTATAAATTTTTTTTTCACTTATTTCAGCTAAAACTAAGCCACATTTACTTTTCCCGGGATCAATAGTTATTACTTTAGGCATTCAAGGCAATACCTTTAAAATATTAATTTCAACAACTATGGGTTCTGCGGTTTTACTATCCCTCAAAGAGACTACTTCTAACTTAAATTTTACATTTTGATTGTCTTTGAGGAAGTCTGTGATTTTTTTTACAAAATTTCCACTAGTTTTAATTTCATTAGCTTGTGAGCCTTTAGATTTTATTTCATCTCTTGTTTCTCTTAATAATGACTTAATTTTTAAGTTTATAGATTTACGATTAAAATCACTTTTCCCCAGAATGGAGCTTTTAATAACCTCTCCTTTTTTGACTATAAATTTATTCTCTAACAAATCAGGTGATACAAAAACATAATTATCCCCTCTTAAGACATTTGTTGCCGATTTAATTGATAAGATCCAATTACCCCCTTGGGCAGCTACAGTCTCGATTTTTGTAATATCACTAGGTTTCCACAAAAGAATATTTTTTGCTTCTTTATTACTTGGCACAACAATTCTTCGAACAAATTTATCAGCTTCATTATAAATTTTTGCTAAGTCTAATTTTATGTTAGAACTTGAACTAACCTCAGCGATAAATAAAGTTTGACCTCTTTTAATAACAATATTCCCTCTTCTAAATTCACTAATACTATTTTTTAGTAAATTTAATTCCTTTTCTTTCTTAATAATTTTATCTTCAAGTTTTTCTCGTTCTTCTTGCAGTGGTATAAGAGCCTTTTTACTTTCATCTAAAGTTTTTTGCAAAAAAGGAATATCGACAAAAAGTCTTTGCCTAAATTCTTCACTAACCAAAATCAATAGCCCTATTGATATTGAACTAATAAACCCTCCAGTTATTACAGTGACAATTGTAGCTGTTTTCTTTGGTCTTAATTTAAATATACTAAATCTTGATTTACCAATTTTTGTCCCAAGCAGGTCACCAAATGGCGCAATTAAACCTCCAAGCAATATTAAAAAAACAATTAAAATCCAAGCCACTTAATAGCATATTCTGGATACATCATAATTTAATGATGTATCAATTAAATCTTTTTGCAAGAGCTATAGGATCAAATACTGTAATCTTTTTTCTTTCAATAGTGAGTAGACCAGAATCCTTTAAATCTCCTAATAATCTTGTTATCGTAACTCGGGTTGATCCAATAGCTTCAGCGATAGCTTGATGAGAAAGCTTTAAATCTATTGTAATTCCTTTTTCACTTGCAACTCCAAAGTCTCTGCAAAGAACCATTAAGAAGCTTACAAGACGAGAAGACATATCTCTATGAGTAAGAGTTTCTATCATTGTTTCTGTTTGAAGGATCCTACTTGAAAGGCCTTGCAACAATAATAATCCTACTGACGCGTCTTCCTCTATCGCTCTTAACACTGAGTTCGCAGGTGCTGTTATCATTTCAACTCTTGTAAAAGCTATGGCATGATAAAACCGATCAGATCTATGGCCTGTTAGAAGAGATAAAACACCAAAAAGACTGTTCTCTCTTAAAAGAGCTACAGTTATCTCTTCACCTGACTCATAAACTCTTGATAGTCTTACTGCTCCTCTTCTTATTAGATAAACCCTCTCTGCAGGATCACCTGGGAAAAATATTGTTTTCGATCTTTCAACCATTTCTGTGCTTGCACCATCAAGACCTTTAATTACTTCCATTAAAGTTCTATTTATTGGAAAACGTTCTCCAACTGAGTTGATTTTACTTTGGCCGGACAGTTGCGAACTAAATCTGCTGAATCCTCGAGAAGAAGGTATCATAAATATTCTAACTATTAAAAAACTTAAGAAGTCACCTAAAAATATCTTGTATCAACAGTAACATTTTTTAATTTTTATAAATTTCTCTGCCAATGTCTCCAAGTTTACCAACGCTTTTTTAAGTAAAATTACACTATATGCAGTGTAATCAAATTCAAATTATACTGCATGTAGAAAAAAATCTAAAATAATGGTCATTAGTTCAGCTCATAATTATTCCGAAAGTAATCTTGATGTTGTAGAAATAAGTGCTCCCAATAAAACAAATGTCAAAAAACTTAAACAGAATGGGCAAATACAAATCTATCAATCTTCTTATAGAGGAAATTATTCCTCTATTATTAGAGACTCTCTAAGAAATGCTGCTCTCGGTAGAAAAGTACTTTTAGTACAAATTATGAAGGGAGGGGTTAAACAAGGGCTTGCTAATGCTGTTAAGCTTTGTGGAAATTTAACTTGGATCAGAGCATCACAATCCTACGATGAATTTAATTCTGAAGAAATTGAAAAAAATAAAAATTTAAAAGAAATTATTCATGAATCTATTTATGAATTATGGATTTTTTGCAAAAAAGAGTTACTTTCTGGCAAATATGATCAAATCATTCTTGATGAAATTTTTCTTGCAATTGAGATGAAAATTATAGATAAGGATGATTTGATTTCAACACTTGAAAACCGATTTATATCTGGAGATGTAATCCTTACAGGTACAAGCATTCCTAAAGATTTATTATTAATGGCTAACCAAATCACTGAACTTCGCTCATAAAACAATGCTTAAAAATGATCTCTGGATAAATCAAAAAGCTTCGGAAGGAATGATAAATCCCTTCCAATCTAATTTAGTTAGGCATCTTGAGCCTAATAATCAACAAAAGCCAGTTTTGAGTTACGGATGTTCTTCTTATGGATATGACTTAAGACTTTCATCAAAAGAATTTTTAATTTTTAGACATGTCCCAGGAACAGTGATGAATCCTAAAAAATTTAATCCTGATAACCTAGAAAAAACTATTCTTCATCATGATGAAGATGGAGAGTTTTTCATTCTTCCTGCTCACTCCTATGGATTAGGAGTGGCTTTAGAAAAGATGAAAGTACCTGAAAATATAACTGTAATTTGTATCGGCAAAAGTACTTATGCACGACTAGGAATTATTGTTAATACAACCCCCGCAGAAGCAGGATGGGAAGGTCACCTCACTTTAGAGTTTAGTAATAGTTCAGGTGCAGATTGCAGGATTTATGCTAATGAAGGAATCTGCCAATTACTCTTTTTTGAAGGTGATCCTTGCTCTACAACTTATGAAGATAGAAAAGGCAAATATCAAAATCAACCAGAAAAGGTAACTCTCGCAAAGATCTAAAATGAGTAAAGTTGAGCTAATTTCGCTAACTCCTGATGCAGAAAAAACAATGGCTTATATTGCACGAGTTAGTAATCCAAAAAATCAGAAAAATGAAGACTATTCTAAGCTATTGAGTTATTGCATTAAAAATGAACATTGGAGTGTCTTTGAACAGTCATTTATGACATTACAAATAGAAACAAATAGAGGAATTGCAGCTCAAATTTTGAGGCATAGATCATTTACTTTCCAGGAATTTTCCCAGAGATATGCTGATAGCTCGCAATTAGGAGATATCCCACTGCCAGATTTGAGAAGACAAGATTTTAAAAATAGACAGAATTCCATTCCTGACCTTCCTTATGAGTTAAAAAAAAGATTCAATCAAAAAATTTCTTCACATTTTCAAGCCGCTTCAGAATTATATGAAGAATTACTTGCTGAAGGTATAGCTAAAGAATGTGCGAGATTTGTTTTACCATTAGCAACTCCAACAAGAATTTACATGTCGGGATCATGCAGATCATGGATACATTACATTAATTTAAGATCAGCTCATGGTACTCAAAAAGAGCATAAATCAATTGCTCAAGCCTGTAAGTCTATTTTTAAAAAAAGTTTTCCAATTGTATCAAAATCTCTAGAGTGGTGAAATTATCCATGACTTCGAGGGTCGACTTGATGAATTTTATTTTCCTTGATAACTGAAAATTCAGAATTAAAAATTTCTTCTTGATGTTTAGCATCTCTCTTAAGATTATCAATAGAATCTTTTATTGTAATTTCTTCTTGTTTACCAATAAAAGTTGATTGTAAATTACCTTTTTTATCAAAGAGGTTAACTTGAGGTATTCCATTTACCTTAAATCTTCGGATGTAATTATCCCATTTTTGATTATCAACATTTAAAAAAACAAAATTAATATCTTTTTCATATTCATCTTTCAAAGAAGATACTTTGGGAGCCATTTCTTTGCAAACTTCACACCACTCAGCATAAAATTCAAGAAAAGTAGGCTTATTGTTATTAAAAGCTATTTCAGGATCAATAGATAATTCCCCAAAACTCTTAAGAAGGTAATTAGCTTGAAAAAAAAGGTTTCTAAATAAAATCAAAAAAACAATTAAAATAGAAACAAGCAAAATGATGATCGCTTTTAAGTTTAGATTTACAAATGTTTCTCTACCCTCAGATTGCACTATAAGTACTTGATATCTAAAAACATCTTATATAAGTTAAACAAATAAAGAGAATTTTAATCTCTTAACTTTTAATCAACTGATAAAATGTGAACTAAATAATATGAAAAGTATATTTAATTCCTGAAATATCATTATGCAATCAATCTTTGGAACTGATGGAATAAGGGGAAGATTTAATAAAGAGATTACCTATTCCTTAGCATATAAAGTTGGATATGCTCTCGGTTTGTCTTTAGAAAATAATAATCCAATATTAATTGGAAGAGATACCAGGATTAGTGGAAATATTCTGCTTCAGGCAATAGGAAGAGGAATAAATGCGAGTGGCAAAAAATTTATTAATGTTGGAATCTGCCCTACCCCAGCAATTCCTTTTTTAATAAAACAAGAGAAAATGGGTAGCGGAATAATGATATCTGCCAGTCATAATCCGCCCGAATACAATGGCATAAAAATCTTTGATCAAAATGGTCATAAAATTACCAAAAACCATGAAAATAAAATTCAAAAATTAATTAAAGATTCAAATCAAAATTTATCAGATACTACAAATGAGATCTCTTTAAAACCTCATAAAGAGCTTATTGATAGTTATGTGCAAAGCTTAATCCAAACAATGGGAGGAGAGGATTTAAGCGGCATGAAAATTATTTTAGATACATGCTATGGATCAGCGACCACCTGCGCAAAAAATATTTTTCAAAATCTTGGTGCAGATGTAAGAGTTATTAATAACTCTAAAAATGGATTAAAAATTAATCTTAATTGTGGTTCTACTAACCTCTTACCATTAAAAAAAACACTAATAGATAATCCTGCAGATATGGGATTTAGTTTCGATGGGGATGCCGATAGAGTAATTGGATTAGATTCTATGGGCAATGAATTGAATGGAGATCATATCCTCTTTCTGTGGGGTAGAGAACTTAAGGAACAAAAAGTTCTTACAAATAATTTAATAATCTCAACTGAAATGGCAAATATGGGTTTTGAAAAAGCTTGGAACAAAATTGGTGGAATTTTATATAGAACTGATGTGGGAGATAAATTTGTTTATGACGCAATTAAGGAACAAAATGCTGTCTTAGGAGGTGAACAGTCCGGTCATATACTCTCAGAAATTAATAACTTTTCTGGAGACGGGATATTGACTGCAATTCAAATTTCTAAATACTGTAAAAAGAAAAAAATCACTTTAAATGAATGGCTTAAAAGTAGTTTCGAACCTTTTCCACAGAAATTAACCAACATTAATTTAGATTGCAATATTAATAAAATAAATCAAAAATCTAGAGACTTAATTAATCAAACCATAGAAAAATATCACTCAATTTATTCCGATAATTGTAGAGTCTACATAAGACCTAGCGGCACAGAACCTCTTATTAGAGTACTTGTGGAGGCCAAGAATCAGAAAAATGTTGATTGTTTATCAAGCGAAATAACAAGCAAAATTTGTTTAGAAATTAATAAAATACTGAATTAATCATAAATCAAATTTTATATAAATCCTCTCAAATACATCAAGTTCATTATCAATAACATACTTTTCCCTACTAGTTTGAAATCTATTTGGATTGAAACTTTCGGAATAATTAAAATCCTTTTTATCTATTTTTTTAAAATTTAAATTACTTAATATGGTGCGATCCATATAATCAAATAAATCCTTTACATCCGTCTTAATAAAAATTAGGGATCCTTTTTGCATTGAATTTGAAAGATTATTAATAAACTCTGGTTGAATTACACGCCTTTTATAATGTCTTTTTTTAAACCATGGATCTGGAAAATTAAAAGAAATGCTTTTTAGATTACTTAATATAAATTTACTTTGGAAATCATTCACAAAGTTGTTGGCATTACTAAATATAAAATACAAATTTTTAATTTCACTTTCTTGCACTTTTGATTTAGCAACCATAACTAATCTCTCACGGATTTCGATTCCCAAATAATTCCAATTATGGTTAGCTAAGGCTAGATCGAATAAAAATTGACCAGCAGCACAACCTATATCCAAATGAAGATTCAATTTAGTATTATCAAACATTTGAGACAAAGAAGGAATTATCTTAACTTCATCAAAATTTTTACTTAAAGGATTAACATGCTGTCTCATAAAATTATAAATTTATTTCTTCGCAATAGTAGAAAGATGCATAATATTCATAACTATGACAATAATAAGTTAAAAAGTAAAAGTTTGATGTTTAATTATTATGTATGTAAAAAGAAAAAGTTTTGAACTTTATTAATCAACTTTCTGTTTGGCTATCTTTTCAACTTTCAATAATTTTCCTTATAGGTATTCCTCTTTCATTATTCTTTTGGTCAATTAAAAAAAACAACAAAGCTGTTAATAAACTTTTATCTATTTATTGGAAAATATCCCTTTTGTTTTTTATAAGCCTTTTACTTTTGATAGGCAAATATAATTATGCTCTGCTTGTTACAAATATTTCAACATTATTGATGACAATTTCAGTCTGGTTTTGGAATGATATTAATGATGAACTAAAAGAATATGATTTATCATACTCACTTACCACAACTACAAAAGTATGGCGATGGTCACTAACTTTTATATCTCTAAATTTCTTAATTCAAAGTTTACAAAACCTTAGCTGTTTTTCTTTTATTAATTCGGAAGCATGTGCAATTTGGCTTCAGCCCTCTTCAAATTTATTTATTATTATCAAAAATTTATTTAATTTTTTCTTCGGAGCTAACTTTACTCAACCCATCGCAAAGTTTTTAGGATTATTTTCATTACTAATTTATATTTTAGGCTTAATTCAATGGTCAATAATTAAATTACCTAAAAATGGAAGAAATTCATGCTTCTCCGAAAATGGCAGAAATTGATTTAATAAATAACTTAGAAAAAATAAGTTCCAAGATTCCTAATAGGATTCTTAAACTAGAAGGTTATATTCTAAAAAATAACCAAAAAGAAAAACTAGAAATAATAATTTTCAAAGGTTTCAGTAGCTCTACTACACATCCAATTGAAATAGATTTAGAAAAAAAAGTTATAGAATTTAGTTATATAATTAAAAAATTTAAACTTTACAAGTCTCCCTTAACAGAAACCAAAGATAATTTTATAAGAGAGAATCAAAACTCAGTTTTCTTTTTAAATCAAGAAAACTGGATTTAAATAAATTCATGATTGATAATAGTTAAACATCTTTTGCATAATTTTGTATTTTGAATTCCACTAAAAGTTTCTTTTTGATAATGCCAACATCTATCGCATTTTTGACCATGAGCTTTAAGAATTTGAATTTGACCAAGTTCATTTTTTTCACTAATTAGAGAATCTTCCACCAAATTGGATACTACTTCAAACTGTGAAACTATAAGCCAATCCCTAAATAAATCTACGTCTTCATTACCAAAATTTTTAAGCCAAATTAGAGAATCTTTTACAACTTTATCTTCAGGTAAATAATTCACTTCTGTCTCTAAAGCTGCTCCAACTATTTGTTTATTTCTACATACTTCTATAGCTTTATTAATTTCAACTCGCAATTTTCTTAAATTTGCAATGTGCTCATTAAGACTTTCATTTTTCCATGACTGTGAAAAGATTGGCCATCCTCTTTGAAATACTGATTTCTCCTTAATTGGATATGGAATATTTTGCCAAATATCTTCAGCCATATGACAAAGTACTGGAGAAATAAGAACAGCTAAATTTTCAACAACTTTAGACATGACAAACTGACATGATCTTCTCCTGAATTGTGATTTAGAACTTACATATAACCTATCCTTTGCAATATCTAGATAGAAATTTGATAGATCTACAACGCAAAAACTTTGTAAGATTTGAAAAAATTTTGAAAATTCATAATTCTCATAAGCATTTGATATTTGATCTGTAACCTCAACTAATCTGCTCAACATCCATTGATCTAAAAGCGGTAATTGATCTATCTCAAAGCTATCAACACTAGGGTCATAATCATGAATATTTCCTAGAAGATATCTTGCAGTATTTCGAACTTTTCTGTAAACATCTGATAATTGCTTAAGTATATTTGAACCTATTGGAACATCTACAGAATAATCTACGGAGCTGACCCATAGCCTTAAAACATCAGCGCCATAAGCAGGTTCAGCTTTCTTATTATTACCTCCATTAATAATTATATTTGGATCGACAACGTTACCTAATGATTTACTCATTTTTCTTCCATTTTCATCAAGCGCAAAACCATGAGTTAAAACTTTCTTATATGGAGGTTTATTATTAACTGCAACAGATGTCAGTAAAGAAGACTGGAACCAACCTCGATGTTGATCTGAACCCTCTAAGTAAAGATCGGCTGGATACTTTAATTCACTTCTTTTTTCACATACTGCTGCCCAGCTAGATCCCGAATCGAACCAAACATCCATTGTATCAGTTCCTTTTTCCCATAGATCAGATTCTTTTGAATATTTTTCTGGTAATAGATTCTTCACATCCCAATCCCACCAAATATCTGCTCCGTGTTCACTAAAAAGTTCTTGAATATGATTAATTATCTCACTATTTAAAAGAATTTCATTACCATTTTTTTTATAAAAAACTGGTATTGGTACCCCCCACGACCTTTGCCTAGAAATACACCAATCTCCTCTACCAACCACCATAGAAAAAATTCTTTTCTTTCCTGTGTTTGGCATCCATTCAACATCTTCTATTGCCTTTAATGCAGATGATCTAAAGCCATTTACAGATGCAAACCATTGTTCTGTTGCTCTAAAAATAGTTGGTTTTTTGGTTCGCCAATCATAAGGATATCTATGCTTATAATTTTCCTTTAATAAAAGCATATTATTTCCCTTTAAATGTTCAATAATTAAATCATTGGCATCCTTAAGAACGTTAGATCCTTTGAATTGTCCTGCATCTTCATTTAAGTTTCCTTTTTCATCAACAACGCAAGTTGTGGGTAGATTGTATTTTTGCCCCACATTAAAATCATCCATGCCATGACCTGGTGCAGTATGAACAATACCAGTACCTGATTCTGTTGTGATGTAATCTCCCCCAAGTACAATTCTGCAATTTTTGTTCTTAGTAGGATGCTGATATTCAATATTTTCCAAGGTAGACCCTCTTACCTCTAAAAGTATATTTAAATCTTTATTAAATTTATTTCTAATTCCAGAGAATAATTCTTTTGCAAAAAGGTATATTCGTTTCTCTTGATCAATAGCAAAAACGTAATTAATTTTTGGATTTACTGCAACTGCCTCATTTGCAGGTATGGTCCAAGGAGTGGTGGTCCAAATAGTTATGAATGAATTCTTTAAAAAAAGATCCTTTTTAATATCAGTATTTTCTTTATAAAATTTCAGTTGAATTTCGTCAGAAATTTTAGTTATTTTTAAAGAAACATAAATACTTTTTGAAAAATGTTCTTCAGGATATTCTAATTCGGCTTCTGCGAGAGCAGTACGTGAACTTGGACTCCAATGTACAGGTTTGAGACCTCGGTATATGTATCCATTTAAAAACATTTTTCCAAATACTCCAATCTGAGCAGATTCGTAACTCTTCTTTAGAGTTAAGTAAGGGTTATCCCAATCTCCCCAGATACCCCATCTTTTAAAACCCTCCATTTGATTGTTTATTTGTTTATATGCATAATCGGTCGCTTTTTCCCTAAGTTTTAGAGTGTTTAAATTTTTTCTTTCATCAGATTTTAAATTCTGTAATACTTTTAATTCAATAGGTAATCCATGACAGTCCCAACCAGGTACGTAATGTACCCTAAATCCTTTCAAGGTTTTGTACTTATTAATAATGTCTTTTAAAACTTTATTAAGCGCATGACCCATATGAAGCGCCCCATTTGCATAAGGTGGGCCATCGTGTAGTGTAAATTTTTTGCCTAAGTTGTTTGAACCTAATTCAAAATCAATATTATTTTTAGCCCAAAAATTCTGAATCTCAGGTTCCCTGATAACTGAATTAGCACGCATTGAGAAATCGGTTTTAAGTAAATTTAATGTCTCTTTGTAAGAAAAGTCTGATTTGTTTTCTTTGTTATTTTGAGATTTCATACGAAGATATAGAAAATATTGGTGATCAAAAGAATTATTTAATAAATCTAGCTTATTTTATGATCTCTTTATTGAGCTTTAGTTTTTTTAGCATATTTTGACTAATCAATTGATTTGACTTCAGATTTTATATTATCATTTTTATCATTTCTTACCCACTTTTTTGGGGTTAATTTTTGATTATTGCTATCAAAATTAAAATATCTCAAAGGTTTTGTAAAACTTCTTAGCCCAAGTTTAATAGCCTCAAATATTTTTAAAAGATTATTTTTGAGTTCTAAAAAGGTAATTAATTTATTCTTTTCCTTATCTGTTAATTGATTCCATCTTGAAAAAGAAATTTCTAAAATATATAACACTACAAGAACTGTTAATATTAGGTAAATTACAAATAAAGACCCATCTATAGCTTTATTTTTAATAATTAATATTAAACCTATTAATAAGTTTAGAAATGCTTTTATTAGGTCTTTTGGTCTACCAAGCTCAAGATAAATTAAAGGTACAAATAAAAATATAGTACCAACTAAAATATAAAAAAATCCAAAATAAATTAGCACACTTTTCATTGATCTACGTACTTTTAATTATAAGAAATAGGTTTTAATAAATATAGTCAGTATTAGAATTTCCTTAAATGCGGTCGGGGAGACTTGAACTCCCACACCCTAAGATACGAGTACCTAAAACTCGCGCGTCTACCAATTCCGCCACGACCGCTTACATAAAATAATAATTGAAAGAGGCTTATTTTAAAAATATTTTTTACTTATGATGATTAATTTGACACATAAAAATTTTTTTTAATTATCTCCATAAATTTTTTTTATTCGATCATACAATCATCTAAAAATATTAGTTATATTATTTAAAGAATAAAAGAAACTATTTCAAACCTATCCAATAAAAATACAACCAACATTACTAACAGTTCAAGAACATTTAATTGGCAAAAGGAGATTAAAAATTACGTAGATCCGCCAAGTTTTTTGAATCCAACGTTAGGACTTTTTATTGCGGGTTATTTTCTCGCTTTTCTAAGCATTTGGCAATGGTATAGAGGTGTATGGCCTTTACCTTTACTTGTTGCCACTGCTTTTTTAGCTTTGCACATCGAAGGTACTGTAATTCATGATGCATGTCACAAAGCTGCTCATCCCGTTCCTTGGATAAATCAAGCAATGGGACATGGATCGGCAATTCTTTTAGGATTTAGTTTTCCAGTTTTTACGAGAGTACATTTACAACATCATATTCACGTCAATCATCCTAAAAATGATCCAGATCATATTGTTAGTACTTTTGGTCCTATTTGGCTAATTGCCCCAAGATTTTTTTATCATGAAGTATTTTTCTTTCAAAGAAAACTTTGGAGAAAATATGAACTACTGCAATGGGGTATAGAAAGATCAATATTTATAGCAATAATTTTAGCAGGGGTAAAATTTGACTTTATGAATCTAATCTATAATCTATGGTTCGGGCCAGCATTAATGGTAGGAGTCACTTTAGGAATATTTTTTGATTATCTACCTCACAGGCCTTTTAGATCTAGAAACAAATGGATAAATTCTCGTGTTTATCCAAGTAAATTCATGAATTTGTTAATTATGGGTCAAAATTACCATCTCATTCATCATCTTTGGCCTTCAATCCCTTGGTTTGAATACAAAGTAGCCTACGAGAAAACGAAACCATTATTGGATATGAAAGGTTCACCTCAAAGAGTTGGGATATTTGAAACCAAAGAAGACATTTTAAACTTTATTTATGATTTATTAATAGGTGTAAGAAGTCATAGTAAGAAGAGAGGGAAAATTAGAAAAATAATTAATTTATATCCAGGCTATAAAATAAAAAAATTATTATTAAAGATAATCAATAAAACTTTTATAGGAAGTAGCTAACTCACTCATTTATAATTTTTGGCACTTTAAAGTATTTGTCTTCTCTTGAAGGGCCCAATTCTAAAAGCTCTTCAATACAATCAGAACTTTTCTTTTCATCTTTTCTAAATACATTAATGACCTCTATTGCTCTTGTTGTACAAGGCACATACTCAGTATCAATTTCTTCTAATTGTTTAATATATCCTAATATTTTTTCTAATTGTTCTGCATGATTATTAATTTCATCCTCATTCAGTTCCAATCTCGCTAAATGAGCAACTTTTTTTACTTCTTCATTAGTTATTTTTGCCATACCGTAAAGTCTTAATTCAAGAATTATAGTTTATTTAGAAGATTTTCAATCATATATCCTTTGATTTTCAAATAAATTATAAAACTTATAAGCAAATCTTCTTGAAAATCAATTTCAATTGATAGCCTCAAATATGTTTCTCAGCTAAACATAATATTAGATAAGTATGGAAAAATAGAAGAAAACGTATTTCCAAAAAATTTTTTTTATAGGCACTCCAAACTTGTAGCTCCTGATTTAATAGGCTGTTACCTCATAAAAAAAAATAATGAGAAAGATCAAGTGAAGGGGATCATAGTTGAAACTGAAGCTTATTCTCAGGAAGAAGAGGCCTGTCATGGCTACCGCAAAATGACTGAATCAAATAAATCATTATTTGGCAAGCCTGGAACATTTTATATTTATAAATCATATGGAATTCACCATTGTTTAAACATTGTTACTGATAAAGAAAATTTTGCGAGTGGTGTATTAATTAGAGCCGTTTTTATACCTACAAAAAATGAAAGATTAGCTTCTGGTCCTGGTCTGGTTACTAAGACATTTGGCATAGACAGATCATTTAACTCACTTGAAGTTCTCAATAAAAATTCTTTATGGATTTCTCAAAGAGAGTTAACTCTAGAACAAAAAGATCTTATTCAAACTACGAGAATTGGCATATCCAATGCAAAAAATATAAAATGGCGTTGGTATCTAAAAAATAGCAGGAGTGTAAGTAAAAGATTAAAAGGTGACAGAACACCTAAATTCAAATAATCAATTTTCCTTGAAAGCGTAATGCAAATTTGGCCTCATAAACATATCCACTCACTCGCTAATTTTTCAATTCAAGATTACAAATCAGTATTTGAATTAGCTAGTAGATTTGATGCACTAAAGAATGCAGGAACAAAAAAGATCCCAGCTTTACAAGGGACTTTAGTAACGTCTTTATTTTTTGAAGCTAGTACAAGAACAAAAAATAGCTTTGAACTTGCAGCAAAAAGGCTATCAGCTGATGTACAAACGTTTGCGCCATCCTCTAGTTCTTTAACAAAAGGTGAAACAATCATTGATACTGCGATTACTTATTCTGCTATGGGTGCAGATACTTTAGTTATTAGACACTCATCGAGTTACATAACCTTTGAGATCGCTAAAAAACTGGATGCAATAAATTCAAGTACCTCTGTTCTAAATGCTGGAGATGGATTACACAGTCACCCTAGTCAAGGGTTGCTAGACATATATACGTTAATAAAATTCTTTTCCAAAAAATCACTAAGTCCAGAGATTTTAAATTCCAAAAAGATTTTAATAATTGGAGACGTTAATCATTCAAGGGTTGCGAGATCAAATCTTTGGGCTTTGAGTGCATTTGGCGCAGACATAATCTTATGCGGTCCTAAAACATTAATACCTGATGAATTTATCAATTTTTTAAAAACCCCTGCGCCATATCAATTGGAGGATCCTGTCAAATCAAGAGGGTCCATATCAATATCTAGATCATTAGAAGATTCAATAAAAATTGCAGATGCAATTATTGTTTTAAGACTTCAAAAAGAGAGAATGGTAGAGAATTTACTAAGTAGCATTGATACATATAGTTTAGATTATGGCTTAACCGAAGATAAATTATCATTGAATAGTAAGGAGATTCCAATTCTTCATCCTGGACCTATTAATAGAGGTATTGAAATCAGCAGTAAAATAGTTGATAATTATCCAAATTGCTTAATCAATAATCAAGTTGCGAATGGAATACCTATAAGAATGGCCTTACTTTATTTATTACAGAAATACAACAAATAAATTTAGAGTAACTTAAGACTTTCAGTAAAGAAACCATAAAATAATCCTAATCTTAAAGAATCTAATAAAAGCACTAAAAACTTTTTTTTTCTTTCAGATCGAAAATTTCTTCTAAGAGATATCAAAATTTCGATAAAAACAACAGATAAGAAAGCTGCCACTGGATCCATTAGTTCCACAACTGCGCTTACCATACCTAGAGAACTTCCTAAAAAGTAACCTATTAAAAGAATAATTAAAGATATTGAATATCTTCTCCATGGATTATTAGCCCAAATATTTAGTGTTTGAATATTTTCTACAATCTTTAGTTGGAAATTTGTCTTTTGAGGTCTTAAAACCATTTGATTTCAACTAAGCGACTTCAGAATTTGAATGAATTTTAGTGTTTCCCTCAACTAATTCAAGTAATGCCTCCAACTGAGCCATTAATCCTCTCATTTCACTCGGTTCGGGGAATAGACCATCTTCCCTTATACCTATGTGCATTTCTCTTAGTTCTAGCCGTAAATAACGTAAGTGACTAATAACCTGCTCTCTCTTAGTTTGTGACATGATGTAATGTTGGTGCTTTTATCTTAAGCAATAATATTTTTGATAAAGAGAGTTTGCATATTTATGATTGAGAATGAAGATAAATAACTAAAAACTCTTAAAAAATAATGATTATAAAAGTTTTTATAATTCTTGAATATTTTTAATTAATTACTTCTTTCAATTTTAAATAATTACTTGAGGCTTTATTATTAGAATATATTGGTTTAATTCAATATGGAATTTATTTCTGAAAATAAAATAAGTGAAGAACTAGTAAATTCTTATGATGAAAAAATGACCTTTGAGCTTGCTAAAAGACTGGAAGAAGATAATTATATAACACCATTTGATGGTTTAAAAGACTGGCACTTACTGAGAGCCCTTGCAATAAACAGACCTGAATTAACATCTGATTATATCCATCTACTTGATCAAGAACCCTTCGATGAAAATTAAAAATACGGGCTCCAAAATAAAGGTTCTTCTGTTAATAACAGGAAGTATTGCAGCTGTAAGAATTCCATTATTAGTTAGCCAATTAGCAAAAGAAAATTATGAGATAAGATGCGTTTTATCTAAAAATGCAGAAAAAATAATAAAACCGTTATCGCTTTCTATTTTAAGTAGAAACTCTTGCGTTTTGGAAGATGATCAATGGTTAAATAGTCAATCATCTCCTCTTCATATAGAACTAAGCAATTGGGCTGATATTTTAATAATTGCCCCTTTAACAGCGACAACATTATCAAAATGGGTAACTGGAAATGCAGAGGGGTTAATACCAAGCATTTTAATTGCAAATATTAAGCCAATTATCGTTGCACCAGCAATGAATACACAAATGTGGCTAAATAAAGCTGTCCAAAAAAATTATGATAATTTACAGACTTATGAAAATCTTTTATCTTTGCACCCAAGTGAAGGCCTTTTAGCATGTGATGCTATAGGCATAGGTAAGTTACCTCCAAATGATCTGATTCAATTAGCTCTTGAATTTATAGCTTCACACAATGAGAATCCCTATCGAAAAGATTTACTTAATAAAGATATTTTAATAACTGGAGGTTGTACCTCAGAGAAAATTGATGCCGCTAGACATATCACTAACAAAAGTTCTGGAGCTTTGGGCTTACTTCTTTCTCAAGTAGCAAGGTTCAGAGGAGCAAGAGTGACATATCTCCATGGGCCTCTAAAAATCGATAAAAATCTTACTGATGGAATAAAAAGATATGAAATTGAAACTAGTTTTGATTTAATTAGGGCACTTAATAACGAGATATCAAATTGTGATTATTTTTTCATGAATGCAGCAGTATCTGATTTCAAGATGGCCTCAGATACTTCATCTAAAATTCCCAAAAATAAAATTAATGATCATTTGAATAAAAACTTTGAACTAGTCCCAGATATTTTAAAAGAAATTAGTGAATTTAAAAAAGATAATCAAGTTTTTGTGGGCTTTTGCGCTTACACAGGATCTATTGAAGAAGCACGGATAATTGTCAAAGAAAAGATTTCTAAAAAAGGTTGTGATTATCTATTTGCAAATCCAATTGATCTCGAAGGGCAAGGATTTGGCTCTTTGGCAAAAAATGAAGGCTGGCTGTTCGATACAAAAAATATGGAATACTACATTAGCAAAACATCAAAAATTGATTTAGCAAATAAATTAATCACTAAAATTATTGCGGTAAAAAAATAAAAAAAAAATTTTTAATTTGTATTTTTTTGTAATCTTAATCATTAAAAATAATGTGATAGCTTACAATAATTCCAGTTTTTAAAAATTTAAAAAGCTACGGGTTGTTTCGAGGATTTAAAAGTGCTAACGTTTATGCTCCTTTCCCTAGTAATATCCGTACTGAACTTTAGGTGACTACTTATCATTCGTCACAGAACTTTACTGCTACTTTAATTATGAGAATTCGTTCTTTCTTAGCTTTGGTTATTTCTCTCTGTATAACTTTTGCTTTCGTACCTGTTAAATCATTTGCTTTTTCTGAAAGAGGAAATGCAAAATTCACAGATGTTGTTAACACAGGAAAAGCTAATGATTGTCCTACATTAGACTCATCTCTTATTGGATCAATATCATTAGGGAATGGAGATAGTCTTAAAGGAATATGCATGCATCCAACTGAAGTTTATGTAAAAGTTCCAGGGACGAAAAGAAAAGCCGCTGAATTTGTTTCTACAAAAATCATTAGTCCCAGAAATAACACCACAGTGACCGAAGTTTATGGAGATATAGACTCAGGAACATTTACAGAAAAAGGTGGAATTGATTTTCAACTTATTACTGTTTTAACTCCTGGTGGTTTAGAGGTTCCATTTGCATTCTCAGCAAAAGACCTTACAGCTGATTTGCCCTCATCTATTGAGCCAGGCACTGAGGTTAGTGGTTCAACATTTACACCAAACTATAGAACTGGTGATTTTTTAGATCCTAAAGCAAGAGCTAAAAATACTGGTGTTGAATATGCTCAAGGGTTAGTTGCATTAGGTGGTGATGATGATGAACTTGCCAAAGAAAATATTAAAGTTGATGTAAATGGGACTGGAGTTATTACTCTATCAATCAATAATGTAGATTCTGATACAGATGAATTTGCAGGTACTTTTGAAGCTATCCAACCCTCAGATACAGATATGGGATCAAAAGATCCACTTGATGTAAAAATAATCGGAGAGCTTTACGGAAGAAAGGCATAAATCCTGGTTAACAAAAAAAAGGGGGTTAGACCCCCTTTTTTTGTCAAAATTTTTCTTTATCAATTCAAAAAATGGAATTACAACAAAAAACAAAGACTGACCCTAATGGACTAATACCACCCTACGGTGGAGAACTAAAAAACTTAATCATAAAAGATAAAATCCTTAAAAATGAACTTATCTCAAAGGTTACTTATACGTTTGAATGCAGCGAGAGAAATGCATGTGATGTAGAACTCTTAATGGTTGGAGCTTTTTCTCCGTTGGAAGGTTTTATGGATGAAAATAACTACAAATCGGTAATTAAAAATAATAGAGATACAAATGGGTTACTTTTTGGCTTACCTATTGTATTTGATTCAAATAATGAAGAAGTAAAAGCTGGAGAAACAATATTGCTTACATATAAAAAACAAAAAATAGCAATATTAGAAGTTAGCTCAATATGGGAACCTGATAAATCCTTAGAGGCTGAACTTTGTTATGGTACAAATTCCTTAGATCACCCTGCTGTCAAAATGATCTTTAATGAGAGAGGAAGATTTTATATTGGAGGGAGAGTTTACGGTTTAGAACTGCCAGTTAGAGAATTCCCCTGCAAAACTCCTGAAGAAGTTAGAGCTACACTGCCATCAGATCATGATGTAGTTGCATTTCAATGTAGAAATCCAATTCATAGAGCACATTATGAATTATTTACTAATGCCTTACTCTCAGATAATGTCTCTCCTAATTCAGTTGTTTTAGTACATCCAACTTGTGGGCCAACACAACAAGATGATATTCCTGGAAAAGTAAGATATTTGACCTATAAAGAATTGGAAGAAGAGATATCTGATGAAAGGATAAAATGGGCTTTTTTACCTTATTCAATGCATATGGCCGGGCCAAGAGAGGCTCTTCAACATATGATAATTAGAAGGAATTATGGCTGCACACATTTTATTATTGGTAGAGATATGGCTGGTTGTAAGTCATCATCAACTGGAGAAGATTTTTATGGCCCATATGACGCCCAGAATTTTGCGAATAAATGTGCAGGCGAGTTAATGATGCAAACTGTTCCTTCAAAAAATTTAGTTTATACAAAGGAAAAAGGATATATTACAGCTGAAGAAGCTGAGAAATTCAATTATCAAATTATGAAACTTAGTGGGACAGAATTCAGGAAGAAATTAAGGAGTGGCGAACCAATTCCCGAATGGTTTGCATTCAAAAGTGTAGTAGATGTTCTAAGAAACTCTTAATATTGTTTTATTATTAGTATTATAGATTCATTAAAGATTTTTTATTGTGAACAAACGTTGGAGAAACGTAGGGCTGTACGTCCTAGCTGTGATTACAGTTATTTTCATAGGTACTTCTGTTTTTGATAAACCTAGTACAGAAAATGCTACTAAGACCTTAAGATATAGTGATTTTATAGAGGCGGTTCAAGATAAAGAAATCAGTAGAGTTCTAATTTCTCCAGATAATGCCACAGCTCAAGTTGTTGAAAATGATGGGAGTAGATCTGAAGTCAATTTAGCTCCTGACAAAGATTTACTGAAAATCCTAACTGATAATAATGTAGATATAGCAGTAACCCCCACAAAATTAGCTAATCCTTGGCAACAGGCTATAAGTAGTTTAATTTTTCCAGTTCTTTTAATAGGAGGACTATTTTTTCTTTTCAGAAGATCCCAAAGTGGGAACGCTGGTGGAGGTAATCCTGCAATGAGTTTTGGCAAGAGTAAAGCTAGACTCCAAATGGAACCATCTACACAAGTGACTTTTTCAGATGTTGCAGGTGTTGAAGGCGCAAAGTTAGAATTAACCGAAGTAGTAGATTTTCTTAAAAGCCCAGATAGATTTACAGCAGTCGGAGCAAAAATTCCTAAAGGAGTTCTTCTCGTTGGCCCTCCAGGGACAGGAAAAACATTATTAGCTAAAGCTGTTGCTGGAGAAGCAGCAGTTCCCTTTTTCTCAATATCAGGTTCAGAATTTGTAGAGATGTTTGTTGGTGTTGGTGCCAGCAGAGTTAGAGATCTTTTTGAGCAAGCTAAGAAAAATGCACCTTGCATAGTTTTCATTGATGAAATAGATGCGGTGGGAAGACAAAGGGGTGCTGGTATGGGTGGAGGAAATGATGAAAGAGAACAAACTTTAAACCAACTCCTTACAGAAATGGATGGTTTCGAAGGTAATTCTGGAATAATAATAGTTGCTGCGACCAATAGACCTGACGTTTTAGATTCAGCTTTAATGCGTCCCGGAAGATTCGATAGACAGGTAACTGTAGATAGACCTGATTACGCCGGAAGATTACAAATACTAAATGTTCACGCAAAAGATAAAACACTTTCCAAAGACGTGGATTTAGATAAAGTTGCGAGAAGAACTCCAGGCTTTACAGGTGCTGATTTAGCTAATTTACTCAACGAGGCAGCAATACTAGCAGCTAGAAAAGATCTTGATAAAGTAAGTAATGATGAAGTCGGCGATGCTATTGAAAGAGTTATGGCTGGACCTGAAAAGAAAGATAGAGTTATTAGTGATAAGAAAAAAGAATTAGTTGCTTATCATGAAGCTGGTCATGCGCTTGTAGGAGCATTGATGCCTGATTATGATCCTGTTGCAAAAGTCTCGATTATTCCTAGAGGTCAAGCTGGAGGTCTGACATTTTTTACCCCAAGTGAAGAAAGAATGGAGTCAGGTCTCTACTCTCGTTCTTACCTTCAAAATCAAATGGCTGTAGCACTAGGAGGAAGAGTTGCTGAAGAAATAGTCTATGGAGAAGAAGAGGTCACCACTGGAGCTTCAAATGATTTACAGCAAGTTGCTAATGTAGCCAGACAAATGATCACTAAATTTGGCATGAGTGACAAAATAGGTCCAGTTGCTTTAGGTCAATCTCAAGGTGGAATGTTCTTAGGAAGAGATATGAGCTCTACAAGAGACTTTTCAGAAGACACTGCTGCAACAATTGATGTAGAGGTTTCTGAGCTTGTTGATGTTGCTTATAAGAGAGCTACAAAAGTTTTATCAGACAATAGAACTGTTCTTGATGAAATGGCCCAGATGCTTATCGAGAGAGAAACAATAGACACTGAAGATATTCAAGAATTGCTTAATCGTTCAGAGGTTAAAGTCGCAAACTATATCTAAACTAATAATTTAAATCTTAATGAATAATAAAGAAGATTCTTTTTCGGAGATACTGAAAATAGAATCTTTTTTTTTACTTATAAAACCTGAAGATAGTATTTACTCAAATAACTATATAAGAAATTTATTTTTCGAAGAATTAGACAGCTTAGTAAAATTAGGATTAAAGAATATTGAGATAAGTTGGTCTAAAAATGAAAATTGGTTGAATTTTGTATCTGATATCAAAATCAAATATCCAAGAATTAATTTAGGCTCTGCCTCCATAGTAAATATGCAATCAATAGAGGATTCTTTAAAAATTGGATTAAATTTTTCGATGATGAAATTTTGGGATAAAGATCTTTTCAATTATGCGAGGTCAAGAAATTATTTATTAATTCCTGGTATTAATAATTTAAAACATCTTAAGGAGGCGATAGATTTAAATTGCAACATTATCAAAATTTACCCAATAAAAAGTAAAGATAGTTCGATAGATATACTCAACTATAAAAATATTGATTTCATTGCTGCTGGAGGACTATCAATCAATGATTTAAAAACTTATAAATCTTTAGGGTATAAAGCAGTCGTAATTGGAGATAAAGCAATCAAAAATAAAAAATTTGATCCAAAAATATTTGAATGGCTCAAAAATAATTAAGTTAAGGATAAATATAATTTATTCAACAAAACTACTACTTATTTATTAAGTCACATTGAGCATGATTCAGAAGCAAATGATCAGCAAGTACTAAAGCTACCATAGCATCAACCATAGGAACTGCTCTTGGTAGAACGCATGGATCATGTCTCCCTTTTGCTTTCATCAAAACTTCTTTACCTTTAGCATTTACTGTTTTCTGTTCTTTCCCGATGGTTGCTGTTGGTTTAAAAGCTATCTTCATATCGATATTTTCACCATTACTTATTCCGCCCTGTATACCTCCTGAATTGTTTGATATTGTTCTTAACTTACTAATATCATCAGACTTGATGAAGGCATCATTATGTTCGCTTCCTTTTAAATAAGTTCCAGAGAAACCTGAACCTATTTCAAAGCCTTTCGTGGCAGGCAAAGACATCAAAGCCTTCGCCAAATCAGCTTCTAATTTATCAAAAACAGGCATTCCAAGACCAGAGGGAACATTTCTTACTAGACATTCAATAACACCACCGCAAGAGTCTCCTTGACTCTTTAATTCCTTAATTCTCTCTATCATTTCTGCTGATACCTTTTCATCAGGACATCTGACAATATTAGAATCTATTTTTTTGAGAGAAATCTTCTCTTTATTTATATCAGAATCAATATCATGTATACGCTTTACCCAAGATAGTATTTCAGTTTTACAGAAGGTTTTTAATAATTGTTTTGCTACAGCACCAGCAGCTACTCTCCCAATTGTTTCTCTAGCAGAGGCTCTTCCACCGCCAGAACTTGCCTGAATTCCATATTTCAGATGATATGTACCATCTGCATGAGAAGGTCTAAATACCTGCTCCAAATTATTATAATCTCCTGGTCTTTGATCCTTATTTCTTACCAACATTGCTATTGGAGTTCCAAGTGTTAACCCTTCCTTTATCCCACTTAATATTTCAATTTTATCTTCTTCATTTCTGGGTGTTGTAATGTCACTTTGGCCAGGTCTGCGCCTATCTAATTCATTTTGTATCAGATTTATATCTATTTTTAACTTAGGTGGACATCCGTCGAGGATAACTCCTACTGCACCCCCATGTGATTCTCCAAAAGTACTGACACGAAAAATTTTTCCAAAACTACTACTCATAGAAATATCAAATGTTTTATCTATATATAAACATTATATGAAAACAATTGAAAATTAAACAAAAAAAAGCCCCCAAAAAGGGGGCTTGTAAGTTTAAGAACTTTAAGCTTAACCTATAGCTGGAGCTGAAAGAGCTACTGTTGTAGACTCAGCTGCTGCTAGATCAAGTGGGAAGTTGTGAGCGTTACGCTCGTGCATTACTTCCATACCTAGGTTTGCTCTGTTAAGAACGTCACCCCATGTAGGAACAATCTTACCGTTTGCATCAACAACTGACTGGTTGAAGTTGAAACCGTTAAGGTTAAATGCCATTGTGCAGATACCCATTGAAGTTAACCATACACAAACAACTGGGAATACAGCTAGGAAGAAGTGAAGACTTCTGCTGTTGTTGAAACTTGCATATTGGAAGATCAAACGACCGAAGTAGCCATGAGCTGCAACGATGTTGTATGTTTCTTCTTCTTGTCCGAACTTGTAACCATAGTTCTGAGACTCTGTCTCAGTTGTTTCTCTGATTAGAGATGAAGTAACAAGTGAACCGTGCATAGCTGAGAATAAAGATCCTCCGAACATACCAGCAACACCAGCCATGTGGAATGGGTGCATAAGAATGTTGTGCTCTGCTTGGAAAACAAACATGAAGTTGAATGTTCCAGAGATACCTAGAGGCATTCCGTCAGAGAATGAACCTTGACCGAATGGGTATACAAGGAATACTGCGAAAGCTGCTGAAACTGGTGCAGAGTATGCAACACAGATCCAAGGACGCATACCTAAACGGTATGAAAGCTCCCACTGTCTTCCCATGTATGCTGAGATACCAATTAGGAAGTGGAAAATTACAAGCTGGTAAGGACCACCGTTGTATAACCACTCATCTACAGTAGCTGCTTCCCAAATTGGGTAGAAGTGTAGACCAATAGCGTTAGATGAAGGAACAACTGCACCTGAGATGATGTTGTTTCCGTATAGGAATGAACCAGCAACTGGCTCTCTAATTCCGTCGATGTCTACTGGTGGTGCTGCGATGAATGCAACGATGAAGCAAGCCGCTGCTGTAAGAAGGCATGGAATCATTAAGACGCCGAACCAACCAACATAAATTCTGTTGTTAGTTGATGTTACCCACTCACAAAACTGTGGCCAACCTTTTAACAGCGAAGAACGCTGCTGCTGAATAGTTGTCATGAGTTCGTAAAGTATGTCTCTAAAGTGAGACGTGTAAATAAAAACGGAAAATAAATTCCGCTCCGATGATTTTAGACCAAAATCGCTAAAAATGTGTAAATTATTTTTTTGTAGGTAAAGTTATTTTTGCGAAATACAAGAAAAGAAACTTCGTGTCTTAATATTTTCTTTGTTATTGGTGATTTAACTTGGTAATAATCGAATGGCTTCTTAACGGAAAAAGATCGAAAGAGGTAGTTTCCTTAAAAGAGGCTAGGTTTAGAAGACTGCAATTAGAGGGTTTTGGAGCTGTTATTTATTGGAGCGAAAGGATTTAGGTTTAACAAGATTAAAGTTGATAAAAAAAACATTAAGTATTAAATATTAAATAAACTTATCTATTAAATAAAAAATCCTTATCTAATAAAAGTCGTTTATTGTTCTGGTTTCTTAATTTAAAGACTTTCAAACTCCTGAACCCATTGTTTTTTGGAACAAATCACTTCTTTTGTTGTGTAGCTCATCGCAATTTTTTTTTCCTTATAAGCGGCTTCTCCAATAAAAACAGGCCAAATCAATTGATCTCGGTCATATTTGTGAATTATTCCCTGGCTATCAATAAATAATGGATCTCCTTTTTTTATCATTTTCCAATCTTGGTTTATTCTCTCAGGATGAATTAGGCCATCAATATCTCCTTTTTCATCTCTTAGATAATCTATACTCCCTTGATGAACGTGAACAACCAATTCCTTTGGAAGTTCTATAAGTTTATTTTTTAATTTATCTATCTCTTCCCTAAGGGAGCTAATTATTAGAGAGAATCTATTCACGATGTTTGGATCATAAAAATTTTGTGCGACAGCCCCTATTTCAATAACTAAACCGCATGGCCAAGCTTCTACAAGAAAGCCTGTTTGGACTTTATCTTTTTCATGTAAATAAATAGGCAATCCAAATTTGTTCTGCAGTAATGCAGCTAAACAAAAATCTTTGGATCTCCTCCCATACAAAACAATACTTGTTCCCATATTTGCAGTAGTAGTATGCAAATCGATTGCAATTTGACAGGGTTTAGATCCGTTAATTCCAAATTCATCTACTAAAAAATTAGCTCTATTAGTCTCATAAGAGCTATTCTTATGTTGATCAAAATTTTCACTTTCTTTAAAAGATCTATTTAAATCTACATCTATATATCTGTACCCTTTTTCATAGGCAAAAGGATTACCTATGATGTACTCATACTCAATACCATAATTTAGCCTATTTTCCTTTCTATTAAATTGCTTAACCGCCCACACAGGATTAATTTCATTCCCATGGGTGCCTGAAACAATAAGTATTCTTTGAACAGTCATTTTTTCTTTAAAAATAAAATCTCATGCAAAATAAATACCTTATAAAGGCCTCCAGAAAATTCTGGATTTGGTTTTGGACCCAATTAATGAATGGCTTCGCACCATCGGATTTACATGGTAATTATAAAAGACCTAAAGGTATAACAATTGATAGTGAATACGATATTAATAATGCGAGTGGACAAATTTATTTATTGGTAGGGAATTCTTGTCCATGGTGTCAAAGAACTTTACTCGTCCACGAAATAAAACATCTATCTAAAAAAGTTAAAGTTATTTTTTTAAAAGCAGATATTGAGCATGGCGAATGGATTTTCAATACAAAGATTAAGGGATGTATGAGACTTTCAGACCTTTACAAAAAAGCTAATAAAAAGATTATTTTTAGAGCGACATTACCTGTTTTAATTAGCTTTGTAAAAGATGAAGTAAATATTCTATCTAATGAAAGTTCACAGATTATAAGACTACTCAATTTAATAAAAATTCAATCAAAATATCAGATATTAACTATTAAAGACTGTAATCAAAAATTTTTAGATTTAGTTAATAACAGCATTAATGATGGCGTATATAAATGTGGTTTCGCCAGAAACCAGTCAGCTTATGAAAAAGCAAGTCAAAATCTTTTCTCAGCTATAAATGAAATTGAGAATTTACTACAGAAAAATAAGGGGGACTGGATATTTGGAGAAGAGTTAACCTACGCAGATATTTACCTTTTTCCAACGCTTATAAGATGGGAATTGATATATAGCAAACTTTTCAAATGTACTGAACAAGAACTATCAAGTTTTGAAAAGATTATTGAATGGAGATTAAAATTCTTTAAATTATCTAACGTAAATAGGACATGCTTCGACAATGAATGGAAAAAAGATTACTACAAAGCTTTATTCCCTTTAAACCCAAATCAACTAATCCCAGTTTTACCATCGCTAGAGGAAATAATGAGGTTAGAGTCCGAAAAAATATAAAAATCAATTTCAAAAAAAAAAATAATGTTGTAATGAACACTTATTTAGTTCATAGATAATGCAATTTCAGTAGAAATTAACTATGTTATGTATGTCTACTAAAGTACGAAAAGCTTAAAATGAAATCCATTGACGAACACATCCAAAAAGATCAATCGGAAATCGAATCTGCAAAAGCAGAGGGCAATCTTCCAAAGGTCAGACATTTAACTGAAGAGCTAAAAGAACTCGAAGAATATAAGGGTCATCATCCAGAAGATAAACATGACCCTAATGCTTTGGAATTATTTTGTGACGCCAACCCAGACGAACCAGAATGTCTTGTTTATGATGATTAAGTTTTCTTAATTATTAGATAATGCATAAAAAAAAGGGCTTTTTGAGCCCTTTTTTAGTTCTTGAATTCTTTTAGTAATCCATATTAAAATCTGATGGGCTACCTGTCAGAGAACATACCACCGACTCTTCATTTTTCATTTCCTTAACTTCTACAATCGGTCTTCCCATTTTCTTAAGAACCTCAATATCTTGAATGGTTTGACATCTAGCTATTATTTTTCCTTGTTTATCAAAACAACTATAGAAATTCATATTATGTTTAAAGAATTATCTTATTTATGGCTAATTTTCATTATTAAATCAAGTGTATTTATTTACAAAAAAATTTTTAATTTAAGTTAGATCCTTTTCCACACTTCAGAAAGCAGTGAGGATAAACCTTTTTTTAAAGATGAAGAAATAACTAAAACTTTCTTTTTTGATAAATCTTCTAACTTTTTTGTAATTATTTTCAAATAATCATCATCTACCAGCTCCATTTTATTTAACACTATTATCCTCTCTTTATCTAAAAGACCTTTCCCATATTTTTTTAATTCCTGCTCAATAATCTCAAAATCATGTAAAGGATTTTCTGCAATTGCATCAATTAAGTGAACAAGTATCTTCGTTCTTTGGATGTGCCTTAAAAAATCATGCCCTAAACCTACTCCATCAGCTGCACCTGATATTAATCCTGGAATATCCGCAAAAAGGCAACCATTCCCATCAATTTTTCTTACTACACCTAAGTTAGGTATTAGAGTCGTGAAAGGATAATTTGCAATTTTTGGACGGGCAGATGATACAACGGAAATCAAAGTACTTTTCCCAGCATTTGGAAGGCCTATAATCCCAACCTCTGCAAGAAGTTTTAGTTCTAATTGAACCTCCCATATCTCACCATCTTTTCCTTCAGTAAATGATTCTGGGGCTCTATTTTGATTACTTAAATAGTAAGCATTACCATGTCCACCTCTTCCTCCAATGGCAATAGTTAAACTTTGTTTATCTTTAGTTAAGTCTCCTAAAATAATACCAGTTTTAATATCCCTTATTTCTGTACCGCAGGGAACTTTAAGGATTCTATCCTCACCTGAAGCACCTGATCTCTTATTAGGACCTCCTTTGCATCCATCTTCAGCAATTATTTCACGTTTAAATTTGAAATCTAATAATGTTTGAAGATTATTATCAGCCATCAAAATAACTGAACCCCCTCTGCCACCATTTCCCCCCGAAGGTCCTCCAGCAGGAACGAACTTTTCTCTTCTAAATGAAACTATTCCATTTCCACCTTTTCCAGCTTTAAGAATAATGTTTGCTTGATCAATAAATTGCACTTAATTAAGCTTATTAAATTGTTTTCTAGGTATTTTAAATTTTATTTTATCCACGCAATACTGCAACCAGGTCCGCCTTCGTTGTTGGCTGCATCTTCAATCTTATCAACATAATTTAAACCTGATAACCAATTTCTTAGTCCTTTTTTTAATTTCCCTGTGCCAATTCCATGAACAATCCATAGCGGTCCATGAAATTTTCTAATTTTCTCCTCAATAATTATTTCGGCTTCATGAACTCTTAGTCCTCTTACGTCAATTGTATTTTTACTTGTTCTAATTTTAGAAAAAGAAAAATCTTCTCTTGTAGACTTGATCTCAATTTTTGACATTTTGAAGTTAGGCTTTTCTCCATTAATACCTTCAAAGTCATTTACAGATAATGTGCTTCTGAATGAACCACATTTAACTTCGTAAAAACCACCTTTTTTATCTAAATCTACAATTTGTCCCGTACTATTTAGACTTTTAATTTTTACAAAATCGCCTACCTGAGGATCCCACGATATTGACTTTTCAAATTTTTTTTGGGTTAGATGTTCCGTCTCAATTTCCTTTAATCTTTTTCCAATAATTCTCGTATCCTCTCCATTGACATTTTTATCTCTTAATTTTTTAATCAAATCTATTACCTCTTTTTTAGCGGATACAATATGTTTTGATAATTTAGACCTTTCAATTTCCTGGATTTTTTCAGCATTTATTTTTTGATATTCATAATTTCTCTTCAGTTCATCATGTAATATTTCAGTTCTTGCAATGAGTTCTGCAGCGGCTTCTGCAGAATTTTGTTGTTTAATCCTCTCTTCCTCAAGTCCTTTGATAATACTGTTAATATTATCAACTTCTTTTGGCTTTAGATAATTTGCAGCTTCATTGAGTATGCCTTCATCGAGACCAATTCTTTTTGAAATTGACAAGGCATTACTTCTCCCAGGAATACCCCAGTTGAGTATATATTTTGGTTTCAAAGAATCCTCATCAAAGGCAACTGATACGTTTTCAAATCTTGAGTCATTATATTTTAGAGCCTTAATATCTCCATAATGTGTAGTTGCTAAAGTGATATCAGATTTATTTGCAAATTCTTTTAATAAAGCCATCGCAAGAGCACTTCCTTCAAGAGGATCTGTACCTGATCCAATCTCATCTAACAAAACAACTGATAATCCTTTCTTATTATCAAGTGAATCTAATATCTCTTTTATGCGGGATATATGCCCACTGAAGGTAGATAAATTTTCTTCTAATGATTGATTATCTCCTATATCGACATATATTTTTGGACAAAAAGGGATAATAGGATTATGAGTTGAGGGTATCAATAATCCTGCTCTAGCCATAAGTAAAGACAAACCTAATCCTTTTAAAGCTGCCGTTTTACCTCCAGTATTTGGCCCTGTAATAGCTACAACCTTAATATTTCTGTTTATATGAAAATCGATAGCCACTGGGGGAGGAGCTCCTTTTTTCTTATGTTCCCAAATCAATAACGGATGAGAAAAACCAATTAAAGAAATAATAGGATTTTTCTCAAACTTAGGAGTTCTTCCTCCAATCCATTTCGAATATCTTGAACGAGTTAGTGCATTTTCTAATCTCAATAAAATGGATGCCATTTCAAGAAGATTTTCTGAATTATCACTAACAACTTGGGACCATTTCTTAAGTAATTTAAATTCTTCTGCGGTGATTCTAGCCTCCAAAGAAGCAATCTTATTACCTTTATTTACTACACTATCAGGCTCAAAATATACTGTATTTCCTGAAGATGAAGAGTCATGAATTATGCCTTTAAATTTATCTACATAATTAACTTTCACTGCTAAAACAGGCCTACCATATCGATCCCCAATAGTTGTATCTTGCAAATAAGCTAAATTCTTTTGGATAAATGTCTCAACTAATATTTTTCTTTCAAGTTTCTTAGATAATAATTCTTTTCTAAGAATAGATAGTTCATTACTCGCATTGTCTGAAATCCTTCCATTAGATTCAATACCTTTTTTAAAAATCGTTTCGATATTCTGATGGTCAATTAAATTTTTTGTAAATGATGAAATATAAGGCCTTTGTTCAAAATCTAATAAGATTTTTTTTAAATTTCTTGCTGCAGCAATTGTTTTCGCTATTTCTAACAACTCAAAAGATGAAATTACACCTCCCTTGGAACAAATTTCAATATTTCTACTAATATCAAATACACCAGAAAAACTAATTGATTTATCTAAATTATTTTCTAGCTCAGTTATTTCAACAGTTTCATTCAAAAGTCTTTTAGATGATTCGTATTCTGAAGGAATACCAAAACTTAAAATTGTTCGTTTACCCATTTCCGTTAGGGCGAATGAAGATAAATGCGTTTTTAATGAATCCCACTCTAAAAGGCTTATAGATTCTTCTTCTAAAGTGTTATCTGAATATGATTTTTTAGAATAACTTTTCTCTTGCATACAAAAAAAAAGAATCAAACATTCGATTGAATTCCTTCAGGAGGAACATAAAGCATCTCAAGCCAGTTTCCTTCAGTATCCTTCATATAAAAAGATGCTGTTCCATCTCTATGCTCATGTAAAGGCCCAACTTTTACACCAGAATTTTTTAAATCATTTTGAATATTTTCCACTTCTTTTTTATTTTCAAAATGAAAAGCAACGTGCGGCCCTGCAGCTTTATAGCTAGGGCCTAACAACGCAAGTCCATCTTTCCCTTTACCAACTTCTAAATAAGACCAATCTTTATCGTCCCAAACTAAATTCATACCAAGCTTAATATAAAAAGATTTCGCCCTTTCGAGATTCTCTACTCTAAGTGCAATGTGACCAATCCTATTTACTCCTTGTGAAAACTTCAAAACAAAGCAGTTAATTTATTACTTATCTAAGAATAAACCAAATTTTTATTAATAATGAGTTTTTAATTATCCTGCAACCATTGAGATGCATCACAAGCATGATAAGTGAGTATTAATTTTGCTCCTGCTCTTTTAAAACTAAGCAATGTTTCTAAAACAATATCTTTTTCGTTAATCCAGTTCTTCATAGCAGCAGACTTTACCATGGAATACTCCCCACTAACGTTGTATGCAGCTATAGGTTTATTTGAAAAAGTGCTTAATCTATAGACAATATCCAAATATGAAATTCCTGGTTTTACCATCAAAATATCAGCTCCTTCATACTGATCCAATGCAGATTCAATTAAAGCCTCTTTTGAATTGGCAGGGTCCATTTGATATGTAGACTTATTATCTGGAATTATTTTCTTACTATTTTCTCTAGGAGCCGAATCTAAAGCAGTTCTAAATGGTCCATAATAAGCAGATGAATATTTTGCTGTGTAACTAATAATACCTACATCACTAAATCCTTGACTATCAAGAGCAGCTCTGATAGCTCCAACTCTCCCATCCATCATGTCACTAGGGCCAATAAAATCTGCTCCAGCTCTTGCTTGTGTTAAAGCTTGTTTTTTTAAAATTTCGATTGTTTCGTCGTTCAATATTTTTCCAGTTTCATCAACTAATCCATCATGACCATCACAAGAGTATGGGTCCAAGGCAACATCTGTCATTATTGCCATTTCTGGAATCTCTTTTTTTAATATTCGAATAGCTTTAGGAATTAAACCGTCTTCATTAAAACATTCTGCTCCATCTTCAGTCTTTAAACTATCGTTAATTTTTGGGAAAAGAACCACACACCTTATCCCCAATTCCCATGCCCTAGCAACCTCCTTTATTAAGCCATGAATATCCCATCTATAAGTTCCGGGCATTGCTGAAATTTCCTCTTTAAAATCTTTTTCATGAATAAATAATGGATATATAAAGTCCGAAGGCTTTAAATGGTTTTCTCTTACCATTTCTCTAATTGCTTCAGTTCTTCTTAATCTTCTAGGACGAATAATCGAATTCATTTGAATATTATTTAAATTGAAAAATATTTATCTAATACATTAATCGCTCGCCTCGCACATAAATCAATCAGAGACTACTTTTGTTCAGGAAAATTAACTAAAATTTATTTAGTAAGAGCAAAAAAAGTTACAAAAATATTTTGCACAAACTTCATTTTTCACAAATTTACGTCATAAAGAGATAATATCTTTTAGTTAAGTGTTTATTTTAAGGAGAGTATCTTTGAAAATAATTAATGGATTTCATCTGAAGAATGTAAGAGGCGATATTCTTGGAGGGATCACAGCTGCAGTGGTGGCTTTACCTCTCGCTCTTGCTTTTGGTAACGCTGCGTTAGGACCTGGCGGAGCAATTTATGGACTATATGGGGCAGTAGTAGTTGGTTTTTTAGCAGCATTATTCGGCGGGACACCAGCTCAAGTTAGTGGGCCTACCGGTCCCATGAGTGTAACTGTTGCTGGTGTAGTAGCAGGCTTAGCAGCTGTAGGAGTTCCAAGAGATTTATCTGCAGGACAAATTTTACCTTTAGTGATGGCAGCTGTAGTAATTGGCGGCATACTACAAATATTATTCGGGATTCTAAAACTAGGGAAATACATTACGTTAGTTCCATATTCTGTTGTCTCAGGATTCATGTCTGGTATTGGAGTAATAATCATTGCGCTTCAGATTGGTCCATTACTTGGAATTAGCACTCGAGGGGGAGTAGTCGAATCTTTAACTACTGTATTTTCAAATTTCCAGCCCAATGGTGCTGCTATTGGAGTAGCAATAATGACACTAGGAATAGTATTTCTAACTCCTAGAAAAATAAGTCAATGGGTGCCTTCTCCTCTATTGGCCTTATTAATAGTAACTCCAATATCAATTTTAATTTTTGGAGACGGAGCTATTGATAGAATTGGAGAAATCCCAAGGGGCGTACCATCTTTAAATTTCCCAAGTTTTAATCAATATTTTCCAATTATTTTCAAGGCAGGATTAGTCCTCGCTGTACTTGGCGCTATTGACTCTTTACTGACATCTCTAGTAGCAGACAATATCTCTCAAACAAAACATAATTCAGATAGAGAACTTATTGGTCAAGGGATAGGTAATGCTATTGCAGGTCTGTTTTCAGGTTTACCTGGAGCAGGAGCAACAATGAGAACAGTCATAAATGTTAAATCTGGAGGCTCAACTCCCATTTCTGGTATGGTTCACTCTGTCGTATTATTAATAGTCTTAGTTGGTGCTGGACCTTTAGCTGAGCAAATACCAACTGCTTTGCTAGCAGGTATCCTTATAAAAGTAGGTTTAGACATTATTGATTGGGGATTCTTGAGGAGGGCTCACAAATTATCTTTAAAAACTTCAGTAGTAATGTACGGCGTACTTCTAATGACTGTTTTTTGGGATCTAATTTGGGCAGTTTTAGTCGGTGTATTCATAGCAAATATGCTCACTATTGATTCAATAACCGAAACCCAACTAGAAGGAATGGATGAGGATAATCCTTTATCAAAAGATGATCAAGCTAAAAATGCATTACCTGATGATGAAAAAGCACTCCTAGATAGATGTTCAGGGGAAGTAATGTTATTCAGACTTAAAGGACCACTTAGTTTTGGAGCAGCAAAAGGTATATCTGAGAGAATGATGCTAGTAAGAAACTATAAGGTTTTGATATTAGATATCACTGATGTGCCAAGACTTGGAGTGACGGCGACTCTGGCAATTGAGGATATGATGCAAGAAGCAAAAAATAATTCTAGAAAAGCATTTGTTGCTGGTGCGAATGAAAAAGTAAAGGATAGATTAGCTAAGTTTGGAGTTGAAGGCATCATTCAGACAAGAAAAGAAGCTTTAGAAACCGCTTTAAATGAAATAGCCTAATAATTTATGGAAATAAATCCAATTCTGCAAAATGTATTAGCCCCGCCAGTTCTTTTCTTTTTAATTGGAGCAATATCAGTAATCTTTAAATCTGATTTAGAAATACCAGCTCCATTGCCTAAACTCTTCTCCTTGTATCTGCTATTAGCTATTGGGTTTAAAGGAGGTATAGAGATACAGAAAAGTGGGTTTACTGATCAAGTATTGCCGACTTTAAGCGCTGCAATACTAATGTCACTTTTAATCCCGCTGATTGGATTTTTAATTTTAAGATTTAAATTTGATGTCTTTAATTCAGCAGCAATAGCAGCAGCATATGGTTCAATAAGCGCAGTTACATTTATTTCTGCAGAAAGTTTTTTAGAAAGTCAAAAAATAGCTTTTGATGGGTTTATGGTTGGCGCCTTAGCTTTAATGGAATCACCTGCAATAATTGTTGGATTATTACTAGTAAAATTTGCAGCTCCAAAAAATAGACCAAAATCAAGAAAAATGCATCTAAGCGCAATATTACATGAATCCCTTTTGAATGGATCTGTTTATTTATTACTTTCAAGCTTAATTGTGGGATTTCTGACTGCTTCCAGTAATCCCTCTGGTATTACAAAAATGGAGCCATTTACTGGTCAATTATTCTATGGAGCAGAATGCTTCTTCCTATTAGATATGGGAATAGTCGCTGCTCAAAGATTACCTAGGCTGAAAAATGCAGGTTCGTTCTTGATTGGCTTTGCAATTTTCATGCCTCTATTTAATGCATTTATAGGTGTTTTTGTTGCAAGATTTTTATCATTAGGACCTGGCAACGCACTTTTATTTGTGGTTTTATGTGCAAGCGCCTCTTATTTAGCAGTTCCTGCAGCTATGAGGATGACAGTTCCAGAAGCTAAATCTAGTTATTATATTTCAACAACACTAGGTCTAACTTTTCCATTCAATATAGTTCTTGGCATTCCCATATACATGAGTTTAGTAAATACCATTATCCCACTTTCCCCTTTATAAAAATGAAAAGATTAGACCTAATTTTTAGTGAAAGAGAACTTGATGCAATCATTAAAACTTTAGAAAAAGCAAATGTTCCCGGATATACAGTTATGAAACACGCCACAGGCAGAGGGCCTGAAAGAGTTGTTACTGAAGATATGGAATTTACAGGATTAGGAGCAAATGCTCATGTAATTGTTTTTTGTGAGCAAGAAATAATAGATAAAATGAGAGATAACATCAGGGACGATTTAAGCTACTACGGAGGAGTCGCTTATATTTCTGAAGCAACACCCCTTTAAATTAAGGAAGAAATATTTATTTTTAAGAATGAATCCAATCGACTCTTATATTTTTTCTACTATTTAGATATCTATCAATTGACATTGCAGCTATACATCCATCAGAAGCCGCAACTACGGCTTGCTTGAATGGTGTATTTCTTATATCTCCAATAGCCCATACTCCATCAGAGTTAGTAGACATAAAGTCATCCACAATAACTCCTCCGTCTTCTTTTAAAGCAATTTGATCCCCTAAAAAATCAGTAATAGGCTTTGAACCGCTCATATAGACAAAGACTCCATCTAAATTTAAGTTGATAGGATTTTCTTCTTGTTTATTTTTTACAACAACCCCATTCACGCCCATATCATCACCTAATATTTCCAATAATCTTGTTCTACTCCAATGTTTTATATTTGAATTATCCATCAATTCCATCGCTTCTTCATTGTCTGATTTAGGATCACTTGATGTAATCCAATGCACAGTTGATGCAAATTTAGTTAAAACAGTTGCCTCTTCAATTGCCTCCTTGTTCACTCCAACAACGGCGACTTCTCTATTTTTATAAAAAGCCCCATCACATGTAGCGCAATAACTTACTCCTTTGCCAAGATAATCAGATTCACCCTTAAATGAAGCAGGCCTACCCATGGCTCCACTTGCAAGTACAAGTGCTTTAGCTTTGAAAGTGCCTTCTGGTGTATAAACCATTTTCCATTCTCCACTAGCGTCTATTCCAAAAACTTGTGCTCTTCTATAGTCTGTTCCGTATTGCACAGCCTGTTCTCTCATTAGGGTAAGTAATTTATCCCCACTTATATCAACAGGAACACCGGGGTAATTAGCTATTTGATGAGTTATCGCTAAGGCGCCAACAGATGGATTTTTATCTAAAATTACTGTCTTTAAGTTTGAACGAGATGTATAAAGTGCGCAAGTACATCCGGCAGGACCTCCTCCGATAATAACTACATCTGACTCAATGATTTCCAATTTAATAAAACTCCTTTTAATAGCTAATTAGATGAGTTCTTGGTTAGAAGATATCTTTAATGTAAATACCTAACCTTCATATAGATATAAGTTAAAAGAAAAAAAAGAAAAAAGCATAATATAGAAACAAACTTACATAGGAAAATATAAAAAATTAATTATCAAAATGATCAGTTACGTGAAATGTTCTGTATTGATCTATTATTAGGTCATATAGAAAAAATCAATTGCCGTAGAAACATTATATTTTTCATGACCAACTCTGATTACCTTTTAAAAGCTGCTATTAAGAAATTAACCGAAAAATTAAACGAGATATTATTTGAAAAAATTGAAGAAGCAACAAATATTGCTCAGGATGCTCCAGAAATTCTTAAAAAAGAATTTGATAGCTTGAAAGAATCCATAATCGAAGAAGCCTCAAGAATGGAGAAAGCCGAAAATATTCAAGAAAATGAGTCCACAAATTCTTCTAAAGATTCCAAAATAAAAAAAGCTTTAAATGAAATTGAAGGTATCCATAAGCAAATTGATCTCATTAATAAAAAGATAAATAATCAAATTAAATGAGTTATCACATTCTTCGTTATCTTTTAAAAAAATTGAAGAGGGCCTTTCTTATTTGGATAACTCTGATTTTGCTTTTAATAAATTTATGGATAGATAATATTAGATTTACAATTTTTCAAACTAAGAGCAATGAAAAAAGTAAGGTCCAAATTAAAAGAGCTAGGTGGTTTACTAATCAATTAATAAAGCTTGGTTCAGCATTTATTAAAATTGGGCAACTATTATCAGCGAGACCTGATTTAATTCCTAATACATGGATACAGGAATTGTCTAAATTGCAGGATCAAGTTCCTAATTTTTCATTTGCCCAAGTTGAAGAAACTATTAGAGAAGAACTTGGATCTAAGTTTAATGAAATAGATGAAATAATAATTGATCCGGTTGGATCAGCTTCACTTGCTCAGGTTCATAAGGCAACTTTAAAAGATGGTAAGAAAGTAGCATTTAAAGTCCAAAGACCCAATTTAAAAGAATTGTTTATTATCGATTTAGGCATAATGCAGCAAATAGCAGGTTTGTTGCAGAAAAATAAGAATTGGAGTCGAGGTAGAAACTGGGTTGAGATTGCTAAAGAGTGTAGGAAAGTTCTCATTAAGGAACTTGATTTTAATTGTGAAGCACAATATGCAGCAAGATTTAGACAGCAATTTCTTGATGATGAAAACATTGTAGTTCCTGAAGTAATTTGGGATATGAGCAGTGAAAAAGTACTTTGTTTAAGTTATCTAGAAGGAACAAAAATAAGCGACTTAGAAAAATTACAAACACAAGAAATTGATTTACCAAAAATTGCAGAAATAGGTGCAATAAGCTATTTAAAACAATTAGTAAATTACGGTTTTTTTCATGCAGACCCTCATCCAGGGAATCTAGCAGTTTCAAATGAAGGTAAATTGATTTTTTATGATTTTGGAATGATGGGCAATATCTCAAATAATCTTCAAACAAGATTAGGGGGGATGGTTAAGGCTGCTGCTTTAAGAGATGCCTCATCACTTGTTAGTCAATTACAACAAGCTGGGCTAATTTCAAAAGATATTGATGTAGGACCAGTCAGAAGATTAGTTAGATTGATGCTTAAAGAAGCCTTAACTCCACCATTTAGTCCAAATATTATTGAAAAATTATCTGGAGATTTATACGAACTTGTTTATGAAACACCATTTCAACTGCCAGTAGATTTAATCTTTGTGATGAGAGCTCTATCAACTTTTGAAGGAGTTGGTAGAATGCTTGACCCAGGGTTTAACCTTGTATCAGTGACCAAGCCTTATTTAATAGAACTTATGACTTCAAATAATCAAACTCCCAACGATTTAATTAACCAATTTGGAAAACAAGTAGGTGAACTAGGATCGAAAGCTGTTGGAATTCCAAAAAGAATAGATGAAAGTTTAGAAAGATTAGAGCAGGGCGATTTACAATTGCAAATAAGAATGGGAGAGTCTGATCGGCAATTCAAAAAAATGTTTACTGCTCAAAAAACTTTAGGCCATTCAATTCTTATAGGAAGCTTATCAATTGCATCTGCTTTACTTGTAACTAATAAACAAAATAATTTTGCATTGTTGCCACTTTTTTTTGCACTACCAATAAGTATTGATTGGATAAAATGCCAACTAAGTATGAGAAAAGGCTCACGTTTAGAAAAACTTAAGCGCTAAAAACTATATATTTTTTGGACCTAAACCTAAAGCTCCGGCAAATCTTGCTTGATTTCCTAATTCCTCTTCAATTTTTAAAAGCCTGTTGTATTTTGCAATCCTTTCACTTCTACTCAAAGAGCCTGTCTTGATCTGACCAGATCTTGTGGCGACAGATAAATCAGCAATTGTTGTATCTTCAGTCTCACCGCTTCTATGACTTATAACACTCGTGAAACCAGACATTTTAGCTAAATCAATAGCTTCCAAAGTTTCAGTTAATGTTCCAATTTGATTTACCTTTATTAGGATTGAGTTGGCAGATTTTTCCATAATCCCTTTCCTTAACCTTTCTGTATTAGTAACGAATAAATCATCACCTACAAGCTGAACTTTATTTCCTAGTTCTTTATTTAATTCTGACCAACCCTCCCAATCATCCTCCGCTAAACCATCCTCTATTGAAACTATTGGATAATTAGAAACTAATCTTGAAAGATATGAAATCATTTCAGAACTATTTAAACTTTTCCCTTCATATTTATAGATACCATCACTATAAAATTCAGTACTAGCTGCATCTAAAGCTAAAGATACCTGCTCACCAGGCTTAAATCCAGCTTTATGGATTGCTTCTAATAATAAGTCTCCTGCTTCTTCGCTTGATGACAAATTAGGCGCGAATCCACCCTCATCGCCTACCGCAGTAGATAAACCTTTTTGGTCAAGTAATGATTTTAATGAGTGAAAAATTTCAGTACCCATTCTTAATGATTCACTGAAATTATTAACTCCATGTGGGACGAGCATAAATTCCTGAAAATCAAGACTATTTGGTGCATGAGCACCACCATTTATTACATTCATCAATGGGACTGGAAGAAGATTGGATAATGGATCTCCAAGATACCTATATAGGGGAATTTCTAAAGCATTTGCTGATGCTCTGGCAGTTGCGAGACTTACTGCAAGGATTGAATTTGCTCCAAGGTTGGACTTATTAGGAGTTCCATCAATTTCAATCATTAATTTATCTACTGCAGTTTGATCTAAAGCTGACAAACCACATAACGCAGGGGATATTGTTTCATGAATTTTATTAACAGCATTCATAACACCTTTTCCCATATATTTTGAGCCACCATCTCTTAATTCATGTGCCTCATGAGCACCAGTGCTAGCTCCGCTTGGAACAATTGCTCTACCACTTGCACCACATTCCAAAAACACTTCTGCCTCTACAGTTGGATTACCTCTTGAATCAAGGACTTGCCTTGCTTCAATAGTATCAATAAGAAAATCAATAGTTTCTTTCACAATTTAATTATTACTATTTAAATCCTATTAATAGCTGAACTATTTGGCTAACATCTGAAATATATATGTTAACCAAATATAATTTCAATTTCAGAACAACTTAGATATTAGTTAAAGCTTTTATTAATTCAAAAGTCCCAGCAACCCTTGTCATAAACATATTTTTCAAATTCATCTTACAATTTAAAATTATTGGATGATTATTATTGCATATCCTATTTAGAATATTAATTAATAATCAACTATAGTTTTTATAGTTTATGAGAGAAACACTTACATCCAGTCCTGAACTTTTTAGCGATATCAGTTGGAATCTTCTTTTATTAGGGGAAGAAACCGCAAAAAAATGGGATCATAGCGAATTTAATATTGAACACATAATTCATACGTTGTTCTCATCAAGTGAATTCTTTGCTTTCATTGAAAAATTATCAATCGACCAAGATATAGTTTTAGACATAACAGAAGATTTTTTAGAAGAGACACCAACAAATGAGTCAGATATTTTTACTATCGGAGAAGATTTAGAAATTTTATTAGATAATGCGAATCAGATTAAAATTCAATGGGGATCGAAATTAATAGAAATCCCTCATTTACTAATTGCTCTTGGAAGGGATTTAAGAATTGGAAATTATGTTTTTGAAGAAGGCAATCTTTCAATGGAAAAATTAGAGGAAGAATTAAAGTTTTTTCCAAATATTAATCAATCAAAAGATTCTTTTAATTACGAGAACGTAATTGAGATTAATAATCAATCTAATTTTGAATCAAACAAAGAGACTTTAGTTAAAGATGAAAAATTTGAAAAAGCTATTGTTACATTACCCAAAAGTGAACTTCAAATTGAAACCAAAAAACAAGTTGAAAAAGATGAGAATGCTCTTTCAATTTATGGTAAAGATTTAACAGAATCAGCCAAAAAAGGCTTACTGGATCCTGTTTTAGGAAGAGAAAATGAGATCAATAATTTAATGAGGGTACTCTGCAGAAGAAACAAAAATAATCCTATACTTATTGGCAATCCTGGAGTTGGTAAAACCTCAATTGCAAAATTACTTGCGCAATTAATTGTAGACAAAAAAGTTCCTGATTCTTTAAAAGACTTAAAAATTATTTCACTTGACTTAGGTGCTTTAGTTTCTGGAACAAAATTTAGAGGCCAACTAGAGGAACGACTAAGCCTAATATTGCAGGAACTTAACAATCCAAGCCAAGGAATGATTCTATTTATTGATGAAATTCACTCAATATTGAGTTCTGACAGATCCTCTACCGACATTAGTAATATTTTAAAACCTTTACTATCTGAAGGAGAACTTAGATGTATCGGTACAACAACACCTGAGAAATTTCGTGAAACTATTGAAAAAGATCAGGCATTGAATAATTGCTTTCAAAAGATAGCAGTTAATGAACCTTCAGTAGAATTAAGCGCAACAATACTGCAAGGTATCAAAAAGAAATATGAATCACACCATGGCATAAAAATTTCTGAAGAGGCTGTAAAACATTCTGCAAAATTGGCCGACAGATACATCAGCGATAAATGTCTTCCTGATAAAGCAATAGATTTAATTGATGAAGCAGCTGCACAGTTAAAAATCGATTTTAATAATAAGCCTCAAATAATTCTCCAACTAGAAAACAAACTTCATACTATTGATGAAAAACTGAATAATTGGGAAGGAGACAATAATGAAGCTCAAGAAAAACTATCTGATATGAGAAAACAATCAGAGGAGAAATTGAACGTTCTTTTGGACAATTGGGACAATTTGAGGGAAGAAATGGAGAAATTATCTATTTTGATGAAAGAAGAAGATAAGCTAACCAAACAAATTAAAGATAAATCAAATCGCGAAATTGAAAATGATTTAGATCACTTAGAAAAGCTTGAAAAAGATTTAAGTGAAATAGAGAATAAAATACAAAAAGTTGAAGTGAACTTTAGTAAAATAAAGAAAAATAGAAATTTCCCTTTTAAATATCAAGTTGAACCTGACGATATTGCTGATGTTATCTCAAAAATCACAGGTATTCCAATTTCCAAAGTAGTTTCAAATGAACGTAAGAAATTAGTCAATCTTGAAACAGAACTAAGTGAAAAAGTTATTGGACAAGAAAAAGCTATTGAAACTGTCTCTGCTGCGATTAGAAGAGCTCGCGTTGGCATGAAAAGTCCTAAAAGACCTATTGGATCTTTTTTATTTATGGGTCCTACAGGTGTTGGCAAAACAGAATTAGCAAAATCTCTTGCTACAGCTTTATTTGATGAAGAAGACGCACTTTTAAGATTAGATATGAGTGAATATATGGAGAAAAACGCCGTAGCAAGACTTTTGGGAGCTCCTCCAGGTTATATTGGTTATGAAGAGGGTGGTCAATTAACTGAAGCTGTAAGACGTAAACCCTATTCAGTAATACTTCTTGATGAGATAGAAAAAGCACATACAGAAGTATTTAATATCCTTTTACAAGTCTTAGATGAAGGAAGATTAACGGACTCTCAAGGAAGGACTGTGGACTTCAAAAATACAGTAATCATTATGACAAGTAACCTAGCTGGTAAATCTATACTTGAGTATTCACAAAAAATTTCTAAAAGTGAGGGAAAGTTAGAGAAGGATCAACAAACTCTTGAAGATTCTATTAGTAATACATTATCTTCAATTTTTAGACCAGAATTTTTAAATAGAATTGATGAAGTAGTAAAGTTTGATCCATTATCTATTGATGAACTTCAAAAAATAATTATTTTACAAACAGAAGATTTAAAAAACCTACTTCTTGAACAGAAAATCAATATCAATATAGATAAAAAAGTTATTAATAAAATTGCAACCGATTCTTACGAACCTGAATATGGTGCTAGGCCACTTAGCAGGGAGCTTAGAAGACAGATAGAAAATCCCTTAGCTGCAAAACTTTTAGAGGATAACTTTAAAAACAAAAAAAATATCACAATAAAACTTAACCCTTCTAAAAAGAATGAGATTTTTTTTAAACCTAGCTGAGGAGTAAATCAATAAGCTAAAATAATAGATAAAGCATAAAGCTTAATTACAAAAAATCTTGTGACAAGTCCCACTACTAATAAAGAACCTCTTAAAAAAGATTCCCCTGAAATAGAAGAGCCTAAAAAAAAGGATAATTTTTTTAGTTCTACCTACAATGAGCTCAAACTTGTCGTATGGCCAAACAAACAACAACTTTTTAGTGAATCAGTAGCGGTTATAATTATGGTATCTTTTTCTGCGGCAGCCATAGCCTCTGTCAGCAGATTCTATGGATGGGCAGCCTCTCAAATTTTTGGTTAAATTACCCCTGAATATCCATTTAAATAAAGATCTTAATAAACTTCAAAAAAAAAAATGAGTAATGAATTGACTACAAACCTTGCTTCTTCAAAAGCTAATACTAGCATCGCGAGATGGTATGCAGTTCAAGTAGCATCAAGCTGTGAAAAAAAAGTAAAAGCGACCCTTGAGCAGAGATCAGTAACTTTGGGTGTTAATAATCGGATTATTGAAATTGAAATTCCCCAGACTCCTGGAATTAAATTAAAGAAAGATGGTAGTAGACAAACTACTGAAGAAAAAGTTTTCCCAGGTTATGTCCTCGTAAGAATGATTTTGGACGAAGATACAATGATGGCTGTAAAAAGTACTCCAAATGTAATTAACTTTGTTGGTGCTGAAGATGGTAGAGGTAGCGGAAGATCACGAGGTCATATCAAACCTCGACCATTATCCAGACAAGAAGTTAATAGGATCTTTAAGCGCGCATCAGAGAAAAAGGCTGTAATCAAATTAGATATTGAAGAAAAAGATAGGATCATAGTAACTAGTGGTCCATTTAAGGATTTCCAGGGAGAAGTTATAGAAGTTTCCGGGGAAAGAAATAAATTAAAAGCATTACTTTCGATATTTGGGCGCGAGACTCCTGTAGAATTAGAGTTCTCCCAAATCAATAAACAAAATTAATTTCTAATAGTTTTGTTTATCTAGTAAAATGATGATTTTCTACCTCAGCTTAAATTCTCAAATCTAATGGCAAAAAAAATTGTTGCAGTTATCAAGCTTGCTCTACAAGCAGGCAAAGCGAATCCTGCTCCTCCAGTAGGCCCAGCTTTAGGACAACATGGTGTCAATATTATGGCATTTTGTAAAGAATACAATGCTAGGACCCAAGATAAAGCAGGTTTTGTAATTCCAGTTGAGATTTCTGTTTTTGAAGATAGAAGCTTTACTTTCATAACAAAAACACCTCCAGCCTCAGTTTTAATCACAAAAGCGGCTGGGATAGAGAAAGGATCTGGTGAATCTGCAAAAGGCTCTGTTGGGAATATAAGTAAATCTCAATTAGAAGAAATAGCCAAAACTAAGCTTCCTGATCTAAACTGTTCTAATATTGAATCAGCTATGAAAGTAATTGAGGGTACTGCTCGTAATATGGGCGTCTCTATTACTGATTGAGTTCAAAAAAACTTACTCACTATTTAGGGGAGGTTATTAATAACCGTTTGCACCCAAAATTACTATGAAAAAACTATCAAAAAGAATGGCGGCTCTATCAACAAAGATAGAAGATCGCATTTACGCTCCACTAGAAGCTCTTAGTATTATCAAGGAAAATGCCAACGCTAAATTTGATGAAACTATTGAAGCGCATATACGTCTAGGTATTGATCCAAAATATACTGATCAACAATTAAGGACCACAGTTGCATTACCACATGGTACTGGCCAAAGTATCAAGATCGCTGTAATCACAAGCGGTGAGAATGTATCGAAAGCTAAGTCTGCTGGTGCAGATTTATTTGGTGAAGAAGATCTTGTGGAAAGCATAAATAAAGGAAATATGGAATTTGATCTGCTTATTGCAACTCCAGATATGATGCCAAAGGTTGCAAAATTAGGAAGAGTTTTAGGACCTAGAGGTTTAATGCCTAATCCAAAAGCTGGGACAGTGACCAATGATATTAGTAATGCAATAAAAGAATTCAAAGCTGGTAAGCTCGAATTTAGAGCAGATAAAGCAGGCATCGTTCATGTTCGCTTCGGAAAAGCAAGTTTTACGAAAGAGGACCTATTTGATAACTTAAAAACCTTACAAGAATCAATTGATAAAAACAAACCAAGTGGAGCCAAAGGAAAATATTGGAAAAGTTTTTATGTGACTTCAACTATGGGGCCTTCAGTTCAAGTTGATATCAGTGCAGTGCAAGATTACCAACCTGAAAGTTAACTCTCTGTAGTATAATTTATAATGCAATAATACGGCCAAAGAAAGTAGGTTTATTTAGTTATTCTAAATTTTTAATTCCTACCGAGGACTCGTCTTAAATTATTTCTTTTTGGATCTAATAAAAGCGGCCTCTTTAAAAGGACTTTGCCGCATTTCCTGCTCTCCCTAAATTACGATCCAAAAAAACAACAATGGGCCGAACACTAGAGAATAAGCAACAAATCGTTAGTGAGATTAAATCTCTCTTAAACGACTCGGAAATGGCTGTGGTTCTTGACTATAAAGGTTTAACTATCAAAGAGATGTCTGATTTGCGATCTAGATTGCAAACAACTAAAGGCATTTGCAAAGTTACTAAAAATTCATTAATGCGAAAAGCAATTGATGGAGATAGTAATTGGAATGATCTTGAATCTTTACTGACCGGAACAAATGCTTTTGTCTTAATCAAAGAAGATGTTGGAGGTGCTGTAAAAGCGATCCAATCTTTTCAAAAAGACACCAAAAAATCCGAAACCAAAGGAGCTTTATTTGAAGGCAGACTTCTTAGCAATTCTGAAATAAAAGAAATTGCGAGTCTTCCATCTAAAGAAGTATTGATGGCAAAAATTGCTGGTGCTCTAAATGGAGTAGCAACAAAAATTGCAATCTCTATCAATGAAGTGCCTTCTGGACTTGCTAGATCACTTAAACAACATTCTGAAAAATCAGAATCTTAAATTCAAACCCTAATTAACTTTTAAGAAAATGTCCGCAAAAACTGAAGAAATTCTTGAATCATTAAAGTCTCTATCACTTTTAGAAGCATCTGAGCTTGTAAAGCAAATTGAAGAGGCTTTTGGCGTATCTGCTGCAGCTTCTGCAGGGGTAGTAATGGCAGCTCCAGGAGCAGCTGGCGCTGATGCAGATGGAGGCGCTGCTGAAGAAAAAACTGAATTTGATGTGGTACTCGAAAGCTTTGATGCAGCTGCAAAAATCAAAGTCCTTAAGGTTGTAAGAAATGCAACTGGTCTTGGTCTTGGTGATGCGAAAGCACTTGTTGAATCAGCACCAAAAACAGTAAAAGAAGGAATTGCCAAAGCAGACGCTGAATCTTTAAAGAAAGAGATTGAAGAAGCTGGCGGTAAAGTTACACTTAAGTAAGAGTAAATTTTTTCAAGCCGATAAACTTAATATCGGCTTCAAAAATTATGAATAATGATAGTATTGCAATTGAAGCTGCAACTGATGGAGCCTGCAGTGGTAATCCAGGCCCAGGTGGTTGGGGTGGTTTAATAATTTTTGACGATAACAGTGAATTAGAGATAGGTGGTTCCGAGCAAAATACCACTAATAACAGGATGGAACTTACCGCAGCTATAAAAACGCTTGAGAAATTAAAAACCTATAAATTAAAAGAGAATTTTAAATTAAAAACTGATAGTAAATATGTTATTGAGGGATATACAAAATGGATCATTAATTGGAAAAGAAATGGATGGAAAACAAGCACAGGAAAATCAGTTCAAAATCTTGATTTATGGCAGAAAATTGATCAATTAAGGATTGATGGCCTAATAATGGAATTTGTTAAAGGTCATAGCGGGGATAAACAAAATGATAGGGTTGATAAAATTGCAACTAATTACAGCAAAGGTATTTCTATAGTAATTAAATCGCAAGAAGAAGAATCCTCAGTTGACTTGTTTGAAACAAATGGACCTGCAGATATTCAGAAATTATTGTCAAGAAACGAATTAATGCAAAAATTTGCAGAAAAAAAGTACTTGTTAAGTTCACTAGAACTAAGTGATTTATTGTGTAAAGAAAACGAATTGAAAATAAAAAAATATTTACTTTTTGAATGGCGTAATTGGAGATTCATTCCTAAAGATAAAAAATATTGGATAATAGAAAAAAAAGAATTCTAATTTTTCATGAATGAACAGAAGGGAGTATTTAAAAATCTTTATAAAAACTTGATGAGCCCCATATTAAAAAAAGACTCTGGAATAGATGCAGAATATCTAACAAATTTATCCCTTAGCCTTCTATCATTCAGTTCAAGGAAACATAATTGGCCGGTAGTTTCATCATTACTAAAAAATCTAAATGAAGAATTTTCTGTAGTTGATAAAAGGTTAAATCAAAACATATGTGGAATAAATTTTTGTAATCCAATTGGTTTAGCTGCGGGTTTTGACAAAAATGGAAATGCTGCAAATATATGGAAAGATTTTGGTTTTGGATTTGCAGAACTTGGTACAGTAACTAAATTTGCCCAAAATGGAAATCCCAAACCAAGGTTATTTAGATTAGCAAAAGAAGAGGCAGCATTAAATAGAATGGGCTTCAACAACAATGGTGCTGAAAATCTAGTTAAGAACTTTATTGAACAAGGTATTAATTTTAAAAAAAACAGAAAGAATATTTGTTTGGGAATAAATTTCGGTAAATCTAAAATTACAGGTATATCTCAAGCAAACGATGATTACTTAACTTCTCTAAAATTATTAATTCCATATTGTGATTATGCAGCAATAAACGTAAGTTCTCCAAATACCGAAGGACTAAGAAAGTTGCAAGATCCAATTCTCCTTAAAGAACTTCTTAAAGAAATTAAATGCTTACCTAATTGTCCACCATTATTTGTAAAAATTGCACCCGATTTAAGCCTTAAAGATATTGAAGATATTTGTCAACTAATAATTGAGGAAAAAATCGATGGAATAATTGCTACTAACACCAGCATTGATAGATTAGGTCTAGAAAATAGAAAGATCGAACAAACAGGATTATTTCTTTCTGAAGAGAATGGAGGATTAAGTGGAAGACCTTTGCAAAGAAAAGCAAATAAGATAATAAAACATATTCATAAAATTGATAAAAAGATTATTTTAATCGGCGTTGGTGGAATCGATAGTCCAGAGTCTGCTTGGGAAAGAATTTGTTCTGGAGCATCATTAATTCAACTTTATACAGGGTGGATATATAAGGGTCCACAATTAGTCCCCGATATACTTGAAGGAATCATAAAGCAACTAAATAATTATCAATTATCTAACATAAAAGAGGCCATTGGATCCGATTTAAAATGGGTTGAATGAAATTAGAAAATGGATAATGAATAAATCGGAATCTGATGAATACTCAAAAAAAGCCATGAAAATATTAAACTTCAAGCATGGAGGAAATGTATATGCAAATTCAAAAAAATTAAATTTATTACCCTCTGAAATTATTGACGCAAGTGCCTCATTAGTTCCCTTTGATCCACCTAAAATACTAATAGATTCATTAAATGAAGAAATTAAGAAACTTGGATTTAGATATTACCCAGAGAGAAATTTGAGTGATTTAAAAGAAACAATTGGCAAATTTCATGGAATAAATCCAGAGAACATTTTACCTGGGAATGGAGCTTCTGAGCTAATAACCTGGGCAGGTTATGAAGCAACTAAATTTGGAATCAGTTGTATTCCTTCTCCAGGCTTTGTTGATTATGAAAGATCGTTAAATTGTTGGAATAGCAATTTCATACACTGCGAATTACCAAAAAGCTGGAATAATATTTTTCCTCAATCATTTCCACTTCATCCTAAAGGTGATGTTATTTGGATAACAAATCCACATAACCCTACAGGCCAATTGTGGGAGAGAAATTCATTAGAGACAATTATAAAAAAATATAAATTAGTTATCTGTGATGAGGCTTTCTTATCAATAACACCTAATGGAGAAAAAGAATCGTTAATACCATTAACCAAAAAATATGATAATTTATTAGTCTTGAGAAGTTTAACCAAAATCTTCAATATTCCTGGTCTTAGATTAGGTTATATTATTGGCTCATCGAAAAAAATTAAACAATGGAAAATTAATAGAGATCCTTGGCCATTAAATTCCTTTGCTATTAAAGCTGGAATTGACTTACTAAGTAATAAGAAATTCTATGAACAGTGGACAAGGCAGATTCACAGCTGGATTAATATTGAAAGAGAGATAGTATGTAAAAAACTATCAACAATAAAAAACCTTAAAGTTCATAACTCTTCAACCAACTTTTTTTTAATAGAAAGTAAAAAATCTTTGTTGCCAAATATAAAATACTTAGAAAATAAAGGAATATTACTTAGAGAATGCACTTCATTTAGATTTCTTGACGAAAAATGGGCAAGAATAAGTTTGCAGAGTAAAAAAAATAATATTCTTCTATGTAAAGAAATTCAAAATTCCTTTAAAAAGTAATTAATTAATTTTTTAATCTCAATTTTAGATTTAGTTTTATTATTACTTTTCATATTCTTCTTCATTATTTCTAGTATTTCATATTGATTTTTTCCGCTTTTTAAATTTTTTCTAAAAATTCTTCCGATAGTTTCTTCAAAAAGTTCTTTAGAAATTTTATTTTGATTCATTAAAACTGAGCCTCCATTTTCAGCAAGAATCATTGCATTTTTTTCCTGATGATTATTTTTTGAATAAGGATATGGAATTAAAATTGAAGGTTTTTCAGTCTCTATTAATTCATTTATTGTTCCTGCACCAGATCTCGATATAACAAGATCACAGTTTTGAATTAAAGCCGCAATTTCATTAGTAAATATCTTTTGAACATAATTTTTTGAATTCTTTACATAACATGATTTCTGATTGCATTCTCCAATAATATGAACTATCCGAAACTTTTTTTCAATTAAAAATTCTAGGGATTCGTAGAGAATTTGATTTATAGCTTTTGCACCTTGACTACCTCCCATGACAATCAATAGAGGCCCTTTGCCTGCTGGAGCCCATTTTGGCAAGAGATTAGATTTATAGAATTGCTCCCTTAAAGGCGTCCCTGTGAAAATAGTTTTGCAATTTTTTAAATAGGAATTTGTTTTCTTAAATCCTAATAGAACATAGTTACATAAAAAACCAAAATATTTAGTGACCATTCCAGGTATTAAATTTGATTCATGAATAATGACAGGTATCCTTAGAAGTTTTGAAGCAATAATAGTGGGTGCTGATATATAACCTCCAGTCGTAAACACTAAGTTAATTTTTTTTTCTTGTAAAATCCGAATTACTTGAAAAGTTGACATTAAAACTTTTATATATTGATAAAACAAAAAAATATTCTTTCTTGGTGTCTTTATATTCAAAGTCGTCAAATTGTATTTTTTAGGAATAAAATTTGTATCAAGTCTTTGATGAACCCCCAACCAATGAATATTCCATTGATCCTCTACCTCCTTAGAAACTGCTAATGCTGGAAAAATATGACCTCCTGTACCACTAGCTGCAACTAATAAGTTATTTTTCTTAGACATAAAAACTTAAAATAGTAGAATGAAAATAACAAATAACAAATATGTTTAATTTAAAATTAATCAAAAATATAGGAGTTCCTCTCTACTTATTTATTTATCTTATTCTTCCCTATTCAGCAAGATCACAAACTTTGAAAGTTGACTTTCTAAGAAATCTAGAAAACTCCTTAAACGCAAGAGATTTAAAATTTATTAAAGAAAATTTTACAATTGATAAAAACAAAAATATATCAAAACAATTTGCAAATATCATTAATGATTTCCCTGACAGCAAATGGAAGATCAAAAGATTAAAATCTTATATTCCAAATAAAGATATTTTACGAATAAAAGTTTCAGGGAAAAAAATAATTAACGGAGAAATTCATATCCTCGAATCCGATTTTGATTATTTATTTTCAATTGCAAATGGAAAAATAGATGAAGGCATTATCAAAAATCTATTTACAACAATAAGAAATGATGACAAAAAAATAGATATAAGTTTTAAAATTCCTGATAAAGTTCTTACTGGTTCAAAATATGATATCGATATTATTCTAAATAAACCTCTAGAAGACGTAATTATTGCTGGATCGATAAAACCTCATCAAGTAAATTCATTTTTTGAACAAGAAATATTATTGGAGCCACTTGCCTCTGGAGGAATTTTTAAGATGACTAGAGCCCCTTCAAAACCAGGGATACAAATATGGTCAGGAATTATAGCTCATCCTAAGGGAATGATCACTTTCACAAAGAGTATTGATATTGTTGATGAGATATAGCCTAGGCGTCATTTAAAGCCGCTACACCAGGTAAAGCTTTCCCTTCTAAAAGTTCCAAGCTTGCGCCACCTCCAGTAGATATATGAGACATTTTCTTAGCTAATCCCGCTTTCTCAACTGCTGCAACAGAATCTCCACCACCAATAATTGTGCAAACTTCAGAAAAAGCACTTAAGTCCGCAAGGGTCGTAGCTATTGAATTTGTACCTTCAGCAAATTTATCAAATTCAAAAACTCCCATTGGACCATTCCAAATAATTGTCTTACATTCTGCAAGAGCATTCTGAAAAATCTTAATGGAATTTGGACCAATATCTAGACCCATCCAATTCCCACTAATTGAATCAATTTTAGATATTTTACTTTCAGCGTTAGGAGAAAATTCATTAGCTAAAACAACATCAGTGGGTAATAATAATTCAACTCCTTTTGCTTTTGCTTTTGCTTCTAAATCTTTAGCAAGCTCCAGTTTATCTTCTTCTACAAGGCTCTTTCCAACATCTAGACCTCTAGCCTTATAAAAAGTAAAAATCATACCTCCACCAATCATTATTTTGTCACACTTATCTAGTAAAGAATCAAGCACTCCAATTTTACTACTAACCTTTGATCCTCCAACTATTGCTGCCAATGGACGCTTCGGTGAATCTATTGCTCCTTGTAAGTATTTCAATTCTTTTTCTAAAAGGAATCCAGCTACTGAGGGACTTAAATAATTAGTAACTCCCTGAGTTGAAGCATGAGCTCTGTGAGCAGCACCAAAAGCATCATTTACATACATATCTGCATGTGATGCTAAATTTTTAGCAAAATCCAAATCGTTCTTTTCCTCTTCACCAAAAAAACGAACATTTTCGAGCAAAAGAACATCACCGTTACTTAAGCTATTTGATTGTGCAACTGATTCATCACCTATGCAACTGTTAGTAAGAGCAACATTTTTCCCCAACAATTCACTTAATCTTGCTGCTACTGGACTTAATCTCATTTTTTCGTTTACTTGGCCCTTTGGTCTTCCAAAATGGGCAGCTAGGATAACTTTTGCAGAGTGATTAATAAGATATTCAATAGTTGGGATAGCTGCTCTAATACGCGTATCGTCGGTTATTTGACCATCTTCATTTAATGGAACATTAAAATCTACTCTGACAAGAACTTTTTTTCCTTCTAAATGAGTCTTATCAAGACTGGAAAGAGATAATTTTGACATTAAACAAGTTATATTTTTAATTTCAAGACCCTAACGTTAATTTGGCCTTATTGGGTCAAAAAGTAGTAACTGTTACCTATGCCTTAATAAATTTTAAGAATTAACTCTTATAAAAATTTTTTAGTTATTAAATTTATACTAAAATTTAGAAGTAAATACTTTTGAAATTATAAAAATTAAAAGGAATACAAAATTTTATTTGAATTATTGAAGTGGACATACCCAAGATTCAATGGTACCCAGGCCATATCGCAAAAGCAGAAAAAAAATTATCTGAAGTTATCAACAAAGTAGATTTAGTTATAGAAGTTAGAGATGCACGAATTCCTTTGTCAACAGGTCATCCACACTTAAACAAATGGATCAACAATAAAAAACATATCCTTGTTATTAATAGATCTGACATGATCTCACCTAGTACCATCACAAGTTGGAATAAATGGTTTAATGCTAAAGATCAATATCCTCATTGGTGTGACGCTAAAAGAGGAATAGGTATTAAAGAGATTTGTAAATCCGCCAAAGAATCTCGGTCTTCAATTGACGATAGACGACTTTCTAGAGGCATGAAAATTAGGTCAATTAGAGCACTTACGCTTGGTTTTCCAAACGTAGGTAAGTCAGCATTAATTAATAGAATCGCAAAAAAAAGAGTAGTTGATAGTGCTAGGAAAGCAGGCGTGACTCGTAATTTAAGATGGATAAAATTAGAAAGTGGTATAGATCTGCTAGATGCTCCTGGTGTTATACCTCCAAATTTAGAAGATCAAAAATCGGCACTTAATCTTGCACTATGTGACGATATTGGAGAAGCTGCTTATGAAATAGAGAGTGTCGCAATTGGATTTATCAAAATTATATCCACTCTAAGCAAAGATAAGAATGCGAATATCTCAGTAAAACTAATATCTAATAGATATGGAGTTGATATTACAAAAGGCTTTGAGAGTCCTTCTGATTGGATCGATGAAGCAGCTTCAAAACATACCTCAGGCGATAAAAGAAGAATGTCTCATAAATTATTGGAAGATTATAGAAATCAAATGCTTGGTAAAATTGCTTTAGAAGTCCCAAAATGGAATTAAATAATAAAAATTCTTTCGGCATTGGAGAAGGTGAACTTATAGAAATTATTTATGAGCTACCTCTTCCTATGAGACTAGACAGATGGTTGGTAAGTAAAAGGCCAGAACAAAGTAGAGCAAGAATTCAACATTTTATAAATTCAGGTTTAGTACTTGTAAACTATAAGACTGCGAAAGCAAAGACCCCATTAAAAAATGGCGATAATGTTCAAATCTGGATGCCTCCTCCAGAACCTCTTATATATTTAAAACCCGAAAAAATGGATTTAAAAATCCTTTTTGAAGACGAACATATCATAGTAATCAATAAGCAATCAGGATTGATAGTTCATCCAGCCCCTGGACACAAATCAGGAACTTTAGTTAATGGATTACTTTTTCACTGTAATGATCTACCTGGAATTAATGGGAAACTAAGACCTGGAATTGTTCATAGATTAGATAAAGATACCTCTGGATGTATGGTGGTAGCTAAAAGCCAAGAGGCATTAGTAAATCTTCAGAAACAAATAAAAGAAAAAATAGCTTCACGCGAATATATTGCAGTGATTCATGGAGCACCTAATTCTGAAGAAGGCCAAATAGTGGGGCACATTGGTAGAGATAAATTCAATAGGTTGAAATATAAAGTAGTTGAAGAAACTTCAGGAAGATATGCCTGCACTTATTGGAAATTAAGAGAAAGATTAGGTAATTACTCATTAATGAATTTCAAATTAGATACTGGTCGAACGCATCAAATAAGAGTTCATTGCGCTCACATTAATCATCCTATTGTGGGTGATCCTTTATATGGAAGATGCAAAAAACTTCCTTGTAAAATAGAGGGTCAAGCATTACACGCTTTTAAGCTTGGCCTCATACATCCAATCAATGGCAAAGAAATGATATTTGAAGCAGAATTACCATTAGATTTTCAAAAATTACTAAAAGTTCTTAAAGCTAAATAAGATTTAAAGAAGAATTTAGAAGAGATTTTGTATAGGTGTTTTTAGTTTTAGTGAATATTGTAGAACTTTCTCCTTCATCAACTATCTTTCCGTGATTCATTACTAGCAACCTATTACAAAATCTTTTAGCAATACCTAAATCATGTGTGATAAAGATAATGGTTAAATCCATTTTTTTTTGCAAGACTCTAAGTAATTCAAGAATTTCTATTTTTACTGCAGCATCTAACATATTAACGCTCTCATCACAAATCAAAATTTTTGGTTTCAACAATAGCGCTCTGGCTAATGAAATTCTTTGCAATTGACCACCAGATAATTGGCTAGGATAAGAATTTAAAAATTCACTCTTAAAAGGAAGACTTAAATTGCTAAACATGAATTTTATTTCTTTTTCAATTTTCCTTTTATCTGAAATTTTTTGAATAAAAAATATATCTTCCAAAATATTTTTAATTGTCATTTTCGGATTCAAACTTGAAAAAGGATCTTGAAAAATAATTTGCAAATTTTTGTGCTTTTTAAAAGATTTATTTTTTTTCGATGCATGATTTTTGTCATAAATTTTTATTTCACCGCCTCTTACTTTAAGAAGTCCAATTAATGCCCTGCATAATGTACTTTTACCGCTACCTGAAGATCCAACTATTCCAAGAGTCTCATTCTTATATAATTTAAAACTAACTTCATTTAAAGCCTTATTCCATTTATTTATAAAAATTGAAGAATTTAATTTATACCAATGTCTTAAGTTATTTACCTCTAGAACGACCTCATCACGAACATTATTTTTAATATTTGATTCTAATACTATTTTTGAGGCATTAACTAACTTTATCCCAATATCTGATTTTGGTGATTGGAAAATATCTGATATATTTCCTTTTTCAACAATCGATCCTTTTTCAATTATTGCAACTTTTTTACACCACTTTGCTGCAAGATTAATATCGTGACTAATTAAAATCAAAGTAGTATCAAATTCATTACATAACTGAATGATTTCTTGCATAATTTCAAAACTTGTTTTGGTATCTAAGCTTGTTGTAGGTTCATCAGCTATTAATAATTTAGGTTTCAAAGCAAGTGCCATTGCTATAGAAACTCTCTGTCTCATTCCACCGCTAAATTGATGTGGGAAAGAATCAAGTCTACTTTCTTCAATTCCTACTTTTTGAAAAACTTCTTTTACTAATTTTTTAATAGCTGTAGATGATTTAGTTTGATCATGTGTTTTAAATAATTCATATAAATGATCCCCAACTCTCATTAGCGGATTAAGTTTCTTTATAGAGTCTTGATAAATAAATCCAAAATTCTTTCTTCTAAATAATTGTGCATCTTTGTTATTTATTTTCCTAGTATCTACACTAGAAATCGATAAATACCCTTTAGAAGTGGCCTTTTCAGGCAATATATTTACTAATGTTTTTGCAAAAGTGGTCTTTCCACATCCAGAAGGTCCTATTATGGCCAAATGATCTCCACTATCTATTTCCAAATTAAAATTTTTGATAATAGGTTGCTGTTTTAGGCCATATTTAACAGTAAGATTTTTAACTACAATAATTTTTTCTTTATTTTTTTCCATGATTTATAGCAAATTTTTCTAGACCTAAATAAAATACATCTAAAGCAATATAAAATGTCCGAGGCAGCTGCAAATTCAAAAGAAAAAAACGAAATTAAAGTTTCCAAAACTATTTTGCCTGAAAATAAAAAATATGAAAGTGAATCTTTGAATTATCAAATAAACATTCCCGATTGGCTTCTTAAAGATATTCATAATTTTGAAAAATCAAGTAACAAAAATGATGAGAATCAAAACCTTATAGCAAAGGCTTTTAAACTTGCTTATAAAGCTCATGATGGACAATTCCGTGCGAGCGGCGAGCCATACATTATCCACCCGGTTGCTGTTGCAAATCTCCTCAAAGAAATAGGTGCTAGTTCATCTGTTATTGCTGCAGGCCTTTTACATGATGTTGTTGAAGATACTGGCATTGATTTATCCGAAATAGAAACAAATTTTGGATTAGAAGTAAAAATACTTGTAGAGGGCGTAACAAAATTAGGCGGCATACACTTTAACAACAGAACTGAAGCACAAGCTGAAAATCTTAGGAAAATGTTTTTGGCTATGGCCAGCGATATCAGAGTTGTCTTAGTAAAACTTGCAGATCGACTTCATAACATGAGAACAATTGAATGGCTAAATGATGAGAAAAAACTAAGAATAGCGAGAGAAACAAGAGAGATTTATGCACCATTAGCTAATCGACTAGGAATAAACAGATTTAAATGGGAATTAGAAGATTTAGCTTTTAAATTCCTAGAGCCTAAAGAATATCTAGATCTTAAAGATCAAATAGCTGTTAAAAGAAGTGATAGAGAAAAAAGATTAAAAGTAACTTTGAATCTTATGAAGGAAAACTTGGTTTCAGCAGGTTTGAAAAATTTTGAAATAACAGGAAGGCCAAAACATCTTTATGGCATCTGGAGCAAAATGGAAAGACAACAAAAGCATTTTCACGAGATTTATGATGTTGCTGCCCTAAGAATTATCGTGGACAATTCAGATAGTTGTTATCGAGCTTTAGCAGTCGTTCATGATACTTTCAAACCAATTCCAGGTAGATTTAAAGACTATATAGGATTACCAAAACCCAATGGATACCAGTCCTTACACACTTCTGTGATTGGAAGACATCGACCTATTGAAGTTCAAATTAGAACTACTTCGATGCATCAAATTGCTGAATATGGTATTGCCGCTCATTGGCAATACAAAGAGGGTGGTTCTCCTGCTAAAAGTAATGCCGAGAGATTTAATTGGCTAAGACAATTAGTAGAATGGCAACAAGAAGGTAATGAAAGGGATCATAATGATTATTTAGCTTCAATTAAAGAAGATCTATTTGATGAAGAAGTATTTGTGATCACTCCAAAAGGAGATGTTGTTGGTTTAAGGAAAGGATCTACCGCGATAGATTTCGCCTACAGAATTCATTCTGAAGTTGGAAATCACTGTAATGGAATAAGAATTAATGAAAAGCTTTCTCCATTATCTACAGCACTTCAAAATGGTGACTTCATAGAAATTTTGACAAGTAATAATGCTACTCCAAGCTTGGATTGGCTGAACTTTGTAGTTACGCCAACTGCTAAAAATAGAATTCGCCAATGGTATAAGAAAAGCCATCGTGATGAAACGATTAAAAGAGGTAGAGATTTACTTGAAAAAGAAGTAGGTCGAAACGGTTTTGAAGCATTACTTTCTAGTGAAGCCATGAAAAAAGTTGCAAATCGATGCAATTTAAAAACTACTGAAGACCTTCTTGCATCTCTTGGTTTTGGTGGTTTAACTTTGCATCAAGTATTAAACAGACTAAGAGAAGAAATAAAATTACAGACAGAAGATGTAAAAAATGATTCTGACTCTGAAATAGCAAAATCTCTTAAAAGTAATAGTAATTTATCCACTCATCAATCTAATACAGCAGCTAAATCGCCAATTTCCGGGATAGAAGGTCTTGATTACAGAATAGGTAAATGCTGTACCCCACTCCCAGGCGAGGATATTATCGGAACTGTGGCGCTCGGCAACCATGGGATAACTATACATAGGGAAGATTGCGAGAATGTAATACCAATTCCAATAGAGAGAAGATTACCTGTAGGATGGAATCAAGATAATAAAACTGGCGATAATAAGTTTCCAATTCAGCTACGAATAGAAGTAATTGATAGAGTTGGAGTTCTTAAAGATATTCTTATGCAGTTATCTGACAAAGGTATAAACGTTAGCGACGCCAATGTTAAAACTGCTTATGGTAAACCAGCTATTATAAATCTGTGTGTAGGTCTTGAAAGTTATAATCAACTTCACAAAACAATTGAACAAATTAAATCAATGGCAGATGTTTTAGATATTGCCAGAGTTGGACAAAGTTAATTTTAAAATCAGAGCAATCTATTTTTTATTTTTTTTTTTGTAGATAAAGAAAACAATACTGCCACAAATCAAAGCTAGTAAAATACCTACACAAGATGAACCTAAGAGTAATTTTAGGGAAAAAATCCTACCTTGTTTCCATAAGTCATCAATAACTAAACTTTTTTCAAGAATTTTATTAGAAGAATTATTTAAAAAAATCGAACCAACTTTATAGTTAAAATAATAAAGTGGAATATAAGTAAAAGGGTTGCTTATCCAAGTACCAATTGCAGCTAGAACAATATTTCCCTTGGCTATTTTTGCAAAAAATACCCCTATTAAAGTCTGAAACCCAAAAAAAGGAAAGCAGCCACTAAATACCCCTATAGCTAAACCTTTAGCATTAAAGAAAGGACTTCCATTCTGATTCCTAAATAATGATAGAATTTTCTTATAGGTAATATCTCTTTTAAATCTCATTCAGAAAGAAAATTTCAAAATTCTTGATAATCTTACTTAATTATCCATAACAAAGCGAGAGATGGATTCGATAGTTACTACAGAAGATACGATAGCCGCAATTGCTTCAGCTATAAGTATAGGGAAAGGAGGAGTTGCGATAATAAGAGTATCAGGGAAAGACTCAATAAATTCTTGCAAAAAGATTGTTCAAACAAAATCTAAATATGCATGGGAATCACATAGAGTTTTTCATGGTTTTATTCAGGAAAATAAACAAAATAAATTTATAGATGAGGTTTTAATTTTAGTAATGAAATCACCAAATAGCTTCACAGGAGAGGATGTTGTTGAACTTCATTGCCATGGAGGAATTATCATAGTGAATAAAGTTCTAAAGAGATTATTATCTAGTAATTCTAGAGTTAGACTTGCAAACCCGGGAGAATTTAGTCAAAGAGCTTTTCTTAATGGAAAAATAGACCTTACTCAAGCCGAGTCGATTAATCAATTAATTAATGCAAGCAATACAAGATCAGCAGAGTTAGCTTTTAGTGGGATTCAAGGAGAAATAAAGAAAACAATTAACGATATTAAAAATGACCTTATAAATCAACTTTGCGAAATAGAAGCGAGAGTTGACTTTGAAGAAGACTTCACAGATTTTGATTACACCAAATATCTAAAAAACATTAAAAAAGTAAAAGAAAAAATAGAATTACTAATAGAAAATGCAAAAAGAAATTCATATATTCATAATGGAATATCCATTGCGCTTATAGGTAAAACAAATGTTGGGAAAAGCTCTTTATTAAATTTACTTGCAAAAAAAGATAAAGCAATCGTAACTAATATTCCTGGAACAACTAGAGATGTTATTGAAGTTAATTTAAATATTAATGATATTCCAATGAAAATAATTGATACTGCTGGCATAAGAGAAACTCATGAACAAATTGAAAGTATTGGAATTAAAAAAAGTATTGGGAAAATAAAAGAGTCAGATTTTATAATTTATATTTATAGTCTTGAAGAAGGATTTAATGAAGAAGACAAAAAAATAATACAAGGAATTCCCAAAGAAAAATTAATTACTATTTTGGGCAATAAAAAAGATTTAATTGATTGCAAAAATATTAATTCAAATGATTTAAAAAACACAATTCTTATGAGTATTAAGAATAATGATGGTGAAAGATTATTGATAGACACAATCATAAAAAAATGCGGATTAAAACAAGTAGAAAATATCAATATATTTTTAAACGAAAGACATCTAACAAATTTGTCTGCTTGCCTATCTAATCTAAATGATACTGATGAAATAATTGAAAATAAATTGCCATTTGATTTGTTATCAATTGAACTGAGAGATGGAATCCAAAACTTATCTAAAATAACTGGTCAAGAATTAACAGAGGAACTTCTAGATAATATTTTTTCTAAGTTTTGTATTGGTAAATAAATTTGAGTTAAATTACATAGTGATATATAGTTGATTCTCTAACTTCATTTGAATTTTTATTAATTAATTATTTTTTAGTTTAGTGGATTTAAATACTCCAATAATAAGTAAAATCATTGATAATTGGATCGATGAAGATATAGGTAGGGGAGATCTTACAAGTCCCTCTATTACAGAAGAGAATGGTCATGCATATTGGATTGCAAAAGAGGAGGGTATATTCTGTGGGGTTGAAATTATAAAAGAAATTTTTAGAAAAATTAATTTAAAAATCAGTCCAAAATTTAATATCTCTGATGGAGATAAATTTGTTAAAGATCAAAAACTCTTAGAAATATATGGACCTTCAAAAAGTTTACTCGCTAGTGAAAGGATCAGCTTAAATATAGCAATGCATTTATCTGGAATATCAACATATACAAAGAATCTTATAGATAAATTAGAAGGCACAAATATAAAATTAGCAGATACTAGGAAAACGACTCCTGGCTTAAGAATATTTGAAAAATATGCATTCAAATGCGGAGGTGGGGTGAATCATAGAATGGGATTATACGATGCTGCTATGATCAAAGAAAATCATATTGCATGGACAGATAATCTTAAGAATGCAGTACAAAAAATTCGCCGAAATTCGCCTTTTACAACTCATATCATAATTGAAGCTGAGAATATCGAACAGGCAAAAGAAGCAGTATTAGCAGGAGCGGATAGTGTCTTATTAGATGAACTTAGTCCTGAAACAATCAAAAAAAGCGTTCAAGAATTAAGAGATTTATCAATAAATAGCCTAAAAAAAGAAGTCAATAAAAATTTGATAATAGAAGTTTCTGGAATAAAACCTGAAGAAATTAGTAAATATCTAATAAAAGGTATTGATTTGATTTCAACAAGTTCTTCTATTACCAAAAGTGATTGGATTGATTTAAGTATGCGTTATATTAATTAATCATATAGATAAATAATTGAATAAGTAATGCTAATCATTTTTAAAGAATTAACAAATAACTTCGAACAAACTCTTATAGATAGTCTTAAAAAAAATAATAAAGAAAGAGAATTCGAAATTCTTAGAAAAAATTTAATTACACAATCATCAAAAGAGGAATTTGGTGATTATCAATGTAATGTTTGTTTAAGTTTATCTAAAATATATAAAAAGAACCCAAGAGATATTTCTAATGATTTTATTAAACTTTTAAATAAAAATAAAATCATAGCAAAATTATGTAAGAGCCTAGAAATAGCTGGACCTGGATTTATAAATATAAAATTAAAAGATGAAGTTCTAATAAATGAAATTAAATCAAATATTCAATGCCAAAGGGGTGGAGTACCTCAAATTAAAAAAGATTTAGATAGTGGCTTATCAAATAAAGTCATTGTAGATTTTTCTAGTCCTAATATTGCTAAAGAAATGCATGTAGGGCATTTAAGATCAACAATAATAGGAGATTCAATATCCAGAATTTTCGAGTTAAGAGGTTATCAAGTATTAAGACTAAATCATGTTGGCGATTGGGGAACCCAATTTGGAATGCTTATTACTCAGCTCAAAGATTTATATTCAAATGATTTAGAGGAGATAGGCAAAATTAAAATAAGTGATTTAGTTGAATTTTATAAAGAATCAAAAAAAAGATTTGATAATGAATATGAATTCCAAAAAAGATCTAGAGAGGAAGTAGTTAAGTTACAAAGTGGAGATATTAAATCGATTAAAGCTTGGAAATTATTATGTGATCAATCTAGAAAAGAATTTGATGAAATCTATAAAAATTTAAAAATAAAAATAGAAGAAAGAGGTGAATCTTTTTATAATCCCTTCTTAAAATCAGTTATTGAGGATTTGAACTTAAAAAAAATATTAGTAGAAGATCAAGGAGCAAAATGTGTATTTTTAGATGGTATGACTAATAAAGAAGGCAAACCTTTACCACTAATTATTCAAAAAAAAGATGGAGGTTTTAACTATGCCACAACAGATCTAGCTGCTATAAGATACAGATTCAATAAACCTCCTAATGGGGATGATGCTTCGAGAATTATTTATGTAACTGATCATGGACAAGCAAATCATTTTGCTGGAGTTTTTCAAGTTGCAAAAAAAGCAAAATGGATCCCAGACAATTGCCAAGTAGATCATGTCCCTTTTGGTTTAGTTCAAGGAATTGATGGTAAAAAACTAAAGACAAGGGAAGGAGAAACAATACGTTTAAAAGATTTATTAAAAGAAGCAGTTAGAAGAGCAAAAGAAGATTTATTGAAAAGATTAGAAGATGAAAATCGTTATGAGACAGAAGATTTTATTTCAAATACTTCAAGAATAATTGGATTAGGAGCTGTTAAGTATGCAGATTTAAGTCAAAATAGGATTACAAATTATCAATTTAGTTTTGATAAAATGCTTTCCCTAAATGGTAATACGGCTCCTTATTTGTTATATACACTTGTAAGAATTGCAGGAATTAAAAGAAAAAATGATTTTGTTTATGACTCTAAAGATTTTCAATATACAAATTATGAACATAAATCCGAGTGGAAACTTATCAGAAAATTACTTAAGTTTGATGAAGTCATAATATCTATTGAAAAAGATTTAATGCCAAATAGATTATGCAATTATCTGTTTGAGCTATGTCAGACTTTTAATAGATTCTATGATCAAGTTCCAATACTCAAAGAAGAAAAATATATAAAAATTTCTAGACTGAATTTATGTGATCTAACTGCAAAAACACTAAAATTAAGCTTAGAGCTTCTAGGAATTGAAACTTTAGAAAGAATGTAATGAATGATTTTGATCAATTAAATAATCTTTTCCCAAGACCAAGAGAGGAAATAATAAATATGCAGTCTTACTCTGCACCTTTAGAAAATAGAAGAAATTTACTCCGCTTAGACTTTAATGAAAATACTCTAGGTCCAAGTCCTAAAGTTTTCGAGGCATTACAAGCGATAAAATTAAATGAGATTTCAATTTATCCAGAATATAATTTATTAAAAAAATTTTTATGTGATAAATATCTTGATTCAAGAAAATTTGATAATGATGAAATAGGAATTTTCAATGGAGCAGACGCAGCAATAAATGCAATCTTCAATTGCTTTGGAGAAAAAGATCAAATATTTCTAACCACGAATCCAACTTTTGGTTACTATTCTCCTTGTTCAGAAATGAGAGGGATGAAGAAAATTACTTGTTCTTACGTAGGAGAAAATTTTCAATTCCCTATCGAAGAATTTAAAGAGAAAATTATAAAACATAATCCAAAGTTAATATTTATTTGTAATCCAAATAATCCAACTGGAACGGTTTTAAGCGCTCAAGAAATAACTAACTTTGCTAATATCAATCATGAATCATTGATAATAGTTGATGAACTATATGAAAAATTTAATGGAGATAGTCTTCTTGAATCGATAGATTTTGAAAAGAATCAAAATATACTAATAATTCAATCTCTGTCAAAAACAGCAGGTTTAGCTGGTTTAAGAATAGGTTTTACTTTTGGTAATAAAAGTTTAATACAGTACCTTAATAAGGTTACAGGACCATATGATGTAAATAGCTTTGCTATAACAGCAGCATTAGCAGCACTCAATGACAAATCATATATAGATAATTATGTTTTGGAAGTAAAAAAAGCAAGGGAATGGATTTTAAATAAATTTAAATCGACAAAAATCAGAACCCACTTTAGTGGAGGTAATTATTTCTTAATTTGGCCAAACAAAGATCCTAAAATCTTAATAGAAGAGATGAGAGAAAAAGGGATTTTAATTAGAAGTATGGAAAATAAAAAAGATATTGGTAGTTCTATAAGAGTTAGTATTGGAAACAAAGAACAGATGAGTTTTTTCTGGGATAATTACAAGTTATTAGATTTAATAAATTAATCACTAAAAATATAAATTACATTTTGATCGATTTTTTTAGGCTTGATTTGAAAATCCTTTCCTACATATTTCACTTTAAAATCTTTCATATTGTCTATAAATAAATCAGCATTTGAGAAATCACATTCTTTTTTAATTTGTTTGCCACGTGCAAAGTGTACAGGAATAACCACATTAGGATTTAAGATTTTAACTATTTTTGAGGCTTCTTCTCCATCGTAAGATTTTTTCCCTCCTCCAATTGAAATAAATAGGATATCTGGGCGAGACAAAATAATTTGACTATTGATATCAATATCACCAGCAGCTCCTCCCATGTGAACAATCTTAAGATTATTCTGCTCCCAAGTCCAAACAGTTGCCATCCCAAATCTTCTTCCATCTACTCTGTCATGTGGAACAGAAATTCCATTTAATAAGATATCCTCAAATTGATAGGTTCCAGGATCAACAAACATTAATTTATCTTTAGGGTTATATCCTTCATCTAGCAGCCTAGAACTAGCCAAAATAAAATCAACATTGTCTTCTTTTGGCTCCTTTAAATTACTTGCACAATCTATTGCTTTAAAGGGATTGATAAGAATCGATTTTTCTTGGCTTTTAATTAAAAAACTGCTATGTCCCAAACTTTTTATTGCTAAATTCCTTGCCAATACTGAAGTAGGGAAAAAGAAGCTAAATAATATAAAAAGGAAAATGTTTTTAAATTGAGAAATCATAATATTATTTTTTTTTATTTTACTTTACTTTTGTTCAGACATTTTTAAAAAATTACTAATTAATTTATGACCAAATTGTGTCAAGACACTTTCAGGATGAAACTGTACTCCATGTAAATGCTTATATTCTTTGTGAGAAATAGCCATAATAGTTGAGTCTTCTAAAGTCGCAGTTATATCGAAACAAGATGGTAATGAAGTTGAATCAACTATAAGACTATGATATCTAGTCGCCACAAATGGAGTCTCGATATCTTCAAACAAACCTTTTTGATTATGGAATATTTTGGATGTCTTACCATGCATAAGTTCTTTCCCAACTATAACCTTTCCTCCAAAAGCTTGGGCCAAAGCTTGATGCCCTAAACAAACTCCTAATATCGGAATATTTTTAGATAATTTTTTTAGTATTGGCAGACAAATTCCAGATTGATCTGGATTACCAGGACCTGGAGATAACAGTATGCCACTAGGATTTAGTTTGATAATTTCATCTAAAGTAATTTCATCATTTCTTTTAACTATTAATTCTCTAGTTATTTCATGCTCAACAGAAAGTTCTCCTAAATATTGAACAAGGTTATATGTAAAACTATCGTAATTATCAATAACAAGAAACATATTTATATAGATTCAAATAAAAACTTAATTTTTGGAACAAAAATATATACAGCAATAATAACAGAATTAATGGAAGCTAATAACACTGCTCCTGCAGAAGTATCTTTTGAAATTTTAGCCAAACTACTAAATTCTTTTTTCACTACTAAATCAACTATTGATTCAATAGATGTGTTTAATATTTCTAATATTAAAACAGACATAATTGTGGCAATCAAAATTACATAATTACTTTGACTAATTTGCAGTAAAAAACCGATCATTAAGCTTGTAACTGCAAAAATTAATTGAATTTTAAAATTTCTTGAAGTTTTTAATACGTAACTAATTCCACTAAAAGCATACTTAAAACTTTTTAATACATTACTAGAAGTTTTATATGATTCTATTCTATTTTTTAGAGAGTTTATTTTTTTGTCCATAGATTTTTAATCTAATTTTTTAATTAAATATTCCTGAAAATTTAACATATTTTCTAAATCAAGATCATTATTATGTTCCCATCCCAAAAGATGTAAAAATCCATGACTAGCCAACCAGAGCATTTCTTTATAGACTGAATGTTTGTATTCATGAGATTGCTCAAGTGCGATCTCTAATGATATAAATATATCTCCCAACTCTATATGATCTAAATTATTTAGAGATTCATCAGAAATGATTGGAAAAGATAGAACATCAGTTGGTCCATTTTTTTGCATCCACTTCTGGTTCATAAAAGCAATTTCTTGATTAGATATTATCTGTAAGCCTAATGAAAAAGATTTTTTTGCAAAAATGAAATTTGGCAATTTATAATCGTCTTTTTTTAATATTATTTTTATCCAAGATAAGAAAACTTTCTCCCAAAAATTAGATTCAAAAATAAGCTTATTTTTAGAATCTTTTAACTTATTTGAAAATTGAGAAAATTCATTACATTTAAAAACCAAATCTAAATTTATTTCAGAAATAATTTTTTCTTTCATACATTCTTATACAGGAATATTAGGCTTACCTATTGTGGCTACAATTATTAATATCCCAATTAAAACTAGAAAGGTTATTGAAAAATGAGAAATACTTTTTGAACCCTTCCTTACCATATTTCGCATAGCAAGCTTTATAAAGCTTGGAGGAGCAACTTTTTTTTCTATATTTTCGTTTTTATTTTTCATTAGTTATTCAATAGATTCTTTAGAAGAAATATTCATGCGTAATAATTCATGAATAAATGGTTCAAGTCCACCATCTAAAACACTATCTAAGTCGTTAGTCTCTTTCATAGTCCTGAGATCTTTTACCATTTGATAAGGATGGAAAACATAATTTCTTATTTGATTGCCCCATGCAGCTTCCACAATATCACCTTTAATATCAGCGACTTCTGCAGCTCGTTGTTCTTTAGCAACCACTAGTAGTTTAGACTTAAGAAGTAACATAGCTTTTTCTTTATTTTGTAATTGAGATCTTTCTTGTGTACATCTTACTGAAATCCTTGAAGGCAAATGCACAATTCTCACCGCTGTTTCTACTTTATTAACATTTTGTCCTCCAGCCCCACCGGATCTACTTGTTGTAATTTCTAAATCTTTTTCAGGTATATCAAGTGAAATATTGTCATCTAATTTTGGCATGACCTCGACCCCAGCAAAGCTGGTTTGTCTTTTACCATTAGCATTGAAAGGAGAAATTCTTACTAATCTATGAGTTCCTTTTTCATGTTGTAAATATCCGTATGCATATTTTCCATCAATTTCAAAAGTTACACTTTTGATACCTGCTTCTTCTCCTTGAGATAATTCATTGATAATTAAACTCATTTGATTATTATCGGCCCATCTTGAATACATTCTCAATAAGATCTCTACCCAATCCTGAGCATCTGTTCCACCAGCACCTGCGTTAATAGAAACTACTGCTCCTTCCTTATCGTATTCACCACATAACAATCTTTCAAATTCCCATTTATCCAAATTCTCTCTTAATTTCTTTAAACCCTGCTTGGATTCCAAAATCATTTCCTCTTCTGGTTCTAAAGAATAAAGCTCAAGAGAGGCATGAGCATCAGAAATAAAAGTTTTCCATTTATCCAACAATTCAAGTTGTGCCTTAACATCATCGAGGATTAACATTTGTTTTTTCGCTTCTTCTTGATTCTCCCAAAATTCAGGCTGAGCAGAAATTTGCTCTAACTCTCTCCTTTTCGCTTTTAATCTTGGAACGTCAAAGACAATCCTGAGCATTACCCAGGCGCTCTGTTAGTTCCGAAAGATCTTTTTTGAAATCTGTAATATCTATCAAAATAGAATTTAATCGTTATTTATAATCTAACAGGCACTTTTGTTTAATAGTATAAACTAAGTATTATTTTAAAAAAATGTCCAAAGTTGAAATTTATACTTGGCAATATTGCCCATTCTGTATTCGAGCAAAATCACTACTCAAGAAAAAAAATATAAATTTTACAGAATATAAAATAGATGGCGACGAAGATGCCAGATCTTTGATGATTGAAAGAGCTGATGGGAGAAGAACATTACCACAAATATTTATAGATAATGAGGGTATCGGAGGCTGCGATGATCTCTACACATTAGAAAATGAAAATAAATTGGACGCATTAATAAACTAGATCTTATGAAATTTCTATTTGTAATAGATCCAATAAAAAATATAAATCCCTTAAAAGATTCAACTGCTGCTTTAATGCAAGCATCATCAAAAAAAAATATTGAAATCTGGATTTGTACTCCTCAGGACCTTGAAGCTAGAGGTGATGAAGTATGGGCATCTTCCGTAAAAGTTGAAGTAAATCCGTGGATTTCTTTCAAAGATAATGATTGCATACCTGTCGCCGAATTTAATTGCATTTGGATGAGAAAAGATCCTCCTGTAAATGAGGCTTATTTATATGCAACCCATCTTTTAGAAGTTGCCGAAAGAAAAGGAGTAAAAGTAATCAACAAACCCTCATCGTTAAGAGCATGGAATGAAAAGCTAGGTGCTTTGAGATACAGCCACTTAATGGCACCTACAATAGTTGCGAGTAAGGTAAAAGATCTTATTAATTTTGCAAATATAAATAATGAAGTAGTCATAAAACCTCTTGGAGGAAAAGGTGGTCAAGGTGTTATAAGGATAAATAAAAATTATCCAGGCATTAAATCAATCATTGAATTAATCACTTCTCAAGAAGAATTACCCGTTATGATGCAAAAATTTATTCCTGAAGTCATAGAGGGTGATAAAAGAATAATTATCGTAAACGGTGAAGCAATTGGATCAATAAATAGGATTCCTCAAGGAGGCGATTTTAGGAGTAATTTAGCGATGGGAGGAAAGGCTGAACCAACATTATTAACAGAAAAAGAAAAAAGTATCTGCTCAGAATTATCTCAACACTTCAAAGATGAGGGTTTATTTTTTGTAGGTATTGATGTAATAAATGGAATGCTTAGCGAGATTAATGTAACCAGTCCAACAGGTTTAAGAGAAATAGAAAATTTATCCAATAAGAATGTTTCAGAGGAAGTTATTGAAAAATTATTGGAAATTATCTAGGACTTTTAGCGAAAAATATTTGTTTTACTATAGATTCAAATTTTAATTTAATCTCATCTATTTCTTTCTCTAAAACGGAGCCTGAAACTATACCTGAACCAGCTGTAAATTCAATATTTTCTTCAACATACCTAGCTCCTCTTATTGCTAAAAGAAATGAAGCATTTCCTGATGAATCAACCCAACCCATTGGAGAAGCATAATTTCCTCTAGGAAAAGACTCAAGAGTATTTATCCAATCCAATGCTGCATTTTTTGGGTAACCACAAACAGCCGGAGATGGATGTAAGTTTTTAAGCAATTCAAAAGGACATATATTTTCAACTTTAGAGAAAATGAGTGTTTGCAAATGAGAAATATCTCCAAATGAATTTACCTTGATATCACTTTTTTTAAAGTTTTTTATTTTTGAAACTTCTAAACATTTAATCAAATACTGTGTTACGTAATTATGTTCCTTTAAGTCTTTAGTACTTTTTAGGAGTTTCTTAAAATTTGAATTAGTAGAGATAGTTCCAGCGAGAGCCTCTAAAGTTAAACTAGGTTTAGTAAAAGAAAATAATTTTTCTGGAGATGCTCCAAACAAAATATCCTTACTATTTCTTTTCCAAACGTATCTGCATGTATTTGGATGATTCTTTTTTAATCTTTTTAAAATTTCTATTAAATCTAATTTATTTTTAAATTTTATTTTAATCCTATTTGCTAAAACTATCTTTTCGAGAATACCTTTTTCTACTAATTGAATTCCTCTATTTACTACTTTTTTCAAACTTGTATTAGAAGTTTCTAAGGAGTGCAAGAAATCATCTATGATAGGTAAATCAAAACTAGTATTTAAGCCAGATGATTTTATTAATTCTGAGCCAGAATTAATAACTTGATTTCTAATTGTCCATATTTCTTCAATTAATGTTCTTAATGATGATTTACCCTCAACATGACCATTGATTCTTAACCAGCAATTCTTATTACTTTTAATAATTAATATTTTTGGTAAGATAGCTTCCATACTAGGGACATCAGAAGATAAATTCTTATTATTCAAGTTTTCAGAAAAAGAAAATAAATAAATTATTTTTGAAAGTGCAGAATTATGTGATTCATTAGTTAAGTTAATTAAATTTTTAAAATTCTCAGAATTAAACTCTTTTGCCAACTCAAATCTTTTTGGACCATCCAAAGTGACATATTTACATTTCTCAAAAGCAATATATGAAATACCATTAGATTCCTCCCAAAATGACGAAAACGGATATTTATTTATAAACAATTTATATACTTGTAATAAATCAATAAAAGGAATCTCAACACAAATACTTACTAATCCAGAATTCTCCACTTTCTTATCGAAAGAAGAAAATACATCTTTTAAAAAATCTGTTAAGTTTAAATCATTTTTCATTACTTATTGAAAATAACTAAAAATCATGCAATAAAGTAAAAAATGTAACTCAATTTATAAACTACATTTAATAATGATCAAATTTTGTGAGTTAAATAAAAATGGACGAAGATAAAAAAAAATTATGGAAACAAGCGATAAAATGGCCTCTTTATTCAGTTGCCATACTTCCGGTTTTAATAACAGGGGCTTATATACTCAATGAATATGAAAAGGTAAAAATTTATAATTTGATTGCATTTACTTTAGCTGCAATTTTTATATTACTTTGGGAAAACCTAACTAATGATTTATTCGACGCAGAAACAGGAATCGATGAATTTAAATTCCATTCAATTGTAAATCTTGTAAAAAATAAAAAAATAATTTTATTTATTGCATATACATCTTTAGTTATTGGTTTATTAATAATTTCAATTATTTCAGTATCAACAAGTATAAACATTTTGATTTTGGTGGCATCTTGCTGCTTCTTAGGATATTTATATCAAGGACCTCCTTTTAGATTTGGCTATCAAGGTTTAGGAGAACCATTATGCTGGCTTGCATTTGGACCTTTTGCCTTCTCTGCAGTCTTAATTGCGTTAAATCCTTCTAATATTTACTTCGAAGATATTCCATGGAAAGTTTCTTTATTACTTGGTTCAGGACCTTCATTGGCAACAACTCTTGTATTATTTTGTTCTCATTTTCATCAAATTTCTGAAGATAAAAAGCATGGGAAAAATTCACCTTTAGTTCGCCTAGGAGCAAAAAAAGGTTCTCAATTTGTGCCTTGGATAATTTTTACAATATATATTTTTCAACTTTTAACTATATTTACTGGATTTATTCCAGTGTTTTGTATCCTTTATTTGATTAGTTTTCCTCAAGCAATAAGACTTATAAATTTATTAAAATCTTCATATAGAAAACCTTCTGCAACAAAAAATTCTAAATTCGTCGCAATAAAATTTCAAACTCTTAATGGAGTTGGCTTAATCACAGGATTAATATTTAATTACTTGCTTAATAAATGAACTTAATATTTAAAAAAAAATCTTATAAATTCAAGTTGCCCGCCAAATTAAAAAATTCTAAAACCACTTATCTTACAAAATCGGGTTGGATAATTAAATTGACAAGCAATGATAAAAAAATTGGGTTTGGAGAAGTATCACCACTTCCAGAAGAAGACTTAAAAAAGTGTGCGAAACAACTAGATATGATCCCTGAGTATGTAGAAGTAAATAGTTTATCTGAGCAAATAAATATTTTTCACCCATGCATTCAATCTGCAATAAATTCTGCATTAGCTGAGATAAATGAAAGAATAATTTTTAAAGAAAACTATTACTTTGATGAAATTGATAAAACAGCCATACTGTTAAATCCTGAAAATGTAATTTCAGATCTAAATGAAATTAAAAAAAGACAATCTAATATTGAAAAGTCAGTAACCATAAAATGGAAAGTAGCATTAAAAAATAACCATGAGGAAGAAGCAACTTTAGAAGAAATTTTAAGCCAAATAGGGAATAATATTAAGTTAAGAATAGATGCTAATGGTTCTTGGGGAAGAGAGATAGCTAATAGATGGGCTGATATTTTGAAGGATATCAAAAATATAGATTGGTTAGAACAACCTCTCTGTGTTGATGATATTGATGGGCTGACAGAACTCAACAAAAAAATCCCTATAGCCTTAGACGAATCACTTTTAAAATTTCCAACTTTGATTGATGATTGGAAAGGTTGGCAAATTCGAAGGCCTTCTCAAGAAAAAAATCCAGTTAAGCTTTTAAGAGAATTAGAAAATAAAAAAGCTTTAATATCTATAAGTACCTCATTTGAAACTGGTATAGGGAAGAGATGGCTTTATCATTTATCGTCTCTACAATTACAAGGACCAACTCCAAAAGTTCCTGGTTTAGCTATGAATAATTTCCCTAATTCGTTTCTATTTTTAAATGAAGCAAAAAAGATATGGGATCTCATATGAAAAATAAAATTCATACTATTGAAGTTGAAAATAACGAAACTCGATCTGTAGAGAAAATTCTTGAAAAAATTAAAGAGAATAAAATTATTTATGTAAAAAACAAATTTTATGAAGACGAAGATGTATTAGATTCAATTACTGAAAATGGTCCAGCAATTATCTTAAACAGTAGTGGAAGTTCTGGAAAACCGAGACAATGTTTTCACCATTTGGATAATATTAAATTATCTGCAGCTACATCAGGTCAATGGCTAATAGAGCAAGGATTTGAACTGCAAAACTGCTTAATTTTAAATACTTTACCCCTGAACCATATAAGTGGATTAATGCCAATCTTTAGAAGTCAAACTTGGGGATGTGATTGTATTAATATTTCTCCGAATTTAATAAAAAAAACTCGAGAACTTTTACTTTTTACAATTAAATCTAAAAAAAACAAAAATAACTTGATTACATCATTAGTACCTACCCAATTAAAAAGACTTTTAGCTCAAAAAGATGGAATTAGTTGGCTAAAAATTTTTGATCTGATTTGGGTTGGTGGAGCTTCAATTTCAAGGGAAACTGCAGAACAATGTATAGAAGAAAAGATAAAATTAGCACCTTGTTACGGCTCAACTGAAACAGCAGCAATGGTTACGAGTTTAAAACCAAAAGAATTCTTAATGGGTTTTAAAAATGTTGGAGAAATACTACCTGATACAAAAATCAGAATTAACGCACAAGGATTAATCGAGATAAAATCAGCGAGAATTGGAATCGAAATAAAAGACTCTTCAAAAACTGAAAATTTCAAAAATAAAAATGGGTGGTGGCAAACCGGTGATTTAGGTGAAATTAATCAAATAAATAATTCTTTATATTTAAACTTTCTTGGAAGAAGTGATAACGCTTTTAATTCAGGAGGAGAAATCGTTTTTCCAAAAGTAATTGAATCTCGATTAAATGATTTCATTATGAAAGAAAATATCCCAATTAATAAATTCAATATTTCAAAAGTGTCCGACAAATTATGGGGAAATAAAATTAAAATAATTGTGGAATATAAAGAACATACAAATCATAAAAATATTGAAAATTCATTAAATTTATTAAAAAAATTTTCTCAAAGTTGGCCTAAACATGAAAAACCTGAAAAGTGGATTGTTAAAAAAAATACCAGTGCAGAAAAAATAAACTATAAATTTAAAAAAGAATAATTTAGCATTCTTTTAAATTTATGCTTACATTTGAAGCCTCTATCCATCTTTCTAACTGATCGGGAAGTTCTATTTTATTTCTTGAATCAACATCTAAAGAACAATGTATTATTTTTCCTTCTGCTACTTTATTTCCATTTTTTATAAAAAAGCTATTTACTTGGAACAAATGTGTATTAATTTTATGAGGGGCAATTTTTACTTTTAAGAAATCTCCAATTTTTATAGGCGCAAGAAAGTTTGCTTCGCAGTTTACTATGGGAAAAATAATTTGACTTTTACGTATAGAAAAATCTGGAAAAATATCTTGATATGGAATCCCATAAATTTCGATACTCTCTTCCCAAGCTTCATGCGACCATTTTAATAAGTTATGAAAATGAATTACACCTGCAGAATCACAATCACCGAATCTTACCTTCTTCTGCAATATCAACCAGTCAGCGGGTTTCATTTAAAGAACTTATCTATCAACAGATCCCATAATGACATCTATTGAGCCAAGAATTGCCATAATATCGGCGATTTTGGCACCTTTAAGAATATGAGGCAATATTTGCAGATTATTTAAATCAGCAGCTCTGATTTTAAATCTCCATGGGGTAACTTCATTATTTCCTTGAATGAATACACCTATTTCTCCTTTACCGGACTCTAATCTTGTATACAATTCCCCGTTAGGAATTTTAAAAGTTGGAGCAACCTTCTTAGCTACATATTGATAGTCCATACCAAATATTTCACTTTTCTTATCTTCAGTCGCCATTCTTTGAGCTTCCAAATTTTCTGTTGGACCTCCTGGAATCATTTTACAGGCTTGGCGAATGATGCTTAGTGATTGTCTCATCTCTTCGACTCTCACTCGATATCTCGCATAACAATCTCCTTCTTTTTCTGAAGCAATCTGCCAATCAAAATCGTCATAACATTCATAACTATCGACTTTCCTTAAATCCCAGGAGACTCCAGAAGCTCTAAGCATTGGCCCAGACAAAGACCAATTAATTGCCTGGTCTCTTTGTATTGTTCCCAGACCTTCAATTCTTTTTCTAAAAATTGGATTATTTGTGATTAATTTTTCATATTCATCAATCTTAGGTCCAAACCAATCACAAAAGTCTATACATTTTTCTAACCATCCGTATGGAAGATCACATGCGACACCGCCTATCCTAAAGAAATTATTATTTATCAGCCTCTGTCCAGTAGCAGCTTCCCAGAGATCATAAATCATTTCTCTTTCTCTAAAAATGTAGAAAAATGGAGTTTGAGCTCCTACATCTGCTAAAAAGGGGCCAAGCCATAAAAGATGATTAGCAATACGATTAAGTTCTAGCATTAGTACTCTGATGTAACTAGCTCTTTTAGGCACTGGAATATTAGCTAATCTTTCAGGAGCATTTACTACAATAGCTTCATAAAACATTCCTGCGGCATAATCCATTCTGCTTACATAAGGGACATACATTACATTTGTCCTATTTTCAGCTATCTTTTCCATGCCTCTATGTAAATATCCAATTACTGGCTCACAATCAATGACATTCTCACCATCAAGAGTTACAACTAACCTTAAAACCCCATGCATTGAGGGATGGTGAGGGCCAAAATTGACCACCATTGGTTCTGTTCTAGTCTCTAGCTGAGCCATTCGAAATTTAACTTCTAAATAAATCTTAGTCGAAAGTTATGCAAACTGACCTATCTGATTCATCTTTTTTCAACCATAAATCAGTTATGACAGATGAGATTATGGCCTCATTAGAGCATTACCCATTAATATATAACAATCAACTTAAAGGAATAGACGCAACTCTAGGAGGAGGCGGGCACTCTTATCATTTGTTGAGAAAATATCCGGATTTAAATATAATTGGACTTGACCAAGATCCATTCGCAAGAAAATCAGCTTCAAAAAAACTTGATGAATTTAAAAATAGGATTGATATAAAGGCTTCAAATTTTGCAGATTTTGTACCAAAAGAAAAAGTTTCTTTTGTGATCGCAGATCTTGGAGTAAATAGTAACCAAATTGATGACCCTAAAAGAGGATTTAGTTTTCAAAAAGATGGTCCACTTGATATGCGCATGAATCCTTTGCTTGAGTTTGATGCAGGGAAATTAATTGAGGCTTTAAATGAAAAAGATCTAGCTAACCTAATTTACAAATATGGAGATGAGAGATTATCAAGAAAGATTGCCAGGAAAATAAAAATGGATTTGAAGGAAAATGGGAAATATTCTGGGACAAAAGAGTTAGCTTATTCTATTGCCGGATGCTTCCCACCAAAACAAAGATATAAAAAAATACACCCAGCAACAAGAACATTTCAAGCACTAAGGATTGCAGTTAATAAAGAAATTGAAGTATTAGAAAAATTTTTGCAAGTTGTCCCTGAATGGCTTTTGCCGGGCGGAATTATTTCTATTATTAGTTTTCATTCCTTGGAGGATAGGTTAGTTAAAAGTTATTTTAAAAATGATCAAAGACTAAAAAACCTAACAAAAAAGCCAATAACTCCTTCCGAAGAAGAAGTCGGACTAAATAAAAGAGCTAGAAGTGGAAAATTAAGAATTGCTCAATTAAATTAAAGAGCCAAGAATTTCTATCGTAATGATTTGATCGTATTTGTAAGAATATAAATTGCTCGTTTTATATCATCTGAATTAGTGCTTAGTCCAATACTTAACCTAATTGAAGATTCTGCTTCTTTAAAAGATCTACCTAATGCTAATAAAACATGAGATGGTTCACCATTACTACATGCAGATCCACTAGAACAAATTATTTTAGATTTTAAAAGTTTATGAAACTTTGCTCCGTTTAAATCCAATACAGTCAAATTTAGATTGTGAGGTAATCTCTTTTCTATGGAGCCATTAATTAATAAACCAGAATTATTTTCTAACAAACCCTCTAAAAGATTATTTCTGTATAAAAGTAATTTCTCAGCATTATTTTTTTGATTAAAAACTGCTATCTCTATTGCTTTAGCAAAGCCAACTACTAAAGGAAGAGGTAATGTACCAGACCTGAGACCATATTCCTGACCTCCACCAACAATTAAAGGTTCAAGATTAATTTCTCCATCAATCAAAAGAAGTCCTATCCCTTTAGGACCATATATTTTATGAGAACTCATCGTAATCATATTTACATCTGATAAAAGATTGTCTAACTCGATATAACCTAAACATTGTGCGAAATCAGAGTGAAAAGTTATTCCTCTCGATTTACATATCTTTGAAATATTCTCTAAAGGCTGAATAACTCCTATTTCGTTATTTGCCAACATGACACTAACCAGAAATGTCTCTTTTCTTATATTCTTTTTAAACAGTTCTTCTGAAATTAAGCCATCTTTCTGAGGATTAATTTCTGTAACCATAAATCCCTCTTTTTTTAGTTGGTTTAGGGGCTCCAAAACAGCTTTATGCTCTGTTTTTAAGGTAATAATATGTCCGTAATTTCCTGTTTTTTTATAGTAATTTCTAGCAAAACCTAATAAGGCTAAGTTGTTAGATTCTGTTGCTCCGCTTGTAAAAATAACTTTTTTATTCTTAAGAAATAAACTTTGTTCTATTTTTTCTCTTGAGGCTTCCAATATAGCGCTTGCATTAATCCCGGCCAAATTAGATTTGCTTGCAGGGTTAGAAAATATCTCACTCCAAAAAGGTTGCATAGAATCAACAACATCTTTAGAGCAAGGAGTCGAAGATTGATAGTCTAGTAGTATAGGAGTTGATAGCATTATGTTTAGTATATAAAATTCTGTTTATTACTAGAAAATCAAATTAAAGAATTTAAAAAATGAATGAAATTAATCAAATAAATAATGAACCAGTACGAAAATCAAGAATTTTATTAGTTGATGATGAGCCTGGTTTAAGAACAGCTGTTAAAACATTTCTAGAGGATGAAGGCTTTGAAATATTTATTGCAGTTGATGGAGAGGATGGTTGGGAAAAAGCTCAAACAGTTTTTCCGGATTTGATAATAAGCGATGTTATGATGCCCCGATCTAACGGTTATGCTTTATTAGAAAAAATTAGAGAGGATGAAAAATTAGGAGGAACTCCAGTTATTTTTCTAACTGCGAAAGGAATGACCCTAGACAGAACGGAAGGTTATCTTGCAGGAGTTGATGATTATATTTCCAAACCTTTCGATCCCGATGAATTAGCTGCAAGAGTTAAAAATGTAATCAACAGACAAGATCGTTTACTAAAAGAAGCGGCACGATTCGCAGATATTGATGTAAGCAAAATGGCGAAACAAATCACTGAAATAAAATCTATGCTCACAGGCCAAAACCAGACTAATCAAGAAAATAAAATTAATCTTCCTAGTTTTACTCCAAGAGAAGCAAGTGTACTTCAACTAGTAGCAGAGGGGCTGATGAATAAGGAAATTGCAAGACAACTTGAAACATCTATTAGAAATGTTGAGAAATATGTAAGTAGACTTTTTATAAAGACAGGTACATCTAGTCGAACCGAATTAGTTCGTTATGCGCTTGAAAATCATTTAGTAAAATAAATTATTAAATTTTTTCAAATTCAATTAGTTTTGAAAAATAAAAAGGAGCTTGATTTAATTTCTTTTTAACTACTTTAAATCCTCTTTCTTTAGCAGCATTAATAATGCCCTTTTCTTTCAATGTATATGCTCTTGTAGTTTTGCTTGGCCCAGGAAATAATTTCCCAATATTTTTTAAAACAGCAAGCACTGGAGTATAAGGAGCAAAGCTAACGATTAGTTTTTCTTTGCTTAAATCGCATAAATGTTGGACCATTTCTTCTGCGACTGGTTGAGGATAATGAATAAATACATCCAAACAAACTACAACATCAAATAATCCTTTTAATTTTTCCAGATCACAGACTTCATATTTGATTTTACCTTGATTCAAACCTAATGCATTAATGCGTTTTTTTGTTTCTTTAATCATTTCAGAAGAAATATCGCTCATCTGTAGTTCTTTTATACCAAGTCTTAGTAAAGGTATGGAAAGACTTCCTACACCACATCCTGCATCACAAAAACTTTTTTTTGTTAGTTCAGGATAATTTTTGATGTATGAAACCACATCATCTACAGTTTTTTGATGACCTTTCCTAATATTTTTCTGAACTGTATTAATTTCATCAGATTTGCTATAAATTTTATTCCATCTTTCAAAGCCAGTACCATTAAAATACTCCCTAACTTCACTTTTTTCTATAATCCTATTTGACTTCATAATATTCTATGAAAATTTATTCTTTTTATACTAACTAACTGGCGCCAAATTAATTGCACGCCATTATAGGAAAGAATTGATTTGTTATTTTGTCTGAATTGAATTCTAAAGATATTTATAGAATTGCTGTCGTAATGGGTAGTGATTCAGATTTAAAAACATTGAAGCCTGCCATTGACATTTTAAGAGAATTTGGAATAAAAACTGAAGTTTGTATACTTTCTGCCCATCGAACCCCTATTGAAATGATGGAATTTGCAAAAAATGCAGAATCAGAAAACATAAAGGTAATAATTGCCGGTGCTGGTGGTGCTGCTCATCTTCCAGGAATGCTGGCATCCATCACTTGCATTCCTGTAATTGGAGTACCAGTAGAGAGTAAGACACTCAAGGGGATTGACTCTCTTTTATCAATTGTTCAAATGCCCGCTGGGATTCCAGTTGCAACAGTTGCAATTAATGGAAGTAAGAATGCTGGATTATTGGCAATAGAGATTATTAGTTTATTTGATGAATCAATAAAGAAAAATTTAAAAGAATTCAGAGAAAATCTTCATACACAGGTAAGAACTAAAAATAGTAAGTTATCAACCCTTGGAGCTGACAATTATCTTCAAAATAAATGAACTAATATTTTCTATTAGGCCTTTTTAAGAAAGTTTTCTTTTTTAAGGTAGTTAATAACTTTTTCAACGGAATCATTTAAATCTAAAGAACCTGTATCAACAACAATTTCTGGATTATTAGGAGCTTCATATGGACTAGAAATCCCTGTAAATTCCAAAATTTCACCCAAACGAGCTTTCTTATAAAGACCTTTAGTATCCCTATTTTCGCAAACTGTGATATCTGCAGCACAATAAACTTCAATAAAATCCTTAGATCCAATAATTTGTCTCACCTTATCTCTATCGCTAATAAATGGTGAAACGAATGCTGTAATAGTTATTATTCCAGCATTCATAAATAAATTGGCAACTTCCCCAATTCTTCTTATATTTTCTTCTCTATCTTCATCCGAAAAACCAAGATCTTTACATAAACCATGTCTAATATTATCTCCATCCAACACGTAAGTCGAAAACCCATCTAAGTGTAAAAATTCATTTAAAGCATTGGCTAAAGTACTTTTACCAGAGCCAGATAAACCTGTAAACCAGATAACCATACCTTTATGACCTCTCATTTTCTCTAACTTTTCTCTATCAATAGTTAAATTGTGCCATTTTATATTGGTTGACTTTGTTTGATCTTGCTCTTTCATTGTTTGAATCATCAAAATTAAAAACCTATCCTAACCCTTGCTTCATAAATTATGAAATCCCTCTTTACGAAGAAACTCAATTGATTTCAATACCATATCACCCTGTAACTGGATATTACTATCAATCAATGTTCCTCCAGTACCACAAAAAACTTTAATTTTTTTTAGTAATTCTTTTAATAAGATCTCATCCTCAGTTCCTAACCCTCTAATTAAAGTGATAGTCTTACCCTTTTTACCTTTTTTTTGTTTTGAAATATTTATTTTTGATCTTTTGTTAAAAGTATCTAATTTAGCTGTTTCTTCAGATTTTTTTTCTTGATTGTCAAATTCTATCCAATTCTTTTTTCCCATTATTTTAAATATAATCTATAGTTAGTTAATACTTATTCTATAAAAAAGTGGTAAGTACATTTTCTCGCAAAGATCAAAATTATAGAAATGACGATTTAAATCAACCCTCCAAAGAGGGGAGATTTGGAAAATATGGTGGTCAATATGTTCCTGAAACGCTAATGCCTGCTCTTTTTGAGCTTGAAACAGCCGCATCAAATGCATGGAAAGATAAACTTTTTGTAAAAGAATTAAATCATCTTCTTAAGACTTATGTAGGCAGAGAAACACCACTTTATGAAGCCAAAAGACTTACTGAACATTACAAAACTAAAAAAGCAATTCCAAGAATCTGGCTTAAAAGAGAAGATTTAAATCATACAGGTGCTCACAAAATTAATAATGCCCTTGGACAAGCTTTATTAGCAATAAGAATGGGCAAAAAAAGAATAATTGCAGAAACCGGAGCAGGTCAGCATGGAGTTGCTACGGCTACTGTTTGTGCGAGATTTGGCTTAAAATGTATTATTTATATGGGTGCTGAAGACATAAAAAGGCAATCCCTCAACGTCTTCAGAATGAAACTTCTAGGAGCTGAAGTTAAAATTGTAAATTCAGGAACTGCAACACTTAAGGATGCTACTAGTGAAGCAATTAGAGATTGGGTTTCTAATGTCGAAACCACACACTACATTTTAGGATCTGTTGCAGGTCCACACCCTTTCCCAAAGATTGTGAGAGATTTTCATGCAGTTATAGGAGAAGAAACTAAAAAACAATGTCTGGAATCATTTGGATCTTTACCCGATATTTTACTTGCTTGTGTAGGTGGGGGATCAAATGCAATGGGTCTTTTCCACCCTTTCGTTAAAGAAAATTCTGTACGACTTATTGGAGTTGAAGCCGCAGGAAGCGGAGTTGATACTGACAAACATGCTGCTACTATCACTAAAGGGTCAATTGGAATTTTGCATGGATCAATGAGTCTTCTTTTGCAAGATGATAATGGTCAAGTTCAAGAGGCTCACTCAATAAGTGCAGGTTTAGATTACCCAGGAGTAGGACCTGAACATAGCCATTTAAAAGATATAGGGAGAGCAGAATATGGATCAGTCACAGATCAAGAGGCTTTAGATGCTTTAAGACTTGTTAGTGAACTTGAAGGAATAATTCCGGCACTCGAAACTTCCCATGCTTTTGCTTGGTTGGATAAATTATGTCCTACTCTTGAAAAAGATACTCATATAGTTATCAACTGCTCTGGAAGAGGTGACAAAGATGTTAATACTGTTGCATCTTCATTAGATATTTAATCAATACCTTGGAATTGATGGATCAATATATCTACTCCATCCATCAATACCCTCCTCCAAATTCCATATTTCGCTCACAATATTATTATCTAAGCACCATTGACAAAAATTATAACTTCTTATTCCTGCATGACAGGTAACAACAATTTCTCTGTCTAATAAACCAGAAAATATTTCTTCAACGTATTCCGATGTGACTTTACTAATTGGTAAATGTAAAAATTCTTTTGAGAAACGAGCTATTTCCAGTTCTGACTGTTCTCTTACATCAATCAAAACTGGATCTTCTTTCTTAGAATTAAACCAATCACTGAGACTGGAGGCATTTATAGATTTTGGATAATTTTCCAATTGAGAGGATAAATTATATGTTATTTACAATTTAATAAATTAAGTTGCAGTAAGAAATTTATTGTTAAAAATAAAAATAAACATTGATAATGAAACTTAGATTAGTAGCAATAATAATATTATTATCTTTATTACTTTTTTTTGGTTTTAAAAAAGTTTCTGCTAATAAAAATAAAGAGCAAAGTATAAATATTGAGAAACTCAATATCTTAAAATATATACCTGAAAACAATAAATTATTATTTATTTCAAATTTAGATAGTTTTAATATTGTTAACAATAATGAAAAAGATAAAAATCAAAGAAATCAAGATAACTTTTTTTTAATAAAAGATTCTATATTAAATTACTTAGGTATAGATCTAGGCAACAATAAATTAGAAGATATCTATAATAATGAAATTATAATCTCAACTTTTGAGAATAATAAAAACCTTAAAGATGATATTTTGATTGTTTTTAAAATTAAGCCAGAAAAAACAATAGATGATTTATTAAATTTACCTAATAAAATTGATCAGATTGATCAGATAATTTCAGTGAATAGAGAAAATAAACTAAATTTAATTAACTTTATATATCGGACCAAGGATAACTATATTATTGCTTCATCAGATAAAAAATTAATCAAAAATAGTATTAACCAAAGTAATGATTTCAAAGAAAAAAAATTTGAATATGAGAGTGAGCTTTCTGGACTAAAACACCAAAAAAATATACTTTTTACAAAAAATTTTGGAGAAAGTATATTTTTTAATAAAGAAATTTTTACTCAGAAAAATGAGGATGTTGTAGCTACAACATTTGACTTAAAAAATAAATATATAATCTTAAAATCATATCTACTCAATAATAAAAAAAACCTTGATATTCTTGCTTACAAAAAGCTAATAAATGAAGATAGCACAAATGAAAATAATCCTGAAGTTTTAATTTTTAGTGATATAAAAAATTTTGACAAATATCTAAAACCTTTAATAAATGATTTTGAACAAAGTTTTTTTGGAGAGTTTAATCAAAATGCAAATCAAAACATTTTAATTCTCAATTCTAAAAAAGATTGGCTTATTACATTTGAAAAAAATACTGAAGATCAATTTGATTTAAGTGTTTTTCAAAAACTAAAAGATTTCAACGAATATACTTTGAAACAAAATGAAGATATTTACTCAATATATTCCAAAGATATTCTTGAGGAAAAAGACGATGTTATAAAAAAATTAACTTATGAAAATATTTTTTCAATAGAATCAGGAGGTTTACAAATCATAAGTAATCATTTAATTGATAGTAAAAAACTAGAAACAATCTCAAAAAAATTTTTTAACCTAAAAAATAATAAAGATAAATCCGCTTTCCTTTATGCAACAGTTCATATCAAAGATGGAAATTCCAACAAAATTGAATATTTTTCCGATTTGGAAGATCTTAATTTTCTTGTTAGAAATTTTTTAAAAATATCAAATGAAGAATCTCTAGAAATCATAAAGCAATCTATTCCTGAAAAAAATCCAATTCTTTATACAGAAAGAAGATTCAAAGTACTTTAATATGGTTATCAAAACAAGCTTCAAAGACAATCAATTTAGATTTTCGTGAAGTTAATAAGTTGTGGTTAATTAAAAATTATTTGACTATCTTTAATCTATAAGTATTTGATATTGAATTAAGCAATTGGATAGCAACAAACTAATTTTAAAACCAGGATTAGAAGGTGTCCCAGTAACTAATTCATCTATCTGTGATATTGACGGCAACAAAGGTAAATTATTGTACAGAGGCTACTCCATTGAGGAACTATCCAAAAAAAGCAGTTTTTTAGAAACTGCTTACCTATTGATTTGGGGTGAATTGCCCACAGCCATTCAACTAAGAGATTTTGAACAAGAAGTTCAGATGCATCGAAGATTAAGTTTTAGAGTCAGAGATATGATGAAATGTTTCCCAGCTACAGGTCATCCTATGGATGCTCTTCAATCTAGTGCAGCTTCTTTGGGACTTTTCTATTCACGTAGAGCAATAGATGATCCTAATTACATCTACAACGCAGTAATAAGACTAATAGCAAAAATACCAACTATGATTGCTGCCTTTCAACTTATTAGAAAGGGACAAGATCCTATTCAACCTCGAGATGATTTAACGTACTCATCAAATTTTCTTTACATGCTTACTGAAAAAGAACAAGATCCTATAGCTGCAAAAGTTTTTGATAGGTGTTTAATTCTGCATGCAGAACATAGTTTAAACGCCAGTACATTTAGCGCTAGAGTGACTGCAAGCACTCTTACAGACCCATATGCTGTCATCGCATCTGCAGTAGGAACATTAGCTGGCCCGCTTCATGGAGGAGCTAATGAAGATGTAATTGCAATGTTAGAAGAAATCAAAAATCCAGAAAATGCGGGTTCTTTTTTGGATAACGCGATAAAAAATAAAAGTAAGATCATGGGCTTCGGTCATAGAGAATACAAAGTCAAAGATCCAAGAGCAATTATTCTTCAAAAACTGGCAGAAGAACTTTTTATAAGATTTGGAGCAGATGAAATGTATGAAGTTGCTAAATCATTGGAATCAGAAGCAATACCAAGACTTGGCCCCAAGGGTATATTCCCTAATGTCGACTTTTATTCTGGTCTTGTTTATCGGAAACTTGGTATTCCTCGTGATTTATTTACTCCGATTTTTGCCATCTCCAGAGTTGCTGGTTGGTTGGCTCATTGGAGAGAGCAACTTGGAGCAAATAGAATTTTTAGACCATCACAAATATATACTGGTTCAGCGCCAAGAGAATGGATCAGCCTTGAAAATAGAGAATAATATTTGCAGCTTTTCATAAAAAACACACATATTGTTTGTGAAGAGTTAATGTATTAAGTAAATAACATAAAAATTTTGGAATACGGATTAGATCTCGAATATAGCTTTAATGAATTCTTAAAAGGTTTTGGCCTTTCTAGTGAAATCGCTCATATTATTTGGCTACCTCTACCTATGCTTTTGGTTTTAGTATCAGCAGTTGTTGGAGTTTTAGTAACAGTTTGGCTTGAAAGAAAAATATCTGCTGCTGCTCAACAAAGAATAGGGCCCGAATATGCAGGAGCGCTAGGCGTCCTCCAACCAATTGCAGATGGTCTTAAGTTACTTGTTAAAGAGGATATTATTCCTGCTAAAGCTGATGGAATTCTCTTTACTGCAGGACCTATATTAGTTCTTGTCCCAGTAATTCTCTCTTGGTTAATTGTTCCTTTTGGACAAAATCTTTTAATAAGTAACGTTGGTATTGGAATTTTCCTATGGATCGCTTTAAGCAGTATCCAGCCAATTGGACTTCTTATGAGCGGATATGCCTCAAATAATAAATATTCATTATTAGGAGGATTAAGAGCAGCCGCTCAATCAATAAGTTATGAAATCCCTTTAGCTTTGTCTGTACTGGCTATCGTACTAATGACAAATTCGCTAAGTACGATAGACATTGTTAACCAACAAAGTAGTACTGGAATCCTAAGTTGGAATATTTGGAGACAACCAGTTGGCTTCATAGTTTTTTGGATTTGTGCTCTCGCCGAATGTGAAAGACTTCCATTTGACTTACCTGAAGCTGAAGAAGAATTAGTTGCAGGATATCAAACTGAATATGCAGGAATGAAATTCGCATTGTTCTACCTTGGTAGTTACATTAATTTAATACTTTCAGCATTATTGGTATCAATACTTTATTTGGGAGGATGGGGTTTTCCTATTCCAGTTGAATTAATAGCTAAATTTCTTAATTTGCCCATTAATGCTCCATTAATACAGGTTTTTACTGCATCAATAGGGATTGTAATGACTGTATTAAAAGCATATCTTTTAGTTTTCATTGCAATATTATTACGTTGGACAACTCCTAGAGTAAGAATAGATCAACTTTTAGATCTAGGATGGAAGTTTCTTCTTCCAATTTCTCTTGCTAACCTTTTGATAACTGCAGGATTGAAACTTGCTTTTCCGCAGTTCTTTGGTGGTTAAATTTAAGTAAAAATACTTAAATTTAAAATTTATCCACTAAAATAAAATAACAAAGTAAATTCTTCAAAATGAAAAATTTCCTTCAACAAATAAATAGCTATATAAAAGAAGCATTTAATGCTGGCAAATATCTATACAATGGCTTTTCAGTAACTTTTGATCACCTAAGAAGAAGACCTGTTACTGTCCAATATCCATATGAGAAATTGATACCTTCTGAAAGATATAGAGGAAGGATACATTATGAATTCGATAAATGTATTGCTTGTGAAGTTTGTGTGAGAGTATGTCCCATCAATCTACCAGTAGTTGATTGGGTAATGAATAAAGAAACCAAAAAAAAGGAACTAAGAAATTATTCAATAGATTTCGGAGTTTGCATATTTTGTGGAAATTGTGTTGAATATTGCCCAACTAATTGTCTATCAATGACAGAAGAATATGAATTAGCTACTTTCGATAGACACAATTTAAATTTTGATAATGTCGCACTTGGTAGATTACCTACAAACGTCACAACAGATCCATCAGTTAAAACTCTTAGAGAACTTGCCTATCTTCCCAAAGGTGTCATGGACCCTCACGATATCCCCGCTTCAGATACTAGAGTTGGTAAATTGCCTGAAGAAGTCTATGATTGGATGAAACCTGAATTCAATGAAAATAAAGATAAAATTTCTAATCCAACTAATTAATTTCCATTAATATATGTCCATTGCGATAACAACACAATTTATTTGTTTTGCACTTCTATCTTTAGTCATCCTTATTGGCGCACTTGGTGTTGTACTGCTCGAAAGTATTGTCTATTCAGCTTTTCTTCTTGGGGGAGTTTTCATGAGTGTGGCAGGATTATATCTTCTTTTAAATGCAAGTTTTGTTGCTGCAGCTCAAGTTTTAGTTTATGTGGGTGCAGTAAATGTATTAATAATTTTTGCAATAATGTTAGTCAATAAAAAAGAAGATTTAAAGCCCATCAATGACATTAAATCAAGAAGAATCATATCAACATCGATATGTCTAACCTTACTAAGTCTTTTAATACGAGTTGACTTAACCAATGTATGGAGATTATCAAGTCCTCTAAACTCTATAGGGGAAGAATCAACTATTAGAATTGGTGAGCATCTTTTTAGTGATTATTTACTCCCATTTGAAGTAGCTTCAGTTTTACTTTTAATGGCAATGATTGGGGCTATTGTTTTAGCCAGAAGAGATGTAATGAGCAAAGACATTTCGACAGGATTACCTGTAGATCAAGAATTAATTGAAAAATCATCAGAACCATTACTTACAAATAAAAATTAACCTTTCACCTTTCTTCTTATGAATTTAGAATCAATTCCCATTCAAGCTTTTTTGATAGTCTCTTCAGTACTATTTTGCATTGGTATTTGGGGATTATTAAATAGCAGAAATGCAGTCAGAGTTCTTATGAGCATTGAATTAATGCTTAATGCTGTGAATATAAACTTGATGACTTTTTCTTCCTATATCGATAATAATTTAATTCAAGGACAAGTTTTTACAATTTTTGTGATTACTGTTGCTGCAGCAGAAGCAGCCGTTGGATTAGCGATATTATTATCGCTTTACAGGAATAGGGTTACTGTAGATATGGAAAGCTTTAATTTATTAAAATGGTAAAAGCATTAAATGAAACTTTCATTAGTGCTCATCATATATCGTTCAAATAGTTCTTCAGCTTTAGAAGCATCTAAATTCTGTGAAAAAGTCCTCAAAGCCAAAAATATTAAATCGATAAGAATTGAAAGCGATTTTAATAAAGGTCAAATTGAACAATATCTGTGTAATTTAGAATTTCAACCAAACATTGGAATCGTCCTTGGTGGTGATGGAACCTTCTTAAAATGTGCAAATGCATTAACGGCTCATGATATTCCTTTATTGAGCATTAATATTGGTGGTAATTTGGGCTTTCTTACGCAAGAAAAAGATTTTTTATTTGACAAATCTTTTATTAAAATTCTTGAAAACGAAGAATATATTATTGAATTTCGGAATAGATTAAATTGTGATGTTTGTATTAGTGGAAAAAGTACTGAAAAAAAAATTATAAAAAGATATGACGCATTAAATGATTTTTATTTTAAATCAGTTGAAGAGGATATCTCTCCTACCAACCAAATACAAATTGAAATCGATAATGAGAAGGTCAATGAATATAAAGGAGATGGATTGATTATATCTACATCTACCGGTTCAACTGCATACTCAATGGCTGCGGGTGGTCCTATAGTTCATCCCAGTATAGATGCGATGATAATTAACCCTATATGCCCAATGAGTTTAGCTAGTAGACCAATAGTCATACCTAATACAAGTAAGGTAATCATTAAACCAGTAAAAAAAAGTAAAGGGGAAATTAAATTATGGAGAGACGGTTCAAAATGTATGACTATAAAGGAAAATTATTATTGCGAAATCAAAAAAGGGGGATCACCCTGCAAAATAATAAAGTTTAAAAGAAGCGCTAACTATTACAATACTTTAATAAAAAAATTAGATTGGAAAGGCGATTTATCTTTAAAAAATTCAAAAAATTAAATGGCCTTAGAAATAGAAAGAAGATTTCTGATAAAAAATGATAACTGGAAAAAATTTATCACAAAAAAAATCTTTATTGAACAAGGATACTTATCAAAAAGTTTAAATGATTGGATTATAAGAATAAGGTTCACAGGCAAAGACTATAAACTTGCACTCAAAAAATATATCGAAAGCTTTACTAACTTTGAATTTGAATACTCCATTCCACCAAAAGATGGTGAAACCATAATGGCAAATCTTTCAAATACTATTAAAAAAGAAAGATTCTTTTTAGAAGTTGAGAATAAATCTTGGATAATAGATTGCTTTAAAGAAAATAATTATCCACTTGAAATTGCAGAAACTGAACTTTCCAATGAAGAGGAAAATTTAATTCTTCCATCTTTCATATCAAAAGAAATTACTGGGCTAACTCATTATTCCAATTTTAGTCTTTCTAACAAACCTTTTTCAGAATGGTAAGAAGATTATTTTTGACAAATTTCAAAAGTAACTAGTCAAACGAGCCACTCATCCTTTATATTTTCTTTATGTTTAATATAGTAATCTTATCTTCTTCAAATGTATGGTCTTTACGACAAAGAAGGAATATTGAGATTTGTTGATTCAGACAAAGATGCATGTATTGCATATGCTGAACTCTTCGAATTAGGTTCTACAAATTATTGTTTGATGAATTTAGCTAACGATAAGAAAAATTTAAACAGTACTAATCCTGATCAGAATCTGGTAGAGAACAACAATTAAATCCATCTCTGCAAATCTTTCCATTATCCATTGCCCAATTTAAGAGTGCTACTCTATTTTTTGAACCCGTTTTTGTAAACATATTACTTACATGATTATCAACAGTTCTTTTACTAATAGTTAATTTTACAGCAATTTCTTGATTTGTAAGCCCATCAGCCACGAGATCAATGATTTCCATCTCTCTTGTTGAGAGGCCCATCATGTCAATGTTGTTTACTTCTTCTTCAACCATTTGCATTTAAACAGTTCCTTTTTTATATTAATTAAGTTTAGCAATCTCACTACACTTGTTAACCAATTAGGAAACAAAAGCAATTGAAATCAAAACTTCAGAAGACTTTAGAAAAAAAATCCAAGGTAATTACGGCAGAGTTAATGCCCCCTAGAGGTGGAGACCCCATAAGATCTCTTAAGATAGCACAACTTTTGAAAGATAAGGTACATGCTGTTAACATTACAGACGGAAGCAGGGCTGTAATGAGAATGTGCAGCTTGGCAATGTCCAAACTATTACTGGAAAATGGGATAGAACCAGTAATGCAAATATCTTGCAGAGATCGTAATAAAATTGCTTTACAATCAGACATTCTAGGAGCAAATGCTTTAGGAATTAAAAACATCTTATGTATTACCGGTGATTCAGTAAAAGCTGGGGATCAAAAAGATGCAAAAGCAGTACACCAATTTGAGTCAGTAAGATTGCTACAACAAATTCAGGCCTTCAATAAAGGAATTGATCCTACTTTTGGGGAACTTCCCGATAAAAAAACATTTATATATGCGGGAGCTGCAGCAGATCCAAGTTGCAACAATCAAAGAAGTTTAGAAAATAGAATAAGAAAGAAGAAAGAGGCTGGAGCTCAATTTATACAAACTCAAATGGTTATGGAAAAAGAAAACTTAATAGATTTTTGCGAAAAAATAGCAGAACCCTTAGAGATTCCTGTAATTGCAGGTGTATTTTTATTAAAGTCTTACAAAAATGCTCTTTTTATAAACAAATACGTCCCTGGTGCAAACATTCCTGAAAATATATTAAATCGTCTCAAAAATGCCAAAAACCCCTTAGAAGAGGGTATTCAAATTGCAGCTGAACAAGCTCAAGACTTTTTTAAAATAGCGAATGGGATTCATTTAATGGCAGTTAAGTCCGAGCACTTAATCCCTGAGATTCTTACAAAAGCTGATCTTAGTCTGGAATATTAATCAAATCAGTACCTAATAATTCTGCCATTGCCTTCTGCTGAGGAGATGGCTCGGTCATATCAGATCTTCTAGAATCTGTTATCAACCAATCTAAAGATGCATCTTGCAAGTCAAAGTGATCTCCATTTTTTCCCACGCAGTAACGGCCAAATACTAACTTATCTACAAGTCGGACACCCTTACCGATTTTGGAATAATCGAAAATAATTGAATTATCAATTGTTGCACCTTCTGAAATGCAACAACTGGGGCCAATCATTGCAGGTCCAATAATTGTTGCCCCATCTTCTATTCTTGTCATTCCACCTATGTATACTGGCCCAGTAATATCAACTGAATCCCAATTAGCAGCAACATTTAATCCCGTAAAAACTCCAGGTTTGATTTCTTTACCAGGTATCTCAACTTGTCTTACCTTACCTAGTAATACATTACGAATAGCACTCCAATAATCAGGAACTTTTCCAATATCTACCCATTCGAAGTCCATTGGAAGCGCAAAAAATGGTAAATCCATTTCAACAAGTTTAGGAAAAAGATCAGCACCAATATCAAATTTTTCACCAGATGGTATGTAATTAAAAATTTCAGGTTCAAAAAGGTAAATACCTGTATTTATAGAGTCACCTAAAGCTTTATCTACAGATGGCTTTTCTTGAAAAGCCTTTATTCTCCCATTGCTATCCGAGACAACTACGCCATAACTTGATACTTGATCTCTAGTTACTGTTTTTGTTACTAAACTCGCAATTGCACCCTTTTCCTTATGTTTCTTAACCGCTTCTGTCAAATCTAAATCAACTAAAGCATCTCCACAGAGTACAACAAAAGTTTCATCAAAAAAATTTTGAAAATCTTGAATTTTTTTTAATCCGCCTGCTGAACCTAAAGCATCTCCAATTAATTCTCCATCTTCAATTCTACCCTCGAAACTATATGCTATCTCCACACCAAATCTTTGACCATCCCGAAAGTAATTTTCAATTTCTTCAGCGAGATGTGAAACATTAACCATTATTTCTTTAAAGCCATGCTCTTTTAAAAGTTCTAAAAGAAACTCCATTACAGGTTTTTGTAAAATCGGTATCATAGGTTTTGGAATAATATGAGTTATGGGCTGAACACGTGTACCTTTACCTGCTGCAAGTATCATTGCCTTCATGAATTCAAAACCTCTTTTTAAAGATTATACGTTATTACTATTAAGCTTCTAAATAGCAGATGGATAGGTATTGGTTACTTCAAGATTCTCTATAGGTAATTGAGCTAGACCTCCATCAGGAATTATTCTTTTAATTTGAATTGGGCCATATAAAGAATTAATTTGTTTAATTTCAATTTTATTTTCAGATGATAAAAATAATAAAGCCCAAAATACCCCAAGACGATCTTTATCTAAATCATTTTTTACAACTATTTGCCATTGCTCAACTAAATATTCAAAATCTATCCATTGTAATGCCTTTTCCCATCCATCAATAAATTTACCAAGTGCTTTAGTAGTTTCCGGCAGTTTCTCACGATGCGCTAATGATTTGACTTGAGAAATTAAAGCCTTATCAGAATATTTTTTATTTCTTTTTCTCTTCATTAGCAGAAGATCTTGTGTTTCTATAACTTCAGCAATAGACTCTAACTGACTTACAAGTTCTCCTAAGGTTGTAGTACGTTTAAGAATTGGTTGCGCTATTGATCTTCTTCTTAGGTATTTTTCAGGGTATTTTGGAATATCAAATTCTTGATCTATCCAATCTTGATCATCTAAGTCGAAATTATCTTCAAAATCAGAAGAATTTTCTTTAAAAACATCAGATTCCAAAACCTGAGCCTTTAAATTAACTAGTACGGAAGCTGCAAAAAAAGCCTCGCTCGTCTCAGACAAATCCTTCTGATATGACATTTGACTATTTGATTTTCTTCCTAAAGTTTGGGAGTATTGCTCTAAAAAACTGTCTATTACACTTATTACATCAATATCCCATGGATCAAGATCACCTTTTCCAGCGGCATCTTGAAGAAACTTAATCAACAATCTAGGTCCTAATTGTTGCCTATCAATGGAATTAAAATAAGGTATCTTAAAATAGAAAATATCTACCCATAAGATATCTTCTTAATTATTTAATGCCAAATAATATTGCATTAATTTAAGAAATTATATTGTTGGCGCTTTAAGGATATCATTTTTTTGAGTTCCAGAGAAAATATTTGTCTTAACAGCACTTTTAACTGCAGTTAGATCTCTATCAACTAAATTATTAATAGATGCAAGATAACTTTCTGTAACTAATCTTGGATATAAACCTATTCCAATTATCGGCAAAAGTAAACAAGCAATAATATAAACTTCTCTAGGCTCTGCATCGATAAGTTTTCGTTCTTCGGTTAATTTAGGATTTTCTTTACCAAAGAAAATTTCTCGTAACATTGATAGTAGATAGATAGGAGTAAGTATTACGCCTATAGCAGCTAAAGAGGCCATAACTACTCTAAACGGTAGTGTATAAACTTCATCGGTAACAAATCCTGTAAATACCATTAATTCAGACACAAATCCACTCATTCCTGGCAAAGCAAGTGAAGCAAGAGAACATGCAGTCCATAGGGCAAACATGATTCTCATTTTTTGTCCTACACCACTCATTTCATCAAGTTTAAGAGTCTTTGTTCTATCGTAAGTTGCTCCAACAAGAAAAAATAAACTGGCTCCAATTAATCCATGACTAACCATTTGTAGCATTGCTCCACTAGTTCCAAGGCTGCTAAAACTACCTATTCCAATAAGAACAAAACCCATATGACTTATAGAACTGTATGCAATTTTTCTTTTGAGATTTCTTTGAGCAAAAGAAGTTAATGCAGCATAAATTATATTTACTACTCCTAAAACTATTAACAATGGGGCAAATTGAGCATGAGCAACAGGTAATAATTGAGCATTAAATCTTAAAAGAGCATATCCTCCCATTTTCAATAGAATTCCAGCTAGAAGCATATGAACAGGAGCTGTAGCCTCTCCATGAGCATCTGGGAGCCAAGTATGAAGGGGTACTATTGGGAGTTTTACTCCAAATGCAATTAAAAGCCCGACATAACATAAAATTTGGAATTTCTGACTAAAATCTTGAGCTGCTAAGTGAGAAAACTCAAAGTTAGGGATCTCTGTGCCGTAGAATCCCATTGCCAACGCAGCAAGGAGAATAAAAATAGAACTGCCAGCTGTATAAATAATGAATTTTGTTGCTGCATATTGTCTATTTTTGCCACCCCATATAGCCAACAATAAATATACCGGAATTAACTCAAGTTCCCAAGTTAGAAAGAATAAAAGCATATCTTGAACTGCAAATACAGCGATTTGGCCACCATCCATCACCAATATCAAAAAGAAAAATAACTTAGGCTTGAACTTTACAGGCCATGCAGCTAGAACTGCTAAAGCAGTTATAAAACTAGTTAACAATATTAACGGCATTGAAATGCCATCGGCGCCAACTGACCAAGTAAGGCCTAAATCAGGAAGCCAACTAATATTTTCTTTCAGTTGAACCTTTTCATTATTAATATCAAAGCCATTTATATAAGAACCTACAGTTATTAAAAAAGTTATTAATGCAATAGACAATGCATACCATCTAACTTCTTTCCCATCCCCTTTATCTGGGAAAAAAGGGATCACAAATGCACTACCAATTGGGAACAAAATTGAGGCGGATAACCAAGGTAAATTAGACAATCCAGCCCCTAAAGTTCCCAAAATTTCTGTCGCAAAATGTGTAAAAAAATAAGTACTCAATTTAATAGAAATTTATCTTAAATAAATTCTAGAAATTATCTGTATTTTTTCACCCCAATGGACAGTGAAGACACACAATTGTAATTAAGTTACTTGTGGAGATTGAAACCCAAATATCGCGACTAATAAAATAACTCCTCCAAAAACAATTAGAGCGTAAAATTGAGCTCTACCAGTCTCAAAATATTTTAAACCTTCTCCACTACCTAAAGTTACAAGTCCAGTAAGATTTACAACGCCATCAACAACCTTAGAATCAACTTCTAAAACTTCTTTAGCAAGTTTTCTACTACCCTTTACAAAAAGTTTTTCATTAATATCGTCTAGGTACCATTTATTAGATAAAAATTTATTAATAGTAGGAAACTTTTCAGCAAATAAAACTGGCAAATTAATCTTTTTCACAAAATATGCCTGATAAGCAATAATTATTCCAGCTGAAGCAATAAGAACTGACGCTATCGCTAAAGGCAAAAATTCTGCTAATTCAAAGGCTTTTGCAGCTGCCTCTGCTTCCTTAGGATCAAGTAAATTTGCAAATTTACTATCCCATGGAAGTCCCATGAAGCCGATAATTACTGATGGCACAGCTAGAAACACTAAGGGGAATGTCATGGACCAGGGAGACTCATGAATAGTGCCATGTTCTTCATGATCTTCCTCGTTTTCTTCATCTAAATTTGATTTAGAAGCTATTAGCAGCTCTTTCTGTAATTCTTTATTCTCGCCTCTGAAATCTCCTTCAAATGTTAAGAAATAAAGCCTAAACATATAAAAGGCAGTCATGCCAGCTGTTAACAATCCAACAAACCAAAAAGCTGGAAAGGATATAAATGCATTTCCTAATATCTCGTCTTTACTCCAAAAACCTGCCAATGGAGGAATACCACTTATTGCTACACAACCTATCAAAAATGTTGCAGAAGTATATGGCATTTTTTTTCTTAAACCGCCCATTAATCTCATATCTTGTGCCAATATAGGCTGATGACCTACTACTTCTTCCATTGCATGTATGACAGAACCGGATCCCAAAAATAGCATCGCTTTAAAGCAAGCATGAGTAACTAAATGAAAAATTCCTGCTACTGGAGCTCCACAACCCATCGCAAGCATCATATAACCGAGCTGAGAAACAGTACTGTACGCTAAACCCTTTTTTAAATCCATTTGTGTCAAAGCTATAGAAGCACCTAAAAAACATGTAATGGTACCAACTAAAGCAATAATGAACTGAATTGAGGGGAATATTGAATATAAAGGTTGGAGCCTAGCTACTAAGAATATTCCTGCGGCAACCATTGTAGCTGCGTGAATAAGAGCAGATATAGGTGTTGGGCCCTCCATAGCATCAGGTAACCATACATGAAGAGGAAACTGAGCAGATTTTGCCATTGGGCCTAAAAAAACTAAAAAACAAAGAAGCAAAGCAGCCCACAAAGGTATTGAATTTTCAGAAACTGATTGAGAAATTCCAATAGCTATTTCATTAAAATCAAAACTATTCGTTGCCCAAAATAGCCCAAGAATGCCAAGTAATAATCCAAAATCACCTACTCTGTTAACAACAAATGCTTTTTGTGCAGCATGAGCAGCACCATCTCTGTCGTACCAAAAACCAACCAATAAGTAGGAGCACATACCAACTAATTCCCAAAAAACGTAAATTTCCAACAAATTTGGGCTAATTATTAATCCCATCATTGAGCTACTAAATAGAGCTAAATATGTAAAAAACCTTACATAACCCTTGTCATGCGCCATATAACCATGAGAGTAAATCATCACTAACAAAGTTATTGTGGTTACTAAAGCAAGCATGACACTACCCAAAGGATCAAGAACAAAGCCCATCGGAATTGTGAAATCCCCAGCATTAGCCCATATAAAAAGTTTTTCTACAGCTTGATAACCATTTATTTGTTCTATCAGAGCTTTATAACTAATTACTGCAGAAATTCCAACGAAAGAAATGAGACCTATAGAAACTATTTCTCTAGAATTATTAATTTTCTTATTAATACTTATCAGTCCTAAGCCGGAAATAACTGATCCAATAAGGGGGAAAACAGGGATTAACCAGGCAATTTCTGAGGCTTGAGGCATCTTATATAAAACTTATAGTTTTGATTTTAAACGTTCAATTGAAAAATTCCGACAAAAATGATGAATTAAATGTTTTAACAGCAACATTTATATACTGATGGGACCACCACAATACTCCAATCGCAATTACTATACCAAGTTGAGATAACTTAAAAAATTCTTTAATTTTCAGTTGATTCCTTCCTTCAAGTATTGCCACAAATGGGATTATGGAAGTATTTTGTTTAAACTTTTCAAATTCTTTTCCAAATCTATTAGCCAATCTTTTATCTCCATGCCAAATAGCAAAAAGATGATGCATTATCAACCCAATAGAAGTTATTAATGTAAATGACGTGCCAATCCATAAAGTATGTGCAAAACACCAAATTATCTGACCAAAAGCTTGAGGATGTCTTGTAATTCTCATGATCCCAGTACCATAAATCCTCACTTTAGGTTGTAAAACCGAAGGAATTTCAAGCAAATTGTAAGTGGCTGGATATAAAAATAAAAAACTTATTGCAGTTAAAAACCAAACTACTATAAACACCAGATTATTACCTTGGAAATTCCATAATCTGATTCCATCATATCTGTGAGCCAAAAAATAACTAATCAATATTGTTGCAGATGGCAAACTTAAAAAAACAAAACACAATCTCCATAGTCTTGGTCCCATAATAGATTCTGCTTTAATTCTTAAAGCAGCTCCACCGCTATGAATTACTGCAAAAGCAAAAATCAAAATTAAAACTATTAGAGAAGTTTTATGTGTCTCCATAAATTGTGATTATTTAAAAAATTTTATTCTTAACAAGAATACTTATTAGTATTAGAATTATAAATATATTGTAGGGACAATGGATGCCCGAATTACCATTTACTCTCGACCAATTAAGAATATTGAAAGCCATTGCGGCTCAAGGAAGTTTTAAAAAAGCTGCTGATTTATTATATGTAACACAACCTGCTGTGAGTTTACAAATACAAAACCTAGAGAAACAACTTGAAATCACAATTTTCGATAGGGGAGGTAGAAAAGCTCTTTTAACTGAAGCAGGAAGACTACTTCTTGAATATTGCGAACGAATTTTGAATCAGTGCGACGAAGCATGCAAAGCTATCGAAGATTTAAATAGTTTAAAAGGTGGAACCCTTGTAATTGGAGCTAGTCAAACTACGGGAACCTATTTAATGCCAAGAATGATAGGACTATTCAGACAAAAATACCCTGAAGTATCTGTTCAACTTCAGGTTCATAGTACTAGAAGAACTGGCTGGAGCGTTGCCAATGGACAAATTGATTTAGCGATTATTGGAGGGCAATTACCTGGAGAATTAGAAAATTTATTACAAGTAATTCCATATGCAACAGATGAATTAGCACTAGTTCTACCATCTAAGCATCCACTTTCTAACAAAAAAGAGCTTTTAAAAGAAGACTTATACAAATTAAATTTTGTGACATTAGATTCTCAATCAACAACAAGAAAAGTTGTGGATAAACTTCTGCAGGATTCTGGACTTGAAATTCAAAGATTAAAAATTGAGATGGAACTAAATTCTCTTGAAGCAATCAAAAATGCAGTTCAATCAGGACTAGGAGCTTCATTTTTACCTGTTGTCTCAATTGAAAGAGAATTAGCAGCAGGAACACTCCACAAAGTTTTCGTCGCTGACTTAGAGGTTAAAAGAGAACTTAAACTAATTACTAATCCATCAAGATATACTTCAAGAGCATCAGAGGTTTTTAAGAAAAATGTCCTGCCGCAATTTGCTAGTTTAGAAAGCCCATTGAGGAACAAATAGATCTATCAAAATTGGATGGCTTCTTTGTTAATACCTACTCCTCCATCTTCGGCTTGTCCGTCACCCTTAATTATAAATTTATTTTCATTTACATCAGTCTGATAAACACACTTAACAATAGGTTTATCTCTTATAGATCCAATATAAGCAAAAGTATTCATTCTTTGCTTACATTCTCTTACATCTTCATTACTAATTGCTCCCTGTTTTTGTAAAACCGTCCAATTTTCTCTCCTAATTACACACCCTGGCTGAAGAGCGGGTTGCGTCACAAAACTAGTGGATGGATTCAGAGTTGTATACATTTCAACATCAATAACAAAGGCACTGGCACCCCATTGTCTACAAAACTCAGGATCAGGAACAGCCATATCTAATTGTTGTTGACTAGCAATATTACCCTGTCCACCATCTGTTGTACTAGTAATTGCGCTTCCAATACCAACTCCTAAAATTAATACACCAGCAAGAACAGCAATAGTGCCTGTATTAAAGGTAATCTTTTCTTCAGAAGAAGCAGGCAATCTACTATTTTTTTGTCCATAAGGATTAATATCCCTTGGATTTGAAGAGTAATAACCTCTATTGGAGCCTCTTCTAGGCTTTCTATTTGAGGGTGGTCTATTCACAGTTCTTCAGTTGTCTTTGGTAAACCCATTGAATAATTCATAACTCTACAATCGGGGTTGTAACATAATTGACCATTTTGAAGCAAAAATTTTATCATACCTTCGATTTCTGATCCTATTTTTCTGAGTTCATAATCATCTAAATCCTTCCCTGATCTCTCTTTGACTAGTTCATTAAATTTCTCATTTATTTTGTTCAAAGAATCTTTATTCCAAATAAATTCGTTATCAGGATCTAAGTCAAGGGTCAGTTTGTTGGGGTGAAACTTTAATTCTTCATCAACAACTTCAGCAGTAAAAATCCTTACATGTCGAGTAGTTGATTTTAAAAGCATTTTTTCCATAATTTTCAGAAATAATCAACGAAAAAAACTATAATGTTCTAACTTTAATGTAACTTATTAGTAAGTGTTAATTTATTTTTTGATTTAATAATGCGTGTTGTAATTGCTGGAGCAGGTTTAGCAGGTTTATCTTGTGCTAAATATCTCGTTGATAATGGTCACATTCCAATAGTGTTAGAAGCCCGAGATGTACTTGGTGGTAAAGTTGCTGCATGGAAAGATGAGGATGGAGACTGGTATGAAACCGGTTTGCATATATTTTTTGGTGCATACCCTAACATGTTGCAACTTTTTAAGGAGTTAGAAATAGAAGATAGATTGCAATGGAAAAGTCATTCAATGATTTTTAATCAGCCATCCGAGCCCGGAACTTACAGTAGATTTGACTTTCCAGACATCCCAGCTCCAGTAAATGGAGTCTCGGCCATACTAAGCAATAATGATATGCTTTCTTGGAATGAAAAAATTCTTTTTGGTTTAGGTTTAGTACCTGCAATGTTAAGAGGTCAAAAGTACCTAGATAAATGTGATACCAAATCATGGACAGATTGGCTCAAAGAACACAATATTCCTGAAAGAGTTAATGATGAAGTTTTTATAGCTATGAGCAAAGCTTTAAATTTCATTGGACCCGATGAAATATCATCTACTGTTTTATTAACTGCACTCAACAGATTTTTGCAAGAAAAAAATGGTTCGAAAATGGCATTCCTTGATGGGGCTCCTCCAGAAAGGCTTTGCCAACCTATGGTTGATTATATTACTTCACGTGGTGGTGAAGTTCACATGAATAGCCCATTGAGGCAAATCAACCTTTATGAAGACAGCACTGTTAAAAGTTTTACAGTTGCCTCTTTAAATGAAAACGAAAAGAAAGAGCTAATTGCAGATGCTTACGTTAGTGCAATGCCTGTAGATCTCTTTAAATTAATGATTCCTAAACAATGGAAAGGGCTAGATGCTTTTTCTAAATTAGATGGTTTAAATGGTGTGCCAGTTATAAATATTCACTTATGGTTTGACAAAAAACTAACGGATATTGATCATTTACTATTTAGTAGATCTCCACTTTTGAGTGTTTATGCAGATATGAGTATTACATGTAAAGAATATGAAGATCCAAACAGATCAATGCTCGAATTAGTTTTTGCGCCAGCAAAAGATTGGATTAATAAGAGTGATCAAGATATCATTGATGCAACAATGGAAGAACTGAAAAAATTATTCCCAACACATTTCATGGGTGATGATAAAACAAAATTAAGAAAATACAAAGTTGTAAAAACTCCTAGATCTGTCTACAAGGCAGTTCCTGGATGCCAAGAGTTTAGACCTAGTCAAAAATCTCCCATAAAAAACTTTTTCTTAGCAGGTGATTATACAATGCAAAAATATTTAGCATCTATGGAAGGGGCTGTTTTGAGCGGTAAATTATGCGCGGAATCAATAAATAAGGAGTATTCCAAAACCTCTCAGAATGTTTCTTAATAACATCTAAAAAATTTCTAAATTCAGCTAAAACTTTTTGAAAAATTCAATTTCTCAACTAGATCAAGCATACGAGATATGCCGTAAAGAAACTCAAAAATGGGCTAAAACTTTTTACTTGGGTACTCTTTTACTACCACTTGAAAAGAGAAAAGCTATTTGGGCTATTTATGTATGGTGTAGAAGAACAGATGAAATAATGGATAGTATAGAAGCCTCAACTAAATCACAAGAGGAGCTTTCAGACAGCTTAGATGCATGGGAAGAAAATACAAAAAATGTTTTTAAAGGAAATATCAAATCAAAATTAGATTCAGTTCTCTTAGATACCATCGAAAAATATCCACAAAGTATTCAACCTTATCTAGATATGATAGATGGTCAGAGAATGGATCTGAACAAATTTAGATACAAAGATTTTGAAGAATTAAAACTATATTGTTATAGAGTTGCAGGTACTGTTGGTTTAATGACTCAGAATGTCATGGGAATTGATAGCGCCTATACTTCAGCGCCATGGAGTGCGCAGCCTGACCCGTCCGAAGCAGCTATAGCTCTAGGAATTGCAAATCAATTAACAAATATATTGAGAGATGTAGGGGAAGACAGACATAGAGGAAGAATTTATCTTCCACAAGAAGATATTGAAAAATTTAATTATTCTGAAGAAGAACTTTTAAAAGGAGAAATCAACAATCAGTGGAAGGAGCTGATGAACTTTCAATTAAAAAGAGCCCGTCATTGGTTCGAAAAGTCTGAAGATGGGATTAAATGGTTATCCTCTGACGCGAGGTGGCCTGTTTGGACATCTTTACGTCTCTATAGAGGAATTTTAGATTCTATTGAAAGGCTTGACTATGACGTTTTTAATAACAGAGCTTATGTAAAGAATTCAGTAAAAGCTTTTGAGATTCCTATATCTTTTCTAATTTCTCGAATTAAATAGTTAAGCTGGTGTTTTCTGGTTAGCCAACAAATCTTTTAATTTGGATAGCTCTCCAGCCCATCTTGGATCGGGGGCCTCAAGATTAGGAGCGTCACTATGAACAATTTTCTTGAAATCTTTTCTCTTCTTGTTTCTGTTTAAATTTCCGCTATTTTTTTTATTTGAAGCAGAATCTTTCTTTTCTGATAATTCTACTCTTAATTTGGAACCATTAAACTCAAAACCATTTAATTTTTGAATTAATAAATTAGCATTTTCTTCATTATTTGTTGTTGCGAAACCAAACCCTCTGCATTCTTTAGTTTCCTTATCTAAAACTGCTTTAAATCTAATCGAATCAGAAAATGATTTTAAAAGTGTATCAAATTCTTTTGGATTAAATCCTTGTGGTAAGTTGCCAATGTAAATACGAATGCTCATAAATTTTTAAAAATGATTTTGAAGTCTGAACTTCTAAACAAAACTAAGCTATGTGTATTTAATCACATTTTGGCGCATTTTGTTCAATCCATTGCTTTGCTTTATAAATAGCTTCATCAAAATTATTCAATCTTTTATATGCAAGCTCCTTTGAAAGATACTGTAAAAGCTCTCCTAAGATAGGACCATCATTTAATTCCAAATTTTTTTTGATTACATCACCATTAAGCAAATTTGTGGGATGAAATAATTTGTCTTCCATATCGCGCCATCTTTTTAGCCAATCTAAGCGTAAATTTTGAGGTAAATAAAAAATAAATGATGGAAGAAACATTTCTAGTTCTTGATGTAATTTAAATCTTTCTAATTCATTCAATTGAGAGATATTTTTGTTTTTCAAAAGAGAGTGCCATTTTCGTAATAACTTAATTTTTGCAATTTCAGATCTACTAAATTTAAGTTTCTTTAAAGATGCATCATCTAAAATTTGGGAAATTAAAAATAAGGGTAAGAATTTATTTTTTTCTTCCTGATTAAGTTCTGGATAATTAATTTTGTTTAAATCCAAAAAAAAAGAATCTTCATATAAATTATTAGAACCAAATAAATTAAATCTTTTTACCAAAATTACAGCATCGAGAGCATTTCCCCCATTTACTATTTTCTGAACTTCATTATTAATCCTCTCTTTAGCAACTAGATATAATTGCTCTTTATTTCTTTTAATATAAGTTATTAACTTATCATCAATTCTAAAATTTAATTCTGAAACGAATCTAAAACATCTTAGTATCCTTAAAGGATCATTAAGTAAATTAGTTTCAGAAAACGTTCTTATCAATGAGAATTCTAAATCTTTTAGGCCATTAAATGGATCAAACAAACACTTCTTATCGAATATAAAAGCAATTGAATTAATAGAAAAGTCCCTGCTGACCAAATCACTCTCAATCGAGGAAGAAATCTGATTAGCAATATCAATTGAAATATGATTAAAAATAATTCTTACTACTTCCCTTTTCTTATCTAAAATTATAAATTTAGATTCAATATTATTTGTAATCTTTTTCCCAATTTCAATAGCATTCAAAGGTACGACAATATCAATATCTACCTCTTCAGTTACTCTGCCCAAAATAATATCCCTTATATAACCACCAACTAAATATGATCCTTTAGGTAACAGAGATAATATAGGACTCAAATTATAAAATTTTATACTTCTTTCTATTTCATCAATTATTAGAGTATGATTGGTTAAAATATTTTTTCTTTTCATTTAATTAACTATGTGCATTTGCATCAACTGTAAATGGGTTGATAGATGTATCACTTATCATGACGTTGAAAATAATCATGGTGTTGATAATATTTGTGATGTGCCTGATTTTAAACCAAAAAAACCATTTATTCATGTCAGTATAGTTAAAGATAATAATGGTGCTTGCAAAACTGATTGGGATGTTCAATCTTGTGAAAGCTTTACGAATGAATTTGGTAAATGGTCTAAATGTAATCCAGGTTTAGAATTGCCTGTTTAAGGCTAATAAATGACAAATAATCTCAAACGAAGACAAGATTTTCTTACATTAGTAATTCATAGCACGGAAAATTCTTTTGGCTTTGGATATAGAAAAAACAATAATCCTGTATCTGATGAATTGTTTATAAAAGAATTCGATAAAGACTTATGTAACAATTTGATAGTTGATTTTAACAAATTTATTTCTAAAGAAAATTTAAAAAAAGTTAATAAGATTTCTGTCAGTATAGGTCCAGCAAATTTTAATGCTTCAAGACTAATTGTGGTTTTAGCAAGAACTATCTCACAACAAATAAATTGTCCTCTGGACAGTTTTAGCTCATTTGAAATAATGGCAAAAAGAATTGCATCAAAAAACAATATTTTCACAAACAAACAATCATTCTGGATTTACAAAAAATTAAAACGCAGGGGATATGTCGCAGGTAAATATGAGATTTGTCAAAACAAAGAAACAAATTCAGATCTAGTAGTTCGAGAATTAATACTACCAAAAGTTATTAAACAAATGCAGAGTAAAGAACTTTTTTTTGAGGCTAATTATGAGGATAAAGAAGATTTATCAGAATTATTAGATTTATCAAATAAAAATCTATTAAATGCCAATGTAAAATCATGGCAAAAAGTTACACCACTTTATCCTATATCTCCAATTAACTAAATATTCATTCAATCAAATTATTAATAATATCTTGAAGGTGCGTAGTTAAAGAATATAGATCATCTCTAGTTGAGCTTTCCGGAGGTTGAACAGGTTTTCCCACTTTGATAACTATTTTTGAAAAGAAAGGTATGCAAAATTTAAATCTTATTAGTTTATGTGAATTCACTATTGCTACAGGCAATAATAGTTTTTGATTTTTAAAAGCTAATAATGCAGCCCCTTGTTTTGGTTTGTTAACTCGCCCATTTTTTTGACGAGTGCCGTCAATAAAAATTCCAATACAATTGTTATTTGATAATTTTTTACAAGCTACTTTGATGGTATTTTTATCGGCGATTCCTCTCTTTACAGGATAAGCTCCACAAGCCTTGATAACAAATCCAAGAAAAGGAATTTTAAAAAGCTCTGCCTTAGCCATAAACGCAATGTTTCGTCCAAGAGCATGTCCTAACAAAGGAGGATCAAGTAAAGATCCATGATTAGAAACCATTATAAAACAATCATCTTGCGGAATATTTTCTCTACCTATTAACTGACCTTTAAAAACAAATTTATAAATAGGTAATACAAAAAGTTTGCTAACTACTTGATAGATTAATTTTTGAAAAATATCATTTTTCATACAAATTAATAAGTGATTTGATCAGAAGATGAAACTTGAGAAATTTTTACATCCTTCAGATGTCTTTTACCTAAACCGCTAAGTACATTTGAGGGGCCAATCTCTACAATATGGAGATCAGAATCTTTTGCCATCAAATCCATAGTTTCTCGCCACCTCACGCCATGACACATTTGATTTTCTAATCTAATTTTAAGCTCATTTGGATCGCGACAAAGTGTTGGATTATAATTGCTTATGACTGGGAAAGAAGGATTCTTAAATTCAATCTGTTTCAAATAATCAGAAAATTTTGCTGAAGGCTCATTCATAAATGGTGAATGAAATGCACCCGAGACATTTAACTTCAAGAATCTTTTACAAGAAATTTCTGTAGATAAATTATCTAACGCTTCATTAGATCCTGACAAGACCACCTGGGATGAGCTGTTATCATTAGCAATTACAATATCATCAATTTTTTTTACTAACGAATTAAGTTGATTTCTATCAAAACCAATTACTGCTGCCATAGATCCGTTACCAGCATTTACCATTAATTGAGATCTTACTTTTATTAGTGATACACAATCTTGGAAAGAAAAAACATCAGCACAATAGAGTGCTGTAATTTCTCCAAGACTATGCCCAGCAACATAAGCTGGCTTAAAACCATTGTCTTTTAAGGCATCTAATAAAACCGATTCAACTAAAAAAAGACAAATTTGAGTATTTATTGTATTATTCAAGTCATTGAGAGGATTTGTTGGCTCAGAACTGAACTCACAAATTTCAAATAAATTTCTTTCAAATATCTCAGAAGCATAATTAAACCTCTCCTTTGAATTGGGCAAATTTTCAATTTGTTTTGCCATTCCAATTTTTTGTGAACCCTGTCCAGGGAATACCCACGCAACTGTCATAATGTACCTGTTTTGTTTTTAACCCCATTTAATAAGGGCTGCACCCCAACTTAGTCCAGCACCAAAACCACTCGTAGCAATAATATCATTTTGTTTAATTCTATTATTTCTAATAGCCTCATCCATCATTAATGGAATTGTTGCTGCTGAAGTATTGCCATATTTTTCTAAATTGCTAAGTATTTTTTTTCTAGGAATTTTTAACCTATCGCCTACAGAATCTAATATTCTTTGATTAGCTTGATGCAACACCAGCCAATCAACTTGTTCAGAACTATAGTTAGCTCTTTTAAACAACTTTTCAATAATTATCGGAACTTCTCTAACTGCAAATTTATAAACTTCCTGACCATTCATCTGAATTGGAGAAAAACCTCCACTTAAAAAATCAATATTATCAACTATAGAATCCTTATTATTTTTTGATGGAAGATTTAGAAAAGAACCTCTTTCTCCATCAGTTTTCATATCAAAGCCAATGAAATTATCAAATTCATTTGTAGCTTCAATTGCTAATGCCCCTGCGCCATCACCAAAGAGAATACAACTTCTTCTATCATTCCAGTCAACAAAGCTTGATAATTGATCTGCCCCTATAACAATAGCCCTTTTAAAACCACCCCCTTTTAAAAATTGTGAAGCTGTTATTAAGGCAAATAAAAAACCACTGCATGCTGCAGTTAAATCAAAAGCTACAGCATTATGAGCTCCCAATTTTGCTTGAATAGATGGGGCTGAACCAAATAAATCATGTGGTGTAGAAGTAGCTAAGACAATTAAATCAATAGTTTTAATATCCCAATTAGCCATTTCAATTGCAGTTAGTGCTGCCTCATAACCCATCTCAGTGACATTATCTCCTAAGCTAGAAATTCTTCTCTCAGAAATCCCAGTTCTAGATTTTATCCATTCATCACTCGTATCTACTTTTTCACTAATTTTTTGATTGGTTAGTATTTGATCGGGTACATAACTTCCACTTCCTTTAAATGAGACTCCAATCTGATTAAATTTTGTTCCTTCCAAAAGAGTTTTTGAGTTACTTATATAAGTCAAACATAAATTTGACGCAATATGTTTTATGAATTTAAAACTTGAAGCTTTTGAAGTTGATTTAAATTTTCCATCACATTATGATTAACTGCCGAGTGAGCCAGTCGAAGAGCACTAACAACTGATAAAGACTTACTACTACCATGGCCGATCACACAGATACCGTTTACTCCAAGTAATAAAGCACCTCCATGTTCAGCATGATCCAACCTTTTCTTGATTCTGAGTAGATTACTTTTTAAAAAAGCTGAACCAACTTTTCCCCTCCTCCCTCTTGGTAGCTCAGATCTTAAAATATCTAATAAAACGCCTCCCACAGACTCAAGAAATTTTAATAATATATTTCCGGTAAACCCATCACATACTACTACATCAAAACTGCCTGATAATACATCTCGTCCTTCACAATTACCTCCAAAATCAAAACTTTTCTCGCTAGAAAGTAATTCAAATGTTTTTAGGGATAAATCATTACCTTTGCATTCTTCTTCTCCAATATTTAAAAGGCCAATTTTGGGTTTTTTTACTTGCAAGACATCTTTTGCATAAATATTTCCTAGAAGAGCGAACTGATGCAGATAAGAAGGTTTACAATCTGTATTTGCACCAACATCTAAAACCAACACAGGACGAGTTTGATCCCTTGTAGGGAATAATGCTCCTATAGCGGGTCTATCAATACCTTTTAATCTACCAATTCTGAATATGGCTGAAGCCATCATTGCTCCTGAATTACCAGCTGAGTAAACAGCTTGCGCTTTATTACTTCTTACTAGATCCATTGCAACATTAATACTTGAATTCTTCCTTTTTCTAACTGCAGTAGCTTCTTCATTCATTCCTATAGGATCTCCACTATCAATTAATTCAAGACGATTATTTTGTATTTCTTTATCAAGTAATTCTGTTAAACCAATTCTTTCTGCTTCATTTTGAACTTTTTCAATTTTACCAACAAACTTTATATTTATAGGGAATCTGCTTATAGCCTCAAGACAGCCTTGGAGAATTGGCCCAGGAGCATAATCTCCCCCCATACCATCAACTGCTATCCAAATTCTTTTAGATTGCGCGTCTTCAACCTTATCTAAAACATTATCGCTATTTTGTAATCTTTTTAATGGATCAAACACTAATGGCTGTAATGTATTTTTTGCCAGTGAACTAGCATTTGAAACTACATTACTTGCTGTATTCACAACAGATTCAGCGCTTGAAACTACATTACCTGCAACATTACCTGCAACATTACTGGCAACATTACCAGCTGTACTTACGACAGATCCAGCACCTGAAACTACATTACCCGCCATATTACTAGCCGTTACCGCAGAACTAGCAGCAGTATCAACTATTGAAGTTACAGCCGAGTTTCTCTTATACCAAATAACTAGTCTTCGGATAGCTCTAGACTTGTTGATTTTATGTACATTATCTTTTGCCATTTATTTACCTTCAAAAGGATTAATATCGACAATCCTTTGAAACAGATATCCGGTGCCTCTTGCTGTTAATATCAATTCAGGATTTGCAGGATCAGCCTCCAATTTTGATCTTAATCTTGAAATATGAACATCGACTACTCTTGTATCTACATGTCTCTCGGGTGTATATCCCCAAACCTCTTTTAAAATCTCTCCTCTACTAAATGGCTCTCCTGACCTACTTACCAAAAGCTCTAAGAGACTAAATTCCATACCAGTTAATCTAATTCTCTCATCGCTTTTAAAAACTTGTCTTCGATTTGTATCAATTTTTATATCAGTAACTAAAATTAATCCTGAATTAGGCATGCCAGGAATTTGTTCTTTGTCAATTCTTCTTAAAACGCACCTGATTCTGGCTTCTAATTCCTTAGGACTAAATGGTTTAACAACATAATCGTCAGCCCCTAATTCTAAACCTGTTATCCTATCGGCAACATCTCCTAATGCAGTTAACATGACAATTGGAACATCAGAATCTTTCCTTAATTCTTGACAAACTCCATAACCATCTAACTTTGGCATCATGACGTCAAGTACTACCAAATCAGGCTCATAATCTTTAAATAACTTTAGTGCTTCTTTACCATCACTTGCAGTTACAACTTTGTAGCCAATCATGGATAGACGCGTCTCTAAAATTCTTCTAATACTGGCCTCATCATCTGCGACTAGAATTGTTTCTTTAGTTTGACTAGAAAGAGTCATATGTTTCTATTAGCTAATCAGAAAGAGAATTTACTATTATCCTAATCTAACTTGTAGAGGGGCAAAATCCCAAACATTCTAGTTCCATTTCTTTATTCAAAAAACTAAATGTCCAGCAAATTATCGACTTTTATTTGTCAAAATTGCGGAACAGAAACTTCTCAATACTTTGGGAAATGCCTTAATTGCAATTCATGGAATTCTATTGTTGAGGAAATCAAAAGCAAGAGATCTAAATATCAAGAAATAAAAACCAACAAGAGAGCTCTACCCTTTAATGAAATTTCATCTAAAAAAATATCAAGGTTTACAAGTGGATTTGAGGAATTTGATCGAGTGCTTGGCGGTGGAATAGTCCCTGGATCAGTTGTTTTGCTTGGAGGAGAGCCAGGTATAGGTAAAAGCACAATAGTTCTTCAATCAGCAGGTAAAATATCGCTCAATGAGAGAGTTTTATACGTTACTGCAGAAGAATCTTTAGAACAAGTCAAAATAAGATGGGATAGATTAAATCAAAACAGTATTGATTTAAAAATTTTTGCAGAAACTAATTTATCCTTAATTATTGATGAGATAAAACATGTAAATCCAAGTTTTGCAATTATTGATAGTATTCAAGCTATCTATGATCATGAGATGGAAAGTTCGCCAGGTTCAGTTTCTCAAGTTAGAGCATGTTCATCTGAGTTACAAAGTCTCGCAAAAGACAATAATATTGCAATTTTAATCATTGGTCATGTCACTAAAGATGGGGCTTTAGCTGGTCCAAAAACTTTAGAGCATTTAGTTGATGTAGTAATAAACTTTGAAGGAGATAATATTTCTTCACATAGATTACTTAGAGGTATAAAAAATCGATTTGGATCGACATTTGAAATCGGAATTTTTGAAATGCTCGAAGAAGGCTTAAGAGAAATAAAAAACCCAAGCTCAATCTTTACCAATAAAGAAAACATTTCAGGTGTTACTACCACCATAACCAATGAAGGAACTAGACCATTCGCAGTAGATATACAAGCACTTGTAAATAAAACTTTTTATAGCAACCCTAGGCGTACTACAACTGGAATTGGCGTTAACAGATTACACCAAATTCTAGCTGTTATTGAAAAACACGTAGGGATAAAATTATCTGAATTTGATTGTTACGTAGCTACTGGTGGTGGTTTTGAGATAAGTGATCCTTCATCTGACCTAGCAGTAGCAATATCAATTTTATCAAGCTTAAAGAATATACCTGCTTTAGCTAGTAGCTCATTTATTGGTGAATTAGGTTTGAGCGGTCAAGTTAGAAAATCGAACAACCTTCGAACCAAGATAGAAGAGGCTTCAAGACTAGGAATCAAAAATATAATAGTGCCAAAATTAGAGGAGGATCTGAATATTAATTTTCAAAATTCAATCAATATTAAAGAGATTTCCAATATTAAAGAAGCAGTTAACTATTCTTTGTCAGATTAAAAAATATTAGAGGTACATATCGATTGAACTTCTTCCTGAATTTTTCAACCAATTCTCAATATCGAGGTACCCACCTGGATATAATCTCACTGCTTTAGACCAGACTTCAGCAGCCTTATCAAACCAAATATCTCTTTGATCTAAATCACCAGATTGTTCTGCGTATCTTCCTCTTTTTTCATAAATTAAACCTATATTTTTCAGGCATGATGGCTGTTTAGGATTTTCAACTAATGCTTTTTCATAAGTTTCAATAGACAAATCCTCTTCACCGTTGCTCATATAGATTATTGCCATATTTTTAAGAGTCTCTCCTCTATCAATTTTATTTTCTTCAAGCAATAAACTCTCTTTATAATACTCTAATGCTTCTGAATAATCCCCGTTATTTTGAGCAGCTAATCCATCTCTATAATAGATATAAGCCTTTTTTTCCTTCTCTGCGATAGGCATTATTTTTACTATAGATTCAGCAATTACAGTAAAAGCTTTATCAATAAAATTGTCTCTGTTTTGATTACTAGGCACTGCTTTTAATCTAATAAGAATAATATAGTAATTTAAAAAATAACTATTTAAAAAATCTAATACATTTATTATTATAGTTAAAAATAAAGCCAATCATTAATTTGTTTATATCGTAAAAATATGGAGAGCATTCAATTAAGCATTAAAGGAATGAAGTGTGGAGGTTGCGTTAGTACAGTGGAGAAAATATTGAATAATACCAATGGTATTGAAAATGTTTCTGTTAATTTGCTCACTGAAAGTGCATATTTTGAAATTAACAAGAAACACATAGAAATAGAAACAATTCTCGAAAACCTAAAAGATAATGGTTTCCCATCAAAGATTTACATAAATGATTTTTCAAAAAAAATAAATAAAGCAGAACTTGAAAAAAAAAAGAAATGGAATAATCAATGGAATAAACTAACTTTTGCTCTATTACTTTTATTATTTTCAGGCTTAGGTCATCTTGCAGAAGGAAGCTATATAAATTTGCCAATATTGGGTAATATATTTTTTCACGCTTTATTAGCAACATTAGCTTTATTATTTCCTGGAAGAGGAATAATTATTAATGGATTTAAATCATTTATAAAGAATCGTCCAGATATGGATTCTTTAGTAGCTCTCGGAGTAACTAGTGCATACATAACAAGTCTTCTATCCTTAATATTTCCTGCCACTGGTTTTCCTTGTTTTTTTAATGAACCGGTAATGCTACTTGGATTTATAATGATTGGGCGTTTTTTAGAAGAAAGAGCTAGATTTCAAACTGGTTCTTCAGTTGTAGATTTATTAGATCTTCAACCAGAAATGGCAAATATTTATAAAGAAAATAACCAAATAAAGTCAATAAGAATAAATGCTTTAAAACCTGAGCAAGAAATTCAAGTTTTAGCAGGAGATAGGGTACCTGCTGACTGCATTGTTACGCTAGGTACTTCATATGTTGATGTTTCACATATTACTGGAGAATCCAAACCTATCGAAGTAAAAGAAGGAGAATATTTATCAAGCGGATCTTTAAATCTTAATTCTACTCTTAGGCTCAAAGTAAAGAAGGTTGGAGGGGATTCATCTCTTGCAAAACTAGTAAGTCTTATAGAGTCTGTAAACGCTAAAAAGCCTCGGATTCAAAGAATTGCTGATGAAATTGCAGGCAAATTTACTTACTTCGTACTTATTTTTGCTACTGGAACCTTCTTCTTTTGGTGGAAAGGGGCAAGAAATATTTGGCCTGAGTTATTAAGTCATAATCATCATGAATTCATCTCAAAATCTAGCCACACACTTCATAATTCGCTTGGAAGTAACGCTGATAATTTCCTTAGTTTAGCGATACAATTGTCAATTGCTGTTTTAGTGATAGCTTGTCCTTGTGCATTAGGTTTAGCCACACCAACTGTAATAACTGTCGCATCGGGTAAAGCAGCAAAAAAAGGGGTTTTATTTAAAGGCGGTGACAAAATAGAGATCGCTTCAAAAATTAATCACATTATTTTTGATAAAACAGGTACCTTAACAAAAGGTGAGCCTTTCATAGTTGATTATAAAAATAATAATGATCATTCATTTTTATTAAGAATAGCTGCCAGTTTAGAAAAGGAAAGCAGACATCCAATCGCAAATGCCTTAATTCAAGAGGCAAAGAAACAAAATTTAAGTTTATTTCCAATCAAAAAAATTTTCACCCATTCTGGTAGAGGTGTTTCAGGAGAACTTGATTCAATTGATGGACTTATTAATATTGGAAATATTGAATGGCTACTAAGCAAAGGAACAATAATTGATGGAGATGCCAAAGAAGTCATTGAAAATGAAGACACAAAAACTAACACAGTCATTGGTGTAAGTATCAAAGATAAGTTATTAGGATTTATATTGTTAGGAGATTTACTCAGAGATGATGCAATAAAAACAGTTCAAAATTTGAGAGAAAACAAATTTAAAATTAATATATTAAGTGGAGATAGAAAACATACAGTTTTAGCTTTAGCAAAAAAAATTGGTTGTAAAGAATCAGAAGTAAAATGGGATCTTCTTCCTCAAATGAAATTGAAAACTATAGAAAGTTTTAAAATAAATAATAAAGTAGCAATGATTGGTGATGGCATTAATGATGTCCCAGCCTTAGCATCCTCTGACTTAGGAATTGCAGTGGGATCTGGGACTCAAATAGCCAAGGCAAATGCAGATGTAGTATTGATGGGGGATCAACTAAATGGATTACCCTACGCATTAAATCTTGCAAAAAAAACTATCAGAAAAATAAAGCAAAATCTAATATGGGCTTTTGGTTACAACTTAATAGCTATACCACTAGCAGCCGGCATTTTATTCCCTCAATACGGTATTCTTCTCACTCCCTCAATAGCAGCATTATTGATGGCTACTAGCTCTATTACAGTTGTTATTAATGCTTTATCTTTAGAGTAAATGAAAGGAAAATTTATTGTTATTGAGGGTATTGATGGATGTGGTAAGACTACCCAAATAGATGAACTATCTAAATGGCTACCTAATAGTGGTTTAATAAAGAAAGGGTCTAAATTAATCACAACAAGAGAGCCTGGAGGGAGTCTTTTAGGGAAAAAACTTAGAGGATTAATCCTTGATAATAATGAAAATAACAAGCCTTCATCGCTCACGGAATTATTACTTTATTCAGCTGATAGATCTGAACACGTTTCAAAAATTATTTCACCTGCTTTGAATAAGAATGATTGGGTAATAAGTGATAGATTTTCAGATTCCACCCTGGCTTACCAAGGTTATGGAAGAAATATAAATTTAGAAATAATTAAAAATATTGAATCTATTGTTTGTCAAGGAGAATATCCTGATCTGACTTTCTTTTTAGAAATTTCTCCAGAAGAAAGTATACTCAGAAGAAAAAATAAAATTCCAGATAGAATAGAATCAGAAGGTATTAGATTTTTAGAAAAAGTAAATGAAGGCTTCAAACTAATTGCCAAAGAAAAAAACTGGAAAGTAATATCTGCCTCACAAAATATTAAAACTATTTCTAATCAAATTAAAGAGACTTTACTAAATAATTTTTCTAAAAACAAATGACTGAGATTCAAAAAAAAAATATTTTATTTAATGAAGAAGTCGATACTTATCTTAACAGCATAATTAAAAATAAATCATTTGCTAATGGTTATATATTTTATGGTGCTAAAGGTGTAGGAAAAAAGCAAACTGCTCTTAGATTTATAAAAGAAATTTTTAAAAAATCTTCTCCAAGCGAAAATGTTGAAGAGAAAATTACCAACTATAACCATCCTGATTTTCTAATTATCGAGCCTGATTCTCTTTTGGCAACAAAAAGTTCAAGAAATTCCAATCTCGAAAAAACAATAAAAAGTGGATCTGAGATTATAAAAATTGCTCAAATACGTAATATTAAAACTTTTCTTGGCCAGAAATCAATAAACTCAGAAAAAAAAATTGTATTAATTATTGATGCACATCTTTTAAACGAAGCAGCCTCTAATTGCCTTTTAAAAACCTTAGAAGAACCCAGTAATGGAATTTTTATTTTACTAACATCTAAATTAAACCTTCTCTTAGATACTATTATTTCAAGATGTCAAATAGTCAGATTTCGATCATTTTCTAGTAAACAAATAAAGTTTATTTTGGAAGATTATTTAGATACTTCTAAATCAAAAATTAATACAAAATTAAAATATGAAGATTTAATAATTTCTGCAAATGGATCTCCAAATCAATTATTGAAAAATATTGAAATTTTGAATAATTTTTCAGATGAAATTATATCTAAATTAGATAAACCAATAAAAAGTAGTTTGGAGATATTTGAAGTATCTAAATTAATATCCGAAAAATTAGAAATTTATCAACAGATTTGTTTGGTCAATTTAATTCAAATTATCTGGTGGAGAAAGACAAAAGATATTGGTTTAGTTAAAAAACTTGAAAATTTAAAATTTAACTTAAATAAAAACATTCAACCGAGGTTGTCATGGGAAATGACTTTTTTAAAAATTGCAATGAAAGATATACAAGACTAATCTACTGTAGAATTTATCAAATCTGAATTTCTTGCTTGAAGAAACTCTTGCCTAGCAGTTTCAACTTGAGAACCAATTGGTAACTCAAGACAGTATCCTGCACCATATACAGTTTTTATATATATGGGCTTACGTGGATCAGGTTCTAATTTAGTGCGTAAATGTCTGATATGCACTCTTATTGTCTCAATGTCATCATCAGGTTCGTATCCCCATACTTCTTTAAGAATTAATGCTGGCGATACAGTTTGACCATGCCTCTGCAAAAGACAGTGAAGCAATTCAAATTCAAGATGCGTTAATCTAACAGGAGATTCAAACCAAATAGCTTCAAATCTTTCCGGCACAAGAGTTAAAGGACCGTAATTTAATATTTCTTGCTGGTTACTAGAATTCAATTGTGCTCTATTTGTTCTTCTTAATAATGCTTTTATGCGTACATGTAATTCTTCTAGATCGAATGGCTTTGTAATGTAATCGTCTGCTCCAGAATTAAATCCAGTCACTTTATCTTTAAGGCCACCTAATGCGGTAATCATCAAAATTGGGATATTTGACGTTCTTTCATCTCTTCTAAGTCTCTGGCATAAAGTTAATCCGTCAACGCTTGGCAACATTAAATCTAAGAGTATTAAATCTGGTGAGTATTGAAGAGCTAGTGCTTGTCCTTTAATACCATCTTCGGCTCTTTGTACATCAAAACCAGAATGTTCTAAATGCCTAGCAACCAAATCACGCATATCACGATCATCTTCAATTAAAAGGATTGAAATTTTCATATTTATGAACTATTAAATCAAGATTAAGTTTTAGTACTATGATTCTCTCAAGAATTTATAAAGATTGCTTAATTTGTGTAAACAATTTTATCAATTAGATTTCTCGAACATCTCAATACTGGCAGTGTTTTACAAAGAAATTACAAATTTTTAGAAAATTTAAATTTTACAATTTCTTTCGATTCTATTTATTTTTTCTTAATAATCAGAGGAATATTAGAAAAAAAATATCTTATTCTAATTGTCAAATCAAGTTATCTGAAAATGAAATATTCAGTTATTCTCAGTTTTCAAAGAAGATTTTCATGAGTTTAAAGTTTTTGATTTCTTCTAAGTGTTTAAACTAGAAATTTTGTCTATATTAAAAAAAATTTAAGTATTTATGAAAAAGAAGTCATTTATCTATGCTGATTTATCAAAAAAACAATTAGAAAAACTTAAAGAATTTTATGTTCAAAAAAAAGTTGAGTCTATGAGTCATCAAGAACTGAAACAATATGTACAAGAAGTTATTTCTCATCAGGTAAACGATACTATTGATAAAGAAGAAGAAATGGAAGCATGGAGAGAAATGTCAGATTTTTTTGGAGAGCAATTTGAGATAGTTATCCTAGACATACAAACAAAATACAATGACGAGAAAAACGTTCTTGAAAAAGAAATAGATTCTCAGAAACTAAGAATAGAATTGCTTGAAAAGAATAATTCAGGTCAAGAGAAAAAGGATATGTGGGATGACTAGAATTTCCTGAAAGGTGTAATTCGTACAATACAATCAAAAATATATCTTAATTATATAGAACTTAAAATCAATTAAATAACTTTTTTTGGCTTAAATCGAGAATTTGACGAATGTTCTGATTACTGTTCTTTAAACATATAAATTTAACTTTTTTGACATATTTAATTTGTTGATTAATTAATAACTCTTATTGTTCTGATTACTGTTCTTTAAACATATAAATTTACTATGATGAATTCCTCCAAAGTACAATCTTAAAAAAATTGCATAGCAACAAGTAACCTTTATTGAGGTGACTTTGCATGACTGTTTGAGATGTGTAAACTCCCCGGGCGGGATTCGAACCTGCGACCAATCGATTAACAGTCGATCGCTCTACCGCTGAGCTACCGAGGAATATAAATGAATTTAGCTCTTTAAAGTGCCTTATGACAAGTAAAAAATTAATTATATTCAAATTTTGATGGTTCTTGCCAACTAGATAAAAAACCATTTTTTAACTCTGCTACTGAATCAGCGTAAATTAATTCTTCATAACGATGCGTAATCCATAAAGCGGATAGAGGTTTTTTATGGTCACTTGTAAGATTTTTAATAGTTTTTAAAACTTTTAATTGGCTGGTTTGATCAAGTAAAGCTGTAGGCTCATCCAAAAGAATAAAATTTCTATTACTAATAAGAGCGCATGCAATAGTTAAGCGTTGTTTTTGCCCACCACTTAAAGTATGTAATGGCCTTTTTTCAAAACCAGCCAATCCCACTTGATCAAGCACATATACAATTCTTTTATTAATTTCATTTTGACTTATATTTTGATTAACATTAATCAAAAGTTCACTCCTACAATTTGGCATCAATATTTGATGATCAGGGTTTTGAAACACCATGCCAATATTTGCTTTAGAGTTAATAAAACCACTTTTGGGTTTAATAATTCCATTAATTAATTTTAAAAGAGTACTTTTTCCGCTACCGTTTTTACCTACAACCATCCAAAATCCAGGTTTTTTTATTGAAAAGTTACATTTAAAAATTAAATTTTCTTTTTTCCCAGGATATGAAAAAGAAACATCTTTGAATTTAATATAAGGTGTTTCATTTCCAAAAGAATCTCGCATTAATCCTATCAATCTATGTTGAGAGAAAATCCTGGTCTTTTAGCTCCTCCTGCTACTGACGATTTTTCATATATCTGAACAGAAATGATTTCTTTAGCTCTGACAGTAATTAATTTATCTTGCACTTTATCACAACTTAATTCGATCAAGTTTGAGGACTCTAAATTTTCATTCATAGAATTTTTTATTTCATCATAAATTCGTTTAATATCATCAAATTCTTTCTTCTGAATTGAAAGTGGAAAAGGTGAATATCTAAGACTTAGTTCCAAAGAATACATAAACAATATTAAAGCTACTTTTTATAATAGTAAATATTTTTACGCAGAAAGTTATTTTAAATTAAATTCGTTTGAGAAAATTATATATAAAGATCTTTAAATACAATTATTATGTGTGTAGGAGATTTTATTTTACAATTTAAAAATCATTTCATGGAAATAGCAAATGATATAACTTCTCTAGTTGGAAATACTCCGTTAGTCAAATTAAATCGAATCAGAAAGTATTTTAATTGTTATCCAGAAATAATAGCCAAACTAGAAAGTTTCAATCCATCAGCGTCCGTCAAGGATCGCATAGCTTATTCAATGTTATGTAAAGCTGAAGATGAAGGATTGATAACACCAGATAAAACAACGTTGATTGAAGCAACAAGTGGGAATACTGGCATCGCATTAGCAATGGTTGCTGCAGCAAAAGGCTATAAATTAATTTTAACTATGCCGGATACGATGAGTATTGAGAGAAGGGCAATGTTGAGAGCATATGGAGCTGAATTACAGCTAACGCCTGGGAAAGAAGGAATGAAAGGAGCTTTAGATTTGGCTAATGAATTGTCTTTAAGCATTGCAAATAGCTATCAATTTAATCAATTTGAAAACTTTGCTAATCCAGATATTCATGAGAGAACAACGGCTCAAGAAATATGGTCCCAATCCAATAACAATTTAGATGGGCTAGTTACAGGAGTGGGCACAGGAGGAACAATTACTGGTTGCGCACGTTTTTTGAAAAAAGTTAATCCAAATTGCAAAATTTATGCTGTAGAGCCCAAAAAAAGTGCTGTGATTTCCGGTGAGAATGCTGGGCCTCATTCTATTCAAGGAATAGGCGCAGGTTTCGTACCGAAAGTACTTAATACTAAATTAATTGACGAAGTTATAAAAATAGATGATGATGAAGCATTTTATTATGGACGTTTATTAGCTCGATTGGAAGGTCTTTTATCTGGCATCAGCAGCGGTGCAGCTTTAGCGGCAACTTTAAAAATCGGTGAAAGGAAAGAACTAATTAATAAACGGTTAATAGTTATTCTTCCAAGTTTTGGTGAAAGATATTTATCAACAGCAATGTTTGAATCAAATACCTCAATTCAAGCCAGAAAAGATGGTTATCTTTAATCTATAATTTATAAAAATGTTAAAAAACCTATATGAAGAATTAGGCCTCAAAAAAAATGCAACCAGAAGTGAAATTAAATCTTCATATCGTTATTTAGTTAAGCAACATCATCCAGATACAGGCGGAAAAAAAGAACGATTTCTTGCCATACAAAATGCCTGGGAGACTCTCAATGACCCTATCAAAAAAGAACAATATGATAGAAGTCTTATCTCTTCCAGTTCATCATTTGATTCATCAAATGAAAATTGGGAAGAAAAATTTAATTCAAAAAAACATAATTCGTCAATTAAAGACAAAGAAGTTGAAATATGGATTAAAGAAATTTACACTCCGATCAATAGATTAATTAGTCAAATAATTAAACCTTTGAAAAACGAAATAAAAGAACTATCTGCGGATCCATATGATGACCAACTAATGGAAAATTTTTGCAGTTACATAAGTCTTTCACAAAAAAAAATAGAAAAAGTTGAAAAAATTTATAACAAAAAAATAGTTCCAAAGTCTATTTCAGCTTTAGGCCTCGATCTTTATCATTGTTTTTCACAAGTTAAAGATGCGCTATCAGAATTTGATAGATATACACAAGGATACGTAGATAATTACTTATTTGATGGCAAAGAAATGATCAAAGAAGCAAAAAGAATACAATCAAAGATGTCTATAGAGAAAAAAAATAAAAACTTTTAGATATAGAAATTTTATTGAGTATATTCTTTAAGTTGATCTAATTTCAACCAAACATCTGGAACAGGTCTGCGCCATCGAACCTGAGCATATTCGTCTTTGACTGAAAGAATCTCTCCAGGACCTTGATAGACATAATTAGGTAGATCATCATCACTGGCCAGCGCTTCGATACTTTTTATATAATTTTCTCTATCGACAAAAACTAAGCTTCCTTTCTTGAGAGGTTTTTTGGGAATAGAATCTGTCATAATAAATTCAAGAAAGTTATTTGAAGCCTATTATACAAAAACTTGTTTGAAAACAATTGAAAAAAATTTATACCGGAATAATAATTACAAACGTCTAAAAAATTTAATAGTCTTAAATGATAAACATCTATAAGATATGCGTCTTTTACTACTTGGCTGCACTGGATTCGTTGGTAAAGAATTAGTACCAACACTACTCAATAAAAAACACGAAATATACATTGTAAGTAGAAAACCCATTAGTAAATTAAAGCTTGATTTAGATTTCAATAAGTTTAAATTTTTTCAAATAGATCTATCAAAAGAAAAAAACTGGAACAACGAAAATCTTCTTAATATTTTAAGAGAGACAGATGGAATTATTAACTTGATGGGAGAACCCATAGCAGAAAAAAAATGGACTTCTGAACAAAAACAGGAGATTGAAAATAGTCGTATTAACACCACGAAATTTATGATGAAGACCCTTAAAAATTTAAAAATAAACCCGAAAGTCATTATTAATGGATCAGCTATAGGTTATTACGGTACAAGTTTGTCTAGTGAATTCACTGAAAATAGTCCTGGAGGAAAAGACTTTTTATCTAATCTTTGCAAAAAATGGGAAGCGGTTGCCGCTGAAAAACCATTTTTCTCAAGGTTAGTTATTTTTAGAATTGGAATTGTTCTAGAGAAAGACGGAGGTGCATTAGGAAAAATGCTTCCTGTATTTAAAGTTGGATTAGGTGGACCAATTGGAGATGGTAAGCAATGGATGAGTTGGATTCATAGAACTGATTTATGTGCATTAATTATTAAAGCATTAGTTGATAAAAAGTATTCGGGAGTATTTAATGCTGTTGCACCAAATCCAGTCTTAATGAGAGAATTTTCTCAAACTTTAGGCAAATGTCTGAATAGACCTAATTTACTTCCAGTGCCTGGAGCGGTTTTAAAAATATTGTTAGGAGATGGAGCGAAAGTTGTTTTAGAAGGACAAAAAGTAATTAGCAGTAAAATCAAAAATTATAATTTTAAATATCCTCTTCTTGAGAAAGCAATTTACGCCTCCACCAAGAATTAATACCGTTTACTAAAGCACCAATAATAAGAATTGTTATCAATGGAACTACAAGAGGATTCCAAACTATCTGAATAAAATTAATAAAAATAAATATCCCATTAAATTGCATGATGATTGCAAAAATAAAAAATATTGCAAAAAAAATGACTGTAAATAAATTTATTAATAACAAATTATCGATAATTTGTTTTAACTTATTTTGATTATTCTCCTTAGTCATTTTTTTATAACAATATTCATATCATCAACCATTTTAAGACAAGCTTTGTTTTCACCCAGTCTTTTTTTAGCATTTTCATTACATGAGATCATAAACTTCTTATTTAGCTGTATGAGGTATATTATTTTTATGATCAATTTAATTGTCTGATTAATTTGATCATTTTTGTCTTTATAATTACTGGCACAAAAAACATATTTTCCAAGCAAACGTCTTTGCGCTTCTGCAAAAGTTTTTGTAAATTGTGGACCTTTACCTTCAATCTGAATAACCGGTTTTCCTAATCCAATCGCTTGCTCTGCTGCTGTTCCTGCCATGCTAATACAGCATCTACTTTTCAATAATATTTTGTCAAAACTATTCCAATATATATTCACTTCAAAAAATTTATATTGGAATTTCAAGAGATTATTATCATTTATATTTTCTATTTTTAACCATCCTCTTTTTTGAAATATCTCCTTTATTTTTGATGAAGATAGAGCATTAACTATTGCAAAATTAAACTGAATTTTTTGAAAATATCTTAAATCTGACAATGACTCTAATACCTCTAAAATCAAAACAAAATTATCGAAAACCTCAGGGAATCTACTTCCTGGAAATAATCCAATACTAAATTCATCTTTATTTAATTCTTTTTTTCTAGGTAAAAACTTATCCATAAATGGGTTACCTAAAAAAGATACTTTCTTTTTTAATTGCAATGTTAAATCATTAGCTGTAAGGGAATCTCTCGTATATATTTTTTTTGCTTTTTGTGAAAGCAAGAAAAATTTAGAAGGCCATGGTAATTTCAACCTTCCTTCATAATGGCTGGAATAAGCAACTAGATATGTAAAAAAATCTTTCTTACAAACCCATGCAAAAAAAACTGGCACAATATCTCCAACTACAAAAAAATAATCATATTTTTTTCTTATTTTAAAAGTTAAATATAATTTTTTTAGAAGATAAAATATTTCGCCTCCTAATATCTCAGTAAGTCTTCCCTTAAAAGAATTATAACCAATTCCTCCAGTTCTAAATTCCTTAGTTTTACCGATAATCTTAATTTTTTCTTTTTCGTAATGGTTTCCCATACCAACAATTGGCAAAGCATGAACAGAATAACCACTTTTTACGAATTGTTTAGCTATTAGACTGCCAGATAGATCTTCTCCATGCCCATTACTTAAAATTAAAATCTTAAACAATTTAAAATTCCAACCATTTTTTTACTTTGGTTAACTCAGGCCAATCTGGATATCTACTTAATCCGTCTTCAACAGATTCTTTCAACTCACTTTTCACATCAGGCATCATCATAGACATTTTTTTTATTAACTCAATATGATCTCTAACACCTTTATTATTGGTAGCCAAAAGAGCTAAAGACAAATTCATTCTTGCTTGTGGATCTTGCTGATTTAATCGAACAGCTTGTCTGGCAGCTGACAAAGCTTCTTCATTATTTTTCAAAAGTAATTGAAGCCATGATAAACAAGTCCAAGCAGCAAAATGATTTGGAATTTGCTGTATAATTTTTTGAAAATCTTGAACGATTGGAATTAAATCTTGCCCTGCTTTATATCTTGATAAAGCTGCATTAAAATCCTCTTCGATGGGATTAATTTCGTTATTCATTATTTATTAAACTGCAAAAGAGCTTCCGCAACCGCAAGTTTGAGAGGCATTGGGATTTACAAAATTAAAGCCACCTCCAATTAATTCCTTACTAAAATCTAACTGCATTCCATAAATATATAAAAGACTTTTAGGATCACAAACAACTTGAAAGCTTTGATCAGCTTTTAATGAATAATCATAAACTTTATCATCAGGATTTATTTCATCAGTTCCTATAAAATCCATCGTATAACTCATCCCACTACAGCCGCCAGATCTTACTCCTACCCTTAGTGCTTTTTTATCACTTTGGCCCTTCAATAAATTTGAAATTTGTTCTATAGCATCATTCGTAATTAAGATACCTTTGCCATCATCAGAATTTTTAATTTCCTGTTCAACTTCTACATTTTCCATAAACAAGGGATTTCTACTATTTATAATATAAAAACTTAATCGATAGGATGCATAGAACAAACGTTATCCAAACTTGATTTGTTATAATTCTAAGAAAAAGTGAAAATTGCAATAGTTGGTTCTGGATTAGCTGGTCTAACAGCAGCAGTCAATTTAGTTGATGAAGGCCACGAAGTAGAAATTTACGAGAGCAGGTCATTTTGGGGAGGTAAAGTAGGAAGTTGGGAAGATAAGGATGGCAACCACATAGAAATGGGTTTACATGTATTTTTTTATAATTATGCAAATCTTTTTAAATTAATGAAAAAAGTGGGAGCTTTAGACAATTTACTCCCGAAAGATCATACTCATCTATTTATCAATAATGGTGGTAATTTAAAATCTTTAGATTTCAGATTTCCTTTAGGTGCTCCATTTAATGGACTAAAAGCTTTTTTTACCACCGAACAACTTACTTGGGTAGATAAGTTCAGAAATGCCTTAGCTTTAGGGACAAGTCCAATCGTTAGAGGATTGATAGACTATGAAGGCGCAATGAAAATAATTAGAGATCTAGATAGAATTAGTTTTAAAGAATGGTTTTTAAACCATGGTGGAAGTGAAAAAAGTTTAGAAAGAATGTGGGATCCTATCGCATATGCATTAGGGTTTATTAATTGCAAAGATATTTCAGCAAGATGCATGCTAACTATATTCATGATGTTTGCTTCAAAAACAGAAGCCTCAAAACTTAATCTTTTAAAAGGTTCCCCACATAAGTGGTTAACGCAACCTATCGTCGACTACATCACAAACAAAGGAGCAAAAATACATCTTAACCATAAGGTAGAAGAAATCATTTATAAAAAGGAATCTTCCTCTTATTCAGTAAATCAATTAAAAATATCTTCTCCTGAAGGAATTAAGGCAGTGTTTGCGGATAAATTTCTAGCTGCCTGTGATGTTCCTGGAATAAAAAAAATAATTCCAAAAGAATGGTATCAATTTAAAGAATTTGAAGGTTTAAAAAAACTTAGAGCTGTAGCTGTTGCCACAATCCAATTAAGATATGACGGTTGGGTTACTGAATTACAAAAAGACAATACTGGAAACGAACCAATTGGACTAGATAACCTTCTTTATTCTGCTGATGCCTCTTTCAGTTGTTTTGCTGATTTAGCACTAGCAAGTCCAGCAGACTATAGAAAAAAAGATATGGGATCGCTTCTCCAATGTGTTTTAACTCCTGGCGATAGATGGATGGGAAGATCCACGGAAAGAATTACAAAAGAAATTGATAAAGAAGTTCGCCGTCTATTCCCATCCTCAAAAAACCTTAAATTGCTTTGGAGCAACGTAGTACAAATTCCACAATCACTCTATAGAGAAGCTCCCGGTATGGAACCTTTCAGACCCGATCAAAAAACATCTATATCTAATTTCTTCATGGCTGGTAGTTATACAAAACAAGATTATATAGACTCTATGGAGGGAGCTACAATGAGTGGTCATTTAGCTGCCGCCGCAATTTTAGAGAAGAAAGCCGAATTAGCAAAAAATCTTGCAGTAAGTTAACTAATGGGTACTTGGCTAAAACATGACGTAATAACAGTTGTTAATGCGCCTCTTGAAAATGTATGGGACACATGGAGCGATTTAGACTCAATGTCACTTTGGATGAGCTGGATTGAATCTGTAAAAACAGTTGACGAAGAAACTAATACGTTACCAGATTTAACAGAATGGACTTTAGCTGCAAATGGCTTTAGGTTTAAATGGAAAGCTCAAATTACAGAAAGGGTTGAAAAAAGCAAACTTAAATGGAAATCAATAGGAGGTTTACCAACTGAGGGATCAGTAGTTTTCGAGAGTAAAACTGATCAAATCACTACGGTAAATTTAGCAATAACTTATGAACTACCAAAAATGATTGCTCGGTTTATGGAAGAAAATATTTTAGGGAAAATGGTTACAAACGAATTACAGGCCAATATTGATAGGTTCAAAGATTTAGTTGAAAAGAACTATAAAAAAAATTTTTCTAATTAAAGATATTAATTGCTACATCTAGTAGTCCTTCAAAAGTATATTTTTGTGCCTGACTATCAACTCTTCCAAAAATCTTGTTACATATTTTTGTTGTCTGAGGTCCAATAGTTAATAACTTAATTTGATCAAAATATTCTAACCATTGTTTACCAAGTTTTTTTTCTAGTAAAAAGGCAGCATTTACTACGGTTTTACCGCTTGAGAAAATAATTGCATCGACTTTTCGATTAGAAATAATCTCAATTGTTTCTTCCGGAATTGATTCAGGACATCTAGTTTCATATGCAGCAACCTCAAATACACGAGAACCAGCCTTTCTAAATTGATCTGCAATTAAATCCCTACCACCTGTTTGAACTCTTGGTACAAAAACTCGAAGTCCATAACCAGATACTGGGAAATTATCAATTAAACTTTCAGCAACAAATTCTGGAGGTATGAAATCAGCCTTAATCCCAAAATCATCAAGAGTTTTTGAGGTTTTTTCTCCGACTACTGCGATTTTTGTTTTTTTAGAACATTCTTTTAATGAACTATTAAAATGTCTAAGTCTTTTATCAACAAATTTGATCCCATTACTACTGGAAAAAATAATCCAATGAAAATCATTTATTTGATTTAATGCTTCATCAAGAGGTTTCAAATCATCAGGATCAGCAATACTTATTGCAGGTAAATCAAATACATTGGCGCCCTTGCTTATGAATATCTTTTTTATATCCAATATCCCTTCTTTTGATCGAGTAATAATTATATTTCTTTGATCAAGGGGTAGATCAACTTTTGGCATCTTTGTCCTCAACATTATGATTTTGATTTTTATTTTTTAATTCATCGAGAAGTTTCAAGACTGATAATCCTTTATCAAGAACAACATCGTCTTTAAAAATTATCTCTGGAACTCTTCTCATCTCAATTCTTTTTCCTAAACTATGCCTTATAGAGCTTTTAGCAGTATTCAAGTTTTCAACAATCTCTTTCCTCACTTTCTCTTGAGCAGTTGAAGTTATATAAATTTTACAGTGTTGCAAATCACCTGATAAATCAATCTTAGAAATATTGACGAAATGATCTCTAATAAGATCATTTTCTAAATCATTCTGCAAAATAAGAGTAATTTCTTTCTTCAAAAGAGAAGAAACTTTTGCAAGACGGTAATTATTTGGCATTATGATTGTAAATTTATTGGGTTTGTCATCGCTTGCAAGACAAAATAAACAGTTATGAAAGCACTTAAGACAGAAGATATCAAACCTACTATTGTGAGTGGATTTGATCTATTCTTAAATAAAGGTTCAAGCAAAGCAACAAGTCCCCCAACAATGATAGATATCAAATACTTTGGATATCTTGCAACATTAGAGAAAAATTCGCCCATCAGCTCCACAAATAGATTACTTTTTTAGCTAAGTTTTAACAAACCTTAAACAGCATGATTACATTATATCAATTTAGGCATAGTGCTTTTTGTTTAAAAACAAGAATGGCTCTTCATGCAAAAAAACTACAATATCGAGTTGAAGAAGTAACACCTGGAATAGGTCAATTTGAAATCTTCAAATTATCAGGTCAGAAACAAGTCCCTGTAATTGTAGATAGTAATGATCAAATTATTAGTGACTCTTCAACTATTTGCGAATATTTAGATAAAAAAAATGATAACAATCCACTCTTTCCTGAAGACCCAATGTTATTTGCGCAATGCAAATTAATTGAAGACTGGGCAGATACTGCAATGGCAACAACTTGTAGAAAAGCTTTAATAAAATCTGCAATAGAAAATCCAAAGCTGAGAACTGCATTAATTCCGGATGAAATACCCTCTTCAGTTAAAAGTATTGTTGATAAATTACCTTTTGGAAATCTTAGTAAAATCTCTAATGTAGTGTTGTCTTCTAAAGATAATTTAGAACTCCAAAAGTTACTAGAAGCTTTATCAAAATCTTTGATCAACAAAAAATATTTAGTTGGAGATAGTATATCTATTGCAGATATTTCAATTGCAGCTCAATTATCCCTTCTTAAATTTCCAAAGTCTGCAGGGCCAATTCTTTCTGGAGAGGGGAGTCAAGAATACATAAATAACCCTTATCTAGAAAATCTTTTCATGTGGAGGAACAACTTAGAAGAATATCTTTTCAGTGCTAATTCTCAATAAATTCAAAAGTCAATTTATATTTATTTGTTTTAATAGCATGAATAGAAGGATCACCAACTTTTGAACCATATGAAGCAACATATTGCACTCCACAAATTGATGGTTTGATTGAATTATTAACTTCCAATATTTCTTCAGAACATTTTTGAAATTTACTAATTGTCTCTACCTGATTGATCCTTGAAGCACCTGGCTTATGCGCTGTTTGTATAACTAGCTCATCTGCGAAAAAAATATCATCATCTTGGATCTGATTTCTCCCCGTAATTCTTGAATCAATATAAAAATCATCTTTTAAATAAGTAATTTGATTACTAATTGATTGAGGATCATTTACAACCTTGATTAAGGTGTCACCAAATATTGCTTTTCCAATAGATTCAGAATTTTTTGCACGATTACCAACAATTAAATCTGAATCATTCTTAAAGAAATTTACTTTATAAATAACTGGCTCTTCTGAATCATTAATTATATCTTGAGAAGTAACAATCCAATTCCCCTCGAACCACTTAGGATAAATTAAATCTTTAGATGTATCAGATAATTTAAAATTTGGTAAATATAATTCTGGCCATTGATTTACACGATTTTCTAAAAACTCTCGTACGTTAGAATTTACTAAAGCTAAGGAACTTTCTAAAAAAATTACTTGAAAAGTAAAGCAAAGAATTAATCCAAGAAGAATTTTCATTATGTCAAATCCACTAATAAGAGCATCAGATCATTATGTATTATTAGAGCCAGATTCAAAAGAAAAAATTGTATCAAAGCAAGAAGCAATTTTATGGTTAAAGAATTGGCTTAGTAAGACAGAAACACAAACAATATATCAAAATATAGAAGATCTTGATCAGGAATTTTTTGAAGAATTATTGGAAAGCACTTATGAATTAGAAATAAAATTTGGATATGTTATCAAATGGTTTGCAGTAAGGATTGAACCAGATTAACTAATTATTTCTTTATGAATTTTATTGATTATTTTCATAGCAACTTCTTCAATATTTTCCCCTTTTACCTGAATTCTTAAATCTGCTTGAGAATACAAATTTTTTCTAGATTGAAAAATGCTCATATATAAATCACTAAGATTCCTTCCCTGAAGTAGTGGCCTTTTTTCAATTTCATTTTTCAATCTTTCAATTGCTATATCTTTGTCGAGATCTATCCAAACAATAATTCCCTGTCTCAAGATTCCCCAGTTTTCTGATTTGGTAACTATTCCTCCTCCAGTTGAGATTACTAATGAAGGAATTTTGATAGTTTCTTTAAGGCAGTTTGCTTCTAATTCACGGAAATTATCTTCTCCTTCATCTTTAAAAATTTGATAGATAGATTTTTTCGCCAACTTCTCTATTAATGAATCCAAATCAATATATTTATACTTCAATAATTCAGCCAGCTTCAAACCAGTTTTTGACTTACCAGAACCCATCATTCCTATTAAAAATATGCTTCTGCCCTTGATAGTATGAACTGTTTTTTCGATAATGGATTGTTCCATAAAGACAAAAGCGTATTTAAAACCTTAAGATAGTATTATCGCAGATAGGTATGACTTCTACACAATCCAAACCATCACATGGAAAAGGACGTGAATGCGTCATAACTAGACGTGCCTGCTTTAGTTCTAGTCACCGTTATTGGCTTCCTGAAAAAAGCCCAGAAGAAAATTTATCTCTTTTTGGAAAGTGCAGTATTGCTCCAGGTCATGGTCATAACTATGAACTTATTGTTTCAATGGGTGGAGAACTAGACTCTGATGGAATGGTACTTAATCTCTCTGATGTAAAACACTCTATTAAAGATAAGGTTACTGGACAATTAGATTTTCGTTTTTTAAATGATGTCTGGCCTGAATTTAATGTTAATGATCAAGAGGGCATACTTCCCACAACTGAAGCATTAGTAAAGGTCATTTGGAGTCGTCTAAAGGATGATTTACCTCTTACAAGTCTAAGGCTTTATGAAAACCCAAATTTATGGGCAGATTATTTTGGAAAAAACATGGAAGCATTTTTAACAGTTCAAACTCATTTTGCAGCCGCTCACAGACTTGCAAAAGAAGAGATATCCTTTGATGAAAATAAAAAAATCTATGGGAAATGTGCCAGAGTTAATGGACATGGTCATAACTATCTTGTCGACATAACTGTAAAAGGAGAAATTGATAAAAGAACAGGAATGGTTTGCGACTTATCTTCCCTCCAAGAGATAATTAATGATTTGGTTGTTGAACAACTAGATCATACTTTTCTAAATAAAGACATCGAATTTTTCCATAATTGTGTTCCAACTGCTGAAAATATAGCTTTGTATATTTCTGATATTCTTAAAAAACCAATAAATAAACTTGGTGCAACATTACACAAAATAAGACTCCAAGAGAGTCCAAATAATGCTGCAGAAATTTATGTTGATCAAAAGTTAACTAATTCATTAAAGTTGACATTTGAAAATAGTTTAGTCTCACAAACTTGAGTATCCCAAAAGTAATAATTGTTATAGCATCTAGTCTTGATGGGAGAATTGCATTTCCTAGAGGCGGAGAATCACATCTTGGAAGCGAAGATGATAAAAAAATGTTAAATGAAAACTTATCAACGGTTGATGCCACTATTTTTGGTTTAGGTACTTTAATAGCTCATCAATCAACTTACCTAATTAAAAATCTCAATGATAATAACGAAGTAAAGATATCAAAAAGCCAGCCAATTTCTATAATTGCTTCAAATAGTAAAAAATTTAACAGTAATTGGAAATACTTTCGACAACCAATTAGAAGATGGCTAATAAGCTCAAGTAAAGTTGATAATTCTTCTAATAATGACTTCGAGAAACAACTCTTTTTCGAAGATTCATGGGGAAAAACATTAATTTCACTCAAAAAACAAGGGATAAATGATCTTGCTCTTTTAGGAGGTGCAAAACTTATAAATTCATTTATAAAAGAGGATCTAATAACAGATATAAAAATTACAATAATTCCACGAATTATTGGAGGGAGATATACATGGATACCTCCGGAACAAACCAATGAGATTTTTAATCTCAATAGACTATGGGAAATAAAATCAATTAAGAATTTAATGAATAATGAAATCCACGTTCATTACAAAAAGATTTGAAATAGATTCAATAATAAATGAACCAAAAAGTACATAAAGTTGAAGTCAAATTGTCAATTAAGGAAATCTCCAAGGAGATATGGAATGAATTAGCAAATGAAATCAATAATCCATTTTATGAATGGAACTGGCTTAAAAACCTTGAAATATCAAAAAGTGTTTCGAGAGAAACTGGTTGGCAGCCTCTATATTTTGTTGCTTATAAAAATGAAGAAATATTAGGAATTGCTCCACTTTTTTTAAAAAATCATAGCTATGGAGAATTTATTTTTGATCAATCATTTGCAAGATTAGCTCAAGAGCTTAATTTAAATTATTACCCTAAATTAATTGGAATGAGTCCTTATAGTCCTGTAAATGGATATCAATTTCTTTATAAAAAAAATAACGATAAGAAAGAAATTACAAATTTACTCTTAAACCATATCGAAAGCTTTGCGATTACAAACAAAATTTTAAGTTGTAATTTTTTATATATTGATGAAAGCTGGGGCAACCATCTTATATCTTTGGGATACCATGAATGGATAAATTCCAGCAGTGAATGGAGGAGTAATGGAGAAAAAACGTTTGATGATTTTCTTTCAAGATTTAACTCTAATCAGAGAAAAAATATAAAAAAAGAGAGGAAATCAATTATTAAACAAGATATTAAAGTTGAAATTTTTAATGAAGATGATATCAACCAAGAAATCCTCAAAAGAATGCACAATTTTTATGAACAGCATTGTTCTAGATGGGGAGTTTGGGGAAGTAAATATCTAACATCTTCATTTTTCGAAAAAATTATTGAAAATAAAAAAAATCTTTTACTTTTTAGCGCATCAAAAAATGATTCAAATGATATTTTTGCTATGTCGATGTGCGTTAAAAATAAAAACAACTTATGGGGTAGATATTGGGGTAGTCAAGAAGAAATTTCTAATTTACATTTTGAATTATGTTACTATCAGCCAATTGAATGGGCAATAAAAAATAGTATAGATTTTTTTGATCCTGGAGCAGGTGGTAAACATAAAAGGAGGAGGGGGTTTTTTGCAAAAAGCACCGTTAGTATGCATAAGTGGTTTGACAAAAATATGGATAATATCATTTATCCTTGGCTAAATGAAGTTAATAAACAAACCGAGATGGAAATTGATTTTGAAAATAAATCTATACCCTTTAAATAAAAAATTATTTAACTTTACCAAAGATTATATTAGTATTATAGTCTTTATTAACTTCTAATAATGGATTCTGGTAAAAGTTTCGATAAAAAAATAAAGATTGATAATAATCTATCTAACCGACATATAAACTTAGATCCAAACGGTTATTTTATTATAAAAGTAGATTTAGAAGAAAATAAAATAATTTTAGAGCACTTTCTAAATAATATTAATGATGATGGATATGCGCTTGACCCAGAAACAAATGAACCAATTAAATGCGACTCTCAAAATAAAAGAGTTAGTAATGAAGTTTTTGAAGGTATAAGTGCGAAACAACTTGGAATATTGATCACTGAAGAAAGAAATGACTTAATAACCAGATTCGATCATGCCCTATACTTAGGCCGGGAACTACAAAAAGCAGAAGAATGTTTATGCAAAAAATTACCCTATATCCAAGATTAAGAAATTAAACGAAAAAATCTAATCTTTTCATCTGATGTTAAATTAAATGAAAATAAAAAAATTAATGAACATCATTTTCTATTTTGCATTTATTGGTTTTGGTTTTGGAGCTGCTTTCGCACTAGATAAGCTCTTAAGAGCAGTTAAATTAATTTAAAAAAACTACAAAATTTTAATAGTCTCTCCATACAAATCATATTCATCCGCAAAAGAAATATTTGCTTCAACAAATTTACCAATGTAATTTTTCAAATCAATTTTATCTTTAACAGATAAAATTACAGTTCCGTCTATTTCAGGAGCGAAATTGTACGACCTACCTATTAATTCGTTATTGTCTGATATTTTTTCTACCAAAATCTTCATTTTTGAACCAACATATGTCTGATTTTTATCTTTAGATATATTTTGTTGAACTGAAATAACGTTATCTTTTCTTGCCTCTGCAACCTCTGGAGATACTTTATTTGGCAAATGAAAAGCTGGAGTTCCTTCCTCAGGAGAAAAAATAAACACTCCTACATGATCAAATTTGTGCCTATCCAAAAATTTGAGAAGATGCTTAAAATGTTCTTTTTTTTCTCCTGGGAAACCAACAATGAGACTAGTTCTTAATACAGCAGATGGAATTTCTTCTCTAATTTTCTCCAAAATTGATTCATTCAAAGAAGCTTGCCAAGGTCTATTCATACTCTTCAACACATCTGGATGACTATGCTGAAGTGGTAAATCAAAGTAAGGTACTATATTTTTCGAATTTTTGAAAGCTCTAATAACTTCATCAGTTAAACCCGTGGGATAAGCATAATGTATCCTTATCCAAGGAATTGGCACTGTAGAAAGCTCATTCAAAAGTTTGGCTAATGATGGCTTTCCATAAATATCTTGACCATAATTAGTTGTTATTTGACTAATTAATATGATTTCTTGAATACCCTGCTTTGAAAGACTTTTGGCTTCTGAAACTATAGATTCTATTGTTCTACTTCTTTGAGGACCTCTCAACTTAGGAATAATACAAAAAGCACAATTATAGTTGCAGCCTTCAGCAATACGAAGATAAGCAACAATTTTGTTTTTATCTACAAAACGAGGTATTTTCTCATCTGCAATAAATTCAGGTATTTTTGAAACTTCATTAACGATTTCTCCTTTTTCTACTCTGTCTAAAACCTTTGCAATCTTTTGATAATCTCCTGTTCCAACCAAACCTTTTATTTCAGGTATTTCTTTTAGAAGTTCATCTTTAAAATGCTGAGCCATACAGCCTGCAACTATTACTTCCTTTCCTTGATTTGTATATTCTAGAATTTTTCTAATAGATTCTTCTCTAGCTGTTTCAATAAAACTGCAAGTATTTACAACAACAACATTTGCATCATTTATATTGCTGTCAACTTCATAACCCTCTTTATCTAATAAGCCTTGCATATGTTCAGTATCAACAAGATTTTTCTCGCAACCAACATGACTAAATGCAATCTTAGATAGTTTTTTTTCTTTTATATTGAGACTATTTTGTTTCACAACTTGAAAAATAAGAATTAAAAGATTTAAAAAGCATTTCGTACATAACTCTCATGCCAAGATAATATTAGGATAGATAGTGTAAATAACAAATTTTCATTTTTATGGCCCTTAAGACTTTAAACAGAAGAAGTAAAAAAGATTTGAAATGGCCAAAAATCATAATTGCAATTCTTAGCACTATAGGCATAGTTGACACAGGTTCGATTACTCTAAAAGAATGGGGATTATTTACTTCGCTTTCATGCCCGGGGATACAAAATGGTTGTGAAACAGTTTTAAATAGTCCTTGGGGCACGTTATTTGAAAATAATCACGTTAATATACCTCTTTCATTAGCAGGATTTATAACGTATTTATCAATATTATTGATTACGATAATACTTTCGCTAAATTTAATTTCCCCAAAAGAAAAACTAAATAAGTTTTTATGGTGGTTAGTATTCCTTATATCTTGTGCGTCATCAACATTTAGCTTTTTATTGATAAATATAATGTTTTTAAAAATTCAAGCATATTGCTTTTTTTGTATACTTTCTGCAATTTTATCGTTTTCTATCTTTATAATTTCTATGATTGGAGCAAAGTTTGAAAGTAGAGAACCTATGATTTTTAGAGGTTTCATTGTAGCCATTAGTGTCCTTCTAGGGGGGCTAATTTGGTCTACAAATGTAGACCCCTCTAATGCTATTGACGTTGCAATCCCTACTGAAAATGTATCACCAATAATTACCACTTCAAGCTCTCCAAAGAAGGTAAAATTTGCAAAATTTTTAAGTGATAATAATATTGTTATGTATAGTGCATACTGGTGCCCGCATTGTCACGATCAGAAACAATTATTTGGTAAAGAAGCAGTTAAAGAATTAAAAGTAGTTGAATGTGCTAAAGATGGTAAAGATAATGAGTATGAGCTATGCCAAACGAAAGGGATCAGCGGATTTCCTTCTTGGGAAATAAATGGAGAAATAATTAGTGGTACACGCGACTTGAATGAATTAGCCATAAAGACAGGCTATCAAGGAGATTCTAATTTTTAATAAATCTTTTTTTAATTTTTTGATCTAACTGTTGTGTAGTATGGCATTCCCAATTTTTATCTTTATCTGGAAAATCATCTCTATAATGCCCTCCTCTGCTCTCTTCTCTAAACAGACAAGCTTTTAATAAAGTTATAGTTGTTATTTGTCTATTCTTTAAATCAAGTAAAAGATTCAATGATCTCCTATTCGGTTCACTAAGTTTAATTCTTTGATCAAATCTTATTTTTTCAAGACTATTTAATAAGTAATTTTTTTGTAAATGAGCCATATCATTTTTAATAGTATCAAGAAATTTACTCATATTTACCTTATTTCGAGATACACCTAGATTTGACCAACATAGTTTTCTTAATTCATCAATTTTTTCTGCAATTTTAGAAATTTGATCTTCTTTCGGATCTTCAATATCTAAATCTTGGATTGATCTATCTAATTTTTCGAATTTAGGAGGATAATTAAGAACAATTGAAGACATTTTTCTCGCAAAGACAAGGCATTCCATCAGTGAATTACTTGCAAGTCTATTCGCACCGTGAACGCCTGTGGAAGCAACTTCTCCTACTGCATATAATCCTTTTCTTGTAGAAGAAGCATTCAAATCAGTTTTGACACCTCCCATCCAATAGTGAGCTGCTGGAGCTACAGGAATAACCTCATTTAATGGATTAACTCCATATTCCTGACATCGACTTAAAATTGTGGGGAATCGCTCGACAATTTTTTCTGGATCAATATACCGAAGATCTAAACCAACATGATCTACATTATTGTCATGCATATTCTTCATAATTGCTCTACTTACTTGATCTCTAGTAGCTAAATCACGATTTTTAAGATTTTTAACTGGGCTTTCACCATTTTTATCCACTAAAATCGCTCCTTCTCCTCTAAGTGCCTCAGATATCAAGAAACAAGGAGCGCCATAAAATTTTAAAGCGGTTGGATGAAATTGAACAAACTCTAAATCTTCAATTGCAGCACCCGCTTTCCATGCAAGAGCAATCCCTTCTCCAGAGGATTGAGCAGGATTAGTTGTATTAGTAAATAAATGCCCACCTCCACCTGTGGCCAAAACAACAGCTCTCGATTGAATCCAATATAAATTCGCTCCATCAAGAACCTGAACTCCTTTACATTCCTCATTTTCAATAAGAAGTTCAGTTACTCTTACACCCCTACAGTGAAGAATATTTTTTTTATTTTCAACATGATCTTCTAAAACTTCCACTAGTGCTCTTCCAGTACGATCTTTTACATGCAAGACTCTTCTTCGAGAATGAGCTGCTTCTAAAGTAGTAGCTAGTTGATCAAAACTTTGATCAAAAATCATGCCTAAATTCTGCAACCTATCAACACAACCTGGGGCTTCTTTAACTAGCATTTCTACAGCTTGTAAATCACATAGTCCATCCCCTGCTTTTAAAGTATCATCAGCATGAAGTTCGAATGAATCATCTTCCCTAATAACAGATGCTATCCCTCCTTGTGCCCATCTACTAGAAGATACCTTGCTAGTGTTTCTATTTAAAAGAAGCACTTTTAAATGTGCCGGCAATTCAAGGCAAGTCATAAGTCCTGCAGCTCCAGCACCTATAACAATTACATCCCAATTATTTATCGGAATCTGTTCTTGCGAAAATGGAGGCCTAAGCATTAAACCAATCCACTAAATGTTGGTTGCAGAATTGCCAGAAAAATAAAAATACCATCAACGATTAATGTCGTTTGAATTACATAACTAGAAACCAATAGTGCTTTACCATAAGTGGTATTAATAGTCGCAGAATCAAAAATTTCTTTTGAAATAAACCAAAGTATAAATGCAACAAGAAAAATAATAGATAAAGATTTTATCTGAATAAGATTCGATGAGGTTTTCTGAAGAATTAACGGTGCACTCTCAGAATCTGCTATTATGACCTGCTTCCATTGATCCATTATTCCTATCAAAAATATTGTAATGTCAGTAACTGCAGTTCCAAACAAAGAAGATATATAAAAACTAGAACCAATTTTCCAATTCGTGCCTAGGCCAATTAAAGCTAACGGGAGCACCACAGCTTCAACAGGAATGTGAAGGATAGGATATGGACTTAACCATCCCCAAAATAAACATCCACCAAGCCAACTCCCTGATACACCATATAATAATGAACTGACAATAAACCATTTATTTGATTGTTTTTTGTTCAAAACATAGGCTCCTAAAAGGATGACAAAAGTAAAGCAAAGAGCACTAATCGGTTCTAATCTCACCCAAGGGGCTTGAACAAATATGGGTAAAATTACAAAAAAAGAAGACCACAATCTTAAAGAAATTGGTCTTGATAAAAGAGTACTTTCGTATGAATTACTTGCTTTATCCAATCCATAGTTAAATTCATCTTTCACTTCTAAGTTTTTTGTAATTAATTCTTTCAATGAATTAGTTCTTTATAGTTATCTTAATTAATTTAAATCGTGTTTTTGAAAACTGCGAATGCCATATTTTAATAAATTAAAGGCCATAAATTTAAAAATTGTATTCACTATTTTAAAAGTATTTAATACACTTTGAGCCTTAGATGAGTTTAGAATAAGAATATAGACAATTTTTAGAATTTAATTGTGTGGCAAGAAATTAATTACAAAGAAGATTCGAAAGATCTTTTGGTTCCCAATATTACTTATAAAATAAATCCTGCAGAAATTGAAAGTATTGAAGTTAATTCAATTGCTCAAGAAATAGGATTTGAATCAGGTGATTCAATAATTAGTATAAATGGAAAAAAACCAAGAGACTTAATTGACTATCAGATACTCATTAGTGAAGAAATTTTAGATATATCAGTTTTAGATAAAAATCATAAAATTCATAATATAAGTATTGAAAAAGATCAAGATGTCAATTTAGGCATAAATTTCAAAGATGCATTATTTGATTCAATTAAGCAATGCAATAATAAATGTCCATTTTGTTTTATAGATCAACAGCCAATAGGTAAAAGAAAAAGCCTTTATCTAAAAGATGATGATTATAGATTAAGTTTCCTATATGGCTCTTATTTAACTCTCACGAATTTAAAAAAAGAGGACTGGAAAAGAATTTCTACGCAAAAACTATCTCCACTTTTTGTTTCTGTTCATGCTACTGATCCTGGCACTCGAGAAAAATTATTAAAAAATAAAAAAGCAGGATTAATTCTTGATCAAATTTCTTGGTTTGAAAAAAACTCTATTCAAATACATGCTCAAATTGTTGTATGTCCTGATATAAATGACGGAAAGATTCTTGAGAAATCAATATATGATTTAGCTGAATTCTACAAAAAAACTTCTCAAACAGTATTATCAGTTGCAATAGTTCCAGTAGGACTTACAAAATTTAGACCTGAAAATGATGGATTGAAATCAATTAGCTCAGAATATGCAATAAAAACGATTAAACAGGTAGAGAATATCCAAACCTCTCTACAAATTAGTCTTGGGACTCGTTTTTGTTGGTTAGCAGATGAATGGTATTTAATTGCTGGTAAAAATTTGCCTAGTTACAAAACCTACGAAAATATGCCTCAAGAATCTAATGGAGTAGGTTCAATTCGAAGCTTTCTAAAAAAATTAACTTCTAAGACGAAACATCTTCCTAAAAGAATAAAAAAACAAAGAAAAGTTTGTTGGATAGTAGGCAAATTAGTTTATGAGGCACTTATTCCGACTGTTAAAAAATTAAATGATATTGATGGATTAACAATTAATTTATATGGATTACCAAGTGTTTATTGGGGACAAGAACAAGTAGTTACTGGGCTTTTAACTGGAGAAGATTTAATTACTGGACTTGAAGATAAAGATCTTGGAGAGGGTATTTTTATACCATCTATAATGTTAAAACTTAATACTGATTTATTCTTGGATGATAAAAATGTGAGTCAAGTAGAAGAACATCTAAATACTAATATTCACATTCTTGATGATGCGGATGATATTATTAATAATCTAATTGGAATATCCAATAGTAAAAAGATTCTAAATTATGCTTAGAAAAATAATAAATACCATTTTATTTATACCACTTAGTTTCTTTATTAGTTTTCATCAGTCAATACTAAGCGAAAACAAAAGTTTTATCGATGAAGTTATAGAAGAAAATGAAGATAAAATATTCATAGATCATCAAGAAATAAAGAATATTATTCTGAGAAATAATAATGAACTGAAAGCTTTAAAGGAATTAATTGATGCATCGAGTTTTAATCTTTCAAGCAAAATTGCTAAGAGGTACCCATCAATCGATTTGCAAGGGAATGGATTACCTCAATATGTTTTTGGTGAAAATTATAATAATAACTCAGGCACTAGAAAAACTTCCCAATTTTCTGCTAATCCCTCACTCAATATCAGATTGGATTTAATCGATCCGCTTCGAGGTCCAGAAATTAAAATTGCCAAAGAAAACTTTAAAATTGCAAAAAATAATTATGAAATTAAGAAAAAAGATCTAATCCTAGAAGCTAGAACAAGATTTCATCAATACCAGAAGTCATCTCAAGATATTATCAATAAGAAATTCGCACTTGATTTATCAATTACAAGTCTAGAAAATGCACAAGCTAAATTAGATGCTGGTATCGGAACAAAATTTGAAGTACTTGAAGCAGAGGCTCAACTTTCGAGAGACAAGCAAGAACTTAACGAAAGAAAAATTGAACATCAAATAAACAAAATATCACTTAAAGAGATTCTTAACCTCAAAGAGGATTTCGAAATAGAAAAAGAACAAAAATTATTAGGTTTCTGGAATCATAAATTAAATAAAAATATAAATAATGGCCTTGAAAAAAACCTTTCCTTAAAAAATATTTCTCTTCAGCAATCAATCAAAGATAATGAGGCAAAAAGTTTCTTAAATTCAAATCAGCCTAGTATATATATCAGTAACTCATTATCAAGTACATTTACCAAAGGAGATTCTTTAGCAGTTGAAATAGACCCTAGCGAATATGGATCTTCTTATACGAATACAGTAAGCTTAAACTTTTCATGGAATATTTTTAATGGTGGTCAAAACAACAAATCATACAAATCAAGTAAAGCTCAAGCAAGGGGTGAAGAATATTCGTATTACAATCTTAAAAATGTTCTAAAAACTAATATCACCAAAGCTTACCTAAATTTAAAATTAAATGAAGAAAAAATATTATCCACTTCAAAAGAGATATCATCTACCAAAGAATCCTTGAGACTATCTAGATTGAGATATGATGTAGGAATATCAACTTTAAAGGACGTACTAGTCAGACAAAAAGAATTAAGTGATGCAAAATCAAAGAATATCAATGCAATTTATAATTACAACTTGAATCTAGATGAATTGAAAAGATTAACTTTTCTTGAAATCAGTAATGACTGTGTAGGAAACGATAATACGATTAAACAAACAGAATCTATTTGCAATATTCCAATATGAATCAGCTAAATTTAACTAATCATCAACTTAGTGAATTAGATTCTTTATTTGAATTAGTTAGTCAACGTCAAATAAAAGATTTTGGGAATATCAGTGCTAGCAACAAAGCAGACGGATCATTAATAACAAGTTGTGATTTATGGAGTGACAAAACTATCGTAGATGGTCTTGCCTCAATAGCCCCAGGTGAAGGCGTCTTGAGTGAAGAAGGAGGAAAGTCCATTCCAAATACAAAAGCTTATTGGGTGGTCGATCCACTTGATGGGACAACCAATTTTGCTGCAGGTATTCCATACTGGTCTATTTCAGTAGCGAGGTTCGTTGATGGTAGACCTCAATCTTCTTTTTTAATAATTCCCACATTGAAAAAAAAGTTTGTATCCATTCATAGTAAAGGTGTTTGGTTAAATAACCAAAAAATAGACCCTAATCAAAATAATCACGAAAGCGAATGCATTTCCTTATGTAGTAGATCTATAAAAATTTTACAAAAAAAACCAAACTCAGTATTTCCAGGGAAAATCAGACTCTTAGGTGTATCGAGTTTAAATCTAACGAGTGTAGCAATGGGTCAAACTTTCGGGGCTATAGAATCAACCCCAAAAATATGGGATATTGCAGCGGCCTGGCTTTTATTAGAAGAACTAAATTGCTCCATAAAATGGTTAGAAACAGATCCTTTGAATTTAAGTCCAGGACAAGACTTAAGCGATATTAATTTTCCTTTGATTGCTTGTAAATCAATAGAAAAAATTGAAATCTTAAAGCCATGGGGTAATTTATTATTGAAAAAGTAGTTGCATCATTAATAAATAATGGCTTGAAAAATTTATTAATTAGATACAATAAAAAATAAATAAGATAAATATTTGAAGACAATTAATTTGCAGCGCAGTTCAACTTGGATACTGAAAAGTTTATGGGGCGCGTGTGAGAGATGGAGCAAATCAGATTGCATAGATCTAAGTGCTGCATTTGCCTACTACACATTACAATCATTTTTTCCTATTCTTTTAATTTCTCTTTCAATCGCATCATGGTTCTTGGGAAAACAAGAAGGATTAGATCAAGAAATAATATCTATTGCAGCCCAAATTTTACCTCCATCAGTAGTTGAATTAGTAGAAACTACATTGTTTAAATTAATTGATCAAGGTTTTGGAGCAGGTATTCTAGGAGCTATGTTTTTGCTTTTTACTGCGGGAAATGCATATTTATCTCTTCAAAGAGGTGCAGATAGACTATGGGAGGACCAACTTCCTTCGAGAAAAATTAATTCTGCTTGGAGAGATCAAGCTTCAAGATTTCTACGAAACAGAATTGAAGCTTTTTTAATAGTATTCTTTATAGGTTTCTTGATGGTACTAGATCAGATTAGTGCGAATCTTAGAATGATACCAAGTAACGTTTTGGAAAATCTTTCAAAATCTAATAATTTAATTTCTGACTTATTAATAAAGCTACCGTTATTACAAGTTGGTAAATTTGCAATACCACTAATTGGCTTTTCCTTAATGGCTCTTTTATTGCAAGCGCTCTTACCAAGTAGAAAAGTTCCTTTGAAGCCACTTTTACCAGGATCTTTTCTTATTGGAATTGGCCTTACTACTTTAAATTTAGCGGTAAGTAAAAGTATTCTTTCGCTTGGGGTAAGATTTCAAGCATATGGTTTTATTGGAGGTTTTCTCGTACTTACTTTATGGGTCTGGCTACTAGGAGTAATTTTATATTTTGGACAATGTTGGAGTGTGGTTATTGCTAGCATGTCTCTAGTAAACAAAAAAAGAAACAATAGATAAAAAAACTGCAATGAATTTTCTTCTTAAATCCAATAAAAATTTACTTGCTTTTTCATTTATATTATTAATAATTGTCCCTTTTATTGGGCTTAACTTTTTTATAAGCTTTCTCGGTAATATCCTTCTACTCATATTTCTAATTCCAATTTTTTTACTTCTTCTAGCATTTATAGCTTTTAATTCTTATAAATCAAAGATCAAAAAATGTAGTAATTGTGGCGCAATATCATTAGGTCTCAGCGAAACATGCATGAATTGTGGAACAAACTTAGAAGATATGAATAACACAAATCTAATAAATAAAAAACCGAGTGAAGCAACTATCGAAGTAAAAGCAGAAGAAATATAATAAAATTTAACCTATTCCAATTTGTCTAAGTATACTTTGGCCAGTAATTAATTCAGTTCCCAAACCAATCAAAATACCCATCATTGCCATACGACCATTCCAAGTTTCTGCAAAATTTACGAAACCGAATCTCTGCTGATTTTCGTCGTTCATGATTAATAAATTTATTTAATTTAATTTTAACGTTTTAAGGAAGAATTCATGAAAAATAACAAATTAATTATTTAACATGTCTTATACCATCAACTGGTCGGTATTCATCTCCAGTTAATTCCTCGTAAATAATTGCTGGCAAACCCGTATCGAACATTGTTTGCAAAGCCTCTTTGAGCATAGGATTCCACCCTCCAGTACTTACTTTCCCGTGTCTTACCGTCCAATCCCAAGTTCCTTGAAGATCTCTAGGTATTCTACCCTCTCTATCTCTTCGAGCTACTAAATCCAAAGATTCTACAATACCAACAATAATTGGATTTTTTCCATAAGAAGGAGTAAGACTTAATTCAAGCCTCACTGGATCTTCTTTAACCATTTTCAAACGAAACCTTGGTGGTAACTTTAGAGATCTTAGGACTGACGAGACAATTTTTGTTCTTAATTCCAATTTTTTTTCCTAAATTTTTAAATCGATTAATCAGTTGTTGAACCCTTTTCTTCCAGTGAGGAGTCATTATCATTTGAAAATCTTACTGTTAATAATTCTTCTTCTGTTATATTGCCTGATTTATCAAGCAGTTCAGGATGTATTGTGTATTTTTTTTGTTTTAAATTTGATTTGTAAAAATCTTTTTTTTCTGTACTAGAAATACCCCAACCAGTGGACATTACTTTGAAAGCTTTCCATACAAGATAGGTTAAGGCCGCAGAATATATAATTGAAAACAGAATAGTCATTAAATTTATCTTTTAATTAGAACTATGATAACTATGATAGCCCGAAAAAAAGAAAATTAGCTATTTTAAGTCACTAAATTATTCTTTAAACTAAATTAAATTTTTATAGTGGTTATAGTGAAATTACACAAATATTGTGATTCAAATGTATTTGAAGAAAATAAAAAAAACAAAATTAAAAGTCTACAGTCAAAAGAAGATCTTATTTTCTTCAGTAATAACCTTAGGTCTATTATTGCCTTCTAATGTAGTACCCCAACCATTAATAATAAATCCAAAATTTAGTAATACTAATACATATTCAAAAAAATCTTTCATTACTGCAGCTGTTGAAAAGACTGGTCCTTCTGTAGTAACAATTGAAACTCAAAAAATTGTTAAAAAAAGAAAAGTTCCACAAGATTCACAAATATTTTCAGACCCATTTTTTGAAAAATTTTTTGGATTAGATTTACCTAAAAACACTCAGCAAAGAATAGAACAAAGCCAAGGAAGTGGATTTATATTCCAAGATGGACTTGTAATGACAAATGCTCATGTTGTAAATGGATCAGATAAGGTGTTTGTTGGTTTAACCAATGGGAAGAAAATAAAAGGAAAAGTCATAGGGCAAGACATTTTTACCGATTTAGCTGTACTAAAAATTGAAGGTGAAGGACCTTGGCCAAAAGCAAAATTAGGGGATTCGTCTAAAATTAAAGTTGGTGATTGGGCAATTGCAGTTGGAAATCCATTCGGACTAGAAAACACAGTTACACTTGGAATTATTAGTAATTTAAAAAGAAATGTCACTCAATTAGGGATATACGATAAAAAATTTGAACTTATTCAAACAGATGCAGCTATTAACCCTGGAAATTCTGGTGGGCCTCTATTAAATAGCAAAGGAGAAGTAATTGGTATTAATACCTTGATTAGATCAGGTCCAGGAGCTGGTTTAAGTTTCGCAATCCCAATAAATAAAGCTAAGAAAATTGCATTTCAACTTATAAATAATGGAAAAGTAATACATCCTATGATTGGGATAAGTTTAATAGAAGATAGTAATTTCGAAAGAAATAATAATTCAGTGAAAGTTGGCTATGTTGTACCAAATAGTCCAGCTCAAAAAAGTGGGATTATGGTGAATGACATAATCATAAAAGTGGATAATAAATATATTGAAAACGCATCTGACGTAATAAACCAAATAAATGAAAATGGTATAAATAAACGAATAAATATATTGCTAAAGCGAAAAAATAAATTTATTAGTTTAAATGTAATACCAACTGATATTACCAATATACGAAATAAGTAAAAGTTTCAATCATCATACTGTTTAAGTATTTCAACACACTTAGAAATACAAGTTCCGTCCTTCATATCACAGCTTGAAATGCATTCAAAATAACTTTCAATTGGATCATAAATTTGAAACTTTTTTTCTTTTAAATCGTAGTTTTTCACGAGAATTTTTAAAACTTATTTTGTATATTTAAGATTAAGCAAGAACAGTAAAGTATGTAAAGATAAATGAGTGATCTTGCCTAGCAAAATGTAAACTTTTTAAAAAATAAAAAATTTTTTAATTACTAATTTTTTGTCCTTTTTATTTTTTTTCTAAAAAATATTCGTAATTGCCATCATATGAAAATAACTTAGAATCTTTAATTTCAATAATTCTATTAGCAACTTTAGAAATAAAATATCGATCATGAGAAATCATTAATGCTGAACCTTTATAGTTCTTAATTGCTAATTCTAAATTTTCTTTTGATTGCAGATCCAAATGATTGGTCGGTTCATCTAATAGTAAAAAATTACTTGGATTCATAATCATAAGAGCTAATGCTAATTTTGCCTTTTCACCTCCACTAAGTTGTTTAACAAATTTAAAAACAGTCTCATCTTGAAAACCAAAACCTGCTAAAAATGTCCTTACTTTTTTTTGTGACCATTCTGGAGATTGATAACATATTAAATCAATAACTTTTTCCTTAAGAGAAAGTGCCTCAGCCTGGTTTTGTTCGTAATAGCTGGTAATGATATTATGTTTGCCAAGATTAATTTCTCCAATTTCAGGAATTATTCTTTTCATAATGATTTTAAGCAATGTAGATTTGCCGCAGCCATTAGGTCCTAAAATTGCAATTTTCTCACCAGAAGAAATTTTTAAATTGACATCTAAAAAAAGAATCTTATCATCATAACTATGAGATAAATTTTTAATATGCATAACTAATTTTCCTGAACGAGGACAATCTGGGAAATTAAAATAAGGACTATTTGATTTTGCTTTGGGAGCCTCAATTTTAGAAATCTTTTTTAATTGTTTTTCCCTACTCTTAGCCTGAGAACTTCTGTTTGCACTAGCTCTAAATCTATCTATATACTTTTTTTGGATCTCAATTTCTTTTTGTTGTAATTGATATGCTTTATTTTGTGCTTCTTCATTTAAAGATTTCTGTTCAATAAAAAAAGAATAATTCCCGTTATATGTTTCTGATATTCCTCTATCTATAAAAATTATTTTTTTACATAATTTATCTAAAAAATATCTATCATGGCTTATGATAATAGTAGAAATCTTAAGAGAAAAAAGATATTCTTCTAACCAAAAAATAGTATTTAAATCTAAATGATTAGTTGGTTCATCAAGTAAAAGTAAATCTGGTTTCTGCAAGATTATTTTTCCAAGTGCAATTTTCATCTGCCAGCCACCGGAGAAATTTCCAACTAATTTGTCAGCATCTTCAATGGTAAAGCCAAGTTTTGGTAATATCTTATCTACATCAGATTTCATTTTATAACCACCTAACTCTTCAAATCTTGATTGATATTTTGCAAGTTGATTTACTAATATTGCAAGTTCATCGGAATTTTTTTTTATATCCAATGATTTCATTTTATTCTCAATTTCTAAAAGTTTAATAGAAACAATTTGTATATCTTTGAAAGAACTTTCTAGTTCCTCCCTCACTGAACGATTGAAGTTACAATCTAACTCCTGTTTTAAATGAGCAATTTTAGGGTTACCCTCTTTAAAAATTTTTCCGCTTGTTTGATCTTCCTCTCCAACTAAAATCTTAAATTGAGTTGATTTACCTGCACCATTTGAACCAACTAAGCCAACCTTTTCTCCTTTCTTAATCTCCCAATTAATTTTTTTTAAGACAATATCTGTAGAATAAATTTTGCTTACATCTTCAAATCTAATCACTGTTTTAAAAAAAAGAATTTACAAAATTTAAGGCTTAATTACTAAAAATTATTTTGTAGAATAAAATTTAATTATGAAAAGAATAGAACAAATTGTAGTAATTTTCATAGCTGCAGCCCTTGCAATTCCAAGTTACTGGTTTTTTTGGACTTTAGCTGGCGGGGGCGGCTATAATAAAAGAATTCAACCTATGAATAATCAAAACAATAATTCTTCAAAACCTTTAACTAAAGACCTCCTCGAGCCTTAACTAACCACATTTTAGTTGCCTCATCGTCAATAGTACTCAAATATTCAATAACCTCCTCTTTAGTCACAGAAACATCTAACTCCTTGCCAATTTCACATATTTTATCTAAAGCTTTTTTGGGATTAGTCAAGGCTGTCATAAACAAACTTTGTTTCTTTTTAGAGTCACTTGCTATTAACTTATAAAGCTTTTCAGCATTACTAGACATGTTTTTAAAATCTACTTATTACTAGATTATTACTTCAAGCTACATTTCGTTCATTATATTTATTAAAAGATAAATCATTATCTGTATCTTTTATTTCTTTTGCTGAGGCATCTGCCATACTTCTTGCATCTAAACATAAGACTTTTCTAAGTTTCGCAAAGTTAGCTGCATGAGATTTTCTACCATCTTTTTGTGCATAATATTCAGACTGTTGAAGAATGTGGTGAAGATGAGTCAGCAAATATGGACTGATTACTGCTGATACCAAAACATCACTATTTTCAGTCTCATTAGAATCATAATTAACTAATCTTTTTTTCTTCTTATCAATTACTGACCTTTTAGGTGAATCAAGTTTTCTTGAATTTTTCATGGTGCAATAAAACAGTTGATTGATACGGACATGTATTTCCTTACTAATAATATACACAAAGATAGTATCCTTGACTAACTGTGTATACTAATAAGTAACAGTTATCCACTTTGACTCATGGCTACCCGTCAAAATTCAACAAATGGGAAGCCTAAATCCCCTAGAATTCAGGTTGTTCTTCCTGAATCAATTTGCGAGCAATTGACTATTTTAGCCACTAACGAATCTAGGACAGTAAGCAATATGGCAAAAGTGTTAATACAAGAAGGGATAAAAAAATACTTTGAGAAAGAGGGCAAAACACTTATTTCAGAACATAATTTAAATACAAATAAAATTAGAGATGAACTGGAAAAACAAGGCGTTAGAAAATTAAAAAGAGCCCCTCAGAGGATTAGTTATTATAAAAAATCTGATTAAAAATAATTAATTTTGCGGTAATTTCTGTAAATCTACAGTTTTTCCCATTACTACCAAAATATTTCCTCTTTCTAAAATATATTTTGCAGGAGGATTAACTGTTAACTCTTCCGCAGGTCCAGCTGCAAGAACATTGACTAAATAATTTTTCCTTAAATTTAAATCTCTCAAAGATCTTCCAATAAATTGCTCAGGGACTGTTATTTCATCTATACCAGTTTGGTTATCAAGCTCTAATCTTTCTATTAGATTTGGTCTAACTAGTTCTAAACCTAATCTTTCTCCTTGCATTCTGGAAGGGAAGACAACTTTATCTGCACCTACCCTTTTTAACATTTTTTCGTGCAAGTCACTTGTAGCTCTCGCTATTACTCTTTGCACTTTACTTCCTTCACTATCCTTAGCAATTAGTGTTGTAGTTATACTTGCTTCAATAGGTTCACTTATACCAACTACAACAGTATTCATTTCAAGTATTCCAGATTCCCTCATAGACTCTTCATCAGTACAATCAACTACTCTAGCTTCTATCGAAGGTTCCAATTGCCTCAAATCATCAATAGCTTTTTCAGAATAATCTGCCGCTAAAACATCTGCACCATTACTTATAAGTTCTCTGCAAACTGCTGTTCCAAATCTTCCAACCCCAACGACTCCAAAGGTTAGTGCTTCACTTTCTTTCTTTTGAGACCACTGCCACCAATCAGCCATAATAAAACTCAGTCAATCCTAAACATAAAGATCAGCCCTAGGATAGCCAATTCTCTTTTGTCTATCTATTCTACTCTTATAAAGAGCCTGCCAAAGTGCACTTAACAACAATAAAATACCAAGTCTACCCACAAACATACCGACAATAAGAATAAATTGACCAAAATGATTTAATTTTGCAGTTAAACCAATATCAAAACCAACTGTTGCGAATGCAGATATACAGGTAAAAAGAATTTCTAGGAATGTAAAAGATTCTTTCTTAACAAATGTATTAGTTGTACTTAGCAGCATTGCCATTAAAAGAACGAAAAGCAATGAGCCTACTGTGATTCCAACTGCCTTAAGAATAACTTTATCTGAAATTAATCTATTACTAATAATTACATCTTTCTCGCCTCTTAAAGTTGACCTAGTTGCAGCCATTAAAGCAATAAATGTAGTCGTTTTTATGCCTCCACCAGTACCTCCGGTGCTAGCTCCAATAAACATAAGTGTCATTAATAACAAGAGGCCAGTATCTGAAATAGATTTCAGGGAGATAGGGTAATTTGTAAAGCCTGCGGTTCTTGCACTCACTGTTTCAAAGATTGATGATAACAACCTTTGAAACAAATTCAAATCATTGAAAAATTGACTATTTAGCAATGATTCAGTTATAAAGAATCCTAATGATCCGAATAATATAAGAGATAAACTGGTCCTAATAACTAATCTTGAATGAAGACTCAATTTTCTATATGAAAGATTTTCTTTATTACTCCAAATATCATCAATAACTCTCCACCCTAGTCCACCCATAACAATTAGAAAAACAAAAACACTATTAACCAAAAAATTTGTTCTATAGTCTTGAAGGCTATTTGAAAATAAAGAAAAACCTGCATTGTTATATGCAGATATACTATGAAAAATTGAAGACCAAAGTCTTTCCCAATTATTCTGAATATCTACAAATCCAAAAGAATATAAAACAATTGCTCCAAAAGATATAATACAAGTTGCAGTAATAGCAATGCTTTGAAAAGTTCTGCCAATTCCTCCAACTCCAAATTCATCTAGAGTCTTACCTTTATCTAATCTAGTTCTAAGCTTTGTCCCCTTTACCACGAAGCCTTGTAAAAATATCGTAATAGCCATCAAACCTAGTCCGCCTGATAAAAGCATTAAAGCCAAAAAAACTTGGCCAAAGAAATTTAAATCAACACCAATATCTATTATTGTTAGGCCAGTAACAGTGATAGCAGAGGTAGATGTAAAAAATGCCTCCCACAAGCCAACCTGAGAAGATGAACATAAAGGGGAACTCAAAATTAAAGTTCCAAAGAAAATAATAAATAATCCTGTAACAATAGTAAATTGTGGTACAGATAGTTTTCTGTAAGCATCTTTTAACTTAAACACATTACTTTTGAATTTCACTTTTATTTATCTGAAATTTAAAATTATCAATGCTGGCACTGTAAAAGTCATTATAAGTGTTAACCCAGCCCCGTATTTTGCAATATCAAAAAATCTATATCTTCCAGGACCGTAAACCATCAAATTTGTTTGATAACCCATTGGAGTCAAGAAAGATTGACTAGCTCCGAATAAAACGAGCATTATTAAAGCGCTAGGTGAAATGCTTAAAACATTTGAAAATCCAATAGCAACAGGTAAAATTAAAGCAACCGAAGCGGCATTACTAATAAATTGAGTAAGGATGACTGTCGATAAAAAAATTACAACAAGTGCTAAATAAAGAGGCATTCCATTAAGAGCGAAGTTGAGATTGACTGCTATTAAATCTGCTAATCCTGATACTTGCATAGCAACACTAAAACATGATAGTGATCCCAACAATAAAATAACGTCTAACCTAATTGATTTTTGTATTTCTGCAGGTCTTAAACATCCAAAAGCAACCATTGCAATCACTGCCAATAGAACTGAGCCCACTAATGGAATATTAGTAATAGAAGGTAAAACCACCATGCCTATTGCAATTGCGATCGATACAGGTTTCTTTATCAAGACAGGTAAATCATCTTCAAATTGATCTAAAATAAGCAAATCATTACTGGCCTGCAAACCTCTTATTGAATCTAAAGGGGCTTGCAGTAATAAAACATCGCCAGCTCTCAAAACAGCTTGACCTAATCTCTCCTGTACAGTTTGTTGGCCTCTTCTCAATGCTATAACTGTTGCATTATGCCGCTGCCTGAATCTTAATTCTCTCAGACTAGCGCCAGCTAGTGTTGAACCTGCTGGCAATAAAGCTTCAAAGGTTTTAGTCCCTTCATCGTCTGAGAAAAAATTAGCTCCTCCAAAAGATCTTTTATTCTCTCCTAATAAAATAGTGTGTTCCTGTTGTAATCTAAATAAATCTGCTCTTGTAACACGGATTATTAATCTATCATCAGGTTCAATCTTTCGATCTGCCAAGGGAGGAAGAATCACTTTCCCATTACGTTGTAATTCCAATACATCAACGTCAAATCGCCTTTGTAACCTACTATTTCTTACAGATTGACCAACTAATTCCGATGTAGAGGGTATAGTAACTTCAGTAAAATAAATATTCATATCCCCATTTTTAATAAAATCCTTATCTCTCCCTCTATCTGGTAAAAGCATATCAGAAACTAAAATCATATAAGTTGTTCCTATCAGCCACACTGGGATTCCAATTGAGGTCAAACTAAATAATTCCAAAGCTCCATAACCTAATTGCTGACTAATATCACTTACAAGAAGATTTACTGAGCTTCCTAATAATGTCAGAGTTCCGCCAAGTAATGTAGCAAAAGAAAGAGGTAATAAAACTTTAGATGGTGATATATTTCTACGCACGCACCAACCTTCAATTAAAGGTAACAAGGATGCTACTACAGGTGTGTTAGGTACAATTCCAGAAATTGGAGCAATCAAAAAAGCTATTAATGAAATTAATTTCCTTGGCGTTCTAATACTTTCAGAAGAAATTAATTCTCTTACTCTGTCTAAAGCCCCACTTTTAAATAATGCAGAGGAGACTGCAAATAAACCCATAAGGGTAATTAAAGATGGGCTGCCAAATCCAGCTAAAGCTTTTTCAGGGGAAAGTACACCTGTCGCTATAAATATTCCAACACACAACAAACCAGTTAATTCTGGCGCAATGGAATTCTTGATAAATAAAATTATTGACATTATTAAAACTACTACCGTTATAAACGCATCAAAATTATTACTAATAAATGTAATTAAATTCATATGAAACTTATTTAACTCAATATACCCAAAAACAATATTGCAAAAAAGTTTAATTAAAATTATTTTTTTTTAGAAATTTCTTAAAAATAGTTTTTTTTTGGAATAACCATGAAGATGCGGATTTTAAACTTTCAGTAATATCAGGCAACTTGGAAGCATATATAAGTCTTCTTACCTCAAAAGCCAATTTCCCAGATAAAGTAAGCCCAAGGGCAGAGATTGAAGCTTCCCCTATGCCCAAGCTAATCATTTCACCATTATCTTGGAATTCAAAAGGCAAAGGATTTTTACCTCGAATTAATAGTTCTATATTTTTGGCGAGATGATTTCCTTCCTGCATAGCTACTTGGGCGGTTATGGGTAAATCCTCCATCCCTTCAATGATTGAAATATCGCCAATAGCAAAACAATTGTTATAGTTTTCAATTTGCAATTTATTATTTACTAAAATTCTTTCATATTTTTTTGTAATTTGATTAGTTTCCAAATAAGACAAATTAGGTTTAACCCCAGCAGTCCAAATTACAATATCTTTATCAAAAGAGTTTATTCTATCCTGACTAGAAATACTGATTTTATTTACTGAGACTTCCTCAACTTTGGAATTTAAAAGGACTGTAATTTTTCTTTTTTCTAATGCCCTCTCTGATTCTTCTCTATTGAAAATTTTATTTCTATGTAGAATTTCGTTAGATTTTTCTACTATAGTAATTTCGAATTGATCTATATATATATCTTTTATTTTACATGCCAACTCTATGCCAGAGGGGCCACCACCAACTATAAATAACTTTTGCTGAGAAGGATTTTTTTGGTAATTTTTTAAAAAAATTTTTAATTTATTCAAATCATTAAGATCATTAAAAAAATAACAATTTTCTTCTATACCTTTTATTGAAAAACTATTTGGAATAGATCCTGTACAAATTACAAGATATTGGTAACTTAATTTTAATTGGTCACTAAATTCAAGAATATTATCTTCAAAAGAAATCTTTATTAAACAATTTTTTAAAAAAGTTATACCTGCATCAGAAAAAATATTTGCAAATTTTGGTGCGGCCTCCCATATTCTTATTTCTTTGCTTAAAACTTCATACATTAAAGGTTTGAATATGAAATTAGATACAGAATCAACAACAAGAATCGGTAACGAAGGATTAAGGTTCTTTAAGTTCAAAGCAACAGTCATACCTGCAAAACCTGCCCCAACTATTACTATTGGTTTTTGTATTGATTCCATCAGCGGAATATTGTTATCTGTAAATGTATTATTAAACTATACGAATAATTTATAAATTGAGCGAAATAAACATTAATCTCATAACCAACTTGAAGAATGATTGAAAACATCCACAAAAATATAGAACCTAACTTAAAGCAATATAATCAAGAGCTATTAGATATGAAAGCTCAAGAAATGCTTCTATGGGGTTATAAAGAGTTTAATAATCAATTTGCAATTACAACAAGCTTTGGGATACAGTCATCAGTACTTTTACATATGGTGAGTAAGTTGGGTCTGCAAAAAAAAATCAAAATATTTTGGATAGATACAGGTTACCTTCCCCAGGAAACATATCATTACGCTGAAAAACTTATTGAAAACTTATCCTTAGAAATAAAAGTTCTGCAAAGTGAAGTATCGCCAGCGAGAATGGAGGCAATATACGGAAAACTTTGGGAAACATCTAAAGCCAATGATTTAGATAAGTATCATGAATTAAGAAAGATAAAACCTTTAGAAAAAGGTCTAGAAAAATACAATATTTACTGCTGGGCAAGCGGGGTAAGATCGAGACAAACAGAAAATAGAAAAAAAATGAAATTCATTGACGTAATTCGTCAAAGACTTTCTTTAAGACCTTTATTAAATTGGACAAATAAAGATATTTTTTATTATATGGAAGAAAATAATTTACCAGCCCACCCACTTTTTTACAAAGGTTATTCTACTGTAGGTGATTGGCACTCCAGCAGTCCCGATGATAATGAAAAAAAAGGCAGAGCTACAAGATTTGGGGGGATTAAGCAAGAATGTGGAATACACTCTAATAATTGAGTTGATCATAAAAAATGATCTCAGATTTAAACTTTTTATTAGTAGGCAATAGTAGGCTTCATTGGGCTAATTATTCTCATAATCAATCTAAGTTCTTCCATACTAAGAAAGACCAAAAAATTCCAGAAAATATAGATCTTGAAAAGTTAATTTGGGCTTCTGTAGGTAAACCCCCTAATTTTTTACTAAAGGGTAAAAATGAAATAAAAACCAAAGATATTCAGTTATCAAATCTCCCTGATTATTTTGGAGTTGATAGGGCTTTTGCCTGTCTCGCAGCTTTTAATAATACATCAAACCCTTTGAAAAAAGATTTGCTAATTGCAGATTTTGGAACGATATTATCAATAACAAAATTAAATTCAAATGGATCTATTATCGGGGGTCAACTTATTCCCGGTTTTCTAACACAATTGAAATCAATGGAGCAAAATACCAAAGATCTAAAAGTTCCCCAGAAATATGAAATTCCAACCAAAGATTTTTTAATTAATACTGAAGAAGCAATTTTAAAAGGAGTGATCAACTCTCTCACTGGAGTCATCAATAGTACATTTAATCCATCAAAAGATATCTTGATAACCTGTGGAGGAGACTCTCAATTACTTACAAAATTCATAAATACTCAGAAAAAAAATATTATCTACGCCCCTAATTTAGTTTTGGAAGGAATGATCATACACTACCTATCTCTAAAGCAATTACTTTAATCCAAGATCTGCAATTATATGATCAGCCATTATTGCTGCTTTTACCTTTAAGTAAATTTTTTCTATGTTGCCATCTGCATCAATTAAAAATGTATTTCTCATCATTCCCATATATTCTTTTCCCATAAATTTCTTCAGTCCATAGCTTTCGTAGTCAGAAGACACTTTAAAAGGTTCAGGATCAGTTAGAAGAATAAAAGGTAACTTAAATTTTTCTATAAACTTCTGATGAGATGCTGCATTATCTTTACTGATACCAAGAACAACAATGTTATTTTTCTGAAGTAAATCCCAGTTTTCCTTAAAATTGCAAGCTTCTTTAGTACACCCTGGAGTGTTATCTTTTGGATAAAAATATAGTATTATTCTTTTACCTTTAAAATCATTAAGAGAAACTTCTTTCTCAAAAGAATCTTTTAATTTAAATTCTGGTGCTTTGTCGCCGACCTTAAGATCCATTGAAATTATTAAATGAGTATAAATATAAAATACCAAAAATTTGGTTTTATGAGATTAAAGGTGTACAAGATGTCGTAACGGAAGAAGAAATTAAAACTGCTAAAAAACTATCAGATTTAAGATCAAAGGTTTTTTTAGAAACAAGAGCTTATTTAAGACAATCACTATCAACACTTTTTGATTTAGATCCTATAAAAATTCCTTTAAATGCTCAGCCTGGAGAACCTCCAAGCTTGCCTCCAGGCATGGGGAATATAAGTTTAAGTCATTGCAAGGATGCTGTATTAATAGTCTGGCATAAAGAAAAAATAGGGATTGATATTGAAAGAACAGATAGAAACTTTAACCATATAAAGATTGCAGAAAAATATTTTCTTTATACAAATAAATCATCTTATATAAACAAATTGACAAAGACAATGATATTAAATCAATGGTGTGCAGTTGAAGCAGCAATTAAATGGGATCACGGAAAAATATCAAAAGACATAAAACATTGGGAATATTTCGAAAAGTCAAAAGAGTTAATACATCAGAGGAGAAACATACATTTAAATTATTCAATAATTAATTTCCATAAATGGACTATTGCTTTAGCTTACGAAGAAAAAAATTCCTTGAGTCCTGAGATGATTTGTTGTTCAAAAAGTTTTTAGTTTTCTTTTCTTCTAAGTAGTTCTTCATATTTAATTTTCTCCCACCCATTATTATTTGGTTCCCATATTTTTAAACCTTTTACAGATTCAGGAAGATATTCTTGTCCAACCAAATTACCTGGATAATTATGAGGATTGACATAAGTATTAGAATTATTTTTTAAATGATGTGGGACTTCAAAAGTATTGGTAGATTTGATTGTTTCAATTGCTTTGAAAATACTTTTCGTACTATTACTTTTTGGAGACAAAGCTAAATATAAAGAAGCCTGCGTTAAAAAATATAATCCTTCTGGAAAACCAACTCTATCAAAAGCATCACAACAGGATTGTACAATTACTATGGCATTAGGATCAGCTATTCCAATATCTTCGCTGGCAGATATAAGTAGTCTTCTAAAAATAAAATTAGGATCTTCACCAGCCTCCAGCATATTCGCAAGCCATAATAAAGTTGCATCTGGATCAGAACCTCTTATGGACTTGATAAAGGCACTTATTACATCGTAATGGTTTTGACCATTTTTATCGTAAACAATATTTTTCTTTTGAATTGCATCCTCTGCTATTGAGAGATTAATGTTGATTTCTTTAGCATCATTTTCAGAAGTTGTTTCTATGGCCATCTCTAGCGCATTGATTAATGTTCTTGCATCACCGCCAGAAAATTTAATTAAATGACTTATAGCATCTTGAGTTACATAAACCTTCTTTGAATCTTTTTGTTTAGAATAGTGAGTTATGACTTTTTGTATTATTTTCTGCAAATCACTTTTTACCAAAGGAAGTAATGTAAAAATACGAGACCTACTAACAAGCGCTTTATTAACAGCAAAGAAAGGGTTTTCAGTTGTAGCACCAATAAAAGTTATAGTTCCATTTTCTATTGAAGGTAATAAAGCATCTTGCTGAACTGATGTAAATCTATGAACCTCATCTATAAATAAAATTGTTTTTCTTTTTGAATTTATTAATCTATCTTTTGCATTAGCGATTTCATTTCTTAATTCTTTAACACTTGATAATACTGCATTTAACTTAATTAATTTTGAACGCGTATTAAAGGAAATAATTTCAATTAGAGTAGTTTTTCCAACACCAGGAGGGCCAGAAAAAATAAAATTACTAATCTTATCGTTTAATATTGCACTTCTTAGAAGCGAATTCTCATTCAGGATTGGTTGTTGACCAAAAAAATCTTCCAAATTCTTTGGTCTTAATTTATCTGCCAAAGGTGCATTATTTTCTATTTGAGAATAATTAGTAAATAAATTTTCTGAATGCATATAAAAAAAATCAAAAAATCATTACTTTCAAGTCTATGTAATTACTGTAGGAGTTTCCATTTGAGTAAGTTTTGAAATATTTAATAAAGCATCTAAATCATTTATTAGAGGTTTCAAAGCGATCTGTGGATTTAACGAAAGATTCTGTTGAGAATTGAAAAATTTCTCAAAGTAAAGTCTTAATGTTGCACCTTTTGTTCCAGTTCCAGAAAGGCGAACAATTACTCGAGAATTATCATCAAGCACCAATCTTAAACCTTGATTTTCACTTATGGAATTATCAACGGGATCTAAATATGAAAAGTTATCTGCAACTTTAACTAAATGGCCAGCAAAACTATTTCCATTTAAATTTTCGAGCATAGAAGTTAGATTCCCAAAGATTTGATTAGCAATATTTGAGGGAATTGCCTCATAATCATGTCTTGAATAATAATTCCTTCCAAATTGTTTCCAATGATTCTGCATCAAATCACTTACCGAACATTTTTTCTCAGCTAAAACTTGTAACCAATACAAAACTGCCCATAGTCCATCTTTCTCTCTCACATGATTGCTACCTGTTCCGAAACTTTCTTCTCCACATAAAGTAATTAAATTAGAATCTAAAAGATTTCCAAAAAACTTCCAGCCAGTAGGTGTCTCGAAACAAGGTATATTTAATGCTCGAGCAACATTATCAACCGCTGAGCTGGTTGGCATGGATCGTGCCACGCCTGTAATACCATTTTTATAACCAGGGACACATTTTGTGTTAGCAGTGATAACTGCAAGACTATCACTAGGGTTTACAAAACATCCACTTCCTAAAATCATATTCCTATCTCCATCACCATCGCATGCAGCACCAAAACTATAAGATTTTTTATTTAATAACAAATCAGCCAAATGGGATGCGTAAGTAAGATTAGGATCAGGATGTAAACCCCCAAAATCTTTTAACGGGTTACCATTCATGACACAATCATGCGCAAGACCCATTTTTTCAACAAAAATATTTTTTGCATATGGGCCTGTAACCGCATTCATTGCATCAAAGATTAACGAAAAATCTTTTTTTAAGAAATCACTAATTTGATCAAAATCAAAAATTTTCTCCATCAAATTAGAATAGTCTTTTAATCCATCAATAATTTCTAAGGTAGTTTCATCGTAAGAATAAGTTCCATATTTACTAAAATCAGGTAATTGAATTTTACAAATTTTATAACTAGTTAGTAATTGTGAAGCCTTGAAAATCTTATTAGTAATTATTTCAGGTGCTGGACCACCATTAGAGATATTCAATTTAACTCCAAAGTCGCCATCAATCCCACCAGGATTATGGCTTGCAGAAAGAATAATTCCACCAATAGCGTTTTCTTTTCTAATTAAATGTGATGTCGCAGGAGTAGATAGTAAACCGTATTTTGGAACAATAATCTTTTGAACTTTATGAGCAATACATATTTGGACAATTTTTTCTATTGCTTCAATATTCCCATATCTGCCATCACCACCAACTACTAATGTTGAACCTTTTAAAAGTTCCAATGATTGTAAGATTGCTTCAATAAAAATTTCTAGATAATGTTCTTCCTGAAACTTTAAAGTACTTTTTCTTAAACCAGAAGTTCCTGGTTTTTGATCTAGAAAAGGAGAATTGATATTAATTACATTAACTTGAGTCATTTTTTTAAGAAACTTCCAAAAATCTAACTAAATTAATGAGGCATTTCGGAGGTTCTTAACATAGCGATAAACCATAATGAAGAAATTAATAATGCAATAAGAATTCCATAGTTAATACCAAATTTAGAAATTGTAATTGGAACTATTAATGGAAACGTTAATGCTCCAAACAACGGAGTAAAAGCTACAATTTTTTTCAGCATTTATTTATTAAAACCATTCAGTCTCAGCATTATCTTTTTCATTAGTATCGTCAAGTGGTGTAGTTCTATCAAATTTCATTGATATACTTTTTTCTTGCTCACCAGATACATCAAAAGCTTTAATATCATATTTTTGAGTCCCGTCTCTAAATGGCACTTGGATTCTAAAAGTACCATCGGCAGCTAGGGGTACATCTTCTCCACCTATTGTCAGTTTTGCAGAAGGCTCTGTAGCTCCATAAACAATTAATTCAGCATCAGCAACGAGCCAAAAAGATCTATTTTTAACAATTCCGCTTCCAGAATCATTTAAACCTGATGACCATTTACCGGCTCCTGAGTCTGTAAGATTATCATTAAGGTTTGTTGAATTTACATTTTCCATAAACTCTTCAGAACCAACATTTCTTCTGAGAGGAATGTTAGTTGCTGCCTGGTATAACCTTTCATGCATACCATTTTGTTCTGAAATAACAGGATTTGAAATATCAGGGATAGACTCAAAAGTAGAATCCAAATTAAAAGGTACAAATTTATCAAGAATTTGCTCAGAGGGATGAGAGCCAGGAACGTGGCTTATAGAAGAAAATGCCAATGACATCCAGTTAAAACCATATTTATAACCTAATTCAACTTTGTAGTCTCTATCTGCAAGTGGAATTGGCAAGTACCACTCAGTACTGTAACTATCAACTGCTATCTCCCTTAATGTTCCTTGATTCAAGTTGCTTCCTTCAGAACCAGATGCATCAAATAAACGTATACATAATTTATTGGCTCCCAAAGATTGTGCTTTTTCTCTATCTGCATCAGAAATTTGCCAAAAAACATAAGCCCAATCTGGATCTCGAGGTAGAAATACAACATTTGTTTTAACTTCTTCAGTACTATTAAAAGTATTGGACTCAAAAGTTTTTTCAGATTCTGGTTCTGGTGAACTGATATTTATTTTCTTTAAAGATTTTTCCTGGTATTTAAGTATTAAGTCAACTAAGACAGCCTTTGTTTTACGGCTGTAAAGCGGAACTGATAATTTACTTGCTTCTTGACGTAATTGTCTGAGGGTAAGTGAGAGTAATTGATCTTTATACATGATCCCTTCAGGCACTTTAAAATCTCCGTTTTTGTTTGGGATCAGTATGTTCTTTTTTTTAGGAAATTGTGTGTCTTTTTTGCCTGTCGTCAGGATCCTCTGACTACTCGAGATATCTCGAAATAAATATTTATCGTCAAAACAATTGGTATCAATGACTTTAATTAATTTCCATGTTTTTTAAAATGTAAATTAATTTTCTTTTTGTTTAAATTTTATTACCTGAATTTGTTAACGACTCAACAAAATTATATTTTTTCTTCGGGATCAATTTGAATATAAACTAGCATTGTTCAACTAAAAGTACTAGATCATCAATCTCTATATCCTCAATATTTTTACCTATTTGTTTTGAAAAAGTACTTAATTTTTTTGAAGTAGATTCTAATTGTTCATACAAAAGATCACTAAATCTTTTATCATTAAATCTTTTGGATTGATTATCACACCATTCCCTCAGGGGATTTTTATTTTGATATTCAAAACTATCATCTGCATTTATTATTTTTAGAATCTGGAGGCAATGAGCGAGTATTCTTACATGATGTTTCTTCATTATAGGTAGATCAAGATTATCTATTTCCTTAATTGTTTGAATATTTAAGGGGTTTGACAACGAATCAAGATGATTAGACATTAATTTTTAGTTTTAATAAAGGAAAAAAACTCAATATTGGGGGTATCCTTCGTTAAAGTATATAAAGCTAATTGTAATAGGTAATTTTTGGATAACATGGTCAACGAAAATTTAGTTAAAGATGTTGTAAAAGAGCCTTATAAATATGGTTTCGTTACGGATATTGAAACTGAAAAAATAGCAAAAGGACTAAATGAAGACATCATAAAATTAATTTCACAGAAAAAAGGAGAGCCAAAATATCTCCTTGATTTTAGATTAAAAGCCTTTAAAAAATGGGAAAAGATGGATGAACCAGATTGGGCAGGATTGGGATACAAACAAATCGATTATCAAGATATTATTTATTATTCTGCTCCCAAACAAAAAGAGAAGATTTCTAGTTTAGATGAAGTTGATCCCAAACTTCTTGAGACTTTCGACAAATTGGGGATACCTCTTACTGAGCAGAAAAAACTCACAAATGTAGCGGTAGATGCTGTCTTTGATAGTGTTTCTATAGCTACAACATTTAGAGAGGAACTGGCTGAACATGGAGTTATATTTTGCTCAATCAGTGAAGCAGTAAAAAATCACTCTGATTTAATTGAGAAATATTTAGGTACAGTAGTCCCAGCCAGTGATAATTATTTTGCAGCACTAAATTCTGCTGTTTTTAGTGATGGTTCTTTTGTTTATATCCCAAAAGGTGTTACATGTCCTATGGACCTATCTTCTTACTTCAGAATTAATAGTGGAGATTCTGGACAATTCGAGAGAACACTCATAATTGCCGAAGAATCTAGTTCTGTAAGTTATCTAGAAGGCTGTACAGCACCAATGTTTGATACAAATACCCTACATGCCGCAGTTGTGGAACTCATAGCCCTAGACGATGCCTCAATAAAATATTCAACAGTGCAAAATTGGTATGCTGGTGATGAAGAAGGTGTTGGCGGAATTTTCAATTTTGTCACCAAGAGAGGAAAATGTTTAGGCAAGAGAAGTAAAATTAGCTGGTCTCAAGTTGAAACAGGGTCTGCTATTACATGGAAATATCCTAGCTGTCTCCTTTTAGGGGAAGAATCTGTAGGGGAATTTTATTCAGTAGCACTCACCAATAATCTTCAGCAAGCAGATACCGGCACAAAAATGATCCATATTGGCCCCAAAACCAAATCAACTATTGTTAGCAAAGGTATTAGTGCAGGTAATTCAATCAATAGCTATAGAGGGCTTGTCAAAATGGGAACAAAAGCTGCAGGATCAAGAAATTACAGTCAATGTGATTCAATGTTAATAGGGGATCAAGCTTCTGCAAATACATTCCCTTATATCAAATCTCAACAACCCAACTCTGAAATTGAGCATGAAGCAAGCACATGTAGAATCTCTGAAGATCAACTTTTTTATCTCCAAAGCAGAGGTATAGAATTTGAGGAGGCGGTATCTATGATGGTCAGTGGTTTTTGCAGAGATGTATTTAATCAATTACCTATGGAATTTGCTGCCGAAGCTGATAAGTTACTGGCACTTAAACTAGAGGGATCAGTAGGTTAATTAATCAATTTCTAAACTGATATGCAAACTAAAATGAAAGAGTCAGATCCAATATTAGAAGTTGAAAATCTCTTTGCATCTACTGAAAATCTTCCAATTTTGAAGGGGGTTTCACTAACTGTTTATCCTGGAGAAATCCATGCAATCATGGGAAGAAATGGATGTGGCAAAAGTACTCTTTCGAAAATCATTGCAGGACATCCCTCTTATAATATTACAAAAGGAGATATAAAATTTTCTGGTGAAAATATCAACTCTTTAGAACCTGAAGAAAGATCTCAATCAGGAATTTTCCTTGGTTTCCAATATCCAATAGAAATTCCAGGCGTTAGTAATCTTGAGTTTCTTAGAGTTTCAACGAATGCTAGAAGAAAATTCCTAAAGAAAGAGGAATTGGATACTTTTGATTTTGAGGAATTAGTTAAAGAAAAGTTAGAACTTGTGAAAATGGATCATGCATTCCTATCAAGGAGTGTTAATCAAGGATTTTCCGGAGGTGAAAAGAAAAGAAATGAAATCCTGCAAATGGCTTTACTTGAGCCCAAGATAGCAATATTAGATGAGACCGATTCTGGACTAGATATTGATGCTCTTAGAATAGTCGCATCAGGAATTAAAAAAATATCTAATGCACAGTCTGGAATTATATTAATTACTCACTACCAAAGATTACTTGATGAAATTGAACCAACTTATGTCCACGTTATGGCAGACGGACAAATCATAAAAACTGGTGGGAGTGATCTTGCTTTAGAGCTTGAAAAAAAAGGTTATGAATGGACTGATAACTTTGTAAAAGATACTTAAATAAATGGAAATTATTGAAAAAATAAAAACGAATAAATTAATTGACAATCAAACAGAAATACAAAAAATCTGTCTTCATAAATTACAATCAAATCCCCTCCCTAATCCTAAAAGTGAATTATGGAGACTTTCAAATAAATCAAAATTTTCAAACTTTTTAAACTACTCTGTTAATGAAAAAAATCCAAAATTCGATATACCCTATCCAGAAAATTCTCAAGGTACTATTAGATTAATAATTGGTGAGAATTGCCAAATTAAATTAATAAAAGAAAATTATTCAATACAGCAATTAAGTGAGTATGAATTAAATAAATATATAAAAGAACAGATAGCTAGTTTTGATCAAAACGAAAATTGGAGTGACCTACTAAATCTGTCTTTAAGTTCTACAAAGAATTTATTGGGATTAAAAATAAATGGATCAAAAATCCCTCCTATTGAAATTTTTAGTCATGCATCAAGTCATTCTTTAAACGCAAAAACCCTAGTAATATTTTTGGAAAAGAATTGCGATATTGAATTATTACAGGTAAATCTTGGGAAAGAAAACTCTTCATTATCTCAGTCAACTTTTTTTTTATTAGAAGAAAATAGTTCCGTAAATCATGGTGTTGTTTCTTACGGTGAAAACAGATCAAATTTATTAAATTCTCTCAATGTTATTCAACAAAAAAATAGTGAATACAACTTAGGTTCCTTACATTTCAAATTCAATTATGCAAGATTTGAAATTAGTATTAAACAATCTGCAGGAAACGCTAAAACCAATATCAAAGGTATGCAAATAACCAAGAAAGATGAACAAATTTCTACATATACAAAAATAGACTTTAATGGTCCAAATGGATTTCTAGATCAAATCAACAAATCACTTGCTGACGATAAATCACATGCAATATTTGAAGGTTCAATAATAGTACCGAAAATTGCCCAGAGAACTGATGCTTCTCAATTAAGTAGAAATTTACTTTTATCAAATCTCGCACAAATAGATACTAAACCTCAATTAGAAATAATTGCTGATGATGTCAAATGCAAACATGGCGCTACAGTCTCGCAACTTAATGAAGAAGAACTTTTTTATATGCGAACAAGAGGGATCACATTACCAGAAGCAAGTAAACTACAATTAAGTTCTTACTTTCAAGAAGTAATTTCATTTATTCCCATTTCAAAAGATAGATGGGATTTGCTTGATAAACTTTTAACTGAGAATTAATGGAAACGATTCAAAATTTTCCTGAAATAACTAAGAAAGACTTTCCTCTTTTAAATAAGAACTTAAAAAGTAATGAGCACATCATTTATTTAGACCATGCTGCAACTACTCAAAAACCAATACAAGTCTTAAAAAAAATTGATGAATATTATAGAAACTTTAATGCCAATGTACATAGAGGCGCGCATCAATTAAGTGCTAAAGCAACAGAAGAATTTGAAAATGCAAGATATTTAATCAGCAAATATATAAAAGCGAATTCAGCAAAAGAAATTATTTTCACAAGAAATGCTACTGAGGCAATCAATCTCGCCGCTAGATCATGGGGCGAATCTTCATTAAGAGAAAACGATGAAATTCTCTTATCAATAATGGAGCATCATAGCAATATTGTTCCATGGCAAATGGTCGCAGCAAAAAATAAATGCAAATTAAAATTCATAGGTATAGATAAAAATGGAAAATTAGATATAAACGATTTTAAATCAAAGTTAACAACTAGAACTAAGCTTGTGAGCCTCGTACATGTTAGTAATACTCTAGGTTGCTGTAATCCAATTAAAGAGATAACTAAATTAGCTAAACAAAAAGGGGCTCTAGTATTAATAGACGCTTGTCAAAGTTTGGCGCATCAAAAACTGGATGTAAGTGATCTTGATATAGATTTTTTAGCCGGATCAGGACACAAACTTTGCGGTCCCACAGGCATTGGATTCCTTTGGTCAAGAAAAGAAATCCTAGAAAAAATTCCTCCTCTCTTTGGAGGTGGCGAAATGATTCAAGATGTTTTTGAAGAGACAAGTACTTGGGCAGAGCTACCACATAAATTCGAAGCTGGAACTCCAGCCATTGCAGAAGCAATAGGTCTAGCGGAAGCTATTAATTATATAAACGCTATTGGATTGAATGAAATTCATGAATATGAAAAGACTATTACTAAATATTTATTTGAAAAATTAAATCAAATAGAAAATGTTGAAATTATAGGTCCATCCCCAGAGATAGATCCAGAACGAGCATCACTTGCCACCTTTTATATAAAAAATATACATTCAAACGATATTGCTGAAATTCTTGATTCAAAAGGAATTTGCATCAGGAGTGGGCATCATTGCTGTCAACCTCTTCACAGATATATTGGAATTAAATCAACGGCTAGAATTAGCATGAATTTCACAACAAATAAGGAAGAAATTGATATATTTATAGAAAAATTAAAAGATACTATTGATTTTCTAAAAATCAATTCTTAAATATTCAAAGCTTTTTTTAAAAATTCCTGAGATTTTTGCATTACTACTTCTTTATTTTCAATATTTTTAAACCCATGGCCTTCATTTTCAAAAAACATAACTTCTGAATATTTATTATTCTGAATCAAAATTTCTTGAATTTTTAAAGTTTGTTTATACGAAATAACTGTATCTTTTTTTCCATGGAACAATAAGATAGGTTGTTTTATTTTGTTAATGTGATTTATTGGCGATCTATTTATATATTCATGATGATTTTTTTCATAATTTCCTACCAAAGAATTTAAATAATCTTTTTCAAACCTATGCGTGTTGTAATGCATATCCTTCAAATCAATAACAGGATATTTACAAATTGCAGCTGTAAATATAGAGCCATATAATAAACAATTAAGGGCAGTTAAACCACCAGCACTATTACCAAAAATTACCACTTTCTCACTATCCACTAGATCTAATTTTATTAATTCAAGAACTAGTGCTTTGCAATCATAAGAATCAACAATACCCCACTTATGATTCAATCTATCTCTGTATGCTTTACCAAATCCTGATGATCCTCCATAATTGACTTCAGCAACAAAAAATCCCTTCGACGCCCAATATTGAACTTCAGAATTATAAGATCCATCAAAAAATGAAGTTGGTCCACTATGAGCTCTAACAAGGAGTGGTGGTTTTCTGAAATTATCAACAAGCGGTCTATAAAGAAATGAATGAGTGATTTTATCTTCAAAACCTTTAAACCAAAATGTTTCAGGTTTGGAAGATTCTTTTATATGATCAATATATGTTTGCTCAGAAAAATTTGATAAAACTTTTTTTGCAAAATCAATTTCAAGAACAATTCCAAAAAAATCAGATCCATATCCTTTTAAAAGAACTTTATTCTGAAAAACACTGAAATCACTTATTGAGGTAAAAGGGGTAGAAAATTCTTTAATTAATACAAGATCTTTATATTGTTCGACTATTAAACTATTTTCTTTTTTTGCTAAACAAAATAAATTTTTTATAGTCCCTGAAAAGAATGTTCTTCCCGAGACCCATTGTGGTACTCCATATTCAATCAAATTCCTCTCTAATCTTTTCTTAATATAAATATTCTCGATATCACTAACATCTAAAAACAATAAGTTCCACCATCCAGAGCTATCTTCAGAGCATACTAAAATTGTTTCACTTATCCAATAGGGTTGAAAAAAAGAAACGTTTTTTTTAGCATTGATCAGCTTATTTTTGAATTTTTTTAATTTTTGTATCTTTCCATCTAAGTCTATTTGAGCAAAAAACAGATCATTTTTCTCCCAAGGCATATAAGGAGAATCCCATTCAATCCAAGAAAGTAACTTAGCAGAAGTATTAGAAGATAATTCTCCAGCGAAATTTTTAAATTTTTTTATTCGATAAATATCTTGTTTAGTTTTTTTTAGGTTTAAAGAAAATAAATAATCTCTATTATTTATTTCGCAAATACCATACAAAAAAAAATTTTCAGAAATAACAAATGAAGAATCGAAATTTCCTTCAATTGATTTAGATAGTTGTCTAGATTCTTGAACTGAATCAAGATACTTATTTTGAGCTCTATCATTTGGTGCCACCTCTTTAAAAATTTGAAACCATACTGCCTTTGTCAACTGGTCAATCCATATCAAATAAAAATTATTTTTAAAATCTATACACTTATAAGATTTTCCACCATATCCGTGAAAATTATTTTTAATTTTATATTTTTTACTAGTTAATTTTTGAGGCAATGCATCTTTGATATTAAATGGTCTTGCAAAAATGGCATTTTCATTTTGACCTTCAGCTACGATATCAATCCAAAAAATGGTATCCCTAATAATTGTTAATTCCTTAAAAGCTTTCTTTTTAGAAAAATTTTGCCTAACTTTTAACTTATCATCATTACTCATTTAAAAAACTATAAAGAAAGTAAATTAAAGTGCTAGTATTTTTATAGCTAAACTCTTTACTAAAAACTTTTTTTAACGTGGCAAACCATTTTTCACAACTTGCAAAAAAGTCAAGAACAAATGGAAACGCAGAAAAAATTCCAAAAGAACAAACAGGTAAGCCATCCCTAGACATTTATAAACTTGGAGATGATGTATTAAGACAAAATTCAAAAAGAATAACTAAAGTTGATGAATCAATTAGAAAACTTGCTAAAGAAATGCTTCAAAGCATGTATGCTGCTAAAGGAATTGGACTTGCTGCGCCTCAAATTGGCATTAACAAAGAGCTTCTTGTCATAGATGTAAATTTTGAAGATTCAGCAGCAGAACCTTTAATATTAATTAATCCAGAAATCACAGACTATGGAACAACCCTTAATTCATATGAAGAAGGCTGCTTGAGTATACCAGGTGTCTATTTGAATGTAGTTAGACCATCAACTATAAAATTAAAATTCAGAGATGAAATGGGGCGACCACGTAAAATGAAAGCAGATGGACTGCTAGCTAGGTGTATTCAACACGAAATGGATCATTTAAATGGAATATTATTTGTTGATAGAGTTACATCTAAAGATGATTTAAACAAAGAACTTAGAAAAGAAGGGTTTAAAGAAAAAGACGTTATTTCTATTAATTAATTTAATGACTGAAACTACAATTTTTCAAAAAATAATTAATGAAGAAATACCCTGCGAAAAGCTTTATGAAGATGAGTTTTGTATCGCCTTTAATGATATCCAGGCGCAAGCTCCAATACATTTTTTAGTTATTCCTAAAAAGCCAATTATCAGTTTATTAGAGTGTATTGAAGAAGATGCAAATTTATTGGGGCATTTACTTTTTGTTGGTAGCAAAATAGCTAAATTAAAAAATTTAACTAATTGGAGAACAGTAATTAATACTGGAGCAGAATCGGGGCAAACAGTGTTTCATCTACATATTCATTTTTTATCTGGAAGAAAAATGAATTGGCCCCCAGGTTAAAACTCTCGAAATAAATGTTTATGGGTTATAAATAGGTAAAAACAAAATGAATACACCAGATTCATTAAATTCAGAATCCAAAAATTTATTGAGTTTAATTTCAAAAAATTGGGAAGAGTTAGATGATTCACTCAAAACTAAGTTAATAAAAGTTTGGAGGGTTTTAACTTATAAATGGCAATTACAAATTTTATTTAATCTACCCTTTCTACTATGGTGGGCATTAGATAAATCTTTTCCAAAAGTTCATGAATTTGACGTAACAATCTTGAGTTACTTAAATTTACCTGACTGGGCACTTTCATTTATTGGCTTTGGTCAATAGACTTCTAAAAGATATAATTTATTTTATAAACTTGTCGAGTAATGAATAAAGCCGTTAAAAATAAATCCAGAATATTTTACCAACTACAAAAATTAAGGAAGTTATCACAGCCATTTTTTCTCCCAATAGACCAATGTAATGGATTTCAATTCATATGGCTTTTGATCTCTCTTTTATTTTGTGTTGGCGGAGTAGTACTTGTTGGTCTTACAGGAATAATCAGTTTTTTTGAAAGCTTTCAACCAGTTTTTCTTGAAAAGTATTTCGGCGGTGTAGTAGATACTATCAATTCAATTTGGGCTGGTAGCTGGGGATTGCTGTTCTCTGGCTTATTTTTAATTGGATCAGGAAGCTTTTTCAGCTTAAGACGGCAATTAAAAAACCGTAGATGGTTACACTGGTTATTCCTCGCGATAATTGTATTAATGCTGTTAGCAGTAAACGGAATAAACGCTGGAATAGGATTTATAGCAAGAGATTTAACAAATGCTTTGGTAGAGAAACAAGAAGATGGATTTTATCGAATTTTGGGGATTTACGCTTGTTGTTTTGCTGTTGCTCTACCAATACGTGTTTCTCAAATATTTTTCACATATAAATTGGGAATAATTTGGAGAGAATGGCTTTCAAAAAGTTTAGTCAAAGATTATATGACTAATAAAGCTTATTACCAACTAAATCCCAATGATGAAGATCAAACTGATGTCGATAATCCTGATCAAAGAATAACAGATGATACCCGAGCATTTACAGGGCAAAGTCTTTCTTTTACATTAGGTATTTTTGACGCACTACTGACATTTTCACTTAATATTCTAATTTTATGGAGTATAAGTACAACACTTACTTTTTCTTTATTTGGTTACGCTGCATTTGCAACTTCTATCCTTTTAATAGCCGGTAAAAATCTTGTAAAAATAGACTTCGATCAACTTAGATACGAAGCAGATTTTCGATATGGCTTGGTACATATTAGGGATAATGCTGAATCAATAGCCTTTTACTCTGGAGAGAACCCTGAGCGAAGTGAAACTGAAAGGCGATTAGGAGAAGTGGTGAGAAACTTTAATTTACTCATTATATGGAGAGTAATAATTGATGTCATGAGAAGATCCATTAATTATGCAGGAAACTTTTTTCCATATTTAATAATGGCAATTCCTTACTTTAAAGGTGATATTGATTATGGGCGCTTCATTCAGGCAAGCTTTGCATTTGGAATGGTCGAAGGTTCGTTATTTTTCATTGTCAATCAAATAGAAGAACTTGCAAAATTTACTGCTGGGATAGGCAGATTAGAGGGATTCCAATCAAAAGTCGAATCTATTAGTCAAATTAGCCCTACAAGCAATCAAAACGTTGTTTCAGATTATCCCTCAATCTTGATTAACAATGCTGACCTTTGCCCACCAGGATCAAATAAAACAATTATCAAGAATTTAAATTTAAGTATCGAAAATAATCAATCACTTTTGGTTGTAGGACCTTCTGGATGTGGAAAAACATCTTTACTAAGGATGATTAGTGGATTATGGGAACCAGACCATGGAGTCATAAAAAAACCTAAAATTGGGGAATTATTATTCATACCTCAAAAACCTTATATGTTACTTGGTTCTTTAAGGGAGCAATTATGTTATCCCACTGAAGTTAAGAAATTTAGTGATGAACATCTTACTTCTGTACTTTATGAAGTAAACTTAAAAACCTTAGTTGATCGGTATCCTAATCTTGATATCAAACAAGATTGGCCACGAATTCTTTCTCTAGGAGAGCAACAAAGATTGGCTTTTGCAAGACTCTTACTAAATTCTCCAAGATTTGCGGTACTTGATGAAGCAACAAGTGCTTTAGATATTGACACTGAAAAAAAACTATATAGCTTACTAAAGGAACGAGAACTTTCTCTTATTAGTGTTGGACATAGACCTAGTTTAAAAGATTTTCATGAAAATATTTTAGAATTAAATGGACAAGGAGACTGGAAATTATTGACTTCTGATAAGTATAATTTTAATGATTAGCAAAAAAGATGAATTCTAAAGAAGAACAAACTAACTCAGAAGTTACTAATTTAGGTAATGAGAGTTTTATAGAACATCAAGAAGATGTAAATTACATTAATGAACAAACTAAAGACAATGAATTAGATGAAAAATCAATTCATATTGAAGATGAATACAAATTTGGGTGGAGTAGTTATTCTGAAATAACTAATGGTAGATTTGCAATGATCGGATTCCTAGCGATAATACTAATTGAATTATTTAGTCAACAATCGTTTTTAAAATGGGCAGGAATCTTATAATTAATCATCAAATCTAGAGCTGTTATCTCTTGGTTTCTTTTTGTTTGTTCCAACGGTATATCTACCATTTTGATTTTTTGAACTTGATCTATCTGAAGAGCTTACTCTACGAGTCTCACGATTTTTTTTAACTTGCTTAGTATCTTTGAATGAAGCATCTTCAACTTGAGCTGTTGAAGTCTGCTGCCTGATAGGAGATCTTGTAGGTTTCTTGCTTGATGGAGAAGAATCAGCAGGCGAAGAAATATCATCTTGTCTAGAAACTGTCCGATTCATTCTAGGTCTTGATCCTGTTTTAACTTCATTGCGAGATAAGTTGCGTCTCTCACCAAAGTTATTTCCTTCTGATTGATTACTTGCACTAGTCTGTCTTCTTCTTCTCCTTATAGGTTCATCATTGTCAAACTGATCTGCTTCTCTTGTAGATGGCCTGCTTCTGCTTGCAGCGGCAGAAGGTATAGCTCTTGAAACATTCCTCCTACGAGATCTCCCCTCCATATAGTCTTCTTCAAATTCATCTTCTTGAGGTTTAAATCTTCTTGATGGTCTTTCAGGCTGCTGAAACCTATCGTAATCTTCATTAAATCTACCCCTAGAATTTCTAGGAACATCAGAAATAGGATCATCATCAAAATAAGATGACCTTCTTGCTTGATCAGTAGCAACTCCCCTCAATCGCACACTTTCATATGCAAAAAAAACTGTGGTTCCTGCTAACAAAAACTGACCAAACTGAAGGATGGGATCTAGCCTCCAGCCTTGGAAAAATAATATTCCCCCGCACAAAAGTCCTATGGCTGCGAAGAAAACATCATAATCTCTTGCTAATGCAGGTTTAAAAGACCTCAGAAAATAAAGGCCTCCTCCACAAACAGCGAGGACAATACCAACAATACTGGCCCAATTGAGACTAGCATTGACCACATTCTTTCTCCAAAATTTATTTTTAAAAGGGTTTCTTAAATTCCCTATATATATAGTGTACTTAAAACTTTTACAAAAACTAGCGTCTTCCTGTAGAAGTACGATCGAGGGAATCTTTCTGACTGACAAAAATCAAAAATGCACTGGCTGGAATAACGATAAGTAAAGCAGCAGCAATAAAACTACCTATCATTCCAACTGCAGAATTATTTGCAACTTCAGCAGAAAAATCTGCGACTAGAGATAAATTTGAGATTTGAAACACTTTTTTAAATATTAAATTCTCAATTTATAATACGAATTAAATACGTTTCAGTGGGTTATTTATTAAGATGAATTAAATAATTGTGATTTCCTTGCTTGTTAACTCTCTTCAAATTTTAGATGTTAGTTTAGGGATTTCTCTTTCATATCTAACTATCGTTTTTCTAATAAGATTAATTCTTAGTTGGTACCCAAAAATTGATTTAAGTAAAGGTTTATGGTTATTAATTTCAATACCATCAAACTCTATTCTTAATTTAACAAGAAAATTCATTCCTCCTATTGGAGGAGTTGACGTTGGACCGGTAATATGGATTGGAGTGATAAGCTTTTTAAGAGAGATTTTAGTTGGTCAACAAGGACTCATAAAACTTGCAATTCATACACATATTTAATAGAAATCATTTAACTTTTCTCAGTAATTTGGCAATAATTCTTCTTCTACATATTTAGTATGTATTTTTCCTTCCTTAAATTTAGATTTATTCAGTAAGGTCAGATGAAAGTTAATTGTTGTAGGAATACCAGTTACTGCGCATTCATTTAAAGCCCTATTCATACGTTTAATTGCAGTATTACGATCTTTTCCCCAAACTATTAATTTACCAATTAAAGAGTCATAGAAAGGAGGTATTTCATAGCCGGTATAAACATGACTATCCACCCTTACACCAGGCCCACCAGGAGGAAGCCACCCAGTTATTTTTCCAGGTGATGGTCGGAAATTATGAGACGGATCTTCAGCATTTATTCTACATTCAATGGCATGACCGTTTAAATGGATATCATTCTGACTAAATTCCAAGCTTACTCCGCTTGCAATTTTAATTTGCTCAGCTATTAAATCAACTCCCGTAACCATTTCAGTAACAGGATGTTCAACTTGAATCCTAGTATTCATTTCCATAAAATAAAAATTATCATCATCATCGACTAAAAATTCAACTGTACCAGCTCCTTCGTAGCCAATACTTTTTGCAGCAGCAATAGCTGCGTTCCCCATTTTTTTTCTTAGTTCAGCGTTAATCGCAGGACTAGGAGATTCTTCCAGTAACTTCTGATGTCTTCTTTGAACTGAACAATCTCGCTCTCCTAAATGAACAACATTGCCTGATCTATCCGCCAAAATCTGAATTTCTACATGTCTTGGCTTCTTTATAAATTTCTCCATATATAAACCAGCATTACCAAAAGCTGCTTCTGCTTCACCTTGTGCTGCTTTAAACATTTTTTCGAGATTATCGGAATTTTCGACCAATCTCATACCTCTTCCACCTCCTCCAGCAGTGGCTTTAATAATTACCGGATAGCCAATATCATCTGCCAATTGATAAGCCTCATCTATATTTGATAACAAACCTTTACTACCAGGTACTGTTGGAACTCCAACTGCTTCCATAGTTTCTTTAGCTGTAGATTTATCTCCCATAGATCTAATAGCTTTAGGAGATGGACCAATAAAAACTATGCCGTGATCGTTACACATCTCAGCAAATTTATCATTTTCAGCAAGAAATCCATAACCAGGATGAATAGCATCAACTCCTCTCGATGTAGCAGCAGCAAGTATATTGGGAATATTTAAATAACTCTTATTACTTAACGAATCTCCAACGCAAACCGCTTCATCAGCAAGCTGAACATGCAATGCTTTTTTATCTACAGTGCTAAAAACTGCTACGGTTGCAATACCTAGTTCTCTACAACTTCTGACAATTCGCAAAGCTATTTCTCCACGATTAGCAATTAAAACTTTTTCAACCATTATGAAAATTAAATTGAAGAAATGAAAATGACTTAAAATAAAAAATTATTTGCCAAAGTATTTAACAAAATTTTTTAGTGATCAGAGGACATTTTTTACAATACAACCTAGAACGTTATATATGTATAAATATTTGTTTTATGCAATAGAAAAATTATTCATCATATTCAAAAATACTCTTTTAGAACTACATGCTTATTTCAGCCAATAATGTATGATATTTCTAAGGTTTAGGTATCCCCCGGTTGCTAAGAACCCTTTGCGGACGTGGCGGAATTGGTAGACGCGCACGTCTAAGGAGCGTGTGGCTTCGGCCTTGCGAGTTCAAGTCTCGCCGTCCGCATTTAATGTATTCTTGCTAAACTGCAATGAAAAAAAATCCAGTTGCAGTTGTTATAGTTTCCAATGGTCCTGGTGAATTAACTACATGGGTAAATCCTGTAGTGGATGAGCTTAACAAAATAAATAAATCACTATGTGGTAACGATAAACTTAATTTCACTCTGAGGTTAGTCCTAGTTCCTTGCCCAAATGCAACTGGTAAAGAATTTTTAGTTGCAAATTCATGGAATAAATTCGAATTAATTACAAAAGCCAAAAGTTTTTGGAAATTATTAATCAAGCCACATTCTTTTGCGAATTGGCCAAAAAAAGGGGTAGTTATTTTCCTTGGTGGGGATCAATTTTGGAGCATTTTATTATCTAAAAGATTGGGTTATTTAAATATCACATATGCTGAATGGGTTTCGCGTTGGCCGCAATGGACCAACGAAATTGCTGCTATGAATGTAAAAGTAAAAGAGTTAATACCTAAAAGATATAAATATAAATGTAAAGTCATTGGCGATTTGATGGCAGATATCAAAATTGATAGTGAAATATCATTAAGAAATAAAGAAAAACACTATATTGCATTGTTTCCTGGTTCTAAAAAAGCAAAACTTTCTATTGGAATTCCTTTCTTCTTAGAAGTTGCAGATCATATTGCTGAAAAAAATCAAAATATAAATTTTATAATCCCCATTGCCCCAACTACTGATAAAAGTGAATATTTATTTTTTCAAAGCAACAAAAATCCAATTACTAAATATTACTCATCAAAAATCAAAACAATTCAAAACTTCAAAGACTCTCGTTTTGATTATGTAATTGAAACATCAAAAAATACAAAAATTTATCTAATCAAGAAACACCCTTGCTATGAAATATTAAAAGAATGTGATCTTGCAATTACAACTGTAGGAGCAAATACTGCAGAATTAGCAGCAATTACTCTTCCAATGTTAGTTGTTCTACCAACTCAACATTTAAATGTGATGAATGCATGGGATGGAATTTTTGGAGTAATTGGAAAAATTTCATTTATAAATAGATGCCTAACTTTTATAATTAAAAATTTTTATCTTAAAAAAAAGAAGTTTTTTGCTTGGCCAAATATTAAAGCTAAAAAATTGATTGTCCCTGAAAGGATAGGTAATATTTCCCCTAGAAAAGTTGCAAGAGAAGCATTATTTCTTATTAAAAATAAAGATCAATTAAAAAGTATTAGGGATAATCTACACAAAGAAAGAGGCGATATAGGTGCTGCAAAAAAACTTGCTTCTATAATTTTTAGTTCAATAAAAAAACTTTAGCAATTACCAAGGATCATCAATTTCAAACTTTTTTGATTTTTTATTATCTTGAACTAAATTTTTTTCATCTAGTGGTTCAATATCTAAAGTTTCAGTTGAATTTTGAATTGGTCTTTTCGAAGCTAAATTAGTACTTGATTGTTTCTTTTGCTTTAAATCAATATTGTTGTTTTCTTCTATTGGATTAATACTATTTTGATTCTCAATCTGATCAGAATAATCATTATCCATATAAAGCTTTTTTCTGTTATTCATTTCCTCTGAAGGGTCCTTTATTTCAACATATTCAAGTTCATCTTCATAATCATCTTCATAATCATCTTCATAATCATCTTGTTTAACAACTTCTTCATATTCCTCTACCAAAGTGTTTTGCTGTTCTGATTCCGAACCTGAAAGTAACTGATTCTCTACAGGTACAAGATTTGCTGAGTATCCATTTGCTTCCCTTTCATCCCATGAAGAACCCCCTACTCCAAGTTTCTCAAGTAAACCACTACTAAGTTGCTTCAATTTATCTTCAGCGCCTTCATAAACAATAATCCTATCAGTACCACTACTTACGATTTCCTCAACAGGAATTTCCCAAGTACTTAAAACTCCCTCACCTAAAAGTGGAACACCAACAGCACCCATAACAAGAGAAATCAAATCCCCAGTCTCAATATCAAAAGAAAAGCCAAGAACTCTCCCTAAAAGTTGTCCAGATTCTGTAATAACCTGACAATTAATTACTTTCCCATATCTTTCTGGAGAAAAACTTTCACTCAAAGAATCTAGGGAGTCAACTAATATGACATCTCCAACTTGCTTTATACTTTCTAAAGGCATCCATTTTGGCAACCCTGGTAAAAATCTTGTGAGTGGATTATCTCTTAGTCCCAAAGCGACCACTTCTCTTCTATCGATATCAACAACAACTTCCCCAACTACGCCTAAACGCCTACCAGTATCAGTAGTTATAACTTGCGTTCCCATTAATTCTGACCTTAACCATAAACGTTCACTAGGAACCGAGTTAGGGCTATTCTTATTAGCAGATGTGTTAGACAAACTCATAAATAGCTTTTTATCATTCTGACGTATAAATTTAAAAAAGTGTGTTTATGCAGCATTTGGTAACCCAAGAACTTGAGTATTAGCACCTCTTGCTTGCGCAACACCAATTGTGCGTTCAGACGCACTAATCATAGGCCTTCTATGACTTACGACTATAAATTGAGCATTTGATGACTGATTAGATATTAATTTTGACAACCTTTCAACATTTATGCCATCTAAGAAACTATCAACCTCATCTAATGCATAAAAAGGTGAAGGTTTATACTTCTGCAAAGCAAATAAAAAACTTAAAGCAGTTAATGATTTTTCACCACCTGACATAGAGGCTAATCTTCTGACATTTTTTCCCTTAGGATGAGCCACTAAAGTTAATCCTCCTTCTAAAGGAGAATTAGGATTTTCAAGTTGAAGAAAACCATCTCCGTCAGATAAATTGGCAAAAATTTCTCTAAAGTGTTTATCAACTTCTTTAAATGCTTGCATAAAAGCCTCTTGACGCATCGTCGATACAGTTTCTATTCTCAGCAATAATTCAGATCTTTCATTAGATAAAATTTCCAATTTTTCTCGCAAACCATTTAATCTCTCAATTAATTCTTCTAATTCATCAAGAGCCAACATATTCACAGGTTCTAAGCTTTGTAGTTTTCCATTTATGATCGAGATTTCTGATTGCAAAAAATCAAGAGTTTTTCCTTCATATTCTCCAAAATGCGGCGAAGGATTAGGTAGATCTTTTTTATAATTTTCTAATTTTATTTTCTCGCTCCTCATCTCTTCTTTAAGAGAATGCATATCCCTTTCAAGATATTCAAGCTTCAACAGATAGTTATTATATTCTTGCCTTTTATTTGAAATTGAAGAGTTTAATTCATCTCTTTTCCTTCTCAATAAACCTAAATCCCTTTCTAGAGAATTTTTTTGATTATCGAGATCTAAAAGCTCTTTTTTAAATTCATCTCTTTTTTCTATCCATTCACTATGAGCAATTGCGAGTTGTTTAATAGATTCCTGCAAGTTTTTTTCTTGTAGTAAAGTAATTTTTAATGAATTATTGATACGCTCTTTATCTAAAGCAAATTGATTCTTTTTATCTAGTAATGTATTTCTCTCCTTAATAAGTAATTCAAGTTTTTTATCAAGATTATTAAAATCGTCATTAAAAGCTATTAATGATGATTTTTGATTTTTTTCATAATTTGCCTTTTGAATGGTTTGTAGTTGATTAAACTTATCGTGATAAGGCTTCAATTCATTTTTTAAATGATCTAACTCGTTAACTAATAAATTATTAGCAGTATCAAGTTTATTTAATCTCGATTTACAATCCTCAATTCTTTGCGAGACAACTTTAAGGGAATCTTGATTTACTTCAATTTCTTTATTAAATGAGGCACAATCCTCAATAATTTGACTGCGGTTAGAATTTAATTTACTAAGTCTATTATTTTTTATTATCAAATCATTATTTGACTCTTTTAAAGCTTCTTCGATAATTAATAATCTTTCTTTTAGAGGACTAGAATCATCAATATCATTATTAATTCCAAACCTATAAGCCAAATCTTTATTTAACTTGCTACCTCCTGTAATAGCACCACTTGCTTCTAGTAATTCACCACTTAAGGTGACCAACCTATTTTTTTGTGTAGATAACCTAGCTGAGGATAAGTCTGAAAAAACCAAAGTATCTCCAAAAACATATCGAAAAACATCTGAATAGACTTCATCAAAAGTAATTAGATTAATAGCTTTATCAATAAATCCATTCTCCCTGTTATTTTCAAATCTTGAAATTGCATAATTCTTTTTTTGACTTTTAATTCTATTTAAAGGTAAAAAAGTTAATCTTCCCGCTTTCTTCTTTTTAAGAATTTCTATTGCTTTAGCAGCAATATGATCATTATCAACAACAATTTGTCCTAACCTATTTCCAGCAGCAATTTCTAATGCATATCTATTTTTCTCACTGACCTCTCCAAGTTGAGCTACATAACCATGTATACCCTCTAACCCTGCCTCTAAGAGAATTCTGAGGGCATATGAACCTCTAGATTCGTTTAAAGCTTCCTTCCTGCTTTCCAATCTAGATAAATCCTTTTCAAGCCTTAATTGCTCGTTATTTAGCCTTGATTTAGTTTTAATTAATAAATCGATTTCATTTTCTAAAGAATTAATTTCTGCGCTGTTACTTGCCAAGTTTTTATTCTGTGTATCGGATGTCTCTTTTTTACTTTGATTTCCCTGCAAAAGTTTCTGCTTTTCTAAGTCTAAGCATTCGATCTGTGACAATATCTCATCTTTTTGTATATTATTTTGGATAGTTTCTTCTTCAATTTTCCTTTTTTTTATTTCCAAAGGATTAATTTGATTTTTTATACTTTCAAGCTCAGTATTTAATTTGATACTTTGTTTTGAGAATTCTCCAGATTCTCCAGCAGCATCAGAAAGTTTTTTTCTGGATAGTTTGTGTTTTGAAGTGAGATCATCAATTTGCAAGTTCAATTGATTTAAAAAATTATCATCGAAATTTTCTTTTCTCATCTTTTCTGACTCAATATTTCTTTTAGAAATTGCAATTTCATCTCTCTGCTTTTGTAATTTAATACCTTCTTCTTTATTCAGACTTGATATCCTATCAAGTTCTCTCAAGCTAGAATTAATACTTCCAATATCAGAATTCACTTTAATCAATTTATCCTCGCCTTTCTCCTTAAGCTCATCAACAAGTATTTTCAAAGCATCTTCTAAGACTAATATTTCTTTACTAATAGATTCTTTTTGTTTATTAAATAAAATTTTCTTTTTTTCAATTTCACTTTCTTTTCTTTCTATAGATTCAACATGTTTAACTTGTTTTTCAAAAATAAGAACTTTCTCTAATTCCCTTATTTTTAATAGTTTTGCCTTTAACTCTTTATATCGCTTTGCTTTTTCACATTCTTTTTCAAGCTTATTTTTACTAGATTGCAATTCATTTTCTAAAATTTCACATCTTTCTTGTCTTTCGAAAACGTCATTTAATTTTGCATTAGTTTGTTCTATTCTTGTATCAAAAAGTGCGACTCCTGCTAATTCATCAATAAGATTTCTCCTCTCCTTATTATTCATTGATACTATTCTTGTTACATCACCCTGCATAACAACATTGCTGCCCTCAGGATCAACACTAATATCTCTTAATATTCTCTGTATTTGTTGCAAGGTACATTGTTTGCCATCAGAAGTATAAGTAGAAGCATAAGAACCACCTGGCATAAGCCTTAATTTTCTAGAAACTACCCATTCTTTTTGACCTTTATTAAGGGAAATTTCATCTTCTTCTAGTTCCAAAGGCGGAAGATCCTCTCTGGGAGACCAATCTTGAATATTAAATTTTACTGATACAGATGTTTCTGATGACTTACCCTCTTTAACTTTGGAGTTATTTATTAGATCTGGTAATCTTTCAGCCCTCATCCCTCTACTATTAGCTAGACCTAAACAGAATAAAATTCCATCTAAAATATTACTTTTCCCAGAACCGTTAGGGCCTGTAACCACTGTGAAACCTTCTTCAAGAGGAATTTTTACATTTCCCCCAAAAGATTTAAAATTTTCAAACTCGACCTGATTGATATGTACCAATCTCAAGTCTCAATAGCTAAATAAGAATAACTAATTTGCAAAAATTCTCAATAGAAATATTACGTTTATTTATAAATGAATATTAATAATTTTTGCTCAATCTACAAGAATTACCCGAAATTTCAAACAAACCAGAAAGAAGTTCACCATCCAAAATGAATCGATAATATTCAGAGTCCAATTTATCAGAAACATTTTTAAATATTCCATGATCAATTCTTTTTACAAACCCTCTATTATCAGAAAGTTCATGTTCTATCCTGGACAGCCATAAAAGTCTATGATTTGGCTGCTTAGAAATTTCTATAGAAGCTTGATTTAATAAAGGTAGTTTTAAAAATTTCCAAGTTAAACAATCTATCCCATTTTCAACAAGAAAATCATAATGAATATCTAAAGCTTCAGCAGAATAAACTTTATGTTCAAGCAAAACCCATTTATTCATTATCTAGTTGATAAATAAATCGAATCTATTTTCAAAACAAAGTTGAGTAAAGATTTATTTTCTAAGAGATGTTTCCTGTTATTTAATTACTTGCATCAGGAACAAATCTTAAAGCAATAAATAGCAAACTTCCAGCTCCAGCGATAGCTGCAGCTACTAATCCAAAATCTGTAGGGATTGTGCGAGATGCAAAAATTAATGATGCAAATGTAATATCCATGATGAAATTTAAACTCATTTAATAAATTCAGTAATAGCTTAACAAAACCTTCTTACAGAACAGAGTAGATGAATAAAATGTAAATAAACTTTTATATGTTTTTATTCTATATAAATCGCACAATTCTTTAAATAAGGGTTCCAAATTAAGAAAATAGGGTCTAATCTTAAAATAAATAAGTTTGAATAATGGAGACTTACCATACTCCCAAAGAAGTAGAAGAAAAAGAAGATAAATCTGATCTTCCTGAAAAAGAAGTTATCTTGGAAAAATGGTTACTTGAAAAAATTGACAGTTTAATACCTTTAATAAAAGAAAAATGGCCTAACATTGCACAACAAACCCTTGAAGCCACAAAAGGGAGTATTGATGATTTAGTTGAAGTAATAGCTAGCCATAGTGGAACCTCAGCAATTGGAATAAAAAGCCAACTATTTGAAATCATTGATTCAATAAGAGAAAACAATTGGGAAATATCAGAAAAAATTGAGCCTATTGAAAGTCAATTAGAAGAATTATTAGAAGAGCTTAACAATACACTTAGACCAAAAATAGAAAGTCCAATAAGAAAAAAACCACTATTATCTATTGCTATTGCAGCTGGTATTGGTTTACTAATAGGAAGTCTCCTAAACAGTGGCAGAAAATAATATGGAAAAACCAAAAAATAAAAACTTTGCAAATACGGCCTCCAGAATTTCAGCCATCGCAAGTTCAGTGATGGATTTGCATGTCAGAATAGCTCTTCAAGAAGTAGATAGAGAAAAAAGAAGATTAATTAGTGGTGGAATATTTTTAGCAATTGGCAGTACATTATTATTATTAGTACTAATTTGCATCCATATTATTTTTTATCTTTTTCTAGCGAAATATAATAACTGGAATATTGAATATAATTTATTACTCATAATATTTATCGATTTATTTCTTGCAGGCCTAAGTTTGAAGCTTGGAGGAAAATTAGCCAAAGGACCATATCTTCCTCAAACATTAGAAGGTTTAGGCAAGACAACAAAGGCCGTTTTAGGCAAAAAATAATTTACCTAATTAAATACTTTATCCATCTACAATCTATCCCCCCATTACTAACAGGAATTTTCAATGAAGATTTCATTTTCAAATATTTTGTTAGTTTTGGATTTCCACTTAGGAGCCAAAATTCCCAAGCTGAAAAATTGTTCTTTAGAAAGATTCCCATTTGTTCATATAAACTAATCAATTCATTTTCATCGCCTAATTTTTTGCCGTATGGAGGATTACATATGATGATCCCAGGTGTGCAACTTAATTGGAGTTCTAAAAAATCATTATTTATAAGCTCAATATAATTCTCGAGTCCAGCTAATGATATGTTTAGATTCGCCTGCTCAAAGACATTTTTATTAATTTCACACCCTATTATTGTTGGTAATTTTTCATAATTTATGATTTTCTTTTTTGCCTTATTTTTTTCATTAAGATAAATATCTTGCCTAAAGTCTAACCAATTTTCAAAAAGATATGCCTGATCAATATTTATGGGAACTCCAAGGAATTGGTTGACTGCCTCAATTAAAAAAGTACCCGAACCACACATAAAATCTATTAATGGAACTTTGCCATTCCATTGAGTCATATTTATCAATCCAGAAGCTAAATTTTCTTTTAATGGAGCATACCCAATTGCGGGTCTATAGCCTCTTTTGTGTAAGCTTTCTAAGCTGCTTTGAAGACTGAGAATTGCTTTATTATTATTTAAATGCAGATGAATTATAAAATCAGGATTATCTAGAGAAATATTTGATCTTTTATTCCAAACTGCCTGTTGCAAATCAGTTATAGAATTTTTTACTTCAAGAGCTGTGAAATGAGTATGACTTAAAGAAGATGTTCTCCCAGTTACTTGAACATTAAACGTTTTATCAAAGTGCAACCAGTTTAACCAATCAAATGAATCTCTAACCCCCGCATATAAAGATTGCTTGTCATAGCAATTAAAACTTGCAATTTCTCTATAAAAACGAAAAGCTAATCTGGAATAGAAATGAACTCTATAAAAAGTTTCAAAATCACATTCAAAATTAATAAATCTTTTATAGGTATTAATATTAAAGCCGCCTAAATTTGAAATTTCCTCAGCTAAAGATTTCTCTAGTCCCTCTGGAGCTGATGCAACTACATTCATATACGATAAAACTTAAAAAAAACTATTCAATAACCATTTTGCCTGTCAGAATATAAATGTCCAATTGGACTAGGTGATCTCAACCGATGTTTCGGACAGCGGTTCGATTCCGCTCAACTCCACTATTTGGGGTTGTAATGGTTTCGACGGGGCATAAGGAAGGTGACTGAAGCCGGCTCGGTTAGAGCAAAAACACAAATGCTAACAAAATCGTTAGTTTCTCCCGTCAAACAGCACCAGTTGCTGCTTGATCCTTAAGGAGATGGGGTCATATCAGCCTTATCAACCAAATGATACGGGGAGTCTGGAAGGACTCCACTTTTTTAAAATAACTAAGAAGTTGTAATAGATAATTTATGATTGTGTAAATATTGCTGCAGTTGCTTGTATTAAAAAAAAATTTTTTAATTTTATGAGTATAAATACTGAGAAGATTGATTGTAAATTAATTTATCTTATTAGAAACCCAAATCCTACACAATGGAACCTAATAAAAACCTAGATGACTTGATAATAAATCTGAAACCTAAAGTTATTAGATTCACTGGCGAAAAATTTCCCAATGAACTATGGAATAGTAGTTGTCAAATTAAAAAAAATAAAAAGATTTCTAGCTAAAAATTTAACTAAATACTTGAAAAAGGATTTTTAGGCATTTTTTTTAAACATTTTTTTGAAAATTCCTGAAGTACTTTAAATTCACTTTTATTTAAATTCCACTTGAATACATTCGATACATCTATAACTTGAGATTTTTTTCGCATTCCAACGAGCGGAATAGCTCCTTGATAACAACACCAATTAATTGCTACTTGCGCTTGGGAAACTGATCTTTGATTTGCAATTCTTTTTAAACACCTTCGCAATTCATATGTTGGTTTTTTATAGTTTTCAAATAATGCATTGCGAATAAAACTTTTTTCTTTGTTCTGTTCTTTATCTGGATCAATACAAAGTATTCCAAAGGACAAAGGACTATAAGCAAAGAAATCAATATTATTTTCATCGCAAATTTTTTTTACCTGATATTGTTTTCCTAAATCGGGAGCAAGCAAAGAAAACTGTATTTGAACACTCTTTAGGCTCTGATCTCTTTTTGCTAAGAAATTAATTAATTTTATCAATCTTTTAGGGCCTATATTTGATAAGCCTATTTGAAAATCAAAGCCTTCATCTTTTAAATCGCAAAGATTATTCAAGAGCCCTAATTCCTGCCAAGGATTGTATTTTGCAGTTGACCAATGTAATTGCACTATATCTAATTTATTATTAAGTCTTTCTAAACTTTTCAAAAAAGGTTTATTAAAACCTCTGTTGCCTATTCTCCAGGGATAAGGTGCAAGTTTGGTTGCTACTTGAATTCTTTTTTTCTTTGCTGAAGGAGTATTTAGTAAAAATTTTCCTATCAACAATTCACTTCTACCCTGAAGATTCCCAGTACCGTAAGAATCTGCAGTATCAATTAGATCGAAACCTCTTCGTAACGCTTCATTATATGTCTCACGTAAATCATCGTCATTTGTAGATTGGTAATTCCAGAAAAGCTTATTCCCCCAAGACCACGTACCTAATCCAATTCTTTTCTTCACTAGCCAATTTAAATAAGGAACCTTATAAGGTTATCTAAAAATATTAACTTGTTTAAAATATTTCAAAAAATAAGTTTTAAAGCATTAAAAATCAATTTCTCTTGACATTAAGAAATTCTTCTCCAAAGTAAGAGAAATAAAAATAAAAAATTGTTCATTACCGTTTGCGGACAAAAAGGTGGGGTAGCTAAGACCTGTACAAGTATTCATCTTGCAAGTGTTTGGCATTCTGAAGGTAAAAAAGTTTGCATAGTTGATGCCGACAAGAATAGATCTGCTTTGGCATACGCATCAAGAGGCAAGCTTCCATTTCCAGTTTTCCCCGTCAGTTCAGCTGCTAAAGCATCAAGATCATCAGAAATTGTAATAACTGATGGCCAGGCTAGCAGTGATCAAGAAGAACTTAAACACTTAGCGTATGGTTCAGATTTAGTTATCTTACCTACAACTGCAAAAGCAAGATCAGTAGAATTAACTGTTGAACTAGCTAATTTATTAGGCAACTTAAAAGTTAACCATGCTGTAGTAATAGTAAAAGTTGATCTTAGACAGCAAAAAGCAGCACAACAAGCCAAAGCAGCTCTAGAAAATTTTGGTTTATATGTTTTTGATACATTTGTACCTTTACTTTCAGCATTTGATAAAGCAGAAGCCTCGGGCAATGCTGTATTTGAAGCTGTAGACGATTTAGGTAGATCAGACCCTCGTCGAATGACGGGCTGGTCTGCTTATTGTTCAATTGCCTCACAAATTCCATGCCTGATTTCGAAGCCCTCATCCGACACCAACAACTTAAACAACCAACAACCAATCAGCGCTTAAAAGTAGTTGATTCGCCTAATTTTGAAGAAGAAAAAAACGAAGAAGCAATAATTAGACAATCTGGATTATTAGTTAATTTTTTTGGAGGTTTTATAGGCTCTGTAATTGGAACTTTAACAATACTGTTTCTTTATATGAATGAATATCTACCATTAGATTTACTAAAACTTAAGTAGTATATTCGCTATTTATTTCAACATATTTTTTAGAAAGATCGCACCCCCAAGCTGTGCCTTTCGATTCGCCAGAATTTAGATTAATCATAATTTTTACAATATCATCAACTAAATATCTACCTTTCATTCTGGACTTAATATAGTCTGTGACTTTTTGTGGATCATATTTATTTAACTTGCCGTTTTCCAAAATCTGAGCGTTTCCTATAAACAAGTCAACGTCATTTAAATTAAATTTAACTCCAGAATTACCTGCAGCAGAAATGATTCGTCCCCAATTCGGATCACAACCATGTATCGCAGTTTTTACCAAGGCAGAATTACAAATAGATTTCGCGAGCATAATTGCATCATCTATATTTTTTGCTCCTTGAACCAAAACTTCTAATAAACAATTTGCTCCCTCTCCATCCCTTGCAATATTTTTTGCCAAGTTCTGACATACAATATCAATCCCTTGTTGGATAATTGGGAAAAACCTTTTTTCAATTTTCTCTCCTGCATTTATTCCAACAAAAGAATCATTTGTGCTTGTCTCTCCATCAACTGAAATTGCATTAAAAGATTTTTTAACCGCGATAGCAATCATTTTGTCCCATTCTTCTTTTTGAATACCCGCATCACAGGTTAGAAAAGCAAGCATTGTAGCCATGTTAGGGTAAATCATTCCTGAACCTTTTGCAAATCCTGCTATTTTTATTTTTCTACCTTGAATAATCGTCTCTATAGACACTTTTTTCAAAGTCAAATCAGTAGTTAAAATTGCTTCTGCTGCATTTTGAAAATTATTACCCTTTAAATCACTAACTAAATTCGGTAAATTTTTTACTAAATCATTTATCTGTATTGGAACACCAATTACTCCAGTTGAACACATTAAAACTTCTTCTTCTTTTATTCCTAAAAGTTCCGCAATCTTTCCTGTAGCAATTTGAAAATGTTGAATGCCAAGATTTCCTGTACATGCATTTGCTTGACCAGAATTAATTAGTATTGCTCTTGCAAAACCTGAAGTTGTTTTAATCCTTTCCTCACAAATATCCACACAAGAAGCTCGAACTATTGATTGGGTAAACATCCCACTAAAAATACTTCCTTCTGGAGCGAGTATTAGTGCTAAATCTTTTTTATTAGAAGCTTTTAAACCAGCAGATATCCCAGCAAAAAGAAACCCCTTGGGTGTAACCTTACTGTCATCAACAAACGACCAATTGGAATCTAACTGGCTCAAACTTTTTGGTATTTTAATTTATACTAACTACTCTTTAATACTAAAGAAACTAAGTAATTAGATTATTATTAATTATATGGGTATTCTTCAAAAATCAAAAAACAACCAAAGAAGGATTGGTTTAACAGGAGGTATTGCAAGTGGGAAAACAACCATAACTAATTACATTAGAAAACATAAAAACATACCAATATTAGATGCAGATCATTTTTCAAGAGAATTAATCAAACCAAACACATATGGATATAAGAAAATTTTAGATTATTTTGGAAATAAAATTATTGATAATAAGAGCAATTCAGAAAGAGAAATAAACAGAAAACTTTTAAGGAAAATTATTTTTAAACATTCAGCAAGCAAGGAATGGATTGAAAAACTACTTCACCCTTTAATTAAAGAAAGAATGATAGAAGAATGCAGTCAATACAGAAATAATCAAACAATAGTATTGGTTATTCCATTATTGTTTGAAGCAAAATTTGAAGATATTTGCACTGAAATATGGTTAGTTAAATGTCCTAAAGAGCTACAAAAAAACAGACTTATCACAAGAGATAAAATTAGCGAAAAAGAAGCATATGAATTGATAAATTTTCAATTAAGTTTTGAAGAAAAAAGAAAATTTTCAGATATCATTTTAGATAATTCGGATGATCAAAATAAATGGATCAATGCTATAAAAGAGCTTCTTTAAGCTTTAGCTATTCAATTTTTCCATAAGAAGTTTATTTGCAAGTTTAGGGTCAGCTTTACCTTTTGTTTTTTTCATAAGTTGACCAACAAAAAAACCAAGTAACTTAGTTTTGCCATTTTTAAATGCTTGAACTTCATTTGGATGTGCATTTATAAGTTCATCAATTATTGGTAAAATACTTGAAGAATCAGATATCATTGCCAACCCTTTTTCTTCAACTAATTTTTTCGGAGAAATATTTTTTTGAATAAGTTCAGGTAAAATTTCTTTTGCAATTTTTCCACTAATTATATTTTTTGAAATCATGCTAATCATTTCAGCAAGATTTTCAGGACTAAGCTTTAATTCACTAAAACTTAGTTTGTTTGATTTTAAATAACCCACAATATCGCTTGTTACCCAATTCGAAGCTAGTTTGGCCTCGGCACCATTTGCTACTGTTTCTTCAAAAAAGTTTGCCATGCTTATTTCATCAGAAATTACCCTTGCATCATATGCAGACAACCCAAATTGACTTACATATTTATTTCTTTTCTTTGGTGGTAATTCTGGTAGTTCTTTAAACCATATTTCTTGTTGGGCTTTTGTTATTTCAATTGGACCTAAGTCAGGATCAGGAAAATATCTATAGTCACTGCTACCTTCCTTCATTCTCATACTTTTCGTTAATTGCTTAGCTTCATCCCATAACCTTGTTTCTTGGAAAATTTTTCCTCCATTTTCATAAACTTCTATTTGTCTGGCTATTTCATAATCGCAAGCCTTTTGAATTGCAGAAAATGAATTCATATTTTTTATTTCCACTTTGGTACCAAAAGGAGCATTAGGTCCTTTTCTAACTGAAATATTCACATCACAGCGTAATGAACCCTCTTGCATATTTCCGTCTGATACTCCTAGATATCTAACTGTTCTTCTAATCTCTGAAGCATATTCAGATGCCTCTTTACCTGATCTAATATCTGGTTTACTTACAATCTCACAAAGTGCTATTCCGGCACGATTGTAATCAACTAAAGAATACTTAGAGCCAGCTAATCTATCACTTCCTGAATGGACTAGTTTTCCAGCGTCTTCTTCCATATGTAGCCTTTCAATACCAATTTTTTTGATATAAGGTTCTTTGTCCTTTTCAATTATTTCAACCTCTAACCAGCCATTTTCAGCTAGTGGCTCATCAAATTGTGAAATTTGATAATTTTTTGGCAGATCAGGATAAAAATATTGTTTTCTGTCAAATTTACAATGTTCTGAAACTTTTAAATTTAGTGCTAACGAAGTTTTTACAGCATACTCAAGAACAGTCTCATTCAAAACTGGAAGAGTTCCCGGTAACCCACAAACTACAGGATCTATATGCGTATTTGGTGCATCACCAAAAGCTGTTGAGGCAGATGTGAATATTTTACTTTTCGTATTAAGCTGTACATGAGTTTCCAAACCAATCACAGCTTCCCAAGATTCCAAATTGTTCATTATCAAAAGTCTCTTTATTAATATTATTGGATATAAAGGAAAAGAGGACCAAAACACAAATAAAAATATTAATTTTTAAATGGCACAAGAAACCAAAAATTCAATATTAATCATTGGCGGTGGACTTTTAGGTTTATCTATTGCTTATGAATTTTCTAGAAATAACTTCAAAGTTTTAGTTTTAAGCAAAAACAGAAATGAATCAGCTGGATTTGTTGCTGCAGGAATGTTAGCTACTCATGCCGAAGGGCTCGAAGATGAATTACTAAAATTTGGCCAAGAAAGTCAAAATCTAATTCCAAAGTGGATAAAAAGTATTGAACAAGATAGTAATATTAAATGCGGTTTAAAAAAATGTGGCATAGTAGTTCCTTTTAAAAACAAAGAAGATCTTGAAGAGTTTCCAACTTATGAATATGGAAAATATTTAAATCACAAAGATCTTCAAACAGAAATTAATGGAATGAATTCTATTTGGAAATATGGTTTACTTTTTGAACAAGATGGTCAAATAGATAACCGAAGAAGACTAATGCGTGCTCTTGAGAGAGCATGCTCCTTGCATGGAGTCGAATTTCATGAGGGATCAGAAGTAAAGGATTTGACATTCGAAAAAAACAAAATTACAGGTGCAACAGTTTTGTGTGCCACTGGGGAAATAAAAAAAATTAACTGCGAAAAAGCAATTATATGCAGCGGTGCTTGGAGTAAAAAAATTTTTAATAAGATTCCAGTCTTTCCTGTAAAGGGACAAATGCTATCAATACAAGGTCCAACAAATTTTTTGAAAAGAGTTATTTTTGGTCCAAAAACTTATCTAGTTCCCCGTGATGATGGACTTATTGTAGTTGGAGCGACAGTTGAAAAAGATTCAAAATTTAATCAAGGTAATACTCCTAATGGAATAAAACAACTGCAAGAAGGCATTCGCTCCTTATTGCCAGAAGCTATTAATTGGCCACAAATGGAACATTGGTGGGGATTTAGACCTTGCACACCAGATCTAAAACCAATAATTGGAAAATCAAAAATTGAAAATCTTTTTATAGCTACAGGACATTACAGAAATGGAGTTTTATTTTCTGCAATAACAAGTGATCTTCTGTTAAAATTAGTTCAAAATAAAAATCTCAAAGAAATAGAAAAAAGCTTTTTAGAAAAATTTAGTTTAGATAGATTTGCGATTTAAATTTTAATTTTCAGATCGCCATTTCGAATCAGAGGTTTCCCATTCACATAATTCCTCTTTGTTGAACCATAGATCAATTTCAAATTTTGCTGTATCTTCTCCATCAGACCCATGAATAATATTCCTCCCAATATCAATAGCTAAATCACCTCTAATTGTTCCAGGCTCTGCTTCCAGAGGTTTTGTTGCGCCTATTAGTTTTCTAGCACTCAAAATAACTCCTTCGCCTTCCCACACCATTGCCACAACAGGGCCACTTGAAATAAAGTCTACTAAATCACCAAAAAAGGGTCTTTGTCTATGTACTCCATAATGATTTTGAGCAAGTTCTTTTGAAGGAATTAATTGCTTTAATCCAACCAATTTAAATCCTTTTTTTTCAAATCTGCCAATAATCTCAGAAACATATCCTCTTTGAACGCCATCTGGTTTAATTGCAATAAAGGTTCTCTCTTTGGTCATTTAGTTAGTAATCACTCTATGTATATTCAACTTTTAGGTGGTAACTTGGCAAGTAATCATTAAAATAAAAGATATTGTTTTGAGTTATTTTCAAAAACATTTATTAATCACTAAGACATAAATTGACCAATTTTGAACCGAAAAAATTAAAGAATATTTGGACTATTGAAGATAGTATTTCGACTTATAACATAGACAAATGGGGAGATAAATATTTTTCTATAAATTCCAAAGGAAATATATCAGTAACTAAAGATATAAAATCTGAAAATAAGATAGATCTTTTTAAACTTGTCAAAGAGCTTAAGAGTAGAGAAATAAATCCTCCATTAATCATAAGATTTAATGATATCTTGAAAGATCGCTTAAATGCATTACATGACTCTTTTTTAAAAGCAATAAAAACCTATAAATATAAGAACATTTATCAAGGCGTTTTTCCTGTCAAATGTAATCAACAGAAAAATGTACTAGAAAAGATAATAGAGTTTGGTAGCCAATGGAATTTTGGTTTAGAAGTAGGAAGTAAATCAGAACTATTAATTGGCCTTGCACTTCTTGAAAACCAAAATTCATTATTAATATGCAATGGATATAAAGATAAAAAATATATTGAGATTGCTACTTTGGCCAGAAAACTCGGCAAAAATCCAATAATAGTTATTGAACAACGAGATGAAGTAAAAAGAATTATTCAAGCAGTTCAAGAACTTAACGCGACTCCATTGATAGGAATTAGAGCAAAGTTATCAAGTAAAAGTAGTGGGAGGTGGGGTAAATCTATTGGAGATAATTCCAAATTTGGATTATCAATCCCAGAAATTATGTTGACAATAAAAGAACTAAAAGAAGCAGATCTTATCAACGAAATGAAATTGCTCCATTTTCATATAGGCAGTCAAATAAGTGATATTGCTGTGATCAAAGACGCATTACAAGAAGCGAGTCAAATATATGTTGAACTGTGTAAGCTAGGAGCCCCAATGCAATATATCGACGTTGGAGGAGGATTAGGAATAGATTTTGATGGAACTAAAACCTCCTCCAACACCTCTACTAATTATTCTCTTCAAAATTATGCTAACGATGTAATTGCAACTATTAAGGATTCATGTGAAATAAATAATATCAAGCATCCAACCATAATCTCAGAAAGTGGAAGAGCAATAATTAGTCATTGTTCAGTTTTGATTTTTAATGTCTTAGGAACAAGCCATGTCAGTTCCAAACTACAAATTGTTGATAAAAAAAATCAACAATTAATAATTTCAAATTTACTTGAAACTTTCTACGAATTAAAAAAACTTAAAAATAAAAAAATAAATTTATCTCAAATCATTGAACTATGGAATGATGCAAAAAAGTTTAAAGAAGATTGCTTAGTCGCTTTTAGATTAGGATTTTTAAGTTTAGCAGAAAGAGCTTATGCCGAAGAACTTACTTGGGCTTGCGCAAAAGAAATTTCCAATAACCTGAATAATGATGAAATCAATCACCCTGATTTATCTGAAATTACAGAAACTTTAGCATCAACTTATTATGCAAATTTATCTATCTTTAAATCTATTCCCGATAGCTGGGCAATAAATCAGATTTTTCCAATAGTACCAATACATAGGCACTTAGAGGAGCCGTTCTGCAAAGGCAACTTTGCAGATTTAACTTGTGATTCAGATGGGAAACTAAATAATTTTATTGATGATGGAGAAATTAAATCATTACTAAATTTACATAAGCCAGAGGAAGATAAAGATTATCTAATTGGAATTTTTATGACTGGAGCCTATCAAGAAGCACTAGGAAACTTGCACAATTTATTTGGCAGTACAAACGTTGTTCATATAGATATAAATCAAGATGATTCATATAAGGTCAAAAATATTATTAAAGAGGACAGTAAATCTGAAATTTTACAATTATTAGATTACAGTTCAGCTTCTTTGGTCGAATCTATAAGAATTAATACTGAATCAGCAATTGATCAAAAAAAATTAACTATTGAAGAAGCAAGGAAATTAATGGATCAAATCGAAATTAGTCTCAGAAAAAGTAGTTATTTATCAGAATGACTATCTAATGTTTTTATGCAAATAATTTTTAGCATAATCTAAAGCATCACTTAACTTATCAATATCTTTAGCACCTGCTTGAGCAAAGTTAGGCTTTCCTCCTCCACCTCCCGAACAAATTCTTGCAATCTCATTAATTAATTTACCTGCATGCAATCCTATTTTTACTGCATCATCACCTAAAGAAACCACAAATAACAACTTTCTATTTTCTGGATTTGGTATTCCCCCAAGAATCACTATTGCTTTATTTCCCAAATGAGAAGTTAAATTAAGTGCTGCAGATTGCAAAGAATTCCCATCTAAGCCATCAATCTGATTTACTAAAATTGAAAAAGAATTTACTATTTCTGCGGATGATTTTATGGAAGAGTATTTAAAATATGCAATTTCATCTTTCATTTTTTGTATCTCTTTATTCTTATTAATAAGCTCTGCTTGCAAATTATTAACCCTTTCAAAAAGTTGATTAGGATTTGCTTTTAACAAATCACTTAGTTGATTTACTAAAGCATTTCTATCACTGAAATAGTCGAATGCTGATTGGCCTGATAATGCTTCGATCCTTCTTACTCCGGCTGAGATGCCTTCCTCACTAATTATTTTGAAAGAGCCTAATTCGGATGTAGTTTTAACATGTGTGCCACCACAAAGTTCCATTGAAACTCCTGGCACATTAACAACGCGTACTTCGTCATCATATTTTTCTCCAAACATGGCCATTGCCCCCTTTTCAAGAGCCTCACTCTTAGACATATTTTTTATTTCTAGGATATGATTTTCCATAATCCAAGAGTTAATTAGACTCTCAATTTTAGAAATTTGATCTTTAGAAATAGGATTAGAAGAATTAAAGTCAAATCTTAATTTATTAAAGGCTACTAATGAACCTTTTTGTCCAACACTTTCATCAACAATTGATTTGAGAGCAGATTGCAATAAATGCGTAGCTGTATGATTTGCAGCAGCCTTAGCTCTATGTGAGGATTTGACATTAGTCTTAACTTTTTGTCCAATAGTTAATATTCCTTTTTTGATAGTTCCATAATGTAAAAAAACATTTTTCTTTCGAATAACATTATCAACTAAAACCTCTACATCTTTTGAAAATATCGTTCCAATATCACCAACTTGACCGCCAGATTCTCCATAAAAAGTTGTCTGATCAAGAACAATTAAAACTTTCTGACCTTCACTTGCTTGATTAACTAATGTTGAATCCAAGAATATACCTTTTATTTCAGCTTCCGAAAGAAGTGAATCATAACCATTAAAAACAGTTTTGTTAAAAAGATCTATTTCTCGCTCTAATGATCCCTCCAATGTCAAATCAATATTACTTGAAGCAGCTTTCGCCCTCTCTTTTTGTGCATTCATTTCTTCTTCAAAACCCTTTACATCTACACTGATACTATTTTCTTCAGCAATTTCTACAGTAAGTTCTAGAGGAAATCCATAAGTATCATAAAGTTCAAAAGCTTTAAAACCAGAAATTAATTTTTTTCCTGAAGAAATTAACTCCTCTAGCAATTTCTCTCCCCTTTCAAGAGTTTCCCTAAACCTTACTTCTTCAATTTTTATCTCATTCAAAATTAAATCAATATTATTTTTTAAATCAGGATAATTATTTTGCATTAAATTGATCCCGACAGTAGCAATATGGGGTAAAAATTCATTTGTTATGCCTAATAATCTCCCATGTCTAACCATTCTTCTAATAAGCCTTCTTAATATATACCCCCTGCCGAGATTACTTGCTGCTACTCCATCAGAAATTAAATGAATAACAGCTCTTGTATGATCTCCAATGATTTTTAAAGAAATTTTGTTTTTATCATGTGAAGAAAAATAATCAATATTTGCAATCTCACACGTTTTTTGAATGATAGGAAAAATTAAATCTGTCTCATAATTATTTTGCTTTTCTTGCAAAATTTGAGCCATCCTTTCAAGGCCCATTCCTGTATCAATATTTTTAAATTTTAAATCTGTCAATTTTCCATTAGGATCGCGATTATATTGCATAAAAACAAGATTATAAAATTCAATAAAACGATCTCCATCTTCTAAATCGATATTCTGCAGACCTTTTTCAGGATAAAAATCATAATAAAGTTCTGAACAAGGGCCACATGGGCCTGTTTTCCCAGAAGACCAAAAATTATCTTTCTCGCCTAGTTTTACTATCCTTTCTGGATGAATACCAATTTCATCTCTCCAAATTTTTACAGACTCTCCATCTTCGTGAAAGACACTCACAATTATATTTTCAGCTGAAAGTTGATAAATATTAGTAACTAATTCCCAAGCCCACTGAATTGCCTCTAGTTTAAAATAATCTCCAAAAGAGAAATTACCAAGCATTTCAAAAAAAGTGTGATGTCTGGCTGTAACTCCAACGTTTTCTATATCGTTTGTTCTAATACACTTTTGGCTAGATGTAGCCCTTTTAGATGGTCTTTCTTTTAAACCTAAAAAAACTGGTTTAAAAGGTAGCATTCCAGCAATTGTGAGCATAACCGTAGGATCATCTGGAATTAAAGATGCACTTGGAATGATTTTATGTAATTTTTCACTGTAAAATTTTAAAAAAGCACTTCTTATTTCATCTCCAGTAACTATTTTTTTTATTAGTTGAGATGTCATTTATCCAGAATAAAAAGAACAAAAAATTAAAGAAAAGCGTAATTTCGGTTATTTCGCAAGAATAATCACGCGAATTTATATTCTACATAACTAAAGTTATTCTATAACGCGATTTGTCCTATGCTAGCCTCTGCCCAGACAAGTAATTCTAAATTGGCACAAATAAATAACAAGTTGACCGTTCAATCTCAAAACTTTACTGATGATTCTTGTGCCATAAGATCTTTGGATTGGGATCGCAGTAGATTTGATATTGAATTTGGCTTAAGAAATGGAACAACTTACAATAGTTTTATAATTAAAGGCGAAAAACTAGCAATTATTGATACTAGTCATGCAAAGTTCGAGGAATTATGGTTTGAAGAATTACTCAAAAAGGTAAATCCACAAGAAGTAGATTATCTAATTACAAGCCATACAGAACCTGATCATTCTGGTTTAATAGGTAATCTTTTAGAATTAAACCAAAATATCATAATCGTTGGATCAAAATTAGCTCTTAAATTTATTGAAGACCAAATACATATTCCCTTTAAGCGTCTAGAAGTCAAAAGTGGAGAATTTTTAAATCTCGGAACTAATCCTAATAGCGGTTTAGAACATAATATTGAATTTATAAGCGCACCAAATTTACATTGGCCAGATACAATTTTTTCATATGACCACAGCACTCATGTTCTCTACACATGCGATGCATTTGGACTCCATTATTGTTCTGAAGAATTTTTTGACACTGATCAAAAAGAAATATATGATGATTTTCGTTTTTATTACGATTGCCTAATGGGTCCAAACGCTAGAAGCGTTCTGCAGGCAATTAAAAGAATAGATAAGCTACCTGAATTAAAAACTATAGCCGTAGGTCATGGGCCATTGCTTCATAATCAAGTTAATTTTTGGAAAGGGAAATATCTAGAATGGAGTAGCAATAAAAGCAAAGGTAATGATTTTGTATCGGTCTGCTATATAAGCGACTATGGTTATTGTGATCGACTAAGTCAATCAATATCTCATGGAATAAGTAAAGCAGATGCACAGGTCCAATTAATTGATTTAAGATCATCTGACCCCCAAGAATTAACAAGCTTAATTTCGGAATCAAAAGCAGTAGTCATACCCACATGGCCAGTAAATTCAGATAATGAATTAAAAGAATCTCTTGGTACTTTATTTGCAGCGCTAAAACCAAAACAATTTACAGCTATCTATGATGCATTTGGTGGAAATGATGAACCAATAGATTCTTTAGCAAATAAATTAAGAGAACTTGGACAAAAAGAAGCTTTCTCTCCTTTAAGAGTTAAAAACATTCCAGATCCTATTGTTTATCAACAATTCGAAGAAGCTGGAACTGACTTGGGTCAATTGATCAACAAAAAGAAAAATATTGCCTCTATGAAAAGCCTTGATTCAAATTTAGATAAAGCTTTAGGTAGGTTAAGTGGAGGATTATATGTAGTTACATCGAGCCAAGGAGAAGGTTCAACATTTAGACAAAGTGCGATGGTAGCTAGTTGGGTTAGTCAAGCAAGTTTTTCTCCACCAGGTATTACAGTTGCTGTAGCAAAAGATAGAGCCATTGAATCATATATGCAAGTTGGCAAAGGTTTTGTTGTGAATATCTTGAGAGAAGATAACTATCAAAAAATGTTCAGACATTTTTTAAAAAGATTTGCTCCAGGAGCTGATAGATTTGCTGATGTAGATATAATTAGCAACATCGCAGAGGGAGGACCAGTCCTCTCAGATTCACTTGCCTTTTTAGATTGTAAAGTGAGCTCCAGATTAGAAACTCCAGATCATTGGATAATTTACGGAATTGTCGAAGATGGCAATGTCTCAGATTTGTCATGCAAAACAGCTGTTCATCACAGGAAAGTTGCCAATCACTATTAGAAAAATAATTTTTAAAAATGATCGAAATTCATACAAGCTTACTATTAAAAAATCAAAACTTATCAAAATTTGAAATTACCGACAATTTTACTTGTATCCGATTTTTAGACCACAATAAAGAAAAATTTGAACTTGAATTTAATCTCGAAAAAGGAACCTCTTTTAACACTTTTTTAATAAGAAATAATGAAGAACTTTTTATTATTCATCCACCTGAAAAGCAATATTTAAATTCATTTAATGAGATAATCTTTAACGTTTTTAATCAATATAAATTAAAAAAAATTAACGTCATATCTGGACATATCAATCCACAAATTATTGAAACTATAAAAAATATAAGTACCCAATTTCAAAACACTACTATTACTTGCTCTAATCCAGGTTATAAACTTATTAGCGAACTTTGGAATCAAAGAAATCCTACCTTAAAAAACTTTGTTGAAATTAAATTACCTGAAATAAACATAATCAAAAAAGAACTTAATTTAGAATTAGATAACATTTCATTGGAGTTGGTTCCTATTCCAACAGCACGTTGGCCTGGGGGTTTGATAATTTATGAACGTAATCAAGAAATACTTATAAGTGAAAAAATTTTCTCGGCTCATATTGCATCTGAAGATTGGTCTGAAACAAATCGAGTTAGTACAGAAATTGATAGGAAACATTTTTATGATTGCTTAATGGCACCTATGTCTAATCAAGTAGTATCAATAACTGAAAAAATTGCAGATTACGACATTAAAACTATTGCACCGTTACACGGTCCCGCTATCGAATATAGCTTAAAGAGCTTTTTAAATGACTACATTAGATGGGGCGAAAATCTCACAACAAATAATCCTAAAATCGCTCTGATATATGCAAGTGCATATGGAAATACAGCCTCAATAGGTGATGCATTAGCTAAAGGTATAAATAGAACTTCAGTTGAAGTCGAAAGTATTAATTGTGAATTCACGCCTAATGATGAACTTATAAAATCTATCCAAAATGCCGATGGATATTTAATAGGATCTCCCACACTAGGTGGTCACGCCCCAACTCCTATAGTCAGCGCACTTGGAACATTGTTATCAGAGGGTAATAGAGATAAACCGGTAGGGATTTTTGGTAGTTTTGGCTGGAGCGGGGAAGCAATTGATTTACTTGAATCAAAACTAAAAGACGGTGGTTTTAAGTTTAGTTTTGACCCTATAAGAATTAAATTCAGTCCAAATAAACCCAAGATTAAAGAGTTAGAAGAAATAGGAACTCACTTTGGGAGAAAAATTATAAAAAAGGCAAAGAAAAAACCCAGAAAGTCAGATACAGGAATGATAACAAGCAAAACGGATCCAAAGTTACAAGCTCTTGGAAGGGTAATTGGCTCACTTTGCGTTCTAACTGCATCCAAAGGAAAAGATGAGAACAATATCAGAGGGGCTATGCTTGCATCTTGGGTTAGTCAAGCAAGTTTTTCCCCGCCTGGATTAAGTATTGCAGTAGCAAAAGATAGATCGGTAGAGTCTCTCCTTCAAATTGGAGATTCTTTTGCTTTAAATATTTTAAGTGAAAAAGATTTTAAAGAACCTTTGAAAAGATTCACTAAACCCTTTTCTCCAGGAGAAGATAGATTTGAAGGATTAAATATTAAATTAACGCCTAATGAACAGATAATTATTCCAGATTCTCTAGCATGGTTAGATGCTTCTGTAAAAGAGAGAATGGAATGTGGAGATCATTGGGTGATATACGCCGAAGTCCTTCACGGTAATATATTAAAATCCGATAGTTTAACAGCAGTGCATCACCGTAAAACTGGTGCTAACTATTAAATTTATTTATTTAATTTATGACTGAATCAAAAGATCTAATAATCATTTCGGCTAGTTGCGGTAAAAATCTAGAACTTTCTGAAAAATTTCTAGAAAAAAGTATTGAAATGAAAGTAAGTTCTGAAATTTTGGATCTTACCACTCTTGACATTCCACTATTTAATCCACGAATTCACAGTAAAGAAAATATTCCAGCTGAAATAAAAGAAATTAAAAAAAAGCTTTTCGCGATTAAAAAATGGGTGATTTGTGCTCCTGAATATAATGGATCTATACCTCCTATTCTCTCTAACTTCATAGCGTGGCTCTCTATTTCGGGAGATGACTTTAGAAATTTATTTAATGGTCAACCAATTGCAATCGCAACATTTTCTGGCGGCATAGGCTTAGAATTACTTACTTCATTACGCATTCAACTAGTGCATTTAGGAAGCCAGGTATTAGGGAGACAACTTTTATCTTCATATAGTAAACCGATAGATACCAAAACTATTGAAGATATTATTCAAAGACTGTTACAAATGAAAAGATTAAGAACATAAACTTTAAAACTTAAAATTAATATCATTTTTTTTCATTCCAAACTTTTAATATTTCTCTTGCCATAGGAAGTGCATGAACGGAGCCTCCACCAGGAGTATTTTGTGCAAATGCAACTACAAGCAATTCACTATTTTCAGAAGGAGTAAAGCAAACAAACCAAGCATGATCCAAACCACCTTCACCATCTTCGGCAGTTCCAGTTTTACCTGAAACTGGAGGTAAATTTGATACTCCGTAATTCATTGATACGCCTGTACCTGATTCTACTACTTTCCTGAGACCACTTTTTATCAATTGAATATTTTTAGGATCAATATCAATTTTAATAGGTGTTTTATCAGAAAAATCATCTCCATCTTTTTTAGCTAAATGAGGTTTAACTAAATAACCTCCATTTGCAACCGCAGCATATGCTCTAGCTATTTGGATAGGAGTAACTTGAACTACAAATTGACCAATAGACATACTCGCAATATCTTCAGGAACCCAAGGAGTTCTGCCTGGCTCTCCCCATCCCCTACCATTTTTAGCCCATTGACTACTAGCTACTAATCCTATATTCTCTTGTTCAGAAATTTCAATTCCAGATAAAGAACTAAAACCAAGCTTTTTTGAGACCTTATTAATTTCATCAACGCCTACACCATATCCGACCTGATAAAAAAATGTATTACTTGAAACTCTCAAAGCATCTTCATAACCTATCACTCCAAATCCTAAATCATTATGCTCTCTAAAACATTGGCTCCCATAAGTGATACATGGTTTTGTCTCAAGCAAAATCTCACGCGGAAATTTACCACTTTCCAAGCCAGCTAAAGCAGTTACGATTTTCCAAACACTTCCTGGATCATAAGCATTTAATGCTCTATTAAAAAGAGGTTTTTCAGGAGAATTAAATAACTTATTATATTCTTTTGCAGGCTTAAAATCCTTTGAAAAAAAATTCAAATCAAAAGTTGGACTACTTGCCATTGCTCTTATTGCACCATCTCTTGGATCCATAACTATTATCGCTCCAGCTTTTTTATCTTTAAGAACTTCCTCGGCAACTAATTGCAAATTAATATCAATGGTCAATTCAATATCTTTTCCTTGTTTTGGAGGTTTTATACCCAAGGATCTTTGAAATTTACCTAAAGAATTTACTTCAACCATTTCTCCACCCCATTCACCTCTTATAAAATCTTCGTAAACATGTTCGATTCCAGTTCTCCCTATCAGATCATTTAATTTATAACCCTTTTTAGATAAAAACTTATATTCTGATTCAGTAATTGGCTGAGTATAACCAATTACATGAGCAGCAACTGATCGATAAGGATAATTTCTAATTAATCTCGTAGCTATGTGAAAACTTAGTAAATCATCTTCATTTTCCTTAAATTTAATTAATTGATCTATATTTAAATCATCAAGAATAGTTACTGAAAGTTTTTGATTATTTAGGCCATCAAGATATTTTTTTTGAATTAAGTTGCTATCAATATTTAAAAATTCAGAAATTTTTAATTTATGCTTTTCCCAATTGCTTTTATTAATAGATTGAGGCTTTATTATTAAGGAATATTTAACTCTACTATCTGCTAAAACATGACCACTTTTATCGAGTATTCGACCACGTATTGGTTGCGAAGCAATTAGTCTAATCCTATTCTCATCTGACATTTCTTTAAAAGATTCATAATTTAAAAGTTGCAAAAAGATTAACCTAAATAAAATCAATAAAAATGAAATAGAAGAAAAAATGAGTAAGACTAAAGGTTGTCTTTTTAATGAAATAAGTTTTTTATTAGGACTAGTTTTTACCAAAAATATAAATTTTATTTAAATATTATTTTTTCCAATAAAGCTATGGTTGTTTTAATTTCTTTAAGTCTAGTTGATAAATTGTTATAATCACTCTCTTCAGTATTTCGATGAAAGTTATTATTTTCAGTATTATTTGAAGTCAAATTTTCACTCATAAACTTATGATGTTTAAATTCATTATTTCATTTAATTCAATTTTAAATAAAAAATTTATTTTTTCAAAATAATATAAATAATTTATTTTGATACTGAAAAATACCATAACCAAATTAATTTGATTGATTTATGTTTTGTTCAAAATAAGGATTACAACTATTTTTTGATATTCCTAATGACCATCCAATGAATGATGAGATAAATATAGTAACTATTAATGGCAAAACAGCCTTTTGAGTATTTTCAAGACTAAACCATTCCCTCCAACTACTAAAAAACCTTTCTCTTTGAAATTTTCTTTTTTCATTTTCTAATAATCTCGCTTTTTTAGCGAAAGATTTTGTAACCCACTTTTCAAAAGGAATTTTTTTTATGACCGCCATTTTTCTCTCAATCTCTAGTAACTGACCTGAACTAAGAGAAGGATGAAATGTACTTATCAATTCAAGAGTTTTTAAAAACATCTCAACAGTTGCATCTTTTATAAGCTTTTGCTCAAGACTTAAATCAACCCACTCTATTTCTGGATAAAAACGATTTCTATTAGGCTGAATTTGCTCCTCTGACATTTGCCCAGGTTCGCGAAGCCATCTATTGGTATTTTCGTCGAACCTCCGCCAATATAAAAATGGATTAATAAAAATTGTTTTACCAGCAACTTTAACTACATCTTGTTGAAGATGATTAGTTATCTTTCTTTCAGAATTTTTAGATTTTATCAAAAGTCTAATTTTTATATTCTAATTAAAGATTATCTTTTATTCACTATTTTTCCAGAAATTAAAAAAAAATTCATTGAGTGTCAAGTTATCGATAACTGCCAACGCCTTTTCAAATAATTACAATATTCACAATTTACTGATGGTTTAGGGAATGTATCCGAACGTAATAAATTGACTGTATCAATTATCTTTTGTTCTACCCATGTTGTATCACAATCTAATCTAATTAGATGTACATCAAAATTTAATTGATTATTAAACAGCTTTTCATTTTTCTTGCCATTAAAGTATAAAAGATAAGCTTCTTTGGCAACGTTAAAACCGTTTTTTTTAAATAACCACTGATACATTTCCAATTGTCTCTTATAAGCTTTTGCATATTCGTATTTATTAAAAGTCTCTGACCAATCAAAATGATTTCTTGATGTTGCTTTTACATCAACAATAATAAGATCACCATTTTTTTTCTGCCAAATATCATCTACAGCTCCGCCGAAATCATAATGATGTTCCTTTGACTTATACCTTATCCCTCGAAAATTACTTCTCCAATATTCTAGACTTTTGTGTTTAAAAGGGACAGCATCAATACCATGTTCAATCAACAAAGGATGTGGCTCCTGAATGCCTCTATAATAATCAAATTCATTCTTACATAAATTATCCACAGCAATATTTAATGTGAAAGGTAATGAGGGTGGATTTATTTTATATTTTTTATCAAGCACACAACATCTAGGACAGCTAAGATATTTTTCTACAGTAGATCGACTTAATTTAATAATCTCACTCATTACGTTTTAAATGTCATTTATAGAATTTCATTTTTATATAAGAGTCATAAATATTTTTAAAATTTTTATAACTTACTCCCACTCTATAGTACCAAGAAATAAGGCAGTCATAAACGTAGTGATACCAACATGTTTGAACCCATAATAACACACATTTTCCTGAGGGAAACCTGAGGGAAACCTCTTTTTAGGCAGATTGTATTTAATAAAAACTCAAAATTAATTACTCAGTCACAGTAAATTAAACAATTTTGATTTGTTGGATGTTCTCTACATTCTTTATCCCAAAAGTTTTGAAACTCAGGGGTACATTTCTCAAGTTCTTGTGGAGTCTCATTCAAGTTTAACCCTGCATAATTAAATGCTGTTAGGTATCTTGGAAGGACATTGAATTGATTGAATAGTTTCATAAGACCTCCTAGATCTATATCTATATTGTCCTCCTATTAACTTGAAATTCATAGAGTATTATTACCCGAGTAGAAATGCTTTGGGGTATCATCAAGAATTTTCATAAAACCAAACTATCATTTATAGAATTAATGAGAAGAAAAATTATCCTTGATATTTAATGTTGCGACTTCTTCCTTTACCGATTTTTATTAGCATTTATCTATTCTCTTACTGGAGATGTCGACAAAATATTGCTGCTAGTGATAAGCAACTCAAACCGTGCATTGATTGGGCATATTTAAAAAATTTACCTCTTCCTAAAAAACCTTCCTTTATTGAGTTTTATATTGTTTATGTTTCTTCTTTTTTTAAATTTCCCTTTGGGATAATTATTCAACAACTACCTTTCTCAAAGAAAGTAAGATACTACGAAAGAGAAATGAAATTAATATTTGATAAATGGAATTTAGAAAAAATTAAAAAAATAAAAAACTAATTTACTAAGGTGTAGAAAAATTCAAAACTCTACGATTTCTTTATAGTGACAAAATTTTTAGTCTGAGGGAAACCTCCTTTTTGTTTCTATAACTGGATATTGACCCTATTGACTATTCCCACTCAATAGTTCCTGGAGGTTTGCTTGTAATATCATAAACAACTCTATTGACTGAATCTACTTCATTAACGATTCTATTCGAAATTCTTTCTAAGATTTGAAAAGGAATTTTTGACCAGTCTGCGGTCATACCATCTTCACTAGATACACAACGTAGAACTATTGGCCATGCATAAGTCCTTTTATCTCCCATAACTCCTACAGTTTTAACCGGTAACAATACTGCAAAAGCTTGCCAAATATCATTGTAAAGTTCCGCTTTTTTAATTTCGTCTCTTACTATCCAGTCTGCATCTCTTAAACAATCAAGTTTTTCATTAGTCACTTCTCCTAAAATTCTTATAGCTAACCCTGGCCCTGGGAATGGATGCCTTTTTATAATTTCATCCGGCAAGCCTAAAGCAGCTCCCAATTTTCTTACTTCATCCTTAAAAAGTTTTCGTAATGGCTCTACTAATTTAAACTGTAAATCTTTTGGTAATCCCCCCACATTGTGATGACTCTTTATTTTTACAGCTATTCTCTCACCTGTCTTAGGATCAATGTTAGTACCGGCACTTTCAATAACATCAGGATAAAGAGTACCTTGTGCTAGGTACTGAAAAGGTCCCAATCTATTACTTTCTTCTTCAAATACTCTTATAAATTCTTCACCAATAATTTTCCTTTTTTGCTCGGGATCGGTTATCCCTTTTAATTTAGCGATAAACCTTTCCCTAGCATTGATATATTCAACCTTAATATGAAATTTCTTATCAAAAAAATTCATTAAAAATTCAGGTTCACCTTTTCTCATGAAACCTTGGTCTATAAACATGCATGTAAGCTGTTTCCCAACCGCTTTATTAAGCAAAAAAGCAAGAGTTGAAGAATCAACGCCTCCTGACAAGGCAAGCAAAACTTTCTTATTGCCAACTTGCTCTCTGATTGTCGGAATTGTCTCCTCTAAAAAGGTTTCTGTTGTCCAATCATCTATACAACCAGAAATTTTGTAGACAAAATTTTTAATTACTGTCATTCCATAATCTGAATGAATAACTTCAGGATGAAATTGTACTCCATATAATTTTTTTCTATCATCTGAGATAGCTGCATGAAGTGTATTCTCGGTATGCGCAATTTTATTAAATCCATCAGGCAAACAATTTATTGAATCGCCATGACTCATCCACATTGTCGATTTATCTTTTACGTTAGAAAAGAGATCACTTTCTAAATCTATATTTATTGGAGCTCTCCCGTACTCAGCTTTTTTAGTTGCGGAAGTTACAGATCCTCCAAGTTCTTTAACCATTAATTGCATTCCATAGCAAATACCAAGAATGGGAATACCTAGATCAAAAATTTGTTCACTACACTTAGGCGCATCTTCCTCATATACCGAATTTGGTCCTCCACTCAAAATTATACCTTTAGGATTAATGTCAAGAATATCCTTTATTGAAATATAGTTACTTACTACAAGAGAAAAAACATTAGCTTCCCTGATTCTTCTTGCAATTAATTCAGAATATTGAGATCCGAAATCTAAAATTAATATTGAAGGATCTCTTTCTTTGTTTAAAAATTTTTGACTCATGTATAAAAGTTAGCTTAATTTATTTACAAAAGCATAATCAATTAAACATTAATCTTTTTGAAAATAAGAAATATATTCATTTCCATTGGTTCCCGACCACCTTATTTTCCTTTTTCTATCAAAAATAATTGATGCAATTTTCATATCTGTTTTTACATACCTATTAACATATTCAAAAGAACGCGTTTCAATTGTATTTGATAATTTTTGGAATAATTTTTCAGCTGTAGATTTATCAAATCCTTCAAGAAATAATAAAGCATCTTCAACAGTATTAAAGTGAGATAATTTGACTATTATTTCAGGTGGTATTTTTTCTTTAACTGCTAAATAAACAAGAACCTCAATTCTTCCATCAGCTAAATGATTATGTGTATGAAATATACCGCCTGCTAATTTAATTAATTTTCCGTGATAACCAAAAAGAATTACTGTTTGAACATTTTTTATTGCAGCATCAACTATTAATGGTCCTATCCAGTTACCAACTTTTATAGTTGGCAAGTTTATTTTACAAGTTTTTGCCAAATTTAAGCCATTTTCACCAATAACAAAAACGACTTTCCCTTTGAAATCATTTTTAATTAACTTTGACAGCTTATTTTTTGCCTCTTCTAACTGATCAGGAGAAGCGCTCGAATAAGTCTCAGCAGAAGTTCCGATAATTGATAATCCATCTACAATACCAAATGACTTGTTACTAGTTCTTTCCGCTAAAAACTTCCCATTTGGGAAAATAATTTCTAAATTCAAATTAAAACCATCTGGAATAGTATCCAATAAATTTGCATATAAAACTTCTTTAGCAAAATCAGAAATGCTTATCTCATGTGTATTTTGATTAATACCCACACCAGATCCTGCAATAATATTTATTGAATTTGTTTGAGTAGGATTATCAAAAAAGATTTTTTCTAAAGAAACAATTGTCCATATTTCTAAGTTTTGTGTAACGTCAAGATCTAAACCAGATTTTGCAAAAGAAATTCCTAATGCATACGAATTATCTTTTATTAAACCAACAGAATGTATCTCGATTTTTATTTCTTTTTTTTCATTAGGAATTTTTATTAGTTCATAATTATCAAATGGAAACCCCAAGAGTTTCTTTAATGCTGATCTAGCAGCTCCTGCGACCCACAAAGGTAAAGAAAATCCTTTTTTCAAATCAAGTAATTGAAAAATACATAATGAGAACTAATCTAAGAATGACCTATTTAATAAAAAGTGGCCATACAACAAAAATTATCATTGATGATTCCTGGACCTACACCAGTTCCAGAAAAAGTTTTACACGCATTATGCAAGCATCCAATAGGCCATCGCAGTAAAGAATTCCAAACGCTCATAGAAAGTACCACTAAAAATTTAAAGTGGCTTCATCAAACTCAAAATGATGTTCTAACAATTACTGGGAGTGGAACTGCCGCAATGGAAGCTGGAATAATAAATACCTTAAGTAAAGGTGACAAAGTAATTTGTGGAGAAAATGGAAAATTTGGCGAAAGATGGGTAAAAGTTGCTCAGGAATTTGGATTGGAAGTAATAAAAATTGAGTCTGAGTGGGGCACTCCACTTAATCCAGAAGAATTCAAAAAAGTATTAGAAGAAGATAAACACAAAGAAATAAAGGCTGTCATTTTAACTCATTCTGAAACCTCCACAGGAGTAATTAATGATCTAGAAACTATAAGCTCATATATTCGAGAACATAACACAGCGTTATCTATTGTTGACTGCGTAACAAGTCTTGGAGCCTGTAATGTACCAACAGATGAATGGCAATTAGATATTGTTGCTTCTGGATCACAAAAGGGTTATATGATACCTCCGGGTCTTAGTTTTATCGCAATGAGCGAGAAAGCATGGGAAGCTGCTGAAAAATCTAATTTACCAAAATTTTATTTGAATTTAAAAGCCTACAGAAAAAGTCTTTTAAGTAACAGTAATCCTTATACACCAGCAGTTAATTTGGTTTTTGCTTTAGATGAAGCTTTAAAGATGATGCGAGATGAAGGCTTAGAAAACATTTTTCGCAGACATAATAAACATAAATTAGCTATTAGCAATGCAATAAAGACATTAAATCTAAAATTATTCGCTGATGAAAAATATTTAAGCCCTTCAATTACTGCAATAAACACAGGAGAAATAGATGCAGAAGAATTTAGAAAGATAATAAAAAATAAATTTGATATTTTACTGGCTGGTGGTCAAGATCACTTGAAAGGAAAAATATTTAGAATCGGTCACTTAGGTTATATAAATGATAGAGATATCATGACAATAATTTCGGCTATTAGTAAAGTTCTCCTTGATCTAGGAAAAATATCAGCTCAAGAAGCTGGTGCAGCATTAGTAATGGCATCTAAATATCTTGATTCAAAATGAGTTAAGTGCCTGGCTCTTCAACGTTTCCGCCTAATTCAACAATCTTCTTTCTTAGAAGAATTGATTTTTTTTCATCTCCATTAGTTTGAGCTATAGCTAGAGCAAACTCTAATTTTTCAAGCTGATGTCCACCCTCAATAAAAGATAATTTTTTCTTTATGTGGGTTCTATTAGCTTTATATGAAATTTGAGAAGACATAAAAGTTAATGCTTTTATAATATTATGCCAACAAAAAGGGACATTATGAGAGAAAAACAAAAATATAATTTGACTATATACCCAAGCAAAAAAAATTCTTTCTAATTATTATGTCCAAACATCTCTCAAATCTATGCCAAACATAAATCTTATTTTTTATTTAATTGCAGGTGGGGTCTTTGGAGCTTTAGCCCTAAAAACAGGTATACCTGCGGCTCCACTTGCAGGCGCTTTGATAGGCGCAAGCATACTTAGTATCAGTGGCAAAATCGATGTAGCAGAATGGCCAATTGGTACGAGAACTTTATTAGAAATTGGAATTGGAACAGTTATTGGTACATCCTTAACTAAAGACTCAATAGTTGATCTTCAAATCTTGTGGAAACCTGCTATTTTAATAACTTTTACTTTAGTTATAACGGGATTGACAGTTGGATTATGGACAAGCAGATTACTTAAAATAGATGTAATAACAACAATTCTAGGGGCTGCTCCTGGAGGTATTAGCGGCATGAGTCTGGTAGGTTCAGAATATGGAGTAGGAGCTGCAGTAGCAACTCTGCATGCAGTAAGACTGATTACAGTACTGTTAATCCTTCCACTAGTTGTGAAATGCTTAAATTTGTTTGGAGTAATTAAATCTTAAATTTATATAGACATATGCCTAAAAAAAGATATTTTTAAATAGAGGAAAAAGTTAAATGCAAAGATTCAAGCAGAAAAAACTAATACTTTTAACTTTAGGAATATTTACTCCTTGGACTTTTATAACATCCAAAGTAAATGCAAGTACATTTGGAGCAGAAATATTTTGTACTATGAGAGATGGTGGAAATGACCATGAAAGTAGCTGGGATGCAGCATATACATATATAAAAAAACAACGAGGAGGATTATTTAAAGTTTCACCCAAAAATGCAGCAGCGCAAATCACAGAAACAGTTATTAGAGAAAGAGAAAAGTTCGGATATTGCATTGAATATCTAGATAATCTTCATCCAAATAGAAAACTATTAAGAAATTTAGAAAAAGAAAAAGAGGCAAAAGAAAAAGAGGAAAAAGAAAGAGTTGATAAAAGAAAAAGATTAGAAAAAGAATTAGAAGAAACTAATGAAGATTTTACTCAAGAAAGCATTGATAGATATAGTTACTAAAAAGGTTTTCATAAAGAGAATACCTTTTAAATAAAATTTTGTAATTTTTTTTGTATCTATCAGCACTAAATTATATTTTTGAAGGTGAAATTCCACTAAAAAATTATAAAAAATATTGACTTTTAATATATACAAGCCATTATTTATTTAATTAAATAATCTGAATGCATATTAATGATGCGGTGTTTCTAGAGGATTTATGTCCTAAGTTCAGATTGAGGCAATGGCGAAAATCTATTCATAGATTTACTGGTAAAAGTTGTATATATTGTGGAAAACCATCCGAATCTATTGACCATGTTTTACCACGTAGTCAAGGTGGCTTAAGTACAACAGAAAACTGTGTACCAGCATGTCTTTCCTGTAATGGAGATAAATCAGATGAAAATGCTTTATATTGGTATAGACGACAAAAATTTTATGATCCGCGAAGAGCAATGGCCATTAGAGCATGGTTAGAAGGAGATTTACGATTAGCCATAAGATTACTACAATGGGCTAATCCCAATTTTAATATAATCAAAAACTACGAGAAAGATGAATCAGAATATAAAGCAGCTTGACTACCAAACATTACATGTTTTTTTAGAGTTATAACTTTCGCATATGTTTTCCAGCTCTTTTGGGGTCTCTGGAAATATTAAAAATGTCGAAAATACAGTGAGAAGAACAAATATTTTTTGATAGAATTTAGAATTAAATAAACTGATTTCTTTTTCTTTAAGATGAATACAACCTTCGTTAATTGAGAAAGTTTTTGATTTTAAATCAGATTTAAAAGCTGTTTTCATCATTAATTAATACATATGTACTACCTTAACGTCGAATGAATAACATCGCAAGTTCTCTGAGTGATAAAAATAAATTTCTAATCTTAGGATGTGGTTTTAGCGGTACTTTTTTTGCCAAGGCCATAAGGCAATTAGGTTGTACTGCTTTAACAAGTTCAAGATCTAGAGACAAAAATCCAAATAGTTTTGTCTTTAATAGTGAAAATAACATTATCCCAGATGAAAAGATTTTTGATGGAGTCACACATATTCTTAGCTGCATACCTCCCGACAAAAATGGCAACGATCCAGTACTGGGAAGTCTCAAAAAAAAGCTAAAAAGTTTATCCCTTGAATGGGTTGGATATTTGTCTACAACAGGAGTATATGGGAACACCAAAGGTGATTGGGTTTCCGAGACTGATCAACCAAACCCTTTTCAATATAGAAGTCACAAAAGGTTAAGTTGCGAGAAAGAATGGATTGAATCTGGATTACCAGTACAAATTTTTCGCTTACCAGGTATTTATGGACCTGGAAGATCCACTTTTGAAGCAATAAGAAATAAAAAAATTCGGGTTATCTCCAAAAAAAATCAAGTATTTTCAAGAATTCATGTTGCTGATATTGCAAATGCAATTATCTATCTGTTAGATAACAAAAATACCTTAAAGTTTCATCAAATTATTAATATTGCAGATGATGAACCTTGTTCTCAAATAGAGGTTATTCAATATTGCTACGATTTACTTAGTTTAAAAATGCCACAACCAATATCATTTGAGGATGCAAAAGAGGAATTATCACCAATCGCTCAATCTTTTTGGATGGAAAATAGAAGAGTTTCTAATAAACTTTTATGCGAAACCCTTGGGTATAAACTAATTTATAAAAACTATAAATTAGGCTTAAAAAATTGCTTTTTGAACATTTAAAAAATCAATTTAAAAACTTTTTATGAATTTCCAAAATATAAATAATAAATTTAAAATAATATTAAGTGTTGGAGATGAGTCTGGAATTGGACCTGAAATAATCTTAAAAGCTCTTTGCTCTAATGAGTTGCCTAAAAATATTGACTTTATATTAGTAGGTTCAAAAAATAATCTACAAAATACATATAAACACCTCAGATCTTTAGGTTTAGAAAACCTCGCAAATCCCAAAAATTTAAAGATTCACGATCTCGAAATTTCTTCATCTACGAATGAATCTAAATCAAGTTATGGAAATTCAAGTTTCTATTATTTAACAAAGGCAATTGAAATTGTAAAACGATATCCTAATTCAGCACTTGTAACTGGACCAATTTGTAAAAAATCATGGTGCTTAGCAGGTCATTACTTCTCTGGGCAAACTGAAGTATTAGCAAAAGCGTGCGGAATAAAAAATGTTGGAATGTTGTTCACCGCAAAGTCACCAATTACAGGTTGGAGATTCAATACTTTATTAGCTACAACGCACATTGCTCTTTCTGAGGTTCCCAAGAAATTAAATACAGAATTAATTTATTCTAAACTTGATCTTTTAAAAGATTTTTGTAATACCTACGTTGATCAACCTACTTTTAAAGTTGCCGGATTAAACCCTCATGCTGGCGAAGAAGGGATCTTGGGTAATGAAGAAAAAGACTGGCTCAATCATGCACTAATAGATTGGAATGCTAAGAATAAAAATATTAAATTATTAGGGCCTTTATCTCCAGATAGTTGCTGGAATTCTTCCGCAAAAGCTTGGAGAAACAAAAATGCTGAACGACATGACGGCATTCTTGCTATGTATCATGATCAAGGTTTAATACCAATGAAAGTTATCGCTCTCAATTACTCAGTAAATACCACAATAGGTTTACCTTTTATAAGAACATCTCCAGATCATGGAACGGGATTTGATATTGCCGGCAAAGGTATAGCTCAATCTCAAAGCATGGTTGAGGCTATAAAAGCAGCTGTAGAAATTACTAAAAATTCAAGACTGCTTAACACGCATTAAAACTTGACCAAATTCAACTGGCGTTCCATTTTCAACAAGAATCTCTACTATTTCAGCATTAAATTCAGACTCAATTTCATTCATCAACTTCATAGCTTCCAAAATACAAATAGTTTGACCAACCTTAATATTATTTCCTACTTCGACGAATGGATCCTCCCCAGGCGCTGCAGCCCTATAAAACGTCCCAACCATAGGAGAAGTAATTTCAGTGAGATCTGTACGCCCAGGAGGGGCTACCTGAGGCGCGTCAGGCTCATTAACTATCGGTGTATCGTTAATAGGTTTTTGATTAGTAATTGTTTGCCTATCAAATGAATTATTTGAAAGTAGATTATTGTTAGATTGATTTTGGTCAAACAAGTTTCTCTTTATTTCAAGTTTAAAGTCTTCTCCCTCTAGAGAAAATTCTTGAATATCACTTTTTGAGATTTTCTCTATTAAGTGATTTAAGTCTTCATGATCTAATTTCATAGCCATTAATTTTCACGTCCAAGATAACTATCGTTACGAGTATCAACCTTAATCATTTCTCCCACAGAAATAAATAAAGGAACCATAACTTGAGCACCTGTTTCCAGAATAGCTGGTTTTGTGCCCCCACTAGCAGTATCACCTTTTACTCCAGGATCAGTCTCTGTAACTTTTAAGGTAATTGATATAGGAAGTTCAACTTCTAAAACCTTACCATTATGAAAAATAACATTAACTTCCATTCCTTCTTTCAAATACTTTGCACCTTTACCTATTTGTTCAACAGAAAGTCTTGTCTCTTCAAAACTTGTCATATCCATAAAAACATAATCTCCTTGCTCCACATAAGTGTGTTGCAGGTTAGACTTCTCAAGGATAGCCTGCTGTACTGATTCTCCGGCTCGAAAAGTTTTTTCAACTACGTTGCCGCTTTGAACTGATTTTAATTTTGTTCGCACGAAGGCAGAACCCTTACCAGGCTTGACATGTAGAAATTCTACAACGCGCCAAACTTGTCCATCTAATTCGATAGTGGTTCCTGTGCGAAAATCGTTACTGGAAATCATTCCTGTATTACATCCCCAAGGATCATAAACCTGCAAGAGTGCTATGCAAAAATTCTTATCAAATCAGAACAAACTTTTCCTAAGTCTATTAATAATAATTTTTCAGGTTTTTCTATCAAAACCAATTGAAGTTCTAGCTGATTTACCTACTGGAAATGCAGTGAAAGACCCTAGCGCAATCCTCAGAAACGCACTCCCCATCAAGCAAGTTGAGTTACAAGAACTTCAACACAAATTGGAAGACACTAGTGACCTTGTAAGGGGAGGGAGATGGCCTGCTCTTACGAAAACTGTTACAAAATGTCAATCTTTGCTCAAAAAATATCAAAGTCGAATTATTAAAGATTTACCAAATGATAAACAAAATATTGCTGGAGAAACATTTTTAGAGCTCAAAGAAGATTTGAATAGCCTTCTAGATCATGCCAAATTAAAGGATAAATTCTCATTTGTAGCGACCCGAAAAGAAGCCTTAGACAAAATAGGTGGATTAGAAGAATATTTTCTACCAAATCAATTTCCCTATGCAATTCCTGATGAATTTGACAATCTACCAAGATTACTAGGTAGAGCAAAAGTTAATATAAAAACCTCAAAAGGTGATATGAAAGCTATTGTGGATGGATTTAATGCCCCTCTAACAGCAGGAGCATTTATAGATTTATCTACAAAAAATTTTTATAAAGATTTACCCATTAACAGAGCAGAAGAATTTTTTGTTCTACAAACAGGTGATCCAATTGGTGAAGCAATTGGTTATTTAGATCCTGAGACGAATGAAGAACGTCACGTTCCCCTCGAAATAAGGATTCCTAATGAAAATGATACTTTTTATAATCAAACATTTGAAGATTTAGGAATGTATACAGAGACACCAACATTACCTTTTGCAACACTGGGCACACTGGGATGGTCTCACTCAAATACAGCAGTTGATGATGGGTCGTCTCAATTTTTCTTCTTTTTGTATGAAGCAGAATTGAATCCAGCAGGTCGTAATTTAATCGACGGTAGAAATGCTGCCTTTGGCTATGTTGTTGATGGTTTTGATGTATTAGAACAGCTATCCAAAGATGACACAATCATCTCAATTGATGTTCTGGAAGGGATTGAAAACCTAAAATTAAATGCCTAAAGAATTATTAGAAGATATAGGGGAAAAAGAGCTCATCAATAGGCTAGGAAAATTTATGCCTAAGAACCAAATTTCAGATGATTGCGCTTTAATCAAAACTAAAAATGAAAATTTACTTGTTAATACTGATTCTTTGGTGGAAAATGTTCATTTCAATGACTTTACTATTTGCCCAGGGGACATTGGGTGGAAAGCAGTTGTAAGCAACATCTCTGACTTATTATCCAGTGGAAGCAAGAAAACTATAGGTATTACAATAAGCCTAGTTCTACCTGCTAGAACTGAGTGGAATTGGGTTGAAAAATTATACAAAGGAATAAATAAAGCATTGAAAGAATATGGCGGGGTGATTCTAGGAGGAGATTGCTCAAGAGGGGATGAAAAAATCATTTCAATTACGGCCTTTGGAGTTCAAGGTGAACTTGAATTACGAAGAAACGCTTGTAAACCTGGAGATATAATATTAACTACAGGAATTCATGGTCTCAGTAAACTAGGATTTTTGATACAAAATAAAATTAATTTCGATAATGAATTTTCTCTTAATAAAAGATTAATCATTAAATCTATTGAACATTTTTGTCGCCCTAGAGTTTACCCAAATTTTCTAAATAATCTCCTCAAAACTCGCTCCAATAAAAATATAAGGAGAATAGGATGTACTGATAGCAGTGATGGTCTATTTCAAGCCTTACAAGATTTAGCAATAGCAAGCAAATGTAAAGCAATTATTAATTATGAAAAAATGCCTAAAGATAAGGATTGGCCTAAAGGAGATAAATGGGACGAATATTATTTCTTTGGAGGTGAAGATTATGAATTAATTTTTTCATTGCCAAAAAAATGGGCAAATAATTTATCTAAACTTGATAAAAATATTAACGAGATTGGTTTTTTTGCTGATGGTGAACCATCAATAGAATTTAAAGATAATAAAAAAAACAAATTATTTAATAACACACCTTACAAACACTTTTAATTACTCCCAATTTTTAGCAACAATCTCTGCTAGATCTACAACTCTCTGACTATAACCCCATTCATTGTCATACCATGCAAGCACCTTTACAAGGTTATCTCCGATACACATAGTAAGGTCACTATCCACAATTGATGATTCATTAGTACCTGCATAATCGCTTGACACTAGTGGTTCATCTCCATACTTAATAATGCCCTTCATTGAGCTTAGAGATGCTTCCTTGAGAGCGTTGTTGACTTCTTCAGCTGTGACAGATCGAGAAGATTCAAAAACAAAATCTACTGCTGAAACGTTAGGAGTTGGAACTCTCATTGCAATTCCTGTTAATTTGCCTTTCATTTCTGGGTATACCAGAGCTACTGCTTTTGCAGCTCCTGTAGAAGTAGGAACAATATTAGTAGCAGCGGCTCTAGCCCTTCTTAGATCTCTATGACTATTATCTAAAATTCTTTGATCCCCTGTATAACTATGAATTGTAGTCATCAAACCTTTATTAATCCCAAAAGTTTGGTCTAAAACTTTAACAACTGGCGCTAAACAGTTCGTTGTACAACTAGCATTACTCAAAATATCATAATCTTTGTGTTTATATGTATCAGCATTAACTCCCACTACATAAGTACCAACACCATCGCCTTTACCAGGAGCAGTTAAGATGACTTTTTTTGCCCCTACATCTAAGTGCTTACTTGCACCTACGTCTGTATTAAATACTCCAGTAGATTCAATAACCAAATCTACACCCCAGTCTTTCCAAGGTAGATTCATTGGGTTTCTATCAGAGAAACATTTAATTGTCTTGTTATTAATTACAAAAGTATCATCAGTGTATTTAATATCAACACCATCAAGTTGACCAAGGACTGAGTCATACTTTAATAGATGAGCATTAGTCTTAGGATCTGAGGTAACATTAATTCCAACTACTTCGATATTGGTATAAGCTCCTCTACTAAGCCAACAACGCATAAAGTTTCGACCAATTCTACCAAAGCCGTTAATTGCAACACGCAAAGTCATAATTAATAATTTCTAAATGATTAACCTAAGTTGCTGATCATACTGAATTTTGTGCAATAACGTAAGGTTTTTTTGATTTATTAAGCAAATAAGTCTTGTTTTGTATTAATTCAAGAAAAAAAACATTTTTTTTTTAAGAAAAAATAGCAAAATTTCACCTAGAAGTTATTTTGATTTAAGTAAAAGATAAACATTGGATAAAAAATTACTGTTGAAAAGTCATTTTCATTTTATTGGAATTGGAGGTATTGGAATGTCAGCATTGGCAATAGGTTTACTTAAAAAAGGTTGTTCAGTTTCAGGATCTGATTTAGTTAAAAACGATGAAACTAAAAAATTAGAGGAATTAGGTGCAGTAATCTTTCCTTCTCAAATTCGACAAAATATTGAATTTGTTATTTCAAAATTTTCCAACAAATTGATTAATTTTGTTGTAAGCTCTGCAATCAAGCCCGAAAATGAAGAATTTTCGTACTGCAGAGAAAAAAATTTATCAATAAAACATCGTTCCGAGATACTTGCAATGCTAATGCGCACTTATACTACATTGGCGGTAGCCGGCAGCCACGGAAAAACGTCAACCAGTACATTTCTATCTACAATACTTGAGTTATGTACACGTAATTCTTCTTCAATAACCGGAGGAATAATTCCTATTTACGACTCTAATTGTCATTTAGAAAATACAAAATACTTAGTAGCTGAAGTTGATGAATCTGATGGGTCAATTAACAAATATAATTCTGATATCGGAATAATCAATAACATTGATTTTGATCATTGTGATCATTTTTCTAATTTAAGTGAAGTCATATCTTCTTTTAAAAGTTTCGCTAGAAACTCTAAAAAATTACTACTTAATTTTGATTGTGAAACCTCAAGAAATAATTTTTATTCTAATTTTAAGTGGTCAAACAATACAGCTAAAAACGTAGCTTATGCAATAATTCCGACTGAAATATATAAAAGTCATACGATTGGAAAATATTATGAAAATGGACATTTCATTAGTTGTTTAAATATTCCCGTTGCAGGCTTACACAACTTATCCAATATCACAGCTGCCATAGCGGCTTCAAGAATGATAGGTGTAGATTTTTTAGAAATTAAGAAAAATATAAAATACCTCAAACTACCAAAAAAAAGATTTGAATTCAGAGGCCAAATAGATGGAAGACATTTATATGATGACTATGCACATCATCCCAACGAAATAAAAGAGACGATTAAATTGGGAAGATTATTTATAAAGGGAAAAAATAATAATGACTTTTATAAAAGTAGATTAATAGTTATATTCCAGCCTCATAGATACTCTCGAGTAAAGCAATTTACTAAAGAATTCGCAGAAGAATTATCAAAAGCAGATGTTATTTATATAACTAGTATTTATGGAGCAGGAGAAGTAAACGAAGATCAAATAAATTCAAAAATTATCACTGATCTGATTTTTAAACAAAACAAGAATGTTAGTTACATAAATAATTACTATGAAATTACAAAGAATTTTTATGACTTAACTCAAAAAGGAGATTTAATTTTGAATATGGGAGCTGGTGACTGTCATAATTTCTGGTCAATTTTAAATGGGGAAAACAATTAAAATACTAAAATAATTTATGAATAAAAAAATTTTTTCTGAGAACTGTAATCTAAGTTGTTATACAACTATCAAAGTAGGAGGAGTTGCTGAATATTTTGCTGAGCCAAGAAATTTAGAAGAATTTTCATATCTAATAAAATGGGCTAATTTCAACAAACAAAGATGTCAAATAATTGGGGCGGGTTCAAATCTTTTAATAAATAATATTTTCATAAAAGGGTTAGTTATCTGTACAAAAAAAATGAAGTCATTAAAGATAGAGCCATCTTCAGGAATTGTTGAGGCAGAAGCAGGAGTTATGCTTCCAACATTATCTAATGCTCTTGCTAAAAATGGATTGCAAGGAGGTGAATGGGCTGTCGGAATTCCAGGAACATTAGGAGGGGCAATTTATATGAATGCTGGTACAGGTAATATATCTCTAGCAAAAAATCTTATTTCCGTAAAAGTTATAAATAATAAAACTAATGAAGAACTTCAAATTGAAAAAAAAGATATCACTTTTGAGTATAGATTTAGCTCTTTTCAAAATAATGATTTGACAATTATTAGTGCAAAGCTACATTTTGAACCTAATGGGAATCTAGAACAATTAATTCAAACAACCAAAAATAACCTTAAATTAAAAACGGAAACGCAACCATATCATCTACCAAGTTTTGGTAGTGTTTTTAAAAATCCTGAAAATAATTATGCAGCGAAATTAATTGATGATATGGGTTTGAGGGGATTTAAAATTGGGGGAGCAGAAATTTCTACAATGCATTCAAATTTTATAATTAACAATTCTTCAGCAAGTTCAAGAGATATTTATGAATTAATAACTGTAATTCAACAAAAAGTACTACAAAAAAAAGGAATTTATCTACAACCGGAAGTAAGAATGATTGGTTTTGACTATCCTAATTAAAGAAACTTTTTTTAAAATGGCGGGTTTTGGACTTCCTAACTTTGGACAACTTACAGAAGCTTTTAAAAAAGCTAAACAAATACAACAAGATGCTCAAAAATTACAAGATGAACTTGAAAATATGGAGATTGAAGGGGAAAGTGATGATGAAATGGTAAAAGTCTGGATAAGTGGGAACCAAGTTCCTTTAAAGGTGGAAGTGCAAGAAAATATTTTAAATTCAAATAAAGAAAAAATTGAGCAAAACATATTACAAGCCATTCAAAAAGCTCATGAATTATCTACTACCACTATGAAAGAAAGAATGAATGATTTAACTGGTGGATTAAATCTTAATCTTCCAGGTTTTGATAATAGTGACTCTTAGAAGACTCGATCATTTCTTTATAAAAAGAATATCTTTCAAAAGATTTATTTAAATTACAGCCCTCATCATTCAAATGTAAGCAGTCCCGAAATTTACACCTAATTCCTTCATCGATTACTTGTTTATATATTTCCGAATAAAGATTTGGTATCATCTTAATATCAACCTCTAGAGGTTGCATATTAAAACCTGGTGTATCAACAATATAACTTTGATTAGATATGGAAAATAACTCAACATTTCGAGTAGTGTTTTTCCCTCTCTTAATTTTATTGGAAACTGGAGCAGTACTATTTTGAAGACCTGGAATTATCTTGTTAAGCAAAGTAGTTTTACCAACACCTGATGGGCCCATAAAAATCGAACACTTTTTTTTCTTTAACTGAGCAAATAAATCTTCAAAGTGATCAGATTTATATAAATTTAAAATAATTGCTTGATAACCCCATTTCTTGAATTTATCAAGTAAAAAAATCTGTTTTTTGTCTGATATTAAATCACACTTTGTCAAAACTAATGACACTTCTACCCCCATAGATTCTGCTGATATCAAAAACCTATTAACTTGAGATAAATTTAACTTTGGCTCTTCAACTGAAAAAGTAATATAAATGTTAGAAATATTTGCAACTGATGGTCTTTTTAATAAATTTTGTCTTTTTTTTAGACTTGATATTACTGCCCGTTTGCTTGTTAAATCAATATTATCAATTTCTACTTCATCTCCAACATAAATAAATTGATCTTTGAAATTTATAGACTTTCTTACCTTACATAAAAATCTTTCGCTATTTCCAAAGTTTTCTTTATTTTTTAGGTCAACAAAGAAAAATTCATTAAATTTTTTCGTAACTAAACCTAAATGTTTACTATTAGTTTTCATTCAGTATTTTTATTTTTAAGAATTTTTCATATTCATTGATTTGTTCATAGAAACATCCCATCTCTTTTAAATTTTTTAATACCATTTCTTCTGGTTCACCTTTATCTAATTCAACAATAAGTTGTTCATTTTTGGATAACTTCTCTAAAGCCAATTTAATCTTGACGACATTTAAAGGACATGGAACAGATTTCAGATCCAAATACTTTAAAAAAGTCATTAAGATTCTTTACCAAATAATTTACTAAATAGTCCACTATTAGAATTGATATTTTTATCTGAATACTGAGAAGCTAAATCCTCTAAAAGATTTCGCTCTTCATCAGTTATACGAGTTGGCAATTTTACCTTTACTAGAACTTCATGATTTCCTCTGGCAACTGGATTACCAAGTCTAGGTACCCCTTTATTCTCAAGTGAAAGAGTTGTATTTGGTTGCGTACCACTTGGAATTTTTAAATTAACTTTGCCATCAACTGTAGTAATTTCAACAGTATCTCCTAAAATTGCCTGTAAATAACTCACAACAATTTCTGAATAAATAGTCACACCATCTCTTTTTAATTTCGAATCATTCTTCACCTTGATAAAAACATAAAGATCCCCAGGTGGGCCTCCTTTCAAACCAACATTTCCCTCTCCGGAAACTCTTAATTTAGTACCAGTATCAACTCCTGCAGGAATATTAATTCGTAATTTTTTCCTGACTTGCTTTACTCCATTACCACCGCAACTTGTACATGGATCTGAGATTATTTGACCAGTTCCATTACATGAAGGACATTCAGCTACTTGTGTGAAATTCCCAAAAGGTGTTCTCGTGGCTCTTCTAACTTGTCCACTTCCTCCACAAGTTGTGCAAGTTTTTGGTCCGGTTCCTGGTTTGGCACCTGTTCCCCTACATACTTCACATGTCTCAAGATGAGGAATTGTAATTTCTCTTTGTTGGCCAAATATTGCATCTTTAAAATCAACATTAAGGTCATATCTTAAATCATCTCCTTGTTGAGGACCTCTTCTTTGAGTTCTTCCTCCCTGTGGAGTTTGCCCTCCAAAGCCATTAAAAAAGGTTTCAAATAAATCTGCAAACCCACCCATATCGCCCATATCAGGCATTCCAGCCGCACCTCCAAGACCAGCCTCTCCAAACTGATCATATCTTGCTCTAGTTTCAGGATCAGCTAATGCTTCATAAGCCTTACCAATTTCTTTGAATTTATCTTCAGCACCAGGTTCTTTATTAACGTCAGGATGATATTGTCTTGCTAATTTTCTATAAGCCCTTTTTAAGGTATCAGCATCAGCATCTCGTGAAACTCCAAGTATTTGATAAAAATCAGCCATTAAACAACGCTCAAGTAAAAATTTGGAATTTATACATCTTCAGAAGTATTTTCCTCTGAATCAATACTCTCTTCAACTGTATCCTTTTCTACTTCATCTTGTGAATTTTGTTTACCTGGCCCCATGGAAACTTTAACCAAAGCATGTCTCAAAACCTTTCCCTCTAAATGATATCCTCGCTGTAATTCTTCCACAATAAAATCTTCTTTAAACTCTTCACTAGGCTCTCTTAATACAGCTTCATGCAAATTTGGATCAAATTGCTGGCCAACAACTCTCATGGGGGCAACTCCTTGTTGTTTTAAAACTTCTACCAATTGTTTATACAATCCTTGATAACTTCTATGAAGGGCTTGAGCTTCTTCACTTTCTGGTTTTAATTGTTGTCTTGCTCTTTCAAAATTATCAACGATTGGGAGTATTGCAGTTAAAGTTTTAGAAACAAGTTGGACTTTTAAATCATCCTGATCTCTAGACTGCCTTTTTCTAAAATTATCAAAGTCTGCTGAAATTCTTACATATTGATTTTTTAATGTTTCGTGCTCTTTTTCTAACTGTTCTAACCTTGCATCATTATTGGAGATAGTATTTTTTAATTCTTCGGTATTTAATTCTTCTTTTTTTTCTGTTGATAATTCATCATTTTCGATTATTTTATCTTCAGCAGAAGAAGTATCCTCAGGGGCATTATCCTGATTAGAAACATCATTTTCTTTAGTATCAATATTGTCTGATTGATTTTCAATCATTTTTCTAAAAATTTAATAAAACTATTTTCCAATAAAGTGATGCACAAAACAAGTTGCGGAAGGCCGCACAAATTTTTACTCAGGAACAAACCTTAATGCTAATCCGTTATTACAGTATCTTTTGCCTGTAGGAAGTGGCCCATCATTAAAAACGTGTCCTTGATGACCTCCGCATCTAGAGCAGTGATATTCGGTTCTTGGAACAATCAACTTAAAATCAACTTTTGTTGCAACTGATCCTTGAATTGGATCCCAAAAGCTTGGCCATCCAGTGCCACTATCAAACTTTTTATCTGAGAGAAAAAGTGGTAAATCACATCCTGCGCAGTGAAAAGTCCCTTTTCTTTTCTCATTATTTAATTCGCTACTGAAAGCTCTTTCAGTGCCTTCCTCCCTCAAAATATAATAGGATTCTGGACTTAGTCTGGATTTCCATTCTTCTTTTGATAAATTCCACTCCTCTTTAGAAGCAATCGAAGAAGCTAAAACTTGCATAGGCTTAAAAAATGTTTTTAGTATTGACATAGTAGGAATTAGAATAAAAGTTCTTCTTGATAAAAATTGATTCATATATTTACTCACATAAAAAGTAATGAGTTCCATACATCCTGATTCTATTAAAAATATTCATAAATTAAGTATTGCTCCAATGATGGATTGTACTGATAAACATTTCAGAATGATAATGAGAAAAATAAGTTCTGAAGCTCTCTTGTATACGGAAATGATTGTGGCTCAAAGTTTATTTCATACGGATAAAAAAGAAAAATTTTTAGATTTTAATAATGAAGAACACCCAATATCAGTTCAATTTGGTGGAGACGATCCTGAAATCCTTAAAGAGGCTGCGAAAATGGCGGAGGATTGGGGCTATGACGAAATAAACTTTAATGTTGGTTGTCCAAGTCCAAGAGTCTGTTCTGGAAATTTTGGGGCTTCACTTATGAAAGATCCTAAAAAAGTAGCAAAATGTATAGAGTCTTTAAAAAATAACTGCAATTTACCGGTTACAATAAAACACAGAATTGGTGTAGACAACGATGATAGCTTCATTTATTTGAATAATTTCGTAAGGCATATTGCAAAGGCTGGTGCAGATAGATTTACAGTTCATGCAAGGAAAGCAATATTAAAAGGTCTAAATCCAAAACAGAACAGAACAATACCTCCACTTAAGTACGACATTGTAAAAAAATTGAAAAAATTAAATCCAGAATTATTAATAGAAATAAATGGTGGTTTTAAAAATATTGATGAATCATTAGACGCACTTAGTGATTTTGATGGCGTAATGATCGGAAGATCAATTTATAAACATCCCTTAAGATGGTCTGAAATTGATCAAAAAATTTATGGGATTCATACAAAACCCAAATCAGCATCAGAAATTATCTTCTCATTAGTTCCATACATAGAAAAGCACTTAATTAATGGAGGAAAATCTTGGGATATTTGTAAACATCTCATCAATTTAGTAGAGGGTATTCCAAAAGCAAAAATTTGGAGGAATCAAATTTCAATTAAATCTATTAATAAGGAATTAGATATCGAGTACCTTTTTAACTTAACCTCTAAGCTTAAAGAAATGGGTTACTAATTTTCTTCATTTGAGATGTTACCCTCATTGGATACTCCTCTTTTTCTCCTGCTTCTACCACTTTCATATTCAGAGTTTTCAGAAGTGTTTCCATAACTTCTATCTTCCCAACCTTCTGCACCTGAAGATTTATTAGTGTAAGAAACATTAGATTCAGAATTTGCAGCACCACCACCGTAGCCACCGCCATTATTACCACCGTAGCCACCGCCATAGCCACCACCATTATTACCGCCGTAGCCACCGCCATTATTGCCGCCGTAGCCACCACCATTATTACCGCCGTAGCCACCGCCATTATTGCCGCCGTAGCCACCGCCATTATTGCCGCCGTAGCCACCGCCATTATTGCCGCCGTAGCCACCTCTTCCTCCTCTACGGGATCCACCTGAACCCCTTGGCTCTGCTTTGTTAATTCTTAATGGCCTACCCATAAGTTCTGTGCCTTGTAAACCATCAATTGCCGTTGACTCTGTTGCTTCATCTGCCATTTCAACAAATGCAAACCCTCTTTTTCTTCCTGTATCTCTTTCAAGAGGAAGGGAACAATTTAAAACTTCACCAAAAGGGGCAAACAGTTGTAAAACATCTTCGCGCTCTGCACGGAAAGGCAAGTTGCCAACAAAAATACTCACTTTAGACTAAACCAGGAAAAATTACTTAATTAAAAAAACTACAAAAATAGTTTGATAACACTACTCTACTATTCTACTTCAAAAGATACCCTTGTTGTAGAAAAATAATTTGGATTTAAAGTAACAATTTTTTTTGCCAGTTATTTAACTCCTTTTCTACTTGCGTAAAACCTGTTCCACCTTCACTAATTCTTGATTTAACTACATTAAAAGGTACAAGATCCGCATAAACATCCTCATCGAATTCCGGATGAAATTTTTTAAATTCATCAATCTTGATATTTTTAAATAACATTTTTCTCTCTAAGCAATATTTAACAATTTCACCCACAACTTGATAAGCAGTCCTAAATGGAACATTTTTGCCCACTAAGTAATCTGCCAAATCAGTAGCATTAGAGAAATCATTTTCTACCGAATCAGATAAATTTTTAATATTAAATTCTATACCCTCATTAATTAATATTGTCATTGCTTTAATACAAGAAGATATAGTCTCAGCACTATCAAATATTGGCTCTTTATCCTCTTGAAAATCCTTATTGTAGGCAAGTGGTGTCCCTTTGACCATCGTTAATAATGATTGAAGGTGACCATAAACTCTTCCTGTTTTACCTCTTATCAATTCTGGTACATCTGGATTTTTTTTCTGGGGCATCAAGCTACTGCCAGTTGCACACTTATCTGTTAATTTTGCGAAAGAAAACTCATCAGTTACCCATAAAATTATTTCCTCCGAAATTTTGCTCAAATGAGACATTGCTAATGCGGATGCAGAAACAAACTCTATACAAAAATCTCTATCGCTGACAGCATCAATACTATTTTTATAAATCTTTTCAAAACCCAATTCCGTAGCAGTAAAGTTCCTGTCAATTTTTATTTTTGTACCAGCTAAAGCTGCAGCACCTAAAGGGGAAATATTGACTCTTGATCTGACTTCTTTAAATCTTTCGCGATCTCTTTGAAACATTTCTAAATAAGCCAATAAATGATGAGCCAAAGATAATGGTTGCGCTCTTTGCATATGTGTATATCCAGGAATCAAAGTATGAATATTAGATTTCGCAAGATGCAATAAAGATTTTTGCAAGTCAGTTAATAAAATTTCAAGATTGTCAATCTCTTTTCTTAGCCACAATCTTAAATCCGTACCAACTTGATCATTTCTGCTTCTACCAGTATGTAATTTTTTTCCGGTTTCACCAATTAAACTTATTAGTTTTTCTTCGATACAATAATGAATATCTTCGGAAGGTGGACCAGGAGAAAACTTTCCCTCCAAATATTCATCTTTAATTGACTCAAGACCATTAATAATCTTCAAAGTCTCAGAGGTGGATAAAACTTTAGTTTTGCCAAGCATTTTTGCATGTGCAATAGAGCATTGCAAATCTTCCAGAATAAGTTTTCTATCAAAACCAATTGAAGCATTAAACTTTTCGACAAAAGGATTAAGTGTACTATCAAATCTTTTACTCCAAACTTTTGCCATATCGATTAGTAACTTAAGATATCTCTAATAAAGCATTTTTTTAAATAGGTGACAAAAATATTCATTTCAATTGAAATACAACAATAGATGCGTCATCCTCAAGTTCTCTATTTTGTCCTGTGAAATCATCTAATTTTTTAAATATTTTATTTAAAATTTCTTGGGAAGTGTAAGATTGCTTGCACAACTTTGTTAATATTTTAATTAACCTTTCCTCATCAAATCTTTGACCTAAAGAATTAGAGGTATCAATTACTCCATCAGTATAATAAAGGACTAAATCATTCTCATTAAGCTTGATTTCACAACAATTATATTTAGCGTCTTTTTGCAGTCCAAGTACAAATCCTTCTGCATCTAATTTTATAATTTTCTGATCTGAACTTTTCCAAAGCAAAGGAGGATTATGTGCTGCATTGGCAAATCTCAATTTTCTAGTTCTAGGGTCATAATCTGAATAAAATAACGTCACAAATCTATGTGATTGATCTAGATCATTAATTGCTAGTTGGTTCAAGTCATGCAAAATCCTATCTGGAGGCAAACCTGTAAGCACCTCGGCACGTAGCATTCCTCTCAGCATCGTCATTAAAAGACCGGCTGGAATACCTTTGCCCATAACATCACCTACTACTAAAGCCCATCTAGCCTTTTCTTTTCTTTTTTCTGAGATATTAGTCTTTAAACACATAAAATCATAGTAATCTCCGCCTAACTGGAGAGCAGGTCTACAATGGGCAGCAAGATCTACACCATAAATAGTTGGGCAATAGTCTGGTAATAGTTGAGATTGAATTTCAGCGCCAGTAGAAATTTCTCTATCTACATTTTCATGCTTTTTCTTTTCTTTTAGTAAGCAATAGTTTTCTAATCCGACAGCAAGACAATTGTGAATAAAAATAAAATTACTATCGTTAGTAATAGATTCTCCTAATAAGTCTAAGCTAAAAATATAAATAAATCCTCTACATTTACCTCTAGATAATATTTTTTTATTTTCAATTTTATATTTTTCAAACTTATTTTTTAAAGTATTTTCGAAAGTTATCATTTCTTTTATTTTGAAATTTTTTGAAAAATTAAATTGATTAAAAAAACCATTAATGTCATCTTGAATTTCTGAAAATTGATTATTAGAGGAAATTTTTATATTTTCATGCCATATTTCTCCTTTGTAATTTAAAGGCATTATTAATATTATTTTTTCAGGAAAAAGATGTTTAAGAATTAAGGATATATAGTCCAGCAATTTATTTATGTTGGAAAAAGATTTTAAATAATAAGTTAATGAAGGAGCTAGTTCAGCAAATTTATATTTATTATCAAAAGTTACTGAAGATTCATTATCTAAGAATTTTTGTATAAGTTTGTTTGAAAATAATTTTTCATTTTGATTATTTTTCACAACAAACTTTATAGATAAATATGTTTTAACACTAAATTTAAATTTTTAAAAAAATTTAATTAAATATTTATTTATCTGCAAGCAAAGCCTCCACAAATTCATAACTATTAAAAGGTCTTAAATCTTTTATACCCTCTCCAGCGCCAATAAATCTTATAGGCAAATTAACTTCTGCAGAGACGGCTAAAGAAACACCGCCTCTAGAAGTGCCATCTAATTTAGTAATAATTGCTCCACTAAGATTAGCTGATTTAGCAAAACTTTTGGCTTGCTTTAAGCCATTTTGACCTTGGCTTGCATCTAAAACTAGTAATGATTCAACAATTGCATCAGGCACTTTTTTGTCTATTATTTTTTTTATTTTTGCTAATTCATCCATCAAATTATTTTTAGTTTGCAATCTACCAGCTGTATCAACTAGTAATAATTCAACATTTCTTTTTTTTGCACAATTTATTGCATCAAACACTACAGCAGCTGGATCAGCATTTTTGGATTGATTACATATTACATCCACATTACTTCTCTCTCCCCATACTTTTAATTGTTCTACTGCGGCAGCTCTAAAAGTATCAGCAGCAGCTATCAAGGTTTTATAATTACTTCTTGATGATAAATATGCTAATTTTCCCAATGTAGTAGTTTTGCCAACACCATTAACTCCTACTAATAACCAAACATTTAAATGACCTTTTTTAGGAACTAGAAGATCAACGCCTGAATTTTTTATTGGTTTATCGATAATTAATTTTAATTCCTCCTTTAAGAATTTTATTCCTGCTTCTCCTCCGACTACTTCTTCATTTAATTTTTTCCTTAGAGAATTTATAACTTTATCAGTTGAATTAATGCCAACATCTGCCCTTATTAATAGCGTCTCTAAGTCATCAAGAGATTCAGGTGTAAGAGGATCATCTCCCAATTTATCCAATAATTCCGTAACAAATCCTTTTCTTGTTTCTTCTAATCCTCTTTTTAATTTCGTTAGCCAGTCTATTTCATCTATAGAAATTTGATTTATTTTTTTTCCTTGAGCAGCTAATACCATTGCTGACCAAGTAAAATTATCGTCAAATTCTCCTAATGTTGTTTCATTTAAAGTATTAAAAGATCTAGGAAGATTTTCTATATTAGTACTATCAATTAATTCTTGTTTTTGTTCCTCTTCCTTCTGTAATTGTTGTTTTTGTTCCTCTTCCTTCTGTAATTGTTGTTTTTGTTCCTCTTCCTTCTGTAATTGTTGTTTTTGTTCCTCTTCCTTCTGTAATTCTTGTTTTTGTTTTTCTTGTTTTTGTTTTAAAAGTGCATAAGCTTGTGCCGCCCACTCTTTAGAATTATCAGAATTAGTATTAGTCATTTATATTTATAATATTTACTGTATGAATTTTAAAATATTATTTATTTATATCAAATAATCATGGCAATTTTACTGTTTGTAATCTCCTCAATACTCCATTAATAAATTTTCTTCCTTGCGTATCACTATATTTGTTGGCTAAATTAACAGCCTCATCACAAGCTACAGCAATCGGTGTATTCAGATAATTAATATCCACGTAGGCTAAACGCAAAATATCTCGATCAATTCTTGGTAACCTTTGCAATCTCCAGCCATCCATTGCTTCATCAATATTAGAATCAATACTATTAAGATTATTGATAATATTACTAATTCTCTGATTCACATCCTCTCTAATATCAATTTGTCCGCTAGAAACTATTAATTTTGGAAAGTCCAAAGATACTGAAAGTGTATTCATTACAGTTTCAATTTTTTTTAAAGACTTTTTTAATTGATCTCTAACATTTGAAAAAGAGGAATCAACCCCTTCTTGTAATTCACTTTCTAATATTTTTTGTGATGCATCTTCTAAATCTAATTCACAATTATCTAATTCATCTCTGCAATGATTTATTAATGAATCCAAAGCCGACTCAACAATCTCTTCTATCTGAAAATTATTTAATTTAAAGTTGCCTTTGTCTTTTATCAAGCCCAAAGAAATTAAGGACAATTCCCTAGAGAGAGATCTATTACTATACATAAATTAAGAAGAGGGATTCGTGGAAGCACGTAATTGAGAAAATAATTTGGAAAATGTTGGGTTTGTTGTATTATTTTTTTCATCAGGATTAACTATCCCAGCGGAGATTATAGTTCTAAAAGCATCTTCAACAGAAATATCCAAATCCTTAACAGAAGACTCAGGGACCAAAGTATACCAACCAGTGGTTGGATTAGGTGCAGTAGGTATAAAAATACTTAGCAACTTTTCTTCCAATTCTGGTTGTAGAGAAGGGCCCACATCGCCTGTAACAAAGCCTACGCTATATAATCCTTCACGTGGATATTCAACTAAAACAACTCTTCTAAATCTATTTGATTTATTACTAAGGAAAGTTTCGAGTAACTGTTTAAGAGTTTTGTAAACTGCACCTGCTACTGGGATTTTTGATAAGGTTCCTTCCCCAAATTCTAATAACCATCTTCCTACGAAATTTCTCGCCATTAAACCTATGAGCAAAATAGCTAATAAAGGAACTGTTAAACCCAAGGCAAGATTTATTAAGTCTTGTAATAAAGGATTTAAATTAATAAAAGGATTTAATTGCTTAGGAACAGAAGTGACTAATGTTAAAACGAATTTACTAACTAATGATGATAACCAAATAGTTGTTGCTAAAGGAATTACAACCAACAATCCAGCTATAAGATCATTTTTCAGATCCTGTTGGAGCCTAGATCCTAGGTTTGTATCTTGATTTTGATTAGATTCAACCAAAATAACGTTTCTAACTATACTAACTTTACTAATAATTTAACTGTTTTTACTTAGTTAGGTTATATTTTTTTTTAATTAATTTAAATTATTTATTAGTTTCTGTACTTAAAAATAACTTTCAAACTAAATAATGTACATAATAAAGAAATGATTAATACTGTTAAAGACAAAATAGAAATAAGTAAAAAGTTAAAAGAAAAAGCAATTAGTGAAGGTTTTGCAATATCTGGAATTGCATCAATACCAGGTAGTTCGCGCCTAAAATTACGAACTAATGCTTTAAACAGATGGTTATCTAATAACTATCATGGAGAAATGAAATGGATGGAAGCAGAAAGAAGAAAAAACATAGGCTCACTGCTTGAAGGAGCAAAAAGTGTTCTAAGCGTTGGTTTTGTTTATATTAATTCCCTCAACAATAAAGAAGAAAGCTTCAAAATAGGTAAATTTGGTCAAGGAGAAGATTACCATAAAGTAATCTACAAAAAGTTAAAGAATATCGGCAAGTGGATTAACCAAGAAATTCCAAATTGCAAATGGAAAATATGTATTGACACCTCGCCACTTCTTGAAAAAGCATGGGCTGAAGAATCAGGGCTTGGTTGGATAGGTAAAAATAGTAATTTAATATCTAAAAAAAATGGTTCTTGGCTTACTTTAGGTTTTATGATCCTTACTAAAGATCTATCACCAGATAAACCTCATCAATCACTTTGCGGAAAATGTGATAAATGTATAGAACATTGCCCTACAAAAGCGATAGTTGAACCCTTTGTAATACAATCAGACCTATGTATTGCATATCACACCATAGAAAGTAGGGAAAAAACTATTCCAAAAAAGATAGAAAAAAATTTAAATGGGTGGGTTGCAGGATGCGATATTTGCCAAGATATATGTCCTTGGAATAGATCAGTTCCATACAACAATACTTTTGAAACTACTCCAAAAGAATGGATTAAAAATCTTGATAATAAGTCATTAAATTGGGATGACAATACTTGGAAAAAAAATCTTAAAGGGACTACATTAAAAAGAATTAAGCCATGGATGTGGAGAAGAAACATAATGGCAAATCTTAATAATAGATAAAAATATGAAAAAATTCTTGAACAAAACAATTTGCATCTTTTTAATTTGTTTTTACTTTTTTGAAGTAGATCAAGCTAAATCAGTTGTCCCATATTATTATTTACCAACAAAAAAAAATTTAGAATCAGAAAGCTTATCTATTGGGAAAGATGCATATCAACTTTTATATTTTGGACAATATAAAAAAAGTCTAAACCTAGCAAAATTAGCTATAAAAATTAATAAAACAGACGAAAAACTATGGTTAATTTTAGCTGAAGCACAAGTAGCTAACAAACTATATAAAAAAGCATTAATATCTCTAAATAAAGCCCAAAAAATCAGTTCAAACAATAGCGAAATATATTTTGCCAAAAGTAATGTTTATCTTAAGATCTCACAACTTGAATATGCAAAAACTGCTTTAGAGGAAGGTTTAAGCTTTGAACCAAATAACCATAAAGCTATTTTTCAATTAGGAAATATTTTATTAATGGAAAAAAATTACTCGGAGGCAATCAAGGTATTTGATAAATCTATAAAGATTAAACCTAATTTCTGGCAAGCGATAAATAATCAAGGTTTAGCTTATTTCGAGGAAAACAACATCAGTCTATCCATAAAACATTTTGAAAAAGCGATCTCAATTCAAGAAAACGCGGAGCCATTACTAGGACTTGCTTCGTGTTTAAGAATGAAAGATATTAACTTAGCGCTTCAACTTGCAAAAAAAGCTTTAACAAAAGATCCCAAATATGTGAATTATGACTATAGAAAAGAGCAATTGTGGGGTGAAAAAATACAAAACTCAACAGAAATTCTTTTTCAGAATGATCAACTTCAAACAGATATTATCTTGGCGAAATCCAAAATAAATGCATCTTCTTAATTATCAATACTGGTAAATATTTATTTACCTATTAGTCTTAATTTAGTTAAACAAAAAATATTTAATTTTGCTCTCTGATGGATAAGAAAAAATTTACTTCTATCTCTCTACAAGAAGAAATGCAACGTTCTTACCTAGAGTATGCAATGAGTGTAATAGTTGGTCGAGCTCTTCCTGATGCAAGAGACGGTCTTAAACCTGTACAGAGAAGAATACTTTTTGCAATGTATGAATTAGGTTTAACGCCCGATAAACCATTTAGAAAATGTGCAAGAGTTGTTGGAGATGTACTAGGGAAGTACCATCCTCATGGAGATCAAGCAGTATATGATGCGTTGGTAAGACTAGTACAAAATTTTTCTACTAGATATCCTACCCTTGACGGTCATGGAAATTTTGGATCTGTGGATAATGATCCACCAGCCGCAATGAGATACACCGAAACAAGATTAGCACCAATTGCACACAAAGGCTTTCTAGAAGAAATTGGATTAGAGACAGTAAATTTTTCAAATAACTTTGACGGTTCACAAAAAGAACCAGAGGTCCTACCAGCCCAACTTCCATTTTTATTGTTAAACGGCTCATCAGGTATTGCTGTTGGAATGGCAACAAACATTCCCCCTCATAACCTTGAAGAAATAGTGGATGCTTTAATTGCTTTAATAGAAAATAAAGATTTAACTAATAAAAAACTTTCTAACATTATTAAGGGACCTGATTTTCCAACTGGAGGAGAATTAATTTTCAATCGAGCAATAGAAGAACTTTATGAAACAGGAAAAGGTTCGGTAACAATAAGAGGAGTTATAAATACAGAAGAAATAAATTTAGGCAAGGGCAAACATAAAAAAAATGCATTAATAATTACAGAACTTCCTTTTCAAATCAGTAAAGCAGGTTGGATTGAAAAACTAGCAGAACTTGTTAATTCAGGCAAAATTAATGGGATCTCTGATATTAGGGATGAAAGTGACAGAGATGGAATGAGAATTGTAATAGAGTTAAAAAAAGATTCTAATAGTGAACTCGTAATTTCTAATTTATATAAAAAAACAACTTTACAAACCAACTTTGGTGCCATTTTTTTAGCATTAATTAAAGGGAAACCTGTCCAACTAAACTTAAAAGAATACCTTAGCTATTTTCTAGAATTTCGAGAAGAAACAATTAGAAAAAGAACTAATTACTTTCTAATAAATACTCTTGAAAAACTTGAGATATTGAATGGTTTATCAAAAGCGACAAAAGACATAAAAAAAGTAATTGAGATTATTGAAGGCTCAGAAAATTCTGCAGAAGCTAAATCAAAATTAATTAATCATTTCTTTTTAAGTGAAAAACAGGCAAATTCAGTTTTAGATATGCCCCTCAAAAGGCTAACAAATCTAGAAAGAAATCAAATAATTCTTGATATAAAAAAATTAAAAGAAAAAAAGGATTATTTTCAAAAATTATTAACTGATAGAAAAATACTACTTAAATTACTAACAGAAGAATTAATAATATTAAAGAAAAAATTTAATGTTAAAAGAAGGACAAAAATCCTTAAAAATATAGATCAAAATGAAGAATTAGAAACTATCAATAATCAAATATTAGAAGAGCTTATCAATAAAAAAACAAAACTATTTATAGACAATAGATTATATTTAAAAAAAATGATTTTAAATAACTACAAAAAATCCTTTGAAGATGTAAACAAAATCATTGATAATAAAAATATTCAAAAATTTATATGTAATATCGAAAAAAAAATAAAAATAATTGGACTAACTGTTAATGGAAAGGTTTTTCACATTGATTGGGAAACTAATATTAATAATGACTATAAATTGGACAATAAAAACCTTGGGAATATTAATCCAAATGAAATAATAAATTTTCATTCAATTAAAAAAGGAGTAAAGAATTATTTATGTATTTTGAATTCTGATGGAAGATTTAAAAAAGTTTTATTTGATGGTGAAATGATTAAAAGCAATAGATCTTTCTCGGTAACAAAATTAAAAAATAATATTAAAACAATTGATTCATTTATTTCTAACGAAGAAAAAAATTTAATTATCCTAACCTCAATAGGAAGAATGTTTAAATTCAATTTATCAAATAAATTTTTAACGCCAACCACGAAACAATCTCAAGGATTATTGCTTGCAAAACTTTTACCAACTGAAAAAATTGTTTCTTGTTGTCCGTATCAAAATGGAGATAATATTTATTTAGTTTCTAGGCAAGGTAAAGTCTTTTGTATAAATAGTGATGAAATTTATTACGCAAATGAATACAGTTTGGGATACCTAAATGAAAAATTCCAACTAAAAAACGATTACTTTCTTAAAGTTTTACCTAGTAACTATTACCTTGATATTGAAACCAATAAAAATAAATCTGCTAGGTTAGATTTTAAAAAAATAAATTTCAAGTCTAATAAAACAACATTTTTAATTGACTTTTTAAAATTAGATAAAGGCGAGTATCTTGAAAATTGTTTTAGACTCGAAAGTTTTCTTGACTAAGACTTATATTCATTTTCTACCCAATCTAAATACTCTTGATTTACTGTTCCTGTTACATATGAACCAGTAAAACAACTCATTTCCAAATCTTTTATTGGAGAATCACTAATTATTGATTTTCGCAAATTTTCAACATTTTGATAAACCAATTTATCAATTTCAAGTTTATCAGCAATTTGACTAATTGTTCTATCATGAGCTATTAATTCATCTCTATTAGGCATGTTAATTCCATAAACATGAGGGAAACGAACAGGAGGTGCTGCTGAAGTGAAAAAAACTTTATTTGCTCCTGCATCTTTTGCCATTTGGACAATTTCTTTTGAAGTAGTACCTCTTACTATAGAGTCATCTACTATTAAAACATTTTTATTTTTAAACTCTGCACTCATAGCATTCAATTTTTGTCTTACAGATTTCTTACGTTTCTGTTGACCAGGCATTATGAAAGTTCTACCAACATATCTATTTTTAAAAAAACCTTCTCTATACTCAATACCTAATTGTCTAGCAACTTGCATAGCCGCTGGTCGAGAAGAATCAGGAATAGGCATTACAACATCAATATCTCCAGAATCAATTGTTTGTTTTATTGTTTCAGATAAATAATCTCCCATTTTTAAACGTGCTTTATAAACGGAAATTCCATTCATAATTGAATCAGGCCTAGCTAGATAAACGTATTCAAAAGCACATGGAAATAAAATGGGATTTTCAGAACATTGTTTAGAAAAAAATTCGCCATTAAGGTTTATAAAAATAGCTTCTCCAGGATTTACATCTCTAACTATTTGATAATCATTATTCTCAAGCACAAGAGATTCACTAGCAACCATCCACTCATCTTTTTTTGTAGTTAGTGAAAGTCTTTTTCCTATAACTAAAGGTCGAATACCGAAAGGATCTCTAAATGCTAATAAACCATGTCCTGAAATTAATGCAATTGAAGCATATGATCCCTGAATTCTTGTATGTAAAGATTTTACAGCATCAAAAATAATATCAGGCTGCAATTCTTGATTATGAATTTGTTCTTGTAATTCTGTCGCAAATACATTTAACAACATTTCAGTATCGCTTGACGAATTCGTATGTCGCTTATCAATATTAAATAATTGTTTTTCTAAATCTCTAGTATTAGTCAAATTGCCATTGTGTATTAAAACAATCCCATAAGGAGCATTAACATAAAAAGGCTGTGCTTCCTCAACACTTTCTGCTGATCCTTTTGTTGCGTACCTAACATGACCCAATCCAACTTTTCCAATTAAATTCCTCATATCTCTAGTTCTATAAGCAGTATTAACCTGACCTTTAGCCTTATGTATATGAAAAAAATTATTTTCCATTGTAGCTATACCAGTTGAGTCTTGACCTCTATGCTGGAGAAGCAAAAGACTATCATAAATTTGTTGATTTACATCATCTGAAGAAACGATTCCAACTATTCCACACATAACTTAATTTCTTGAAAATTTTGATAATTGAGAAATGGTTTTCATATTAAAAGCGATCTGAAATACTATTATTAAATTTTTGAGTTAATTCCTCAACCCTAATATTGCATATATTTTTGTCTTGAATTTTTATTTTAAAGGTTTCAGTAGAAACATATCCAATTTTTTTTACGTATATACTTGATTTGGTATATATATTGATTTTTTTAAGATAATCGAGCCATTGATTTTCTTTCGTTTTATCAATTGAAAAAATAATTCTAGAACCTCCTTCTGCAAACAATAAATTATCGTACCTATTAATATCTGTGTTTAATTCTATCGTTGCACCTTTTGAGGACAAAATGCAGCACTCTGCTAAGGCTATAGCTAAACCACCATCGCTAATATCGTGTGAAGAGACTACAAAGCTATTTAAGATCGCATTTCTTAAAAAACTCTGGCAAAACTTTTCATCTAACAAATCTATTTGGGGGGGTCGACCTGTAATTTCTCCATGAAAATATTCCAAATAAGAACTGGCCGAAATTGTTGTTTCTGATTTATTAGAGCCAATTAACCAGATTTGATCGTCAATATTTTTCCATTCGCTGCTTATAGCTTTTTCAACATTATCAATCGTCCCAACCATTCCAATAACTGGAGTAGGATTAATAGGAGTTATTTTATTATCTTCATTTTTCGATTCATTGTATAGGGAAACATTTCCTCCTGTAACGGGAGTTTCCAAAGTTCTACAAGCTTCAGAAATTCCATTACATGAAGATGAAAGTTGCCAATACCCAATTTCAGTGTGAGGAGAAGAAAAATTTAAGTTATTAGTAATAGCTACTGGTTCAGCTCCAACACAACTAACGTTTCTTGATGATTCTGCAACTGCAGCTACAGCTCCTCTAAAAGGATCAAGAGAAACCCATCTGCTATTACAGTCAACTGAAGCGGCAACCCCAGAAAATACTTTATTTTTATTTTTTTCATTTTGTTCTCTTAATCTTATTACAGCTGCATCTGATTCTCCAGGCTTAAAGACTGTATTTGACTGCACTTGAGAGTCATATTGTTTATAAATCCATCTTTTAGAAGCTATTGAAGGATTAGATAGCAGTTTTAAAATGATTTGTGAATAAGAAAAAATTTTATTATCCTTCAATGACAATATTTTATGATCTTTAATTTCCGGTAAATTACTTTCTTTCCATTCCCATTTTTCTAACAAATAATCAGGTGGATTTTTAATCACAGTATGATAATTAACAGGAGTATCATCGGATAAAGCAGAAGTAGGGATTTGAGCAACAATTTTATTATTCTGCGAAATAATTACCTCATTAGACTCTATTACTTCACCAATTACATTCGCATATAATCCCCATTTTTTAAATTTTTCAATTAGGTCATTAATCTTTTCTTCTTTTACAACAAACAACATTCTCTCTTGCGATTCTGATAGTAAATATTGATATGAAGACATATTATCTTCTCTAGAGGGTACTAAATCTAAATTAATAGATATTCCTAAATTTCCATTTGCAGCCATTTCTGCACTACTACAGGTTAAACCTGCTGCACCCATATCTTGAGCTGCAATTACATCTCCTGTTTTAAAAGCTTCTAAACAAGCTTCTATTAGACTTTTCTCGATAAACGGATCCCCTACTTGTACTGCAGGTCTATCATCTAATGAAGCGGTAGTTAATTCTGAACTTGCGAAACTTGCGCCACCAACTCCATCTCTGCCAGTAGTATTGCCAACATATAAAACTGGTGATCCTACATTTTTAGCTCCCGAACAAACGATCTCATTAGTTTCTAAAAGTCCTAAAGCCATCACATTGACCAAAGGATTTCCAGAATAACTATCATCGAAGTCAATTTCTCCTCCAACGGTAGGCACACCTACACAATTTCCATAATGTGAAATACCAGATACCACTCCCCGCAGCAAATCAACATTTGATGATTTATCAAGATTTCCGAATCGCAATGAATTCAATACAGCTATTGGTCTTGCTCCCATTGTGAAAATATCTCTTAATATTCCTCCCACACCTGTTGCCGCCCCTTGAAAAGGTTCAATAGCAGAAGGGTGATTATGACTTTCAATTTTAAAAACAAGTTTTTGATTATTTCCAACATCAATAACTCCGGCATTTTCTCCAGGACCAACCAAAACGTTTTTCCCTTTAGTAGGAAACTTAGATAGTAAAGGTTTTGAATTTCTATAACAACAATGTTCAGACCACATAACTCCAAACATCCCTAATTCAGTCCTATTTGGTTTTCTCTTCAATCTTTTGCAAATTTCTTCGTAATCATTAATTTTTAAATTTTCAACTTTGAGTACTTCATTAAGATCATAAAAATCGTTATTTTCTGAATTTATCATTATTTAGATCCAAGGGTCATCTTCTCTTTTATCACTGAAAGATTTCGGTGTTCTCCCGTTATTATAAAAACTTTTTTGTTCAAAATCTAAGTTTTGGTTTATATCTTCATCTTCTTCAAGCCAATCCTCTAGTCTATTTGAAGCTATATTTTTCATATCATCAAATCTATCTATAATTTTTTTTCCTTTTTGCAAAAATTCATTCTTAATACTTGATTTTACTAAAGATAAATCATCTAAAGAATCGCTTTCACAAAATACTAAACCTGGTTGTTGATCATTAATGTTTTCTATATTTAGTTGCCATCTACTAGAACCAGGAATCTTAGGATTCGATCGAGACACTAAATAATATTTAATTTTACCCGTTTTCATTTCAAATAAAAAATCTGCTATGACACCTATTTTTGAACCATTTATATTTATTAAATTTGCTTCTATTAAAGTTGGAAATCTATTTAGAGTTGCTAAATCAGAAATAGCAGGGTCACCTTTAACATAGATTTCATTATCGATTATCTGACTAATTTGATTTAATTTCCAAACATTTCTTTTTAAATCAAAATTTGAAGGACGAGAATACCATCCTAAAATACGATGGACTGGGGGATGCATCCAAACATTTTCACCATTCCCATAATTAAGGGCCGTATTACCCTTAACAGTATAATTTAGTAATTCACTTAATAAAATTTCTTTAGGTAATTTCAAATTAAGAACGAACCTGAACAGGCATAACTAAATAGGTAAAAGAATTAAGATTATCTTCTGGTACTAAAACGGCTGGAGTAGTTGAAAGATTACACTTTAAAAGTACATTTTCAGACACAATAACTTTTAAACCCTCTAAAAGATATCTAACATTAAATGCAATATCAAAATCCTCTCCTGAATGAGAAACTGGGATTGATTCATTTGCATTTCCGATATCTTGTGCATCTGCACTTATTGAAGCTAAATCATCATTTCCTAATTTAATTTTAACCACACTACTCTGCTGATCAGCTAAAACAGCAATTCTTTCTAAAGCATCGATTAATTTTTTAGTATTAAAATTAAAAATCTTTGAAAAACTATCTGGGATTAATTGTGAATAATTTGGATAAGTACCTTCAAGAGTTCTTGTTGTAATAATTTGATTAGAAGAAATAAAAACGACTTGACCTTTATCATAGAAAAGCTTTATTGAATTTTCTGAATTCTTTAAAGTAACTAGTTTTTCAATTTCTCTTAATGATCTAGTTGGAATAGTTACTGATAAATCACTTTCATCCAAATATAAATTATCGTTATTTTCTACAATTTCTTCATTATCAATTAACGCGACAGCTAATCTATGGCCATCTGTAGAAGCAGACTCTAAGTAATTTTTTTTAAAAGTAAAATTGACTCCCGTAAGTAATTGCTTTGAATCATCATTACTACTTGCGAAAATTGTAGACTTTAAAGCTTTTAAAAAAGAACTAGGATCAATATTTAAAGAAGTACCACTTTCTACAAATGGTAAATTAGGATAGTCATCTGATGGTATACCCTTAAGATTAAAAGAACCTCTATCACTTTTTATTAAAACATTATCCGAATTCTCTTCAACTTCTATAGAGACTGGAGTTTCATTAGGTAGCTTATTTACTATTTCAGATAAAAGTTTTGAAGGTATGGTAATAGCCCCACTTTTGTTGACAGTTCCATCAAAAGAAGACTGAATACCTAAATTCAGATCAAATCCTGTCAAGCTAATTTTATTTATGCCTTGATCAGCAGTTAGAAGTATATTGGCCAGAATAGGATGTGTTGGTCTTGAAGCAACTGCTTTGCCTACTAATTGAATAGCATTATTTAACTCATTTTGATTACAAATAATCTCCATCTTCAATCGGATTTCTTTACACACTCAATATACTTTTATCGTTAATTAAATTCAATAAATTATTTTTTTACCTTCTAATATAAATAATTAATTAAATAATTAAAAAAAATTAGTAGTAGTAGTTTTTGTGGAAACTGTGGAAT